>DATFSU010000014.1:0-3546 GCA_035262465.1 Candidatus Angelobacter sp. | reverse complement strand
CCATTCACCAGCTCCGGAAAGATCTCTCCCGGCACCGTGACGAACTCCGCCACGACCCGAGTGCCTGCTTTTAGTTGCAGGTAATCAACCTCGCTTTGCAAGTCGCGTCCTGTCGGGAGGCGCACCGTTCGTTGCTCCAAGGTCCGTTCGACGGTTGAAGGATCGAGTTTTCCATCGGTGTAGATGGGCTTGCGCCCTGCGAAAACGCCGGCTGCCTCGGCGATGCGAAAGCGGTCATTGGCCAACGGCAAGAAAAACAGAGAAGAGCGAAAGACAAGCGTGTCCAGTAAAGCAACCTGAGCGTTGCTGCCGGCCAACGCTCGTTCCGCCAGACGTGCGATGGTGTTTCCCAGCAGTTCAGGTTTGCGCCAGGCGCCATCAACCGCGACCTGCCCGGTTTCAGGGTCGAGAAGCGCGACCTGACTTCCCAAAGTTGATACCTTGCCAACCGCTCCGTTGAAAAACAATCCAGTGCCTCCGTATCGTTCCTCAAGGTATTGACAGATCCAACCAGGATAATCGGCGGTGATCTCGGTATTCTTGCGGTTCAACGTCTCCGGGTGGTCGCTCCAGTTGACTAACGTCGCGATCGTCACGCCGTCGGAGAGGCGCACGGCCTGCAGCACAAACAGGAATGGATCTTTGATGTACGGAGGTCGATCGACGCTTTGCAACTGCGCGAGTAAAGGAGAGTCATCGAGCGCGATTCGTATTCGCGCCGGCTGTAAGTTACGCGCGGCTTCAACCGCAGTCTGCGCGATCTGTTGATCGACCCAATCCAGATAATGGACGTCGATGCCTGTTTCCACCGCAGATGGCCCCCATAATCCCAGAGTATCGGGACCCTCATGAACATGCGTGCACGCCACGATCAAGTGCGCTCCTGCAGGGGCTCGAGAGCTGAACATCTCGCGAATCTTCTGGACGTCGTCGTAGAAAAGGCCGATCAGGTCGGCCGAGCACAGAACCACAGTGTCCTGGGAGGCTTGGAGCGCGAGGCAGCGAACGTAAAGAGGATCATGGACCGCTGTGGCGATTCGATTATGACCAAATCCCGCCAGGAAAACAGTGCGTCCGGAGACATCCGGAGTGATCACGGACTTCGCCGCTCCCGCACGGATCGCCGGTGCCCCGGGGATGGCGAGTAGCAGCGCAAGAGAATAGCCGATGATCGAAACGGTTTTTCGTGCAGGCATCTCTACAAAACCTGTGACTGCAGCGTGGAGTGCATCATGGTCTAGCGGCGTCAATCGGCGCAGAGCCCATGCGCAAAAGTGTTTCACGCAAGCCCTCATGTTGACGCAACATTCGCAAGTACTCGATTTCGTCTGCAGCGGATTTCGCTCGAATGATTTCCAGGAATAATTGTTGCTGGTCGCGGTTCCCCTGCTTCAGCTCGGGCGCTACCAGGGCTAAGATCGCGAAGTTATCGAACGCGCTCCGTTCCAATGGGCCCCACGACGCTAAGTCCACCTTCAGCCATTGCGAGAGGTCCGCGGAGGCTGCCTGGCGAATTCTGCCGGCGTCACCGGCAAATGCCTCTTTCATCTTCTTCTGCACAGCGAAGCCCAGGTTGCGGGTCGCAAAAGTATCCCAGCAGCCGCGCCCACTTCCTCCGACTTCATAAAAAATGTGGCCGGCGGCAAGCCGGCGTAGCGTGCTCGCCGAGGTTCGATAAGCCGGCCGGCCTGCCATCTTTCGCTCCTCCTTTTGAACCAGCGTCAGCAAATCAGGTCTCCCTGGCCGGAAGCCAAGCTTGCGATAAAACCAGAACGCTCCGGATTTTATGGCCTCTTCGTTTTCATGACCGATCTGGTAGGGATAAACCGACAGGCACGTCACTCCCGTCAGTTGATGAAGGAAATGCAGCACCTTGGAGTAGACCCAGGCGGTCTCACCATCACGATAAGCGTAGAACGTGTTGAAGCCAATCTCCATCCATTCAAACAGCGAGATGCCCTCGATGTAGTTGATCGGCACGCCATTCTTTAGCGTGAAACCGGCGTGGTAAGCCCGCAGCGGCAGGCGGCGCTCCGGCGGCAATCCCCAAAGAAAGATCTGGACGCCGCGGCCGGGATTGGCTTCAATCACTTGCGTGGGATCGCCGCGGGTTGTGCCGTAAAGCTCGCGATAGCGAACAGTAACGGCGTCACGACACATGTTGAGAATCTCGTCGCCTTCTCTCGCGCTGAGTTTGCGCACCGGCAGTTGCGGCGACGCAAACTCTTTCTCCAGGGAAACCTGGTTGCGGCGGATCAATGGTTCTGTGTGAAAGAAGGGCTCCAGTGTAGCGCGACGTGCGAACGTCCGGCTGGCTGGGCCGTCTTCCAGCTCCCAGCGTAGCTCGATGCCTAGGGCGTCGTAGAGTTCGGTTCGTTGTGCAGGCGAGAGGCAGGCCTCGTGAAAGCGTTGCAGGAGCCACTCGAGCTCGTGGCATTCGCCCGCTGCTCGGCTCATCCAGGTGAGGTAAGGCGTGTCGGCTTCGACCAGCGAGTCATCTTCCAACAACGGCAGAAACCTGGGCAGGGCCGCCGACAGCGGGCGGGCCTGTTCATCGATGTCCCAGGCGGCGCGGATCTGGCGGGGATAACGCTGTTTCAACCATCGGGCAACGTCATAGGTAAAACGGTCTCGCAACTCGGTCCCGGCAATGCCGGAGACTTGCTCGTGGTCAAACGGATCCATGTCGGCTCCTGATTCGCGGAGCCGCCTTGCTTCGCGGCTCACACCCGCCAGCAGTTGCTCCGTCCGGCGAAGCACTTCAGGGCTGTGCGGAAACGCGCGGAGGAAGAGAACAGCATCATGGAAACGAATCAGCGACGCAGAGTCGCGAAACCTTGGTTCCCTCATCGCCCCCAGCAGTCTCGCGGCCTTCGCTGGGCTATCAGGTCCACGCAAGTGCTTCGCTGATTCCAGCTCCATCAAATGCTTAGCCAGGATTCTTCGCATCCCGCACCTTGTCGCCAGCTGCAACCCACCGATTCTACCTGGAGAATGAAGCACGCCACACGAGAGCAGTTCGCTGTCGCTCCTTACTTTGTGCTTGACCGATCTTCGATACGGTAGAGGGATTCTTGGATACGACCCAGACGCTCATCAAGCGTTTCCGCTGTCGTCAACCAGAGAAGCGGGTCAGCTTTTCCGTTTCCTGCAGATTAAGAGAATACCCAAGCGGTGGAGTCACGCGAAACTGCACCCTGGCTCCACGTGGCCAACCCAAGCTGGCTAGTTGATCGCGTGCTAGCCTGATCACTGTAGCACCAGCGCCGGCAACTCACGCCGGCGCTGGCATGGGTCTGCCAAAATGCCGTTGCAGAAGAGGTCAGCGATCCTGGAGGCGCGGAAGCTATGCCGCTCAGTGATGGACGCGGTAAACGACGTGATCCTGGTCTTCGATCCAAGATCTTTTCGCATCCTCGACGCCAACAAGCGCGCTATTCAGGTCTACGGCTACTCGCGCCGTGAAATGGTCCGCAAGGAGATGCGGGACTTGACTGACGAAGTCCCCGACTACTCCGATCTCGTGCACGCAACCAAAAGCGTTGA
>DATFSU010000013.1:0-31873 GCA_035262465.1 Candidatus Angelobacter sp. | reverse complement strand
TGTGGCGCATGCGGTCGAGTTCCAGATCCTCGACGCTGAGTTTGTCCAGCAATTCCTGGGGACGGCGGAGAAGAGCGTGGACCCGGGCCAACAACTCTTCAAAGGAAAACGGCTTAACCAGATAATCGTCTGCGCCGGCCTGCAATCCACAAACGCGATCGGAAACGTCTTTCCGCGCGCTCAGGAGCAGAATACGCATGTTCGATCCTGATTTACGCAGTTTTCTCAGGACGGTCAGTCCGTCCAGTTTAGGAAGGTTCCAGTCAAGAATGATTGCATCGTAATCAATCTCGGTGGCTAGCTGGAGACCTTCTTCGCCATCCCCCGCCAGATCAACGGCGAAGTGGTCCGCTTCCAGACCCTTCACCAGTGTACGTGCTACTTTAGGCTCATCCTCAATAACCAAAATCCGCAAAGTCCACCTCCCGCTTGGGTGGAAGAATTGCCGTCACTTGTTTTGTGTCCGGTGACGTGCAAAGTCCATCCGCTGTTTTCCCCGCGAAAAAACCGGCTGGTTTCTAGCTCTTTGTCGCTAAACCGGAGTTCGGTTTCTTCTACTACCTTGTGAAATCAAACTCTTGATCGTTTCACTCTTGTCACTTTTTTTGTCGTACATCAGTGATACCGATCACCTGACCACATGGACAAAACGAAGTAAGAAATCCTGCCGTTCGAACTTATCCGACTTCTCCCGACTTCTACCCCAAAAACAGCTGAACTTCTTTTCCTGTTCCAAAAAATCGCATCGATTCCCGCCCGCCGGCAGGAGTCGGTCGCCTTACGTCGTTAGTACAATGGAAAAGACTGTACCATAGTACACATATTTTCCTAACACGAAAGCAAAATCTTCAAGAACCTTTGGATTTTTTAGCATCGGACCGCCTGGCTCACCTTCTCCCTTCACCATTCGATCCAGCGCCAAAACGCTGTTTCGGGTACAAACCTAACATGTCCAATGGTACATGGTCAAGCACTGTACTTAAGTACAATAAAAATAATTCGACCGGGTTTAAATCCGCCGATTTGTCATGCTTTATCAGTGACTTGCCATAATCCGTCCGCTCTCGCTGACTAATGTCAATCACCGATGGCTGTGGAAAAAGCCCAAGCCACGCTGTTGAGACACTATCCTGCGAAGAGCTTGAGTTGCTTTGAGACATCCACTTTCTGACTACCAATCTTGGCTCGGAGCGGTAACTCACCGAGACGATATTTCTTACCCAGCTTTTTCACCAACGCGGAAATCCTGCGTCCATACTCCGCCGGCAAGAACGCCCGATTTTGAAACCTGTTTCTGTATGACTTAACCAACTGCGGGAAGTTTTGTTCCAGGAACGGCACAAAAATTTTTCCCGAACATGGTTTCAGGAACAGCGGAATTGCCGCGACCGAGCGCGCTCCTGCTTCGGCTGCGGCGCGCACCAGGCTCTCCACGTCCGCGGGTGAATCCGTGATTCCGGGCAGCACCGGCGCGCAGTTGACTGAAGTGTGAATACCGGCGGCGACAAGTTCCTTTACGGCCTTCAGACGCAGATCCGGGCGCGGCGCGCGCGGTTCCAAAATGCGTGCAAGGCGGACCTTCATGGTAGTGACAGTGATGTGAATGCTGAGGCGGTTCTTGAGCGAAATCGCGCGCAGGAGGTCGAGATCGCGCAATATCAAATCCGATTTGCTCACCAGTCCGAGAGAGAGACCCTCATGCTGCGCAAACTCTTCCAGGATGGCGCGCGTGATGCCGAATTTCCGCTCCGCCGGCTGATAGGGATCGGTTGCGGTGCCAATGGCGATGATTTGACCGGCGCGAACCTGTCTGAGCTCCTGGCGCAGCAGCCAGGCGCTGTGTTGTTTGACATATATCTTCCGTTCGAAGTCCAGGCCGTCGCGCATCTCCATGAACTCGTGCGTATAGCGCGCATAACAGTACTTGCACGCAAACTCACATCCACGATAGGGATTGATCATCCAGGAAAAAGGCATGCGCGGGGAATTGCAACGGGTGAGAAGACTGCGGTTTTCTATCGTGAGGTAATCAACGTTATGACCCTCAGCGAGCGCTTCTCCCTCGGCTGCCAGGCGGGCAATCCCGATCAAAGGAGCCGGGGACGGGTTTTCGAGGAATAGTGAATCCATGCGACTTCTCCATAGATTCGTATTTTATTCGCTACAGGCGAAGGGGTCAAGCAGGAGGCTTGCGCGCGCAGCTAGGGTTGCTACGAGGCCTAACGTTGTTAAACTTTCAGCACCGTAAGAGCCCATTCACTTAGTAATCTAAATCCGGCTACTCTGAAAATCCGGCGGGCCGTGTATATTGTGGGGTAAATAGCTGAATCCGTGTGATCTTCAAGAATGTGTCTCGATCGGTTGAATACAAGGAGATTGCTTAGGTCTCTACCCGGATCAAATTGGCTGCGTCTTGATCTACGAGCCACAACAGGCGACCGTTTTCGGGCTTAACCCGTTGCGCAGGGAAAGCCATTCCCTCCTGAGGCTGGAGAACATCTCTCAGTACTTGGGCCTTTCCCGCTCCGGAGACGAGGAACTCGACTTCTGCCGCATGATTCAGCACCGGATACGTCAGTGTGATGCGGTACGTTTTCATCCTCTGCACCCAGGTGGACGTCACCCAACGCGAGGTGTCCACAAGAGCGGTGCTTCCGGGAAAGAGCGAGGCCGTATGACCGTCTTCGCCGAGGCCAAGCATGATGAGGTCAAAGCGCGGCCAGGCATCATTCGCCGGGCGAAAGAATTCGCGCAACTGGCTCTCATAGTCCTTTGCCGCCGCCTCAGGATCGAGTTCTGCACGGATTCGATGCACGTTCTCCGGCGGAATCACTACATGTGACAGCAAGGCGTCGTTCGCCATCCGAAAATTGCTGTCGGGATGATCTGGCGGAACCGAGCGCTCGTCGCCAAAAAAAATGTGGATTTTGTTCCAGGGCAAGCTGCTCTTGTATTCCTGCGCCAGCAACGAGTAGATGTTCCGCGGCGTATTGCCACCGGATAATGCCACGGAGAAGCGACCATGATCGGCTATGGCGGATTGCGCCGCGTTTTGAAATTCCTGTGCCGCAACGCGGTTCAAAGCAGCGTTATCGGATACAACCTTGATCTCTCGGGGCATAGGGTTTCATGCCCTCCGGCGAGAAAGTACATCAGCCGGCTGGTCGCAGAGCCTTTCCAGCGCATAACGGGCGGCGCCAACCAATCCGATACGGTCATCAGTGACGACCTTCACAGGAATTTTTTCGAGAAGTGGCTGGAGGCGCCCCTTAGCGACAAAAGCCAGCATGAAGGCTGGGGTTGAAAGCTTGGGAAGAATATGCGCGGCAATGCCGCCGCTCAAAAAAACTCCTCCGATCGCAAGCATCTTGAGCGCCAGATTGCCGGCCTCGGCGCCGTAAACGCTCACAAAGATGTCCAGGGCCCGTTCACAGATCACGGCAGTCGCGGCCAGCCCATGTTTGGAGATTACAGCGGCTGGATCGGGCGCTTGGGTTAGCTCTTCCAGCAGCGACGGCGGCTCTCGTTCAGTCCCGGAATCACGCAAAAAATCGTAGACGTTCTTCAGTCCGCGACCGGAGAGGATTCGCTCATAGCTGACACGCCCAAACTTCTTGCATAAGTAGGTTAGCAGGCCCATCTCCACATCATTCCGGGGAGCGAAATCCGCATGGCCGCCTTCGCAGGCAAAAGGATGACGCCGGGCGCCGTCCCAATACAAGCAGGCTTCGCCCAGGCCAGTGCCGGCAGCGATGAGCGCTGCGTTGCCGCAAAGCGCCGCTCCCGCGTTCAAGGTGGCAAAGCCGTTCGGCTCAAGGTCGTCAACGCCCCAGGCATGAGCTTCAAGATCGTTGATGAGGGCGACATGTTGAATCTTCGCCTGACCCGAGAGCTCTGTCTTGTCGATGACCCAGGGCAGGTTGGGTGTAGAAACCACGCCGTTCAGTATCGGGCCGGCAATCCCGAATGCAGCATGGTTGACGCTTGTGTTCTGATCAGCAAGAAACTGGACGACAATCTCCGCCAGTCCGCCATGCTGGCGACTGGGATAGATCTTTTCGATTTGGAGATGAAGGTGGTCTCCGGTTTCGCTGTACAAGCCGAGCCGGGAGTGTGTGCCGCCGATGTCTCCCGCCAGTATCATTCCTGGATTTTTCTCCACGAGCGGCCGTCTTTGGCGATCAAATCCGTTGCTTCGGCTGGTCCCCACGAGCCTGCGGGGTAATTCGGAAAAGCCTTAGGTGGAAGGGCCTTCCAGACGTCAAGCACGGGATCCACGGCCGCCCAGCCCGCTTCCACCATGTCGGCGCGCTGGTACAGCGTCTGGTCGCCCATAATGCCGTCATAGAGCAGTACTTCGTAGCCGGTGTTCGGATCAGTGCCAAAGTAGTCGGAGTAATTGAAGTTCATCTCCACGTCGCCGACTCGCATCTGCGCTCCGGGAATCTTGGCGCCGAAGCGCAGAGAGATGCCCTCGTCGGGAGAGATATGGATGATCAACTGGTTGGCGTCAAGGCTGTTTACCGGAGTATCGCGGAAAAGCACCAGCGGCGCGCGTTTGAACTGCACTGCGACTTCGGTATGCCGCTTGGCCATGCGCTTACCGGTGCGCAGATAGAATGGCACACCCGCCCATCGCCAGTTGTCGATTGCAAGCTTGAGGGCGACAAAAGTGTCCGTGCGCGAATCCTGGGGCACGCCATCTTCCTGGCGATACGCGGGCATTCGTTCGCCGTCCATCGTGCCCTGGCCGTATTGTCCGCGGACAGCACAGTGCAGCACGTCTTCCGCACTGAAGGGCTGGATAGCATGAAGGATTTTGGACTGTTCGTCGTGCACCGAGGTGGAGCTGAAGGAAATGGGCGCCTCCATGCTGGTGAGCGAGACGAGCTGGAACAGATGGTTCGGCACCATGTCACGCAAGGTTCCGGCCATGTCAAAGTAGCCGCCGCGTTTTTCCACGCCGACGGTTTCGGCCACGGTGATCTGAACATGGTCGACGTAACGGCGGTTCCAGATGGGCTCGAAGATTCCGTTGCTGAAGCGAAAGACCAGGATGTTCTGCACCGTCTCCTTGCCGAGGTAATGATCGATGCGGAAGATCTGGCGTTCAGAAAGCACCTTGCTGACCTTGCAATTGAGCTCTTTGGCGGATGCCAGGTCATTGCCGAAGGGCTTTTCAAAAACCACGCGGCGCCAGTGGCCGTCTTTCTCTTTGGCCAGATCGGCGGCGCCGAGCTGCTGAACGATGTCGCCAAAGAAGGCCGGGCTGGTGGCCAGATAGAAAAAGTAATTGCCGTCGATGCTCGAGGATTTCTGCTCGATCTCACGAAGCGTTTGTTTGAGACGGGAATAGAGTTGCGGATCGTGGAAATCGCCGCCCAGATAGTAAACCCGTTCCAGCATCCAGTCGCGGAGCTTGGGGTCAACTTTGCTGGTGGCGAAGTTATCGAGTTTTTCTCCCATCACCTGCCGGTATTGTTCGCTGGTGTAATCATTCCGTCCGACGCCGACGATGGCAAAATCCTGGTTGAGCAATTTGCTTTTTGCCAGGTTGTACAGAGCAGGGAAGAGCTTGCGCGCTGTGAGGTCGCCGGTGCCGCCGAAAATAACCATGGCGCACGGGCCCGTAGGCGGCGGGTTTCCGGAGGGAATTCGTTCCAGTGCGGGCAGTTCACGTTCAAGCTGGGTCGTCTGTGGCATGGTCAGCTCTCCGGTCAGGCAGTTTTGCTTTTGGGTGCGGTCAACTCAATGTGACCGCCAAATTTCTGGCGCATGGCGCTCAGCAGTTTCTCCGCGAAGGTGTGGTCCTGGCGCGAGCGAAAGCGAGTATAGAGAGCTGCGGTGAGCACATCTGC
The DNA here is from genome assembly GCA_035262465.1 of Candidatus Angelobacter sp. Classification (GTDB taxonomy): domain Bacteria; phylum Acidobacteriota; class Terriglobia; order Terriglobales; family Acidobacteriaceae; genus Angelobacter. Next base: position 26,015 of record DATFSU010000013.1, on the reverse strand, counting down.
GGGGACAGCTTCTTCCAGCGCGGCTGTCACCGTCCAGCGGCCTTCGCCTGAATCCTGCACAAAGCCGGTGTATTCGGAAAGCGTCGGATTCTCCGCCAGCGCCATGGACGTGAGATCCAGCAGCCAGGAAGAAACCACGCTGCCGCGCCGCCAAACCTCCGCTATATCCGCGACATTTAGGTTGTAGCGGTGATCGGCCGGCAGCTGTTCAGAATTGGCGTTGCGAAAGATATCGAAACCTTCGGCATAAGCCTGCATGAGGCCGTATTCGATTCCGTTGTGGACCATCTTCACGAAGTGTCCGGCGCCGGAAGGTCCGCAGTAGAGATAGCCCTGCTCGGCGGTGCTGCCAAGTTTCTCCCGGCCAGGCGTGCGCTCGATATCGCCGATGCCCGGAGCCAGCGTTTTGAAGATGGGATCAAGATGCTCGACGGCGTCCTTGGGTCCGCCTATCATCATGCAGTAGCCGCGCTCGATACCCCAGATCCCGCCGCTGGTTCCGACGTCAATGTAGTTGATCTTGCGATCTTTCAACTTGAGCGACCGCCGGACGTCATCTTTGTAGTAAGAGTTGCCGCCGTCAATGATGATGTCTCCCGGCTCAAAGCGCTGAGCCAGAGCGTCGACGGTCTGCTCGGTGGGATCACCGGCAGGGACCATTACCCAGGCAGCGCGGGGCTTTTTGAGCTTCGCGACAAAGTCATCGAGGGAGGTTGAGCCCGTGGCGCCTTCACCGGCGAGTTCGTTGACGTTCTTGGGGCTCAGATCGGAGACCACGCACTGATGGCCTCCGTGGAGCAACCGCCGCACCATGTTGCCGCCCATGCGGCCCAGACCTACCATGCCTAGTTGCATTTTCGCTTCTCCAATCAGCGTACTCTTTCTGAAATTCCGAACCGGAACGAAGTGGAGGTGAGGAATCCATATGCCAGCGACAGCGCATGTTTAGGATATGGATCCCTCGCGCCGCGCGCTCGGGATTTCAGAAAAACCGTCTCCGCTACTTCCAAGCTTCTGTAACCGCCTGCTCCACCTTATCCAACCCACCTTCCACATCCACCGGCAGATGTACACGCAATGCGCGACGCTTACGTTCGGCCAGAACCTGAAAATCGCCACGCGCCTGCGCTGCCTTGACGATGCCGAAAGTGTATTTCTGCTCAGGTACGGGCAGATTGACGGCGTCATCGCAGGTGATCTGCAAGAATACGCCGCTGTTGGGGCCGCCTTTGTACGCTTGTCCGGTTGAGTGCAGGAAGCGCGGACCAAAGCCCAGGCAGGTGGCAGCATGCTTGCGATCGCGCACTGCGTGGCGAAGGCGCTGGAGCCGGCCCTCGTGCGCGTCGTTCATTTGTATGTAGGCGAGCAGCGCCATGTAATCACCGGCGCCGAGCTGGCCCAGATGAGCGCGCAGAATTCCTGTGAGCGAAAAATCGTTGCCCGCGAGCTGCTTCAGGTTCGCAGCATTGCGATCGTCGGTGAAGAGCTTCATGCCGCTCTCTTCATGGATTGGAGTTTCATCCGGAAGGCCGCCGGTTTTCTCGTAGGCTTCTGTAAGTTGCCGGGTGACGATCTTGCTGGCCTCAACGTCGGGCTGATTGAAAGCGTTGATGCCGAGAATGGATCCTGCGACTGCAGTCGCAATCTCCCAGCGGAAGAATTCCTGGCCGATGTCATAAATGTCGGTCAGTTCAATTTCGACGACCGGCTGGCCACCCTGGCGCAACGCGTCGATTTTCTTTGCTTGCCGGCTGTCGGATTCGCCGGCAAGACGGAGATAAACGAAGACCCGATCATCGCCGTAGACTTCGGGCGAAGAGAGTTCTTCGCGGTCAACGGGAATGAGACCTTTGCCCAGTTTGCCCGTACTCTCCGCCAGAAGCTGCTCCAGCCACGCTCCCAGGTCGTGAAGGCCGGGTGAGGTGACAAGGGTGACCTTGTTGCGGCCAAGGTTGCCGAGAGTGCCCAGGATCGCTCCAAGAACGGCGCCGGGGTTCTGATCGACCGGAACGTCAGCACCGCAAGCTTGGACCATCTCTTCCGTGCGATCGAGGAATTTGCGCAGGTCGAGGCCCATGACCGCGGCCGGCACCATGCCGAAGTTAGAAAGAGCGGAATAGCGCCCGCCAATGCTGGGAACGCCGAAGAAAATCTTGCGGAAATGATCGCGCTCGGCGACCTGCTGCATTTTGGATCCGGGATCGGTGATGGCGAGAAAACGCTCGCCCGCTTTATCTTTCCCTACAACTTCCTGAGCGCGAGCGTAAAAGTATTGCTTGAAGATATTTGGTTCCAGCGTGCTGCCGGATTTGCTGGCCACAATGAAGAGCGTTCTGGCCAGATCAACCTGGCCTTCAACGGCTCTGATCTGCGCCGGATCGGTCGAGTCGAGGACATGCAGTTCAGGGTGGCCCGGCTGCTTGCCGAAAGTGATCTTGAATACTTCGGGACAGAGGCTCGAGCCGCCCATGCCGAGCAACAGGGCGTGGGTAAAACCGGCCTTCGTGGCGTCGACGGCAACTTCAAGCAAGGGTTCAAGATTCTTTTGCTGCTCTTCCACCACGCGCAGCCAGCCAAGCCACTTCGATTCGTCGTCGTTGGTCCAGAGACTGGCGTCGCCTTGCCACAGGCGGGCCATCTTGTTGTTTCGCTGCCAATCGTTGAGCGTCGCCTGCACGGCCTGCGTGAGCGGCGCAGAGAACTGCCAGCGCGGCGGTTGAACGATCGATCTTGTGCTCACGGTTTCGCCTTTTTCTGATCCACAACCTCATGTAACTGGGTAAAGGCTTCATCAAAAAGGCGAATGGCATCGTCAAGCAGCTTGCCGGTGACCTGCTTCATGGAGATGCCGGCTTTTTCCATATCGGTCATAGTTTTGTCGGCCGCGGGCAGATCAGCATCGAGCGTGCGCCGCAGAACGCCGTGGTTGCGGAATGCATCCATAGTGGCCGGCGGGATGGTGTTGACCGTATCGGGGCCGATCAGCTCTTCGATGTAGAGCACGTCACGATATTTAGGATTCTTGGTGCTGGTGCTGGCCCAGAGCAGACGCTGGGTTTGTGCGCCGCGCGATGCCAGAGCTTTCCAGCGCGGGCTTTCGATCATCTTCTGATAGTAGCGATAGGCCTGCTTGGCATTGGCAATCGCAACCTTACCGCGCAGCGATTCAAGAAGCTGGGCGTCGGCTCCCTTGGTGATCTTCAAACGCTCGTCGATCTTGGAATCCACCAGCGTATCGATGCGGCTGACGAAAAAGCTGGCTACGCTGGCGATGCCGCTGATGTCTTTGCCGGCTTTGAGCGCAGCTTCCAGGCCGTCAAGATAGGCTTCGGCGACCGCGATATAGGCTTCCTGGGCGAAGAGCAGGGTGATGTTGATGTTCAGCCCTTCGCTGGTGAGACGGCGGACGGGTTCCACCCCTTCGGGCGTGCCCGGAACCTTGATCATGAGGTTGGGACGATTCACGGCTTTCCACAGGCGACGGGCTTCTTCGATGGTGCCCTGAGTATCGCGAGCCAGCGTAGGCGCCACTTCAAGGCTGACGTAGCCATCGCGGCGGTTGGTGGATTTGTAAACGGGCAGGAGCTTATCCGCAGCGTCCTGGATGTCGCGGATAACGATGCTCTCATAAATCTGGCCGGTAGGCACGCCCTGCTTGCCGAGCTGGGCGAGAAGATCGGTGTAGTCGTTGCTGCCGGCGATGGCTTTCTCAAAGATCGAAGGGTTGGAGGTAATGCCGCGCAGGCCGTCCTGATCGATCATCTTCTGCAATTCGCCGTTGAGGATGATATTGCGGCGTATGTAGTCCAGCCAGACGGATTGTCCGTATTGCTGCAGGGCCAGCAAACTATTTTTCGCTGCTGTACCGCTCTGGATTTTTTCTGGGGTGGTTACCGGATTCATGAAATCTTCTCCTTGGCGAGCGCGTAGCGCTGCTCGATGCTGTGAATCTTTCCTAACCGGCGGCGATGCCGTTCTTCACCGGTAAAACGGGCATTCAAAAACGTAATGCACAAATCTTTAGCCAATGCAGGCCCAATCACGCGCGATCCAAGCACGAGAATGTTAATGTCGTCATGCTCTACCGCCTGGTGCGCGGAATAACCGTCATGGCAGAGGCCGGCGCGAATCCCGGGAATCTTGTTGGCGGCGATGGATGCACCGGCGCCGCTCCCGCAAATCAGGATGGCACGTTCCGATTTGCCTTTGAGAACGTTGAGCGCCACGGCCTCCGCGTAATCAGGATAATCCACCGGCCGCGTGCTGTCAGTGCCGACATCGATGAGTTCATGCCCCTGCTGGCGAAGCTGGTCGATGAGGAAGGTCTTCAATTCGAAGCCGGCGTGGTCGGAGCCGATTGTGATTTTCATGATTAGCTATTAGCCTTTGGCCATTAGCCTTTAGCCGGAAGCTGAGGCGCGAACACCAACAGCTAAAGGCTAAGAGCTAAGAGCGGGATTTCTGCAACAACTCACGCGCTGCGGACAGCACAGCTTCCGGCGTGAAGCCGAACCTCTTCAACAATTCTTTCAGCGGCGCCGAGGCGCCGAAGGTCTTCATGCCGATGACTTTGCCATCGTGGCCTACGTATTGCGACCAACCGAATGTCGATGCCTGCTCCACGGCGATGCGCGCTTTGACAGCCGAAGGCAGAACGCTCTCGCGATATTCAGCAGGCTGTTTTTCAAAGATCTCCCATGAGGGCATGCTCACAACACGAACCTTGCGGCCTTCAGCGGTCAGCTTTTCATAGACGCTCAAGCACAAAGAGACCTCGCTGCCGGTGGCCATCAGGATCAGCTCCGGTTTTCCTCCCGGGGCATCGGCCAGAATGTAAGCGCCTTTGGCAAGACCGGCCGCAGAAGCGTATTTGGTGCGATCGATGGTGGGCAGCGCCTGCCGCGTGAGAATCAGCGCCGCAGGCTCATGACGCAGTTGCATGATCACGCGCCATGCTTCGGTTACCTCGTTCGCGTCGGCGGGGCGCAATGTCATAAAGCCGGGCAGGGCGCGCAGGGACGCCAGCTGCTCGACGGGCTGATGCGTAGGACCGTCCTCGCCCACGCCGATGGAATCGTGCGTGAATATATAAATGACCGGAATCTCCATGAGCGCGGCCAGGCGCATGGGCGGACGAGAGTAGTCGCTGAAGATCAGGAACCCGGAGCCGTACGGGCGAACTTTGCTGAGGGACAAGCCATTCAGAATGGAGCACATGGCGTGTTCGCGGATGCCGAAGTGGAAGTTGCGGCCACCGTAGGTCCCGGCTTCGAAGTCTCCGGCGCCATCGAAGGTAAGGCGCGTCTTGGTGGATGGCGCCAGATCGGCTGAACCGCCGATCAACCAGGGCACATTCTGGGCCAGCACATTCAGCACTTTGGCGGAAGATTCACGCGTGGCCAGGCCCTTGGCATCGGCGGGGAAGGTCGGCAGATTCTTGTCCCAGCCGTCAGGCAGTTGACGGCGCTGCATGCGTGTCAACTGATCGGCAAGATCGGGATGATCCTTAGTGTAACGAGCAAACAATGCCATCCACGCATCGCGAAGGTGCGCGCCGCGGGCGCCGATGCCTTCAGCGAAATGCTCTCTTACGCCGTCGGGAACCAGGAATTTTGCGTCTTCCGGCCAGCCGTAGTTACGCTTAGCCAGGCGGATCTCGTCTTCGCCCAGGGGCTCGCCGTGAGCTTCCTTTGTGTCCTGTTTGTGGGGCGCGCCGTAAGCGATGTGACTGTCAACAATAATGAAGGTCGGGCGGTCGGTGGTTTCCACGGAAAACTCAATCGCCTGGGTGAGCAGATCCAGATCGTTGGCGTCGCTGACGCGGGTGACGTTCCAGCCGTAGCCCATGAAGCGCGCGGCTATATCCTCAGTGAACGCCAGAGCGGTACTGCCTTCGATCGTGATGTGATTGTTGTCATAGATCCAGCAGAGATTGTCGAGCTTGAGGTGGCCGGCGAGGGAAGCAGCTTCGCTGGAAACGCCTTCCATCATGTCGCCATCGCCGCAGATGGCATAAATGTTGTAATTGAATAGCTCATAACCGGGCCGGTTGAAATGCGCGGCCTGCCATTTGCTGGCCATCGCCATGCCTACGCTGTTGGCAACCCCCTGTCCCAAAGGACCGGTGGTGGTCTCAACCCCGGAGGTCAGACGATATTCGGGATGGCCAGGGCATTTGCTGTCGAGCTGGCGGAAGTGTTTGATGTCTTCAAGCTTGACGGAAAGCTCGCCCAGCGTTTCATAACTGGGATTGACCGCCTTGACCCCCGTGAGATGCAGCAGCGAGTACAGCAGCATGGAAGCGTGCCCGGCCGAGAGGACAAAACGGTCGCGATTGGGCCAAATCGGGTGTTCAGGATCAAAGCGCAGAAAACGCTGCCAAAGCGCATAAGCAACCGGCGCCAGAGCCATGGGAGTACCCGGATGTCCGGAGTTGGCCTGCTGCACGGCATCCATGGAGAGCGTGCGAATAGTGTTGATGCAGAGCTGGTCGAGGCTGCCGGCGTTCCTTACTTCACGGGACGGGTCGGCTACCTGGGGGATCGTAAGAGGGAGCGCCATCGTTCACCCACCTGTCATAAGCCTACAACTAATTCGATGTTTGGTGTTAGCAGCAGGCTTTCTTTTTGGAGCAGCTTTCTTTCCGGGGAGGAAAGATGAAAGCAATGTGAAACCGACATGAAAAAACAGCTATACGGCCGTTGGGATAACGGGGCTAAAGCACGGCCTGACGCTGATTTAGAATTGATCGCCTATGGATGCGACATGGGCGCGAAGACGACTGCGTTTTTCCCGGGCTCTCGATTCTTTTCTTGCTCCCTCTGCTCGAGCGGCCAACCAGTATCATCGCTGGTATTACGGCACTGAAGTTTGGAAACGGACCCAGTGGATGGGCGTGCCGGTGCAAAAATCACCGTCTGACATGTGGAATTACCAGGAAATCATCCACGATCTGAAGCCGCGGCTGGTGATTGAGTTTGGAACCTACTTCGGCGGATCGGCGATGTTTTTTTCCTCGATATTGCAGCAGGTCAATCGCCTGCCGTCGCACGTGCTATCGGTGGATATCGACCACTCAAACGTCTTTCCTGCGGTTAAGGAGAATCCTAATGTTGAACTGCTTACCTGCTCCTCCACCGCGCCGGAGACGGAATCGAGAATCAGCGATCTGATCACGGTTTTTGGGCATCCAGTTTTCGCGATCCTGGACAGCGACCACAGCAAAGAGCACGTACTGAATGAAATGCTCTTAATGCGGAAAGTCCTATCGTCCGGAGACTATCTGATCGTGGAAGATTCCAATATCAACGGACACCCTGTGCTGCCGTTTGTCGGCCCAGGTCCGTTTGAGGCGATTCAGGAATATGAATCGAGATACCCGCAGGATTTTCGACACGACCGTGAGCGAGAAGCTAAATTCGGTTTCAGCTTTGCACCGAATGGCTTTTTGATCAGGAATTAGCAAGCAAGGGAGAAGAGGAAAGGGATTCAGAAGCAGGAATCGCACAAACCGGGAATAAATGCGAGAGCGCGGCCAGGTTGAGCCGCGCTCCCTCTTCTGAAGAGGCAAAAGGAGTCAAGCGCAAAATCCAAGCCGGCGGTGACACCCCCTTGGCAACCACCGCCGCCCTGGCTTAAGTGCTTTTTCCGTTCATCCTGTCTGAATAGTGCTGCGGGGCGGGATAACGTTTCATCGGTCCCAAAAAAATTTAGCCAAAGGCGACGCCGGGCCGGGGCGACGGTAAAAATCGCCGGAAGCTGCTCACAAGCGGTGACTTGGGACAACCGGGGGCGATCCGCCGGTCAGTTCTGGACCTTTCCCCGGGCCGTATCGGTTGGATTCTTAAGTTCCGCCAGAAGTAAAGCAGTGATTTTGTGCATTGTGGTCTCTCGATCCAGACCTAACTCCTGTTCGTAAGCATTGGCGACATGCCCGGCCAGATCAGCCAGCATGATTCCCCAGGCTTCCGGATCTTTCCAGATAAATGGGTTGATGCTGACGTGCAGGCCTCCTTTGGCGATCCACACACGAATCATCTCGATCGCATCTGGATCTGACTCCGCCAATGGTGGAACCAATAACTCATTTTTCATGTTTTTCTCACGCCTGCTTCTATTGCGCGCCTCCGGTCTTTGCTTCCTAGTGGTAAGTGGAAAGCGTTCGTGTGGAGATGGACAGCACGATTGCGGCCGCAAGCGCGGCGAATTTTTCATCCTGGGTCCAGGGCGGGCCGAGGGAGCGCCCCATACCTTCGATTCTCTTCTGCACCTCCGCGGCGGATTTGCCGAAAGCTTGTTTAGCAGATTCCTGAAGTTCGCGCTCGCGGATGCCGACCATCGGGATTTCCAGATGCGCCAGAGCCTGGCGGAAGGCGTGACGAAAGAATTCGCCCTCGGCTGTGTGAATCAGCGCATGCGAGGAGAGGATTTCATCCAGATCAGGCAGCGGGCGGGCGGAGCTGAGCAGAATAGCGGCGCCGCCGAGGAGCAAATCCCGGCCGCGCAGCTCTTTCGCGATGCCGCCCAGCGCTTCGACGGCGAGGCGGCGGGAGTCGGCGGCACACTTATTCAGGTGCCGTTCCGCAGCACGAAGCTCCATTTCTTCCACGTGGTGATAAGGCTGGGTTACGCCCGAAGCCTTGGGATCGATGATGGTCAGCTTGCGGCGATCGACAACCTCTTCCGCGCCGGGCTGTCCGGACAAGATCACCAGCGCACCCCAACCGGAATGGACGCGAATACCCATGGCTGCTGGTTTCATCGCCAATACTCTACTCGCTGCCGGCGAATTTAGCCGCACGATTTTCATCGGGAAATGCTGATTCAGTTGATTCCTGCAACTTTGCTTCTGGTTTCAGCATCTCACAAGTATCCCAAAGGGCAGATACATTTCCTGATAGTGGGCCGTGCGCCCAGGAGGTGTTGTGAAGAAGCTCATTCTTGCGATTTTGGCTATTGGCATTTGCACGCTCTCGCAGTCGGCACTGGCGGACACGCTGGAACTCAGGAACGGCAGCGTGATCAAAGGGACGTTTCTTGGCGGATCAGTGGCACAATTGAGTTTCCGTGTCGGCTCGACCGTGCAGCATTACTCAGTGGCGGATGTTGCAGCCCTGAGATTTGATTCCGACAATTCTTCCGCGAACCGTGCCGGCTATCCGCCGACGCAGCAGCCGAGCTATGCACCATCGGCACAGCCGGGGCAGGCGAGTGATTCGTCTTCGGCAGAAGCAAATTATGCGCCGCCGGCACAGTCGAATTATCCTGCTTCGCAATCAACCGACGCTCCTTACGCGACGGCGTCCGGCGACAGAGTGACGATTCCCACAGGAACGAGGCTGACGATCCGCACGATTGATGCGATTGACTCCGACAGAAATCGAGTAGGCGACAAGTTTGCTGCCACACTGGACCAGCCAATCTACGTAAATGATCAGCTGGTCGTGCCCAGAGGCGCCAGCGTTTACGGCCGCCTGGAAGAAGCCAAGGAAGCAGGGCATCTGGCCGGGAAAGCCCAGCTGAGATTGTCGCTCACGGGAATTGTGATTAACGGCCAGACCTATGGCCTTACCACCGGCGACTATGAACTTTCCGGTAAATCACGCACGGCCAACACAGCCGCGAAAGTAGGTGGCGGCGCAGCTCTGGGAGCAGTGATCGGAGCCATAGCGGGCGGCGGAAAAGGAGCTGCGATCGGCGCAGGCGTCGGTGCAGGCGCAGGGACCGCGGTACAGGTCGCGACCAAGGGAGATCAGGTGCACGTTCCCAGTGAAACCCTGCTGGAATTCTCGCTGGACCAGCCAGTGACGGTTCCGGTCTCACAATAAAAAGGCAATTTCAATATTGAAGAATAGGCCCGACGCTCGTCGGGCTTTTTGCATATTCCCGAGCTTTGGCGGGTCGGGGCCAGCAGCGAGCAAGTTTGTTACCAATGTCACTAACAGGCACCGGCAAAACTGTACTACTCTACGTTCAAGCAGTACATGTCCCTCCGGAGTGCCCATGACGAACGCAGTAACAGAAGCAGCTATCAAGGAGGCCGACCAGGCTTTCAGCAGGCAGGTGACAAACCAGGTTGCCCGCCTCACCGGCGAACTTAATCGCCTGGAGCAGTTGTTGACCGCGGGAATGGTTGACCGCCGCGTATTAGCCAACTTTCGCTATGCCGTGGACCGCGCCCGCCAGACCGGCTGGCAGATCGAAAAATGGCTGGATGGCGACAGCCGCGAACTCTCTACGCTGATTACCGAGGAGCGCGTCGGGTGCATCGCACGCATGTGCAATCACCTGGCCTCTGAGCTGGAAATCGAAGGCACGAATGTTGGCGGAGCGGACGCCTTGCGCACCGCGCTGCTGCGGCTCGATACAGTACTCAATCGTAGGACGTGAGTAACTTCTACGCACGAGGCGCGGCTGGTAATATGTTCTTCAGCTTATGAGAACCCTCTTTGCTGCAGTTTTAGCCTCGACCCTGATCTATCCCACGCTGGCGCAACAACCCAAACAACAGTGGCGCCCGTATTTCTTCCCGGATGATGGTTTTGCCATTACGCTGCCTTCGCCGGTTACTCCGCATGACGATGGCGGCGACCGGCATATTCATGTCTACACGATCCGGCTCAGCGATGGAGGCATTTTCAGCCTGCGCGCCGTCCATAAGCTTATGGATTGCGAGACGACGCTGGCCGATCTCTGGGACAAGGCTGATGGGAATAAGGATCCAAACGATCCGGTGGTGCGAGGTTCGCTCAAACAGGTCTCACTGGATGGCCTGAGCGGGCTGGAGTACGAAACCAGTAAAGCTGGAGAGAAGAGCCTGCATCGTTTCCAGTGTGGCAACAAGATCTTCTACATGTTCAGCGCAGGATACAAAGGAAAACGGCCAGCAGAACTGGACAAGATCATTGGCTCGTTCAAACAGGTGAATCCCGCGCACAACTGAGTTTTTTTTCGCTTCGCTCCAAACTGCCAGCGAGCCCCACCCGTCCCAAACGTCGATGGGCGCATTGATCCGCGCGCTCGGCGCGTGGGCGGCCTCGCGCTTAATCACTCGATTGTCGGCGCTCCGGGACGTAGCATGCTACATCTCTATATTCAGGGGACGCGCTTCCACCGTCAGAGCACCGCGGTTTCGTGCAGCAGTTCGCCCCTGGCAAAGCGCTCAACGTTGAGAACAGAGACGTCATCTACTACATCAGTTTTTCCCTGCAAAATTAAGTCGGCAAGGATTTTGCCAGTGGCAGGCGAGTGCATCACACCGTGTCCGCTGAAGCCGTTGGCCAGGAAGAATCCGGGCATAGTTGCCACCGGGCCGAGAATGCAGTGGTGGTCGGGCGTCATCTCGTAGAGTCCGGCCCAGGCGCGTTTGGGATTGATGGGGAGATTCTCAAACGCAGGCACGCGGTTGGCGGCGTGGATGAGGATCTTTTCGACGAAAGAAGGCTCGAAGTCAGTTTTGTAGCCGGGCGTTTCTTCGGGATCGTTCCAGGCCAAAAGAAAGCCGCGGCCCTCGGGGCGGAAATGGAAACCATTGCTCATGTCGATGACCATGGGCGAGGAATGTGGAAAATCGTCAAATGGCTCAGACGGTACAAGCATGCGGCGCAGCGGTTCCACCGGCAGATCGATGCCAAGGAATTTGGCAATCTGAGCTGCCCATGCGCCGGCAGCATTCACGATTTTGCGGGTTGAGACCGGGCCACGGCTGGTATCAACGGTGAATGCGCCACCCTGATCGCGGCGGATGCCGGTAACTTCAGTCTTCTTCCATAGCGTTGCACCGTGCTCCACGGCTGATGCCATGAAACCGTTCATGACGCTATAGGGATCGACAAAACCGTCAGTGGAGCAGAAGCTGGCGCCGATCACATCATCGGAGCGGAGCTGGGGCAACATGGCGCGGATTTCATCCGCCGGGATCAGCCGTGCTGTCTTTAATCCAAGTTTTTTCTGGCGCTCGAAATTGTCGCTCAGGTAGTTGAGATGAGATTGTTTGGTGGCGAGGAAGAGGTAGCCCTGAGGGCGATAGTCAGCGGGATGGCCGACGACCTCTTCGAAGTTCGCATAAAAGGGAATCGAGTACAGCGACATCTGGATATTGACCGGAGTGGAGAACTGGGCACGCACACCGCCCATGCTCTTGCCCGTCGATCCCTTGCCCTGCGAGCTTTCCCGTTCGATGACCAGCACGTTCCCGCAGCCGCCATACGTGAGATGCCAGGCGATGCTGGAACCAACTATACCGCCGCCAATGATGACTACCTCTGCTGTATGCATGCTATTTGCTCTTGAGCGTCTGCCAGGCGTCAAGCAGTGTTCTGGTTTCGTTGAGCGTGTGCTCTGCAGCCTGCTGTTCCTGCATCGTCGGCGCAGCATCAGCGCTATCGATGGCGGCGATGAGCTGGCTTAGATTTCCCATAACCCGGGCAAATGCAGGCCGCTCGGCAGGATTGCCGCCCTCTTCCTCTCCGCGACGGCGACGAGCGCCGGCTAGTTTCTTCTCCTCGTCAGCGCTGATCTTGCCTGCCTGAGCCGCAGCATGGATTTCTTCGACGGCCTGGGTGGATTGCTGCAGCGCCTGGACAAGCTTGAGCTCGAGAGCAAACTGCTTTTCCAGGTCGACAGCGCTGGTCTTCACTCGCGGATCCATAACCAGCTTCACGGGCTGCGTGTAGGACTTGCCATCGACGGTCAGCCGCACCTGATAGGAACCAGGAAGTGCCTGCGGGCCTTCGGGCTCACGGGGCGTATCAGTTCCGGCAGCAGTTGACATGCTGTAGCCGGGCTGAGCGACGGGCGGAATCGAGTGGCGAATGTCCCAGATGAAGCGGTGCATTCCCGCGGTGGCAGGCAGCGGCTTCGGCGGGTTGAACCAATACATGGGAAATGCCGGAGGCGTTGGTGGTCGGAACGGCTGATCGTTGCTCGAGTAGGAGCGGATGACCTGACCCTTACTATCCAATATTTCAAGTTTTACTTCGCCTTGAGCCGACGACTTCAAGTAGTAGTAGAGGATGGCTCCGGGCGGGGGATTCTCACCAGCCGGCACTTCCGCGGGTAAAGGCGTGTCATGGTTGGTATTCGGACGGATGCGCATGGCGGTCCCGGGCACGAACAGGTGAGCCGTCTCAGCCTGCACGGCGGCGTTGAGCTGGCGCAGCGGGGAGATATCATCGAGAATCCAGAACGAACGGCCGTGGGTGGCGATGACCAGATCGTTGCCCTTGATCACCAAATCGTGAACCGGAGTGACCGGCAGATTGAGCTGCAAGGGCTGCCAGTGATCGCCGTCGTCGATGGAGAAGAAGACGCCGAGCTCGGTTCCGGCAAAGAGCAGGCCTTTCTTGACGGGATCTTCGCGGACCGCTCGGACGTAGGCTCCGTCAGGAATGCCAGAGTTGATGCGAGTCCAGGTCTTGCCGAAATCGTGGGTGCGATAGATATACGCGCCCATATCGTCGAGCCGATGGCGGTCGATGGCGGCATAGGCCGTACCGGCGTTAAAGTGTGACGCCTCAATCAGGCTGATCTTGCTCCAGTCGGAGAGGTTCGGTGGCGTGACGTTGCTCCAGTTCTTGCCGCCGTCGCGCGTCAGGTGGATCAAACCAGTATCCGTGCCGGCCCAAATCTGTCCCGTGTTCACGGGCGAAGGCGCAATGGTATAGACAACGCCATGGCCACGCGCTTTCGCGTTGGCGACGGTGAGCGGGCCTTCTTCTGATGCCTTGGGATCCGTGCCGGTTAGATCAGGACTGATGGTTTCCCAGCTGTTGCCGCGATCGGTGCTGCGCAGCACATTCTGCGAACCGAAATAGAGTGTGTGCGGGTCCTGGGGCGAGAACACGACAGGCGAGGTCCAGGTGAAACGATGTTCCGGATGAGTTTCACCAAAGCTGCGAATCGCATCGGGAGCGATGATCTGCGCCTGGCCGGTGCGGCGATCGTAGCGGAAGAGTTCGCCGTAGGTTCCGCCTCCGTAGATGGTGTTGGGATCGGACGGGTCGGGAGCGATGTACCCGCTTTCGCCTGCGCCCGCGGGATGCCAGTCGCGGAAGGTGATGGAGCCGTCATTACTGCGGCTCAGGATGTAAACGCTGCCGCTATCCTGCTGCGCGCCATAAACGTGGTAAGGGAATTCGTTGTCGACCGCGACGTGGTAGAACTGCGCGGTGGGCTGGTTGTACCAACTGCTCCAGGTGCGGCCGGCGTCAACACTGACTCCTGCGCCCTGGTCGCTGCCGAAGATCAGCCGCTGCGGGTTGGAGGGATCGATCCACATGGCGTGGTAGTCATCGCCACCGGGAGCGCCCTTGATGGCGACAAAGTGCTTTCCAGCATCGGTGGAGCGGTAGATGGAGACGTTGGGAACGTAGACCGTATCCGGGTCCTTGGAATCGACATAGAGTCCGCCGAAATACCACATGCGGCCGCGAATGCGGGGATCAGTTCCGGTGTGAAGCCACGTTTGTCCGCCGTCGTCGGACTTGAAGAGTCCGCCGTCTTTGGCGTCGATCAGTGCGTAGACGCGCTGGCCATGCGTGCCAGGCGCCACTGCCAGGCCTACGCGTCCCCAATCGCCTTCAGGTAGCCCGCCGCCTTTCACAGGATTCCAGACATTGCCGCCGTCATTCGATTTATAGATAGCGCCGGAGATGGTTACCGGAGGATAGGCGCTCCAGGGCGGACGGCGATCGTGCAGCAGGGCCGCCCAGACGGTTTGGGGATGATCGGGATCGAGAGTGATATCGATGGCGCCGGAGTCGTTATCGCGGAAGAGAACCTTCTGCCAGGTGGCGCCGCCGTCAGTGGAGCGGAAAACGCCGCGCTCTGCGCCGGGGCCATAGGCGCTGCCCATTGCCGCCACATAGACCAGATCAGGATTGTGAGGATCGATGGCAATGCGGCTGATGTGGCGTGAGCCCGGCAGGCCGATGTTCTTCCAGGTGCGGCCGCCGTCGGTGGACTTGTAAACGCCGTTGCCGTAGGTGAGATCGGAACGAAAATCGGATTCACCGGTGCCTACATAAATGATGTCGGGATTCGAGGGCGCAACAGACAACGCGCCAATGGAAGCAATCGGCTGGTTATCAAAGATTGGCTCCCAGGTTATGCCACCATTGACGGATTTCCATACTCCGCCGCCGACGCCACCAAAATAATAAACGTTCGGCTGGCTCTCAACGCCGCTGACGGCAACCGTACGGCCGCCGCGATGGGGACCAATCATGCGCCAGCGCAAACCCCCGTAAAGATTTGGGTCCAACTGCTGCGGTGCCGCGAAAGAGGAAACCAGGAGGACGAAAAGGAGCGTCGCCGGGGCGAACTGCAAAGAGGAATAAAATTTGCGCATAAGCAAAAGCATTGTATAAGACGTGCTTCCGCTTGCCAGCCGCGATCTGGTAAATTCAGAGGTACTCCATCCTCATATTTAAGGGACCCTTCAAATGAAAATCAGGGAAATCACTGTGCCCGGCTACGAGCGCGTCGTGTGTGGAACGGATGAGGCGGCCGGCTATCAGGGAATCGTTGTGGTTCACAGTACGGCGCTTGGGCCAGCGGTTGGGGGGACGCGGTACTGGAGCTACAAGACAGAAGAAGAGGCGTTGACCGATGGACTGCGGCTGGCGCGGGGTATGACTTACAAGAACGCGCTTGCCGGCTTGCCGTTCGGAGGAGGGAAGTCGATAGTCGTAAACCAGGGGGCGGCTGACCGGGAGCAGCTTTTTCGTGCGCACGGACGCCTGGTGAACAGCTTCGGGGGAAAGTACATCACGGCGGAAGACGTGGGCACCAGTCCGGCGGACATGGACTACATTCTGAAGGAGACCAGCTACGTTGGCGGGCTGCAAGGCAGGTCGGGTGATCCGTCGCCGCATACGGCGCGCGGCGTCTTTCACGCGATGCAGGCGGCGGCAAAACAGAAATGGGGAAGCGACGATCTTTCAGGAAAGACCGTGGCCATTCAAGGTTGCGGCCACGTCGGGTACTTTCTGGCGGGAGAACTGGCCCGGGCAGACGCAAAGCTCGTGGTCGCCGATGTCGACAGCACCAAAGTAAAACGAGTGGTGGAAGAGTATCGCGCGACGGCCGTGTCGCCGGGTGAGATTTACTCGGTCGCAGCGGACGTATTTGCCCCCTGCGCCCTGGGCGGCGTAGTGAATGATCAGACCATTGCACAATTGAAGGCGAAGCTGATCGTCGGCGGCGCGAACAACCAGTTGCTGGAGCCACGCCACGGCGATCTGCTGGAGCAGCGCGGCATCCTTTACGCGCCTGACTACGCTGCCAATGCCGGAGGAGTGATCAACGGTGCCTGTCGCGAGATGCTGGGTTGGGACGTGCCAAAGACCCTGGCCAAGACCGATGCGATCTATGACACGCTGTTGCATATCTTCGCGATGGCCGAGCGAGAAAAGATTCCCACCTATCAGGCGGCGGACCGCCTAGCTGAGGAGCGGTGGATGGGCACGATCGTCGCTTGATCCGGATCAAAGCTGTGCCGCCCTCCGGGGCTTCGGCATGGGAGACCGCGGAATTCGTCTTGCTACCGGAGAATTGAAATATGCAATCGAACGAACTCCCCTTTATTTACCGGCACCTTGCACTTTGCGCCGAACGACGTTGCTTTCTGCCGGAAGACGAGCTATCCCCGATCTTTCTTCTTCACATAGAGCAGCTTGTCGACCTCGGCGACCACATTTCCTTCGGCGTCCTTTATCAATACCTGAAACTGGGGCTCGACTTTGGCTTGAACATCGGCGCCGGCGCGGATTTCGGCGATCTGGTCCTCGCTCAGATGGAAAGCGGCCTTCATTACGCCTTTACCCGGCTTCCTGAAGCGAATGCTGGCCGCTTTGTCCCAGACGATGTAGCCGGGGCCAAGAATGTGGGCCAGCATGAGCACGTAAAAAGGATCGACCATGGAGTAAAGCGAGCCGCCGAAATGGGTGCCGACGTAATTGCGGTTATAAAAACGCAGGGGCATCTCGACTTCGACATCGCGAAAGTCATGGGAGATGCGGGTTACGCGAACGGCCGCGCCGAGGTAGGGCGGGTAAAACTTGAGCAGGCGATGCAGCTTACGAGCTGCCCCGTTGTTGCCGGTTGACGCCATCTTCCATCCTTTGACCTTCTAGATGAACTTAGCCATTACGGAGTTTCGGATTTAGTTTCCACCTGCAGCGGGGCCGGCGGCGGGCTGGAGTGGTTCATGTGAACAATCCGCCACCTTCCGGCGCTCTTGCGGCAGAGAGCAGTGCCGCGCGCGGTGATGATTTGCTGCTGTACCACGATTTTGAGATCGTACTCCACCCAAACGGCATCGCCGATCAGGTGATGCGCTCGCGGAACCATGGTAAGGAAGGCATGCGGCTGAACCTGAAAATATTTTTTGCGGTAATAGGCCATCACCGCGTCGCGTCCGTAAAAATCTCCGCCGATGGTAAAGGTGACGATCTGGGGGTCCAGGCATTCGGCAAAAGCGGACTCGTCAGCGCGGTTGAAGGTCTCTTGACATTCCATGAGCTGCTGTTCCAGCTCGGCGACCGTAGCTTCCTGGGTTTTTGAATCAGGTACGAGTTCGGCCGTGTGATTCTTGAGATCGAGCGTCGCCCCCAGGCGGGAAAGCAGATCGACCCCCAGAATGCCGTCAATGCGTTTGCCGCAGGCGTGGCCGATTGCGGAGAGGTCAACGGCGGGAAGATGAAGGCCGGTCAAACGATGTTCGCCGATCACAAGCTCAGCCAGGGCGACCTCATGCGATCTGGCTTCGACCGTGCCGCTCCAGGATGTAACCGAGACCTTGCGCGAGTCGCCATGCGAAAACGATTTGCTGTTGAGCATGGAGGTGGCTCCGGTATCAACCAGGAAGCGGAACTTGGCGCCGGAAACGCTGACCTGGGCCACCGGGAGGCCGTCACAGCTATCGAGATGAACTTCTTCGGCGAGAACAGAGGGCGCGAAAACGACCAACAGCAGTAGGAACAGGCTGGGCGCGAGACTGCGGGGCATGCGGGCCTCCGGGAACGGAAACCAGTATGCCACAGAAACGAACGTTCGTGCTATTATATTTTTGAGGGTAGAGTATTTTCCATGCCGGCCACACGGACCGCCACAGCCGACGCACGTCCAAGCAAGGGCACACGCACGCGCGAGAGCATTTTGCGCGCCGCCGTGGACCTGGCTTCGGTGGAAGGGCTGGAAGGGCTGACGATCGGACGGCTGGCGGATGAATTGAAGATGAGCAAGAGCGGACTGTTTGCTCATTTCGGCTCGAAAGAAGATCTCCAGCTGGCCACGATCGACATGGCGCGGCAGATCTTTGTGGAACATATCATCCGGCCGGCGCTGGCTGGTCCGGAAGGAATTGAGCGGCTGGTAAAGCTGTGCCAGGGCTGGCTGGGACACGTGGAAGGCAAGGTATTTAAAGGCGGCTGTTTCTTTACTGCGGCGTCACTGGAGTTCGACAGCCGCTCCGGCCCGGTGCGGGATGCGATTGCCGACACCATGAAAGCCTGGCTCGGAACGCTGGCCAGGGCCGTGGATTCGGCGAAGAAGGCGCGCCACCTGAAGGCCTCGGTTGATGCGGAGCAGTTCGCTTTTGAGATTTACTCCTTGGCGATGGGCGCGAACTGGGCGCTGCAACTGCTGGATGATCGGAATGCACTGAAAAAGGCGCGCGAGAACATACAGCAGCGGTTTCGCTCAGCGGCAACACCTTCCTGTCCGCCGATCCGGCTGACCAAATGACGCTTATCAACTAACAATGGGTGCGGCGAACCGCACCCATCTGTCACTTTTATCCCGAAAATCTATTTCTTTTTTGGTGCCGCGCCGGTCTTCTTTGCCGGCGCTTGTGCTTTGGACGGATCGTCAGCCGGGTTTACATACGTCAGCTTGAACGGTCCCGTCGAGTTGACCTGGACCACGGTCTCGCCTTTGGCCATGGCGTAGTGATTGTGGTGGGCCGGCACAACAGCGAGGGAATCGGCGGGTAACGTTGTCAGCGAGGCTTCGTCAAACTTGTCACCCATGCCGACGTGGAACTCTCCGGAAATTACGGTGACGGTTTCAGCCGTGGGGTGCCAGTGCGGCATGATCTTGTAACCATCGGGCAACTTCAGGCGGACAACAAATGGGCCGGGCTTGGTGATGTCCCCGGCAAGAACGGCGGCTTGCGCTCCGGGTTGAAAAATGGGAGGCGCAGGCCCCCACTGGATTTTGTCAGGTGTGACGACAACCGGCGCCGGGCCCGCCGTTTTTGAATTTTCGGGCGCTTTTTTAGGTGCGCTCGCAGTCTGCGCCAGCAGCAGAGCCGGCAGCAGGGTTAAGATCGCCAGAAATCTACGCATATACCCTCCAGGTTGCGAAAATTCTGTCTTGAGGTGATTCTACTCCGCGCGGCGCGATGCAGAATCAGCGGTGAAAAAATTGAATAACGCTAAGAGCAGAATGCATCTTTGAGGATGATCCTTAAGTTGATGGCATGGGCTGGTTACGCAAGCAAAGGAGAGCCGATGGAGCAGCGAATCAGATCAGAGCGCACCAAGCGCGCCAATCTTCCGTTCAGTGACGCGGTCTGGCATGGCGACACCCTTTACCTGAGCGGCCACCTTGGCCTTGATCCAAAGACCGGCAAGCCCGGAGCAACACCGGAAGAGGAGGCGCGGCTGGTGCTGGACGGCATCAAGCGCACGCTGGAAGCTGCGGGTCTTACGATGGACGACCTGCTCTCGGTCCAGATTTTTTGCTCTGACGTGAGCCTGTTCGAACAGTTCAATGCGGTGTATCGGACCTACTTCAAAGAGGAGTTTCCGGCACGGGCATTCCTGGGATCGGGCAGGCTGCTGTTCGACGCCAGGTTTGAAGTGCAGGGAATCGCCGGCCGCCGCTAGTTACTCAGCGGTGGTGGGATCGATAACCGTCTTCACTTCCGAGACTTTGTTGGCGGGAAAACCGCCCTGCTTCGCATGCTCGCGCACCATGGCTTCGTTGGGGGCGATGTAGATGCAATAGATCTTGTCGCCGGTTACATAGCTGTGCACCCACTGGATCTGGGGACCAAGGTTTTTGAGCACGCCGCAGGATTTCTGCGAGATGGCCTGAAGCTCTGCCGGTTTCAAATTGCCGGCGCCGGGAATGTCACGTTCGATGACGTATTTGGGCATGACGGCAGGGTAACACCTGGAGTTGATAGCGGCAACCGCATGATCGGTGCCGCGAAGTTTCGGGTCTCTGATAAGCTCGTTGGTCATGAAGAGCCGCGCCAGTCTTTTTTTCCTCGTGCAACTGCTTGCGCTAGCCGCCGTGTGTCAGGACCATCCACAACACCCGTCGCGCCCGATTGGGCTGAGGCCGGACGGAGGAACTTTCATCGCTGGCGTCTACAAGAATGGCTATTTCGGTTTTTCCTTCTCAGTGGGAAAAGACTGGGTCATGAATGGCGAGGAGCTGCAAGAAAATAGGGTACGGCTTCAGAGTCGTCCACAAAGTTTCTGCCTCTTGACTGCCGAAAGAAACGCAGGCAAATCAATGCGTGAAAGCCTAGTACTCGCCGCTAACAACACGGCGGGCAAACAGCCAGTAAAGGCGCAAGAATCAGTCAGCAGCATGGCCAAGGCGCTGGTGAGGCTCAGCAAAGCAAAGTTGATAAGGGATGCGTACGCAGTTGATTACGGGGGCCAACGTTTTTATCGTGCTGACATCAAGCAGAGTTATTCCGAAGGAGCAGTGTATCAGGCGTATCTAGCCAACGAATATGATGGTTTCCTGTTCACCTGGGAATTCCAGGCCGATTCTGAGGAAAGGCTGAATCAAATTGTAAGTTCGCTGAACAGTCTTTCCTTTACTCATCACAACTGACTACGTTCCAACGAAGCAGGGTTGCTTAATGCATCCTTCGTGTACTTCACCAGCTCGCCGATGCGGTTGATGGTGATGTCTGCCGGAGGATAGGCCGCGACGAGTTTGGTATCGAGCGCATAGTGGCCCTGGCGGGGAAAGACCGTAGTGACGCGATCACCCCAGATTTTCTTCACATCGCTAAGAATACGAATCTTGTCGTCGATCAGAATGTAGTGATCGGCAGGGAAGCGGCGCTCCACGTCGTCCAACTCCTTCTCTTTGTGGATATAGATCAGCACGCCATCTACCTCCTCGGCGATGCCGGAGCGCTCAACCTTGAGCGGCTGAAAAACGACATCGCCATCGGAGAGGACGACGGCCCTACCCCATTGTTTGGCATGCTGAACGGCATCGAACGAATCGGGATAAAGGCGCGTAGCAAAAGGATAGTTGACGAAGAAGCGGGAGACCGCGAGCAGGCCGAGATCGCGCGGATTCTCATTGCGATACCGCTGGAGCGCGCCGAGATAGTCGGCGTAGCCGAGTTCGGTGCGCAGTTCCTCGAAGATGTCCCAGTAGCGGTGCTGGCGCTCCGGACCAACCTTTTCTTCCAGGTAGCGTTTTAAGTCGGCGGTAACGCGGTCGTTATCGAGCAGGGTGTTGTCCACGTCGAAGAGGAAGACGAGGTTGGGCATACTTAGGAATTGTAGCGGGAGAGCGGCAAATGCGCTTGCGGGAGCGGGTTGGAAGTTTGAAGGGGTTACCCGGGGCTTGCTCCCGCGGTCCGGGTAAGCATCAAGTACGTCGGTTATACGGAAGCTGTCCGAGCGGCGGTGCCTGGAAAGCAGCTTTAACTTCCGGCTTCAAGAGATAGATGACCATCCAAATCTCCAACGCGAGTGCGCACACTCTGATGATCGTGGCAAAGAGGACAAAATGAGGAACGAGGATAAAATGGGCCAACCCTCTTAACAGCCCCAATACTCCGAGGGCGGCGCCGATCGCGGCCAGGATTATTGAGGTCATACGTGCCCAGTCTTTAAGCTTGATCAAGCCCACTCCTATTGAAATATCGAGCACACCAAATATCAAGAAGACCACACCCAGAGCTGCCCCGAGGCCGGCAACGAAGTCGGCCAAAGTGCCCCCCGCCTGGCCTTGTCGTTTCATCACCGTCGCGATGATGTCTCCACCAGCCACCATGCCAACGCCACCCAAAGCCCAGAGAACACCAAAAATAAAATACAAAACCGCAATCAGCGTAACCCCGGCAGGTCTATTCATCCGCAGTTCCTCCTTTTTTTGGATTGCTTATGTGGCGTATGTATTCACACTCTTCTGGATGGAAAACAAGGATATGTATTGAATTGGTGCACAGGCAAGGGGAGAGAAAACCCACGGGTACTTACCCGGGACCTTCGCCCCGGGTAAGCCGCCAGAAAATGTTTGGTTATGCGGAAGCTGTCCGAGCCTGCGGACCCTGGAAAGCCGCTTTAACTTCCGGCTTTAGCAGGTAGACGACAATCCATACCTGCAGGGCCACGACCACGGCGCTGATCAGAAAGGAGAACAAGACAAAATGAGTGAGGTCTTTAAGCAGCCCCAAGGCTCCCAAGGCTGCGAAAATTGCTGTAAGGATGACGGTGGTTAGGCGCGCCCATTCTTTGAGCTTGATCAAGCCTATGCCCAAGAGGACGTCGATGGCGGCCATAACGAGAAAGAAGATACCTACGGCTGCTCCGAAGCTTGCGATGATGCCAGCCATTGGGCCCGCCTGAGCACCTTGCTGATTCATCATCGAGGCCAGCATGCCTCCTCCGGCCACCATTCCAATTCCTCCCAGGGCTGCAAAGGCAGCTCCAAGGAAATACAAAACTGCTATGAGCGTAACACCCGTCGGACGGTTCATACGCAGCTCCTCCTATTTTGTGGATTTCTGCCGCGTATTGTAACCGCACTTTCCCGATTTAAGACGACAAATTCCACACGGGGGCTTAGTACCCAGGTACACGGCTGGAAATGTCTCCGCGTTCATGTGTGAGGACGGAGTCGCCCGTAAAGCACTTTTTCGAGATTTCATCGAGTTTCAGAGTGGCAATCACGCGTGAGCAACCCGCCGCGGTTTGTTTCCTTTGGCTACCGAAAAAAGCCCGGTTTTCGGCTTCCAAAGCGGAAAATTCAGCAGCTTTCACCAAGTCTTAACGCAGCACCAACCTGCTGTACATGTTTCAACCCTAGATTGGCTTGGTTTGCAGAAAGGCTTTACAACACCACGTTCGACGAGACCAGCCCTACAACCGAAAAACTGAAGGAGGAGCGAATGTCACTTAACCCCCACCTCTCAACCCGCTTTGGGAGGACACTGTGCATTGGATTTGGGTTCATGATTCTTGTTGCCGGCCTGGCATATGGCCAGCACCAGACCACGACGCCGATCAAGCATGTGGTTGTGATTTTCCAGGAGAACGTCTCTTTTGACCACTATTTCGCCACCTATCCGAATGCTTTGAATCCCTCGGGAGAGCCGCGCTTCGTGGCGAGGCGTGATACGCCGAGCGTGAACGGGCTCTCCGGGGCGCTGTTAACGAACAATCTCAACCTGGCTAATCCGTTCCGTTTCAGCCGCGCGCAAGCAGCAACGTGCGACCAGGACCACGACTACAAAGACGAGCAGACGGCTTTTGACCACGGAGCCATGGACAAATTCGTACAGACGGTCGGCAACGGACCAGGCACGGACGGAAACTTGATCTGCAAGGCCACGGATGTGATGGGCTACTTTGACGGCAACACAGTAACGGCGCTGTGGAACTACGCCCAGCACTTTGCCATGAGCGACAATTCGTTCGGCACCACCTTCGGTCCTTCGACACCCGGAGTACTGAACCTGGTTTCAGGGCAGACCGCAGGTGCAACGCCGGCAAACCTGCCTACGCTGGTGGTGAACGGGAGCGTGGTAGGCGATTCGCGGCCCGCGCTGGATGACTGCTCCCCGGGCGGCGGCAACCAGGCCAATCAGATTGTTCTCTCGGGAAAGAACGTCGGCGATCTGCTGAACGCCAAGGGCATTACCTGGGGATTCTTTCAGGGCGGTTTCAAACCGACCGCGGTGGTCAACGGCGTTGCTGTCTGCGGAGCAACGCACACTGGATCAGATGGCTTGCCCAAGGGCGACTATATTCCACATCATCAGGGCTTCCAGTACTATGCTTCCACCACCAACCAGCATCACCTGCCTCCAAGTTCTGTGGGCAATATCGGCAAGAGCGATCAGGCAAAGCATCAATATGACATCAGCGATTTCTTTGATGCCCTGAATGCGCACAACTTCCCTGAGGTCGTATTCCTGAAAGCACCCGGCTTCCAGGACGGACACGCGGGGTATTCTGATCCCCTGGCAGAGCAGGAATTCGTCGTGAACACCATCAACCGTCTCCAAGAAATGCGGGAGTGGTCGAGCACGGCGGTCATCATTTCCTACGACGATTCCGACGGCTGGTATGACCACGTAATGGGACCGATCGTTACGCCATCGAACACGATTGAAGATACACTGACGGGCACTAACGCCTGCGGCACGGCGGTAGAAGGCATCACGCAGGGCAAGTGCGGTCTTGGTCCGCGGCTGCCTTTGCTGGTGATCTCGCCCTGGGCGAAAAGAAACTTCGTTGATGGTACGCTGACCGACCAGTCGTCAATTATGCGATTTATTGAAGACAACTGGAGTACGGGACGGATCGGCGGGGATGCGGCGGACCAGCGCGCCGGGACCCTGCTCAACATGTTCGATTTCCGCCACGGGGGTGATCACGACCGAAGATTGTTCCTTGATCCGAAGACTGGCGAGGTCATTGGCGGGGATCGCGACGACGATGATCGGGACGACGATTAGGCCAAAAGCAAACTGAGACGACGAGGGCTGGCGCCAGTCAGCCCTCCTTTTTTTCGTTAATGCTTCAGGATTTTGTCGCTTTGCTCCAAAACCGCCTAAGAGTATCGCGAACCTACTGGGACACCCATGCTCCTCGGGCGCCGCGGTTCGGCGCGCAAGTCGGCCTCACCGCGTAGTAACGGCATAGCTGGCTTAAACCATCTTTAACAATCGCTCGCGGCGGCTCTCCCAGTCGTCAGAAGAGAAGATGTTGGGGCCGACTTCGATAAGACGAGGGAGCATATTAAAGACGGAAACCGGCGTCCAGAAACCGCCGTTACGGGTGCGCAGGCTGCGCTTGTTCAGCTCCGAAGCCACAAGGGTGATGGAGTAGTCCTGCACGATGAGCTCCATCATCTGGACCAGAACAGCGCGTTCCTGGGGATCCTCTTCCAGGCGGCTGCAATCGGAGGCAACGCGCAGGCCGTAGGGAATCTCTTCCACCAGGACGACTTGTTGCGCCTCGTCGCCGGGGACTTCACGGCGCCATTCCATGGCGACGAGCTTCCAGCCTGCTTCCGTCTTGCGGCGAACATAATCCATATCTACGGAGCCCGTTACCACTTCACGAATGCGCTCGATCCTGGTCATTGGACCCTCCGTCCTGACACGGGGTTAAACCCCCGAGCGGTTTGCAACCTCTTGCGCAGCTCTTACAGCGACTGGCCCTCACGATCCACCGGAGTTTGCAGCAAACCTGATGCCAATGAATCACTTGAAGTCAAGTAATTGAGAAACATTCATTTAGTGGCTGACAGCAGCGGCGAGCGAGCGCCGGGTTTGACCGTTTTCGGAAGGTCGCGTTCGAAAACGAACAGTGCCGTTGGTCCCAGACCCAGTCACTCTCTTTGCCTGCCCGGTGGTCTGGGGCTCACTGCCAGGGCAAAGTGAGTGTAATGGCGATTTTACGCCAGCTAATACCGGGCTGCCCCGGTCTCCACTGGTACCTGCGCATAAAACTCCCACAAAAGCATTCTGAAGATGCCCAGCCAGCCAAAACGGGTTGAGTAGGGCTAGACTGATGGAGGTTCGAGTCGAGGGTTCAGGGAGATTGATCATGCTGCGAGTCACCATGTATACGGTTGTGCTTTTTGTAGCGTTACTGTCCTGCTCTTACGGGCAAACGCCTGCCTCAGGCAATAACGTCAGGCAGTCGGACGCCGCTCTGTTTACACAGGCAATGAAAGCGATAAAGAACTCCAATTATTCCGAGGCACGCACCCTTCTGAAAACGCTTATAACA
>DATFSU010000012.1:0-3848 GCA_035262465.1 Candidatus Angelobacter sp. | reverse complement strand
CCACAAACGCGCTTCCCAACGCGCCGCCGAGACTGATCATCAAATAGAAAGAGGTTAGGTGCTGCGGCTCCGGCTTGAGCCTGGCAAGCTCACCGTGGCACACCATGCACACCGCCAGCAAGGTCAAACAGTAGATCACCAACAGTTGAATGACGGAGATTCCAGGATCTTCGTTGCCGGGCATCGTTCTCAACGAGAGCAACGCCAGAACCAGGTACAGGGGATGAAAGATCTCTCGGCGGTACCATCGAGCATGATCGAAGCAAATGATGAAAGATAATAGGTAGAGGCTGAGAGGGATCACCCACAGCAACGGAACGACAGCGACGTTCTGGCAGATCAGGTTGGTCGTGGCCAACAGCATGGTAGAGGCGCATGCGGCCAAGCCCAACCACAAGAGTCGTGGTTTCGGGCTAGACACTTTCTTCGCTTTGCGAACTACGCTCCGTATGGGTTTTTCCCCGCTGCGCATCTGCCACGCCGCACATACCGCCGCGGCGGACAGGAACGCGGCATATCCCATCGCCCAGACCCATGCCTGCGATGACAAGGTCAGCAGGCGTTCCACAAGCAGGGGGTAGGTAAGCAGCCCGAGCATGGAACCCAGGTTCGACAGTGCGTACAAGCGGTAAGGAGTTGTCCCGCTGCTGCTCCACCATCTCTGAAGCAAGGGGCTGGTGGATGACAGCAACACGGACGGGAGGCCGACCGCGATCGTCAACAGCAACGCAATTTCCCAAACCGGGTTAACCCCGCCATGAAGCCCACCCGCCCAAACCGGCAAAATCGGGGAGCCCCACAGAACTGCCAGCACTCCAATCGTTGCGGCAGAGGCGGCCAGCGCGCATAGGTGCATTCTGCCTTGCGATCTCGGGCTAAATCTCGCGCACAGCAGCGTCGCGTATCCATACCCCACAAGCAGGAAGATCTGAAATGCGAGCAGTGATGTGCTCCAGACCGACGGATCGCCGCCAAATCGTGGCAGGATGAACTTGCCCATGACCAACTGGACTTGAAACAAGAGAAAGGCACCCATCAGGATGGTCGTGCCGTACACAGCAATTTGCAGGCGGCGTCGCAAGTTTTCAGCCGCTCGGCTGGCCTCCACCATGACGGGAGGCCTATCGATGACTGTTGTATTTCTGTTGGGCGGCTTGGACAAGAGAGGCATCTTTGGAGCGACAAGCGCGAAAGCCCAGGCCAGTCTAGTCGCCCTTTTTTAAACGCATGTGAATTGTGCAACCGATGCTCATTTGGCCCCTTTGGTGTGCCGATAGAGACCGGCCCCGAAAGCCCGGTCACGACTCGGTCACGACTTTAGGATGACCCGCGAAGGCCATTGCCGGTGCTCAGAACGGCGGCACAGTGCCTGCCGCCTTGGGCAAGTGGGTCCGTTCGCGTGACACCCGAGGAACGGGAGCTGATGGAGAGGATGGGCAACCAGATCGCCGTAGAGAAAGACCCGAACAAGTTCACCGAGTTGCGGCCCGCCTGAATGAACTGCTGGAAAAAAAAGAGGACAGACTCAATCCGGGTCAGCGTGAGAATCCAAGCCAGGATGGCCCGCCTGGGCCTTTTCCTTGCCGGTGCTGCGCGGGTACCCCGAGGGGGCGGCCACGTCTGGGTCCTGGCTTGGTGTCTGACCAACCGAGGCAGGCCCTTCCGTGGGGGTCAAATACGATGGTTTGCGACGAAGGGCCATCTTGCCCGCTGTGTTCATCAAATCAACGATCATCTGACCTGAGTATTGCTCGGACATCACCAAGCCTCGTCGACAATCGTAAATCCGATGTCAATGCGGAGGTTGTGGAAGGGCTGTGGAAGGTTGTGAATTTTCGCGCCAACACTCGCAGCACACCGCGTTAGGTGCGCAACCGCGATGGTAGAGAAGGTCCAGAGGTGGACTTCCGAGACCTCAAGCCAAGCGTGCGTCGCCGGTTTGAAATCTGTATTGGGCGATTGAGGCGATGAGGAGCCAAACCAGAGGGAACTG
The DNA here is from genome assembly GCA_035262465.1 of Candidatus Angelobacter sp. Lineage (GTDB taxonomy): Bacteria > Acidobacteriota > Terriglobia > Terriglobales > Acidobacteriaceae > Angelobacter. The sequence continues at coordinate 1,855 of DATFSU010000012.1, read as the reverse complement.
CGGATGATCTCTTTCTGAAGACCTGGCCCCAACCCCGAATCGGTTCTACGCCAAGCGGCTTTTCTCGTCTGTCGAACGACGCTCCGCGGTAACCGGGTGTTTAGGGTACTTCCGAACTTGTCCTCGAAGACGCTCGACGTGGTCGCTCAAAGCTGCTCTGAGTTGACATGCAATCGACTCAAACTCTTCAGGGCTGTCGATGGCGATCAGCCTGCCGAACAAGATACGAATCCTATCGTCTAAGCGCCGTTCCACGTTCTGATTCCCCAATGTCTTGGAAGAATTGGCGGATTGTAGCATTTCAAACGCATCGCACCCTCTACAGCGGATTACTTACAACCTCTGGTTTGCCATGCCCTCGTCAAAAGTGGCAGCGAAGGCGAACAGAATGATCGGCTGGATCCGCGACACATCGGTTTGGCACCGCCAAACTGTTTCCCGGCGGGATTCTCAAACCTTGGCGAGCGGTATATGACTTCAGAGCCGCCGTTGCTCACCCCCTTCACTGCGATGAAACGCAAGCGCGCGTTGCGAGCCGCACCAGGCCGCATCTCGTCGAGTCGAATCGGGCCTCTCAGGTGGCACTAGTAAAGCGAACGGGGTCCGGCTAGACTCCGCATAGTGAATTCCCGCTGAGGAGAGTCGGCGCTATTTTGTTCGCAGAGGAGAAAGGGATGCGCCCCATAGACCAGCTTTCACTTGCCGTCTTTCTTTGCACGCTGCTGCTCGTCCTGATGTTCTCTTTGCACACCACAAGTTGCCAGTCGGGGATGGCGCAGGGATTGCCGCAGCAAGGCCAACAGCAAAATCCAACTCCATGATTCAGCCCGCGCCTTGAGTATCGCAGCCTGCCTTGACCCAGGTTTTGCCGCAGCGCCGCGCCGCGTCAGAATATTCGCATGGAAATTTCGGGTTAGCCGCGCGCCAAAGTGCGCTCGCCTCGCCATCCTCGCTGAGTCGATTCTGGCCGGGCCGCGCTGCCGCCGCCTCCCGGCGAACGACGAGGTTTCTTGGGCCATTCGCCAGTTAGAATGATGGCTGCGTTCGAGCTCAAGTCACGGGCTCCGCATAAGGGAGATCCATGCCCGATTCTTTTCATTCGGTTCCGGCCACCGACGCCTTGAGTCGAGGAATGAAACGGCAGTTTGAGATCTATCAACTCGGTTTGGCCGGACGAAGAATAAGCGTACCGATCCCGCTGGCTGAGTTGGAGCGAAAGGCGGCAGAAGTTCTTTCCGCGCAGGCCTACGATTACGTGGCGGGGAGTGCGTCCGGGGAGCGGACAGCACAAGCCAACCTGGCGGCCTTCGATCGCTGGCGGATCGTGCCCCGCATGTTGCGCGACGTTTCCCAGCGCGATCTCAGCGTGGAGGTTCTGGGGCACAAATTACCCGCCCCGGTGCTGCTTGGACCGGTGGGTGTGCAGAACATCATTCGTTCCGAGGGAGAGCTCGCGGTCGCCCGCGCGGCAGCGTCGTTGGGGGTTCCCTTTGTCTTGAGCACCGTCTCCTCGCAGCCCATGGAAGAGATCGGCCGGGCAATGGCGGGCGCCCCGCACTGGTTTCAACTTTACTGGGGAAAGGATCAGGAACTCACCAGCAGCCTGCTCGCGCGGGCGGAGAAGTCCGGGTATTCTGCGCTGGTTGTGACCCTGGACACGGCGATGCTGGGTTGGCGCGAGCGTGACCTGCGGCATCCCTATCTGCCGTTCTTGTTCGGACACGGGCTGGCGAATTACTTCAGCGATCCGGTTTTTTGTTCGCGGCTGTCCCAGCCTCCCCAATCCGATCCCGCGGCCGCGGTCCGGCTCTGGGCCGGATTGTTCTCGAACCCGGCGCTCGCCTGGCGCGACCTG
>DATFSU010000011.1:0-4653 GCA_035262465.1 Candidatus Angelobacter sp. | reverse complement strand
CGGAGCCTCAACCTATCGCGCTGTGTGGGCGCAATGCCTGAACGAGGTAAGCGGCGCCAGCCCCGATATCGTCCACTGTGGCGATTCGATTCCACTCGAGACCGGCAACATGGTTGGGCCAACCAACCAGGGGGTTGACGGGATGGTTGGCAATCCTCCTGACTTGTGGTTGGGTCAGGATCCTACTACCGGCGTTTTTCAATACCAGACCTCCTCCGGTATCTCCGATACCAGCAAGGCACTGGGAACTCTGGCGGTCTGGGATAACTGCAAATACACCATTTCCCCCGGTAAGCGCGGCCAAGCCGTGCCTGTCATCGGCTTCCTTGAAGTGTTCGTGGATGGCATGAGCAACAGCTGCTCCGGGGCCGCGAACGGAGGAAACAACGTAAGAGTTCATACCGTCAGTGCCCTGGGATGCAACGGCACCGGCCCAGGGGCCACAACACCAGGGCCGTTTGGAGTGCCGGTGCAACTGGTCAAACACTAAAAACTGGGGCCGTTCCACCGGCGTAAGCCCGTGAAACGATCGAGCAGCACAAGGTTCAGAAGGAAGAAATAGCACTATGAAAGCTCCTCATGCCAAAGCTCAGCGTGGAATGACATTGATGGTCGTTTGTTTTCTGCTGATTGCCTTCTTAGGCCTCGCAGCCCTTTGCATCGATCTGGGTGTTTTGTATACGGCGAGAACCAGCGCCCAGCACGCTGCCGACGCCGCGGCGTTGGCCGGCGCATTTACGTTTGTCAATTCGCCCACCGCAAATCAGCCGGCGGCAGCTCAGCAGGCCGCGATCGCAACCGCCGCGAGCAACAAGATTCTTGGACAGAGCGTATCCATCAGCGCAAGTGACGTGGTTGTAGATACTGTGAAGCGCCAGGTAACCGTGACCGTCTCGCGTACCGGATCGAGCGGAGTCAATACTTTCTTCGGGAAGGCGATCGGCATGTCGCAGGTGCCTGTGCAAACGCAGGCGATGGCGCAGGCTTCCACTATAGCCGGCGCCACTCGCTGTATCAAACCGGTTTACATTCCCAACACCATTTACAGCAGCCTCGCGCCGAACCAGGCCTGCCTAGCGAACCCGCCCCAGGTGATATTTGACGACAACCACAATATCAGCGCATGGGCCCAGGACCAGAATGGGCTCCTCCGTTTCATCGGTCAATGCACCTTCATCCGGCCCACGACACCGAGCGGCGCTCTGGCGCCAAGCCAGTTTTACTCGCTCGATTTCGGAAGCGGGGCAAACACCTACCGGGATGTCTGGTCGAACTGTCTGAACACAGCCAATGGAGCTAACCCAACGGTGGTTCACTGCGGAGATTCGATTCCGGTCGAAACCGGCAACATGGTCGGCCCTACCAAACAGGGCGTCGGGAATATGATCGGCAATCCGGCCGATACGTGGCTGGGGCCTGATCCCACAACCGGCGTCTTCGAATACCAGACGTCCACCGGCATTTCCGACACCAGCAAGTCGCTGGGGACAGTCGCGGTGTGGGACAACTGCAAGACTCCAATTAACTCCGGCAACGCTGGGCAATCAGCCCCGATCATCGGCTTCCTCGAACTGTTTGTGGATGGCATGGCCAACGATTGCTCGGGCCCGGCGAACGGAGGTAACAACGTACGAGTTCATACAGTCAACAGCACGGCCTGCAGCGGGAGCGGTCCTGGGACATCAACGGGACCATTGGCAGTGCCGATTCAACTGGTCAAACACTGAGGAATTGATTCGCCCTATGCCGGAGTTATCGGTTGTTGTAATCACCGAGGATGAGGAGCAGAGGTCGCTCTTGCAGGTGCTGGTAGACAGCACTGCCGTCGCACGCATGACCCATTCCTTTGGCGTCTATCCCCAGACGGACGGCGATCCTTTGCTCCGGCGCATCCACGACTTGAAAGCCGAAGTTATCCTGGTGGATCTGCCTCCCACGATGACCGCGCCGGCTCTGCGTGCCATCGAGGTTCTGCGCGCCGCGTGCGTAAAGCCGGCTGTCTTTGCCGTCGGCGAGATGAATAAACCCCAGCTCATCGTCGACGCCATGCGGGCGGGCGCGCAGGAGTTTCTGCCGCGCCCTACCACCATCGATCAACTGCTGGATAGCTTCAACCGCCTGGTCGCTTCGCAACGCAAAGTCCGCTCATCGGGGACGAGAGGACGCGTGTTTGCCGTGCTGAATGCCAAGGGCGGCAACGGAGCAACCACGGTCGCGGTGAACACCGCATTAACCATTGCCGTGTCGCAAGGCAGCACCATGCTGATGGACTTGGCCCCCCTCGGCAATGCGTCCCTGCATTTGAACCTGAAGCCCGGCTTCACCATCGCGGACGTGCTGGGGAACCTGCACCGGCTCGACGCCACGCTGTTAGACGGCTTCGTGACTCGACATGAAAGCGGAATGCACCTGTTGGGCGGCCACCCGGGCCTGAATCACCTGGAAATCGCGCCCGCGGACCTGGCTCGCCTGTTCGACGTGGCGGTCAACCAGTACCACCACGTGGTCGTCGACCTTTCCACCCGGCTCGACGCCACGGCGCGCGCCGTCTGTGATCTTGCCGACACCGTGCTGCTGGTCGCGAACCCCGACTTATCGTCCCTGTGGAGTGCCGCGCGCCTGCGGGATTTCTTTGCGGGGAGCCCCGCCGAACAAAAGTTGCGCCTGGTCCTGAACCGTTACAAGAAGAACGCGGGCTTCAGCGACTCAGACATTGAGCAATCCACACAGACCAAGATTCTTTGCAAAGTGCCGAACCACTACGCGGCCATCAGCGCCGCCATCGAGCGCGGCGTTCCCGTGGCCAGGCAAACCAATTCCGACATCGCCCGCTGCTTCGCTGAAGCCGTCAAACTGCTGGTTTCGGGAACACAACCCAACGCAACCAAGCGCTGGGGTTTCGGGACGAGTGAACGTCTCGCCGTGAGGACTCAATCATGACTGAACAGAACGCTTTTCCATCAAACGGCTTCCAGCAGGTGAAGGCCGACCTTCACAAGAAGATCCTGGACCGCCTGGATCTGGAGAAATTGGGCCGCGGCGCCAGCGAAGCCGTGCGCGGCGAAGTACTGGCCATCATTCGCAATGAAATCGCCGCGGATTCCGTGCCCTTGAGCTTTACGGAACGGGAGCGGTTGTCGCGCGATATTCTCGATGAAATCTTCGGCTACGGCCCGCTGGAAATCCTGCTGAAGGATCCCACCATCTCCGACATCCTGGTGAACCGTTGCGACCAGATTTATATTGAGCGCGCGGGGCGTCTGGAGCGGACCCAACTCGCCTTCAAAGACAATGCGCACCTCATGCAGATCATCGATCGCATTGTCTCGCAGGTGGGCAGGCGCGTGGACGAATCGTCGCCCATGGTGGATGCGCGCCTGCCGGATGGATCCCGCGTCAATGTGATCATTCCCCCGCTGGCCCTCGACGGCTCCTGCATGTCCATCCGCCGCTTCGGCCGGGAACGGCTGACGGACCGCGATCTGCTCGGCAACGTCACTCTCACTGAGCCCATGTTGGAACTGCTCAAGACCATGGTGCGCGGCCGGCTGAATATCATCATTTCCGGAGGCACCGGCGCGGGCAAGACTACATTGCTCAACGTCCTTTCCGCTTACATACCGGAAAGCGAGCGGGTAGTAACCATCGAGGACGCCGCCGAACTGCAGCTCAAACAACCGCACGTGGTGCGCCTGGAGACGCGCCCGCCCAACATCGAAGGCAAAGGCTCGATCAAACAGAGACAGCTGCTTATCAACAGTCTTCGCATGCGGCCCGACCGCATCGTGATCGGCGAGGTGCGCGGCGAAGAAGCCCTGGATATGCTCCAGGCCATGAACACCGGCCACGAAGGCTCGCTCACCACGGTTCACGCCAATAGCCCGCGCGATGCGTTGAGCCGCGTTGAGACCATGGTCTCCATGGCCAACCTGAACATTCCCAACCGCGCCGTGCGGCAGCAGATCGCGTCCGCAGTGCACGCCGTGATTCAGATATCGCGCCTGACCGACGGAACCAGAAAGATCACCAGCATTTCCGAGATCACCGGCATGGAGGGCGAAGTCGTGTGCATGCAGGATATCTTTCATTTCCAGCGCCGCGGTCTTTCCGAGACGGGCAAGGTCCACGGAGCTTTCAAGGCGTCCGGAATTCGCCCGAAGTTCGCGGAGCGGCTGCTGGCCATGGGGCTGCGTCTGCCCGCGCGACTTTTTGATACCGAGACAGTGGTGTAGGAGGCCTCATGAACGCGTTACTGGGCATTGTTTTCCTGGCGGTAGTGATCGCGGTCCTGGCGATCGGTCTGGGCCTCGATCGAAGCTCCAGCCGGGCTAACATTCTCCGCGAACGGCTCAAGTCCATCGACAGCGCCGCCAAGCGCGGCGCCACTGCGGAAGTCGAAATTCTCCGCGACGAATTGTTGAGCGGTATTCCCGCCCTCAACCGGCTTTTGTCGCGCTGGTCCCGGAGCTCCCGCCTGCAGCTGCTCCTGGAACAGGCGGACATGCAGCTGCGTCCCGGCAAGTTCCTACTGGTCTCGGCTTGTACCGCGGTGGCCGGCGCATGTCTTGTTCTCGCCGCCATAGGCATCTTCGCTTTTTTTCTCCTCGGTTTCCTGGCCGGAGGAGCTCTTCCCGTCGCCTACATGTTCTTCCT
>DATFSU010000010.1:0-6819 GCA_035262465.1 Candidatus Angelobacter sp. | reverse complement strand
AATGATCCTGTCACCACCTATCTGGGGAACGGTCAGGGCGTCTTTCGCTGGGGCATCCGCACCGACAACGGCGGCGGAGATACAGGGACACTCGAAGCCGACTTCGGTCGAATCAGCTCCCAACCGGGATTTGGCACGGCTGAAGTCTGGACCTTGCAAGGCGGATCCGGGTGGGATCATCCCATTCACATCCACTTTGAAGAAGGTCAGATCCTCAACCGCGACGGCGTCCCGCCGTCACCGGCGGAGAGCGGCCGCAAGGACGTTTACCGTCTGCGTGACAACGGGTCGGTCACGATCAAGATGCAATTTCGGGATTGGGGCGGCATGTTCATGGAGCACTGCCACAACACCATGCATGAAGACAATGCCATGCTGTTGCGGTGGGACCTGGACAGTGGAACGCCGTTCCTGAGCCCGCTGCCGACACCCATTTCAAAACCGACTGGCGTCACTTTTGAGACTCCAGATGAGATTCTTCCTAACGCATGACACAACTCCAGGCGCGCGCCAGAAATGGCGCGCGCCGGGACCGAAATTTTGATCGCAATACGGGACAAAGGAGTACAGCATGTCGTCAAAAAATTGGAAGAACGCAGCCTTCATTTCGCTCATTACTATTGCAATCTTTGCATTTGCAGTCGCGGCCAAACCTGTGGCCGCTAATGGGGACGCGTCAAGCCATTTCCCCAACGTCGAGCTCATCACCCAGGACGGACAGAAAGTCCATTTCTATGACGATCTGATCAAGGGCAAGATCGTCGCCATCGATCTCATTTACACCACGTGCCACTACTCATGTCCCCTCGAAACGGCGCGCCTGGCACAGGTGCAGAAAAAGCTCGGTGACCGAGTCGGCAAAGATATCTTCTTTTATTCCATCAGCATTGATCCCGACCACGACACACCAGAAGTATTGCGGACCTACATGGAACAATTTCATGTGGGACCGGGCTGGACCTTTCTGACGGGCAAGAAAGAGGACATCATTTTTCTGGCCAGGAGGCTGGGACTATATACCAACCCTTCCGTTAACGCGGATGGCCATATTGCCCATCTCTTGATCGGCAATGATGCAATCGGCCAATGGGTACGTAGTTCCGCCCTGGACAATCCCAGTTTTCAAGCCAGGATGATTGGCGAGTTTCTCGATAATTTCAAGCACGATAACCCGGCCAAGCAGGCGGGTTCGACTGACGGAAGCCCGCTCCAAAACTTCGATAAAGGCAAATATTTGTTCGGGAGGGATTGCATCGCCTGCCACACCATCGGACATGGGGACAAGGTCGGGCCAGACCTGCTGGGAGTAATCCACGTCCGCAGCCGGCAATGGCTGACCCAAATGATCCAGCACCCCGACCAGTTGCTCGAAGACAAAGACCCGATTGCAACAGCGCTCCTGAAGAAATACAACGTGCGGATGCCCAACATCTATGTGGCTGACGTGGATACTGCGTATATCATCCGCTACATTGAAGAGCAGACCGCGGCGCAAGAGAAACAGGCAAGCAATGGCGACGCAACAAAAGTTGCAAACCAATAGAGATTGACTCCTTTTCCCGCGACCTCACGAAGCCACTGCTCGACCGGCGCAAAGGATTTGATGTCATCGCCGGCTCGCGGTTCGGTATAGCCCGAGTGACCGATGCTAGAATCGTGCCGTGAAAAATCCCACGGTGCCTGATCTGATCGCCCCGCCAGCTGGCACAGAACTTCTGTTGCTGGCCCACGCCAGGGGTTTTCAGGTATACGTCTGTCGCACCGACAGCAGCGGCCAGCCGGCCTGGGTTCTTAAGGCTCCCGACGCGCTGCTTTACGACGAACAGGGCAAAGTTCTCGGGAAACACTTTGGCGGACCTGCCTGGAAACACAACGATGGCAGCGAGGTCACGGCCAAGCCGGCCGCCAAAGTTGATGCGCCGGCTGCCGGCGCGATTCCATGGCTGCTCCTGAACGTGACCGATCATTCAGGAAGCGGAGCCTTGAGTCGCGTAACCGCGATCCAGCGCATTCACACCGTCGGCGGGCTTGCTCCGGCTTCTGGCTGCAGCTCAGCGGAGCAGGAAGAAGAATTCAGGAGCAGCTACTCCGCCGACTACTACTTTTACGGCCACAAATAGCCCCTGCATACCAGGCGGCCTCCTCCGCCGCTTCTATGTCTTTAAATCCGCTGTACTTAAATGCTCGCCCTTGCGGATTACCACTGTAACTTTCCGGGTTTGCCGAATTTACGTTAACTTCCTCCTAACGCCCAGTGTACGAAGCAAGTGTTCTTTGCGATTTAGGGAGAGGGACATGCCTCGAAATCATTTTTTCCGGCTGGCAGTGTTGTCCGTCTGCTTTGGCGCTCTTGTCGCCACGGCAGAAACGGCTCCGCGCGAGCAGGGAATTCTTCCCATCACCACCAAATCTGCGCCGGCACGAGAGCTTTTTATCGGCGCCCTGGTCAAGCTGGAGAACCTGCACGGGCCTGAAGCCATGCAGGATCTTCACAAGGCCATTCAGCTTGATCCGGATTTTGCTCTGGCCAACATCATGATCAGTTTTGAATCGGTTGATGCCTCAGTTGACCCGGCGGAAAAAGTAGCGGCGCGCGATCGGGCTAACGCCGCCAAGTCCAAAGTAAGCCGCGGCGAACAGCTGGTCATTGACTGGCTCACCAACTCCAGCGAAGGCCGGATGGTTCCGGCCATTCAGTCAATGAATGAAGTGCTGGATGAATATCCCAAGGACAAGTATCTGGCCTGGCTCGGCGCTGTCTGGGTAGAAAACCAGCAGCAGATCACCCGCGCCATTCCCATGTTCGAGCGCGAGGTCGCGCTCAATCCTGACTTTGCGCCGCCGCTGAATGAGCTGGCCTACTGCTATGCTCGTACACGGAATTTTGATAAGGCCTTTTCCACTATGCAGCGCTACATCGCGCTGCTGCCCAACGAATCCAACCCGCAGGATACCTACGCTGAGATCCTGCGCATGGCCGGACGGTTTGACGAAGCGCTCGTCCATTACCGCGCTTCGCTCAAGATCGATCCCGGATTTGTCTATTCGCAGCTCGGTATCGCCGATACCTACGCTCTCAAAGGTGACGAGCTTCGGGCTCGCGCCGAATACGCGCTGGCTATTCTGCACGCGTCTACAAAAACTGAAGCGGCCCAATGGGGATTGCAGTCCGCGATCACCTTTGTGCGCGAGAAGGACTTTGCCGGCGCCGATTCGGCCTTCCGGGCGGTCGCCAGCCAGGCCCATGAAAACGACATAGCTGTTCAAGAGGCTGAGGCATATCGTTTCATGTCCGCATACCAGACCGATGACGCAAAGGCCCTGGAACTGATAAACAAAGCCGAAGCAGTCTTACAGGAAAAGCATTCAACGCCCAAGGCTGCCCAGCAGCAGGAGCTGGCCGTGGTGCTGCGGGAGCGCGTTACCCGCGCCCTGCATCAGGACAACAAAGAACTCGCAAATCGCGATCTCAATCGCCTGCAAGAGCTCGCTGACACAACTCACGATTCGGTGGTGCAGATCGCCTACGATGGCGCCGCCGGCGCCGCGTTGTTTGCCCAGGGCAAATATGACGAAGCTCTCTCTCACCTGGCTGAAGATAAACGTAACCCGCTTTCCGTGAACCTTATGGTTCGCGCCTATCAGAAAACCGGCGATCAGGCTCACGCCGCCGAACTGTTGCAGCTGCTTTCGGAATGGAATGAGCCTACGCTCGAACAGGCCCTGGTGGCCGCTGAATTGCACTCCCATGCCAGCGAGAGCGCCCGCTCGTTTATGCGGATGTAGGTGCGCTCTCCCGTTTTTTTCTCTCTAACCCAAAGCCCGGTGCCACGCACTGGGCTTTGCTCTTTTAGCTACAAATCTTATTGCTGCGCGGGCCGGCTCTGTGATACGTGTCACAGTTCGCAAACCACATTCCCAATAAAGTAGCCCTTTCTTAAATCGCCGGCTTTGGGAATAATGGTGCTCTTAGCAATTCAAATATTGACAGGTTATTTCGCGCGTAGAGAGGATACGGCCCTATGAGAATTGCGGTCGCACGGGAGAAACAGCCAGGCGAAGCCCGCGTGGCTTTGGTACCGGAATCGGTCAAGAAGCTGGTGGCAGCGGGAGCCGAGGTCGGAATTGAGAATGGCGCAGGCGTGGCCGCCGGGTTTCCGGACTCAGACTATGAGAAGGCCGGAGCCAGCCTGATGGATCGATCTGACCTTTTGCCCGAAGCCGATGTTCTTGCCTGCGTTAACCGTCCCGAGCCGGATGACATTGCTAAATTGAAAGCTGGCTGCATTGTCATCGGTTTTCTTAAACCTCTGGATGAACCTGCCGCCCTGGAACCGATCATCGCGAGAAAGCTTTCGGCCTTCGCCGTTGAGCTGGTCCCTCGAACAACCCGCGCGCAATCCATGGACGCCCTTTCTTCCATGGCGACCGTTGCCGGTTACAAGGCAGTGCTCATCGCAGCCGAACGCCTTCCGCGCATGTTTCCCATGTTGATGACCGCTGCGGGCACCGTTCCGCCGGCCAAGGTGCTGGTTCTTGGCGCAGGCGTTGCCGGCTTGCAGGCGATCGCCACGGCACGCCGGCTTGGCGCCGTCGTAGAGGCATACGATGTACGCGCGGCTGCGGGACAAGACGTGAAGTCCCTGGGCGCAAAGTTTCTTGAAGTCGATTTGGGAGGCATCGAAACCCAGGATGCCGGCGGCTACGCCAAAGAGCTTTCTCCTGAGGCTCTGCAGCGTGGGCGGGACATGGTGGCCAAGCATGCCGCGATCTCTGACGTGGTGATTACCACCGCGCAGATTCCCGGCCGCAAAGCTCCGCTGATGCTGACCGAAGAAGCTGTCAACAATATGCGGCCGGGCACGGTGATCATTGATCTGGCTGCTTCCACCGGCGGCAACGTGGCGCTGACGAAAGCCGGAGAAGAAGTGCAGCACAATGGCGTCATTATTCTCGGTCCACTGAACCTGCCTGCTACCGTCGCCGGCCACGCCAGCCAGCTCTACTCGCGCAACCTGACCAGCTTCATCGGTCTCATCAATGACAAAGGCACTTTGAAGATCGATATGAATGACGACATTTTGAAAGGCGCATGCGTCACCTACCAGGGCGGCAGCGTGCACGCGAGGGTTGCCTCAGCACTTGGGAATCCCGTGGCGTAAATACAAGGAGGATGAATGGAGCAGCTGTTATTCAATCCTGTAGCGTTTATTACGGCTCTTTTCCTGATGCAAGGACCGGCGGATACTCTGCGTTTCAATCCGGCGGTTCTGATCGCATCTCTATACGTCTTTGCGCTGGCGGCGTTCCTCGGCTATCAGGTGATCTCGCGCGTGCCGCCCCTGCTGCATACGCCGCTGATGTCCGCGACCAACGCGATTTCCGGTATCTCCCTGATCGGGTCGCTGGTGATCGCCGGTTCGCGTTATAGGGAGCACCAGGTGCTGGCCGAAGTCCTGGGTTGCCTGGCTGTCACCTCCGCCATGATCAACGTGACCGGCGGCTTCCTGATCACCGATCGCATGCTCAAGATGTTTCGCAAGAAAGAGGCGGCGAAGGCGGAGGAGAAAAAGTGACCGACGCACAATATTTTCTCGAAGGCACGTACCTGATCGCCTCCTGCCTGTTTGTTCTTGGCTTGAAGAGCCTGAGCCATCCGGATACTGCGCGACGCGGCATGATCCTGGCTGCAGCCGGTATGGCCGCCGCTGTCTTTGGCACGCTGTTTCATCCTGACATTCACAGCTACCTTTTCATCGTGATCGGGCTGGTTGTTGGCTCGGCCATCGGCATCCCCATGGCCATGGTGCCGATGACCGCCATGCCGCAGCGAACTGCACTCTCCCACGCCTTCGGCGCATTGGCTGCATCAATGGTGGGCATCGCCGAATATGTGATCCACGGCGGCGCCATGGGCGGGATCAAGATGGGCGCCCTGGGACTGGAAGTGATGCTCGGCTCGCTCACGGTTACCGGTTCGCTGATCGCTGCCGCCAAGCTGCAGGAGGTCATGCGCGGCACTCCCATCATGTTTAAGGGCCAGCAGATTCTGAACATGGGCCTGTTTATCGCGATGATCGGATCCTTTACTGCATGGCTGATGCACCCTGGCGTACCGGTCTATTTTTATACGATGGCGGCCTGCGCCTTCTTGTTCGGCGTGCTTCTGGTAATTCCCATCGGCGCGGCGGACATGCCCGTGGTCATGTCTCTGTTGAACTCATATGCCGGTCTTTCATCGGCGGCGACCGGTTTTGTGCTGGGCAACAACGTTCTCATCATCGCCGGCACGCTTGACGGCTTTTCCGGCTTCATCCTCTCCATCCTGATGTGCCGGGCCATGAATCGTTCTATGACAAACGTTTTGTTCGGCGGCTTTGGCGCGCCGCTGACGGCGGATACGACAGTCTCGGGCAGCATGCGCGAGGTTGGCCTGGATGACGTTGCCGTGCAGCTAGCCTATGCCAACCAGGTGGTGTTCGTTCCCGGCTACGGCATGGCAACCGCGCAGGCGCAACACGCGGTCCGCGAGCTGGGCAATCTTCTGGAGGAGCGCGGTGTCTCGGTGAAGTACGCCATTCATCCGGTCGCCGGGCGCATGCCCGGGCACATGAACGTGCTCCTGGCCGAGGCCGATATCCCGTACGACCGGCTCCTGGACATGGAAGCTATCAACCCGGATTTTCCCCAGACTGACGTCGCACTCATCATCGGCGCCAACGACGTTACTAACCCCGCCGCTCGTACCGACACGTCTAGCCCCATTTACGGCATGCCCATCCTCGATGTCGATAAGGCCCGCACCGTCATGGTAATCAA
>DATFSU010000009.1:0-10181 GCA_035262465.1 Candidatus Angelobacter sp. | reverse complement strand
ATCTTTAAAAATAATTTTGTCGCATAACTATTATTTGATAGGTTGTCGAGTGACCTCGGAAGGTAATGCCGTTACCTTCGCCTTCGGACTTGGTGTTTGGTTCAGTTCGGCGCGGCTTGGCTGAGCTTGTCAGAGCGGAGTTGGTCCAGATCAACCCTACTATCAGCCAGCCGCGCCGAATGCTTTTATCCCCCACGAATTCAATCTCGCGGCCCAGTTATCGGGCAACATAGGGCTTTCGGCTGAAATGCCGGCAATTGGCAGGCGAACTCGCGGAGGGGCCAGCATCTCAAGGTTCGGCTGGAAGACCTCCCACTGAACGCCATACCACGGCGCCTCATCAGCCACACTTGGATCGTTACTGTAGACGACTGCTACCAGATGTAGGGTGCGGTTGGCAAATTGTTTCCACGCTGGATCAGCACGGAAAAAGCGCGCGTAGTGGATTAATTGTGAGAAGATGCCCGGATCGGGCTCGAGCTTAGCCTCAACCAACCAGGGATCGCCATTCTCGACGAACACCGTATCCGCATAACGCTGGAACACGCGCGAGGCGGTCACCGGTTGAACGCCGCCCGGACCGAGCGGAAGCCGCGGTTCCATCGGACCCAGCCGCACATTCATTGAAATGTCCGCATTCGGATGATACGTGGCGAGCCACCAACTCAAAAGCCGCCATTCCTTTTGAACATATTGCCTAGAAGCCATAGGTTGTTATGCGACTTGTAACATTTTTGTTACAGTGCTACATAAATGTAGCACCGAACATTTGGCGAAGGAGCTTATATGGCTGGAGGCATTCCGAACGCTTTCTCGATCGGCACCAAGGTAACACCCGCGACTGCGGCTGCCAACTATCAGTCGGGCGCCGCCACCAAAGGCGCGAAGTGGGCGACGAACTACCTGCACTCCAAGCGCGACCCGTTTCAGGCAGCCCATGACGCCGCCGCGACCTGGCTCGCCAACATCAACCAATCAGGGACCGCCGGTTATCAGGCCGGTCTCAACCGGGTCAACAAGGCGCAGGTGGCACAGTTTGTCAGCCAGCATGGACCCGCAGTTTATGCGGCCGGCATCGCCAACAAAGGCGCCGTGCGCTACCAAGCGGCCGCCGCTTCGTTGATTCCGGCGATCCAGCAGGCCGCCCATAATCTGCCACCGCGCGGCAACGATTCACAGAACGAAGAGCGCATGATCCTTATGCGCCGCGCCATGAAAGCAATGCGGGGTCAGCACCGCGCCAAATAATCACAACTCCCGACTATAACAATCGATCATCTGGAGTGATCCAAGATGTTTCATCTTGAACTCTTTTCAAGCTCGCTCGCAACTGGCGCAGGCACCTTCCAGCAGCTGACGTATTTCTCGTCTGATGCCATCCTTCCGCGCCTCGTCAACGGAATGCAGGTCAGCCCCGACATTCCCTACTTGCTGGCGGTGATGGGCGTCGGCGCCAACCTGGTGCACGTGCGCGTCCAAGCTAACTCAATGTTACCCTTTCCCTACCCGACGATGAGCCCCAACAACCGCGGCACCGGCTTTGAATCACCGGCCCGCGTTTGGGATCTTGCTCATGCTCCGCTTCCTTTAAAGCCGACCGAAGAGTTCGATGTTTTCTGCAGTCAAAACGCCGCTGGTGCGCAAACAGAGTATGTCGCTTGCCTGTTCAGCGACGGCAAGCCGACCCCGATCCCCGGTAATCTTAATCCCCACCAGATCACCCTCAACCCGGCAACTCCGGGCCGGGTGTTCAGTGTTCACTGGACGGCCAGCGTCACTCTGACCGCGGGTAACTGGACGCTGGTGCAACCGGCCTTCGACCAGGCGCTGTACGCCGGTTATTATGCCCTGCTCGGCGCCCGGGTGTTTTCCGCGACCGGGCTGTTTTTCCGCATGTTCCCGGCGATGGGACCCAAGTGGAGGCCAGGCGGGAGCTGTGTGCAGACCTATGATGGTTATGAACATCCGTCGCAGCGTGGTTTCAACGCGCTTAACAGCCAGTTTGCCGGCTGGGGCACATGGTTAAATTTCTTCCAAAATGTTCCGCCTCAGGTCGAGGTCTTTTCCACGGCCGCTGACACTGCACAGGAAGGCTGGTTCGATATCGTCTATCTCGGACCACAGGTTATTTCCTCCACTATTTAATCGGCTAGGAACAGTGTTACAATGACTGCACCTGAGTCAGATCCCCGTACTGCCACGCGGCCGGCCGCAACCTCGCACCAGGGTTCTGCGGCCGGGACCGCGCCCAAACGCACCCTCGACGAATGCGTCAACGACATTCTGGCCTATATCGGCAATCGTTTTGGTAACCCGAGCGATTGGGAACAACTCATCGTCGAGTTTAATTCGCTGATTCCCACTACCACGCGGAGCTGAGTTATGCCCCCGCTCGACCGCATGGACCCAGAGGCGTATCCGTTCCCGCGCCGCTACCAGTTTACGACCATCAACCTCAGGAACACGTATCGCTCATACGCGGCGCCTGGCGCCGCGACGAACCTCGCAACGCACGCCTTGTTCAATGGAAGCTCGGGTGATCGTGTGCTCGTCGTGCGTGGATTCACCCAGAGCGGCACGACCGGAGCGAGCATTGCGCCAATGGCTACACAGCGGGGCGTTACAGGCACGCACGCTGGCACCGAATTCCCGCTCTGGTCAGGCGAGCGTCAACCAGCGGGTCAACATTGGTATCAGGACACCGCTAATGCACTCGTGCCGCAGCAACTCAATACGCCTGCCACGTCGAATATCATCTCATTTGTAGGCAGCGTGCCGCTCGCTGTGCTGCAACCCGGCTGGAGTTTCGTTTGGCAGGGTAACGCAGCAGCGCTGACCGTGATCTTTCAGTGGATATGGGAAGAGCTTCCGGTAAATGATCCAATTCTAGGTGTTGTAGGCGCATACGGTTAACATGGCCGGCGTTCCGCGAAATCTGCCCATGCCGCGCGGCAGCCTTTCACTCGGACTAGCGGAATACTACGCCAACGAAGTGGTCAGCAGTGCCGCGTCCGTCACCGCCAGCGCCGGCAACTTTGCGAATATCGGGCTGTTCAATCAATCGGCAACCGGACAGACCATCTATGTAGTGGGCTGCACGATCTGGTGCAGCGCAAGCAGCGGCGCGGTCATTCTTCAACGCCGGCATGCAGGCATTGGTGGGGGAAGCCTGATTGAGCCGTCCAACCTCAGTCCAATGTTCGGCCAACGTGACGGCCAGATGTTTATCAACCCCAACGGGGTAACTGGCATGGGCAGCCCCGTCTGGTCATTCAGTGGCGGGGGATATCCAACCGATTGGCCCTACGATTCACCAATCACAATTCTGCCAAGTGGTTGGCAAGTCTACACTGATCCGCCTGCGGACGGCTGCACCATTGCAGCGGCGTTCCGCTGGCTGGTGCTCAAGAGCTGACCGCGCGCTGAAAAATTTGGCGTTTAAACGCCGCAGGAGCCACGTTTCGAGGGCAGGTGATATGTCAGTACCCTTCGAATTGCATCAACTCGAAGCGTTTATCGTCGTCGCGGACCACTCCAGCTTCGTGCAGGGCGCAAAGCAACTGCATATCGCACAGCCAGCTCTCACCAGGAAGATTCACGAGCTTGAAAAGCGCCTCGGCGTTCAACTGTTTGTGCGTGGTCACAACACTATCTGGCTCACGCCGGCCGGCCGCCGCTTCCGGATGGATGCGGGCTATATCCTGCACCAGGTCAACCTCAGCGCAAAGGTAGTCGGCAACCTCGCTCAACGAGAAGGATAATCGATCATGGGATGGCAGCAAGACATTCAAATGGCCAACGAATCGGCGCGGGTTGTAGGCGATGCGATTCTACTGATGATGGGCGTCGAAGACCCAGTACTATTGGTCGCCGATATCGTGTTCGAGCTCTTCGCGCTCATTGGCGGAGGCGGTAACCCGTTCGACGCGCTGTTCAGTTCGCTCTCTGGCCGGCCCAAGATGGAAGCGACGTATGATGAAGCAAAGGCCTTTATGGCCCGGCGCTCGCCCGCTCTTAGAATGCTCGGCGTCGGCGCCAGCAAGGCGCTCCATGCCGGTATTCCGCTTTCGAGTCCGGAGGTCGGCCCTATCTTCGGTCCGTACTACCAGGCCGCGCTCGTTATCGAAAACGCCCTTCGCTGGGGTAGCCAGAATCAATCGGTGACGAACGTTGATAACGCCACGCTTACCGCGGCGATGCACGAGGCCGGCAACCCGGGCGAGGCGGGCACCGCAACGATGGACGCAATGGATCGCGCTTGGGAAGTGGCCGGCGAAGACGTCAACAAGGTCAATTCGCTGCGCGCTCTGCAAATCTGGACCGGCGCTGGACTCGCCGCAGATCTGATTCGTGCGTTCGGCCAACAGTACAACACCAAGTTCAATCCTGGCCCAGTCGGTACGCCGACCGGGCAACCAACCTTGCCGCCGCCGCCGGTGATCCCGGCGCCGCAGCCGACACCGCCACCGCCGCCGCCATCGATGCCGGCCCCGCTGGTCACTGGACAAATCTTTATCGATTTACCGTTCGATGCGGGCCTTCACGGAGACCACGAGTTCACTACTCAGGTTCAGGGCGGCCCGTTCCCGACCGCTCACCTCGACATCAAACTCGACGGCCAGGAAATTCAGCGCTTGCCCGCCGGCACGCATGACGGGCATACGCCGATCCATGTTACCACGACCCTGCATACCCAGCAGTATAAGGATGGGCCGCACCGTCTTCACATTCAGTGGACCGGCGAACGCGGCCTCGTGCATGCCGAAATTACGACACTCATCCAGTTCGCCAATCACGGCAGCGAAGCACCGCCGCCGCCGCCCAAGCCGCCGCTGCCGCCACCGCCAGCGATTCCTTGGGAGGATTGGTTCAAAGTCTGCGCCGAAGTACCGAATTGCGAGCATTTGTCGGATGAAGGCCTCGCCGTGGTGCAGAGCATCAGCAACGTCGCGTTCGTGCTGAACCATCTGTTTCAGGCCCAATCGAACGTCCAGGAAGACCCGTGCTGCCAGCAACTCATTGCGATCCTGACGCAGGTAAACAACAGCGTGGCAGCGCTCGGTCATTTCATGCCAACACCGCTCAACCTGACGCCGATCGTCGAGCAGCTAAAGTGCATCTGTGACCAGATTACGAATGTCGCCGTCGATATTAAGGTCGAAAAGCCCGACCTCGACGCCCTCATTGCTGAGCTGCACCAGGACAATCACTTGCTGTTGGAGGAATTGGAGAAGACAAGAGAGACTCTAATACCCGACCCGGCAGAAGTCAAGCGCGCTTCCGACGAGCTGCAAGCACAGCGGTCACAATTGCTTGCCTTCTGGCGCGACCGTCTCGGCTTTGACTCAGGCCTGATCCAGTTACTCCACGCCTGATTTGCTCCGCAAGCCAATTCTTCCGGCGTTCACGCCACCTAAGGTATTTCCAAACCAACACGAGCACCACCAGCAGGCTAACAAAATCTGAATTAAGCAAAGCATGGATACTATATGTGGACAGCATTTATAAACCTGCTCATTCCCCTAGTCGAAGCCCTTGGCATGATTGGTACTGGCGTCGCGGTCTATTACGTCCTATTCACGGATAAAGGTGGCGAACAAGCCGCATGGTTCATCTTTAACTTTACGACGAAAGCATTCCAAGGCATAGAGATAATTATAAACGACTTACGGCCGCAACTGGCGACCATAACGCATGGCGTCGTAAATGCCTTTAGGCAGGATGGAGAACCTATTCGCGCCACGCTGGAAGGTGAGTTTGCCGCCTTCGCAAAGTCTGCGTTCGAAGCGGTGACATCACAACTCGAAAAACACCACGACCTTAAACCCGAACAGTGGAAGGAAGTAGCTGCCGAGGCAATTGCTGATGCCTTTTCGTTTGGTCTGTCTTCATTCGCCGTGACCGCCGCCTTCGAAGCCATGACACCGGAGAAGTTGAACACGCTCAATGGCATCGGTCCTATGCTCGCAACCCTGGCCGGATTTGAAGAAGTCACCAAGGCCGCCTTACGGCCAATGTTCGCCGCCGGTATCGCAACGCCCTCGACTTATGATGCGAACTCCAAGTTCCGCTCCGTATTGCCCGGAACGGCCGCCGCAATGACCTGGTGGGCCAGGCGCCTCTTGTCCGATCGCGATGCCAAGCATGTTGCCGAGTGTCACGGCTTCTCTGATTCATGGGATGCAACAATGTTTCGCGCCGCCTATCGACCGGTCTCGCCCCGCGCCCTGGCGACCATGATGCAGGATCAGCCGCTTGATAGGGCGAAGATGAGGCAAATCCTCGAAGACAACGCCTATTCGCCCGATCATGTGAACTTTATGCTGGATGAATTCGAGTATTCGTCCACTAAGAATGTGCGGCAATCATACGTCAACGAAGCCCTGACCGCCTATCAGCATGGCGTTATGCCCGATCAGGAACTCGATGAGATTCTGAACTCGCTCGGCTGGTCGGACGAAGCCAAGAAATTTGTGCATGAACGGGCCGCGCTCGCCCGCAGAGTGATTTTGGCGCAAAAGGTCGAACAGCAGATCATTCCGCTGGTTTCGGCCGGCCTAATCACGCCGCAACAGGGCACAGCACAAATGGAAGCGGCCGGCATTCAACCATGGTATACCGACCTCGAAGTCACGCTCGCCACCACCAAAGCCACCTTGCACCAGGCCAAGCTGGAAGCGGCGGCTGAAGAAAAAGCCCGGCTCGCAACGCTGCGCAACCTGACCGCCGCCGCGGTGGCGGAATACCAGGCCGGCCGGATACCACTTGCCGTCCTAAGCACCGAGCTGACCGCGCTCGGACTGGAGCCGTCACAGGTTGCCTCGATATCCGCCGTCCAGGAAGCTCACACGCACGGCCGCGCCAAGCTGGTCTTCGGCCAGGTGCTGGGACCCGAAGACGCCGCGGTGCTCAAAGAACAGGTCGCCGCCGTCGAACAGCAATTTAAGGACAACTTTATGACGTTGGAGCAGGCGCACAAACAATTGGCCGACCTCAAGATACCGAAGCACGAAGCTGACGCTCTGATTGCCCGCTGGGCCGCGAGCCTCAAGAAGACGCCCGGGTCCGCGGTGCTGGTTAACCCGTTAACCGGCCAGCTTGAGACCCGAATCGCAGCTTAATTCAGTGAGTAGTCAATAGTTATTCAGTGAGTAGTCAATTTAACTAGCTAGTCGATGAAGTAATTCGGAGAGAAGCCAATTTTGTGTACGTATCAGTGCGTTACCTAATACTAACTGTTAGTTTAAGTCTGCTGGCCGGCTGCAACGGTCTCGAAATCCATCATCACGTGGACCTGCTCGTCCATTGCCCGCCCGGCGCGTCGGCCGCCGCAACTACGCCCGATCCTTCGTTCGATCCCAGCCTAGTTCAAAGATCGCCGCCGTCGCCGGCCCAATCGGCGCGGCCTGCCGAATGAAGTCTTTAACAAGTTCCCGGTGGTCTTCCGTAGTGCCAGGGTGGAGACAAGCAAGCTGGAGTAGGGAGATCGGCGTGAAAGCGGTCCGCGCGTCCATTTTTAATGTAAGTGGTGAAGCTGCCCTGATCTCGGCTGCGATTAAGAGGCTAATCGCTTCATCGGTCAACCCGTCGAGTATGCTCATTTCGGAAACAACCCCATTTGACTGACCAGCTCGAGGCGCCGTTCAACCTTACGGAGCATCGCCGCCAGGACCTTTCTCTTACGCCTGACCGTGGCAGGCGGTTGCCGCGATTGGCCGAGCATCCTGAGGTCATATCTAAGGTCCTTCGCCTGCTCAGTGAGCTGCCGCAACAGTTTTTCACGCGGCTGGTCGAAGTTCATTGAAGTAAGCCGGCCGGCTCGCCGGGCTTGCGCTCGCGCCAGCCGCAGAAGCGCAGCATTTGCCGCACCGCGGGACCATTCAGCCGAACCGTCAAGCCTATCGTATCATCATCAACCAGCCGCGCTGTGCGCCGCCACACGACCACGCATTCGGCCTGGTTAAGATCGACCACCTGATCGATCCGATCAACGTATAGCCGCATCCAGCCGTTGTACGCCCGCGGCGCCGCCACATTCAGTTCAACGTAACTTCGCCCTGTTACCACGCATAACATGGTTCACCTTCTTTTCGCCTGTTAATAAGGCGGCCTCCAAGATGTTTATGATCTAACGCCGCCCACTAAGAGACCGCGCGCGCCCTCGATGGGGCGCGGCGGGTGGGCGGTGGGTGCTCTTTGCAGTGGCTATTCGAAGAGTGGCGTGACTCAGAGTCATCGTGGCGTGACTCTCAGTCAATCCAGACCCAGCAGAGCGATCCCCCTCCCCCTCCGGGTGCCTGCTGTGCGTCAAAGGCCCAATCCCACATCACTACCGATCCAGCCCGTCGGAAGGACGGCAAACACCTGTCGGCTGTGAAGCTTTGACGCTGGCTGCATTTCTCCCCGCCCTGGCGTTCCTTGCGACGGATCGTCGATTCCCACAGCCTCCGTTCGCCGATGACGGATAATTCCGTGTCGGGCCAGGACCAATTTCCCACGCCCTGCAAAGGCAGCGTCGGCATCACGCTTGGATGAAAAGCTCATTCTTTACGCAGAGGCTTGAATTTCCCCAGCATCACCTGGTGGTGTTCTTTCAACTTCTTGCCAAAAACACCTGAGTTGATCTGCGGACCTTTACTCATCAATCGCTTCGGCTGACGTCGTCTAATTCTCATTGGTCACCCGATTTTCGGCGAATAATCACCTGGCCGACGTTCGTCGATTCCATGCGCTTCACCTGTTTTGCCGGGTAACCGGCCTCCATTCGTCTCTTGTACCAATTGGGCAACTTGCGGTTGCGCCGTCCGGTACCTGCTCCCCACCTGCTCATATTTATTAAGCCCTCGAGGGCATAGGCGTCGGAGACCATTATTGGTTAGGCTCCAACGCCCGCGAATGCACGGTCCCAAACTCCGGGGTGTCCACCTGGCTCTAGTATGCCTGCACGCTCCATAGCTGGCGGTTGATGCAATGCAACCGCTCATCTGCTAGAACAAGTGGTTGGGGCAGCGTTAGCCACCTCTTGGTGTTTGGTTTCCGTCCAGAACTCCAATTGCTGCGGGGTAAAGCTCTCGCCCGCCCCTTTCTTTTTCTCGACCGGCCGATTGACCGGCTCTCCATAAGAGAACTCGAGAACTTCATCCCCGCTGCATACGAGAGAGTGACCCCGCGTCTGCCTGCCGCGGCTTCGTAGCGATCGTCGCGTATGCTCCGGCGACCGCGCTGACCTGGATAATGAAAAAGGCAGCGGGCATTGATTCCGCTGCCAGGAAAGCTCTTTAACCAGAAGTAGGGTGAGGGTGAGTTCGCACCGCCAATGCAGGTTGCGGCGGCCTTCGCCGGGCCAGACCAGCATCCGGCACAGCGTACAGACGGCGAAACGACCTGAAAAGGCCGTCCGCACTGAGCAAGCTCAGAATCGCCTTGATTTTCAAGGCGATAGCGGGCCTCAGAGCCCGCTAGTTGACATAATATCTCTTGCACCAGTCAACACCACGCAAACTACCAACGCTAATAACAGGTTCCTCATGCTTTCTGCCGTCCTGGCCCTGGTCTGATATGCAAGGTATCTCGGCGCCTGGCGCCGAAGCCGCGCGACTCCCAACTCAGGAACTTGCCAGTGGCAACTCCTGATCGCAGGAAGCCTTCCAGCATGGCTTGGACCGCCGAGCTCGTCACGTCGAGCAAGTAGACTGGCGTCGACGTCGCTATCGGATGAACCTGCAGGCGTATTCCCGGCCGCGCGGCCGGATCGGTAAGCCCGTCACCCAGGGCCGGCACTGTCGTCTGGTGCGATCCATGGAGCCTCACCGTCCCCGGTGAGCGCACCAGGCGAGACCAGCGACTGATCGGATCGTCCATCGTTCAGCCCATTCCATTTTGCATCGCCATGTCAGCGATCTGCTGTGGCGTCCAGCATTCCCAGGTCACCGCCATCACGTCATTGGTATGTATACGAACATACCGCTGCGCTTCGAATCGTGCATCGAGCAGATAACCCGCCTTATTCAAGCGCACGATCCTCTGATTCGCCAGAACCCCGAGATAACCTGGCCGCTGGATCAAAGTCAGAATCATTTCCTGGAAGGTCATAGCGCATAACGCTATGTACGCCGTACAGCCGCGTCAAGTGATGCGGCCAGCGAGGGACACCTTTTAGCAACACCTCTGCGCCAAAAAAT
>DATFSU010000008.1:0-205743 GCA_035262465.1 Candidatus Angelobacter sp. | reverse complement strand
CGCGTGAAGCCGATGAACTGCCCCGGCCATATCCTGATCTATGCCAACTCGTTGCGCTCTTACCGTGATCTGCCCGTCCGGCTGGGCGAGCTGGGAACGTGCTATCGCTACGAACGGTCGGGCGTGATGCATGGGCTGCTGCGCGTGCGCGGCTTCACCCAGGACGACGCCCATATCTTCTGCACGCCGGAACAGATTGAAGCTGAGATTGAAGGCTGCATCGACTTCGCAATTGCCGTCTTGAAGACCTTCGGCTTCAGCGAATATCAGGTCGAACTCAGCACCTGGGACCCAAACGACAAGAAAACCTTTATCGGCGGCGACGAGATGTGGAACCTGGCCAACAACTCGCTGGAGAAAGTCCTCAGGAAGCTGAATATCCCGTACAAGGTCATTCCCGGCGAAGCCGCCTTCTACGGCCCCAAGATTGACGTGAAGCTGGTGGACGCCATCGGCCGTCTGTGGCAGCTTTCAACCATACAGTTCGATTGGAACCTGCCGGAGCGGTTCAAGCTGGAGTACGTTGCAGAAGACGGCACGCGCAAGCAGCCGCTCATGGTGCACCGCGCGCTCTATGGATCAGTCGAGCGCTTCTTTGGTGTCCTGCTCGAGCACTATGCCGGTGCTTTTCCTGTCTGGCTCTCGCCCGTGCAGGTGGCGGTGATCCCCATCAGCGAGAAACACACTGAGTACGGCAGAAAAGTCACCCAACAGCTTCAGGAAGCGGGAGTGCGCGTTCACCTGGATGATCGCAATGAAAAGATGAACGCGAAGGTGCGCGAACACGCGCTGCAGAAGGTGCCGTTTGTTCTCGTGGTCGGCGAAAAAGAGGCCGAAGCGGGCACCGTGAACGTGCGCGTTCGCGGCCAGCAACAGCCCGAGGGCACCGTATCGATTGGGCAGTTTGCAGACCGGGTAAAGAAGCTGATCGCAGACAAAGCAGTGAACCTCACTTGATTCACTGCGATACTAACGATCAGTCCACGCGATGCAGCAGGATCACCACCGGCTTGCTGCCGCTTGTATCCTGTGCAGTGTAGGTAAAGGTCCTGCCGTCTGCGGAGACCTCCCAGTCTTCTGTATCGATATTCTTGCCGTTCAGCTTCGTGATGGCCCTGGCTTTGCGCGGACCAGCCAGCGTTGCCGAAACCGTGGTTCCGTCCGGAATTCTGGGGCCCTTTTCCGGATAGTCTTTGCCATCGAACTTCAGCGAAAAGGTTGTCCCATCGGCCGGGATGTGGAGTGTAACCCCATCGTCTCCGTTGGCTGCAATGTCGACTTCAGTAAACGTCATTTGTACTTCTTCCGATTCCCATGTGCCTTCGAAGCCGGTTGTGCCTGCAGTCCGCTTCATGATTGCCGTTGCGCTGAACGGTTCTCCGTTTTCCTTCTGGCCCGTATAGGTGCGCTTCATCGATTTGCCGTCCGCGGAGAGCACCCACGTCTCGTTTCCCAGCTGCTTGCCGTTGTTCTTGTTGGTAAATTTCCAGGTCGTAGCGTTCAACACTCGCATGGCTGTGCTGCCGAAGGGTGTCGGCTGGTCTGTGCCGTCGGCTTTCACTGTCCAGGAAAACGTGCCGTATTGAAACTTCCACGTGTTCGGCCCCACAGCTTTCACTGAATCAGTTGAGCCGGCTATGCGGCTCTTTGCCTCATCGATCTTCCATTTACCCACAAAAGGGTTGGCGGCATACAGATTGGAGGACACGATCAGCGTTATTGCGGCGACAGAAAGAAGTTTCCATCTCATGGCAATTCCCCTATGCCAATTCTATCTCCGACTCGATCGGGGGACCGAGCAGCTGAAGGCGAACCAATCATCTGGTCCGCAGCGCCGCGCGTGGAACATTCAGATCCACAGGTAGGCGGTCCACTTTTTCAAACCCTTCAGGCACGTTAAAGAGCGCTCCATCCAGTAGCTCCTCCGAGAGCTCAATTACTTTGCTCTCCACCACGGTCACCACCTCATTATTGAAGCCGTTTTGTTCGAAGCGACTGATCGTGGTAACGGTCTCCTGCACGGCAAGGCCTGGCGGCACAAAACCTGTATAAACGGTCTTGCCGGCGCCAGGAGAAAGAAAGGGTACGCGCCGTTCAATCGCTGGTCCCTGGCGCATGTAAGCAGGGCTGCACCCGGCCTCAGGCAGGCTTACGTACCAACCGTCGATTGTGGCTTCAGAGCGCTCATTTGGCGTAAGACCATAAATGGTCGTGATGATGTGGTGCGCAGCCATGCCAAAAAACATTTTTCTTTCCGCCGATTCAACGGTCCGCGCAGCGTACCTGTTTTTTGCCCACGATTCCTGGCGCCGTGCCAGGGCGAGCACCTGCTTCTCGGTGGGGAAGCCCCGCAGCCTGACTTCGGCATATTTGCGCCCTCTCAAATCCACGCGATACCCGCTCAACTTCTGGCAGTCCAGGATCTCCGCCGTATGGGGCTGACGCGCATCAGGCGTATCGGGCACACGGTAATCCAGCCGTTGCCGCGTTCCTTGAACGTAAATTGTTTGTTCCTGCTGTGCGGTTCTTTTCGATTCAGAAGTTTTGTAGGTAGTCGTGACCAGTTGCTTCACTTTCAGATCGCCGGCAAGGAGCCGTGTGCAACAAAACAGAACCAGACAAAGGGCAAATAATTTGGCCGGCTTCATTTCACTTTTGAACATGGCGTTCACACTCAACGCGCTTCGCTCGGATAAAATCATAGTCCATGCCTCAGAGATTTTCCGGTTTTTCTCCCGACGCTCTCTCCTTTCTCCGCGCGCTCAAACGCAACAACCGCCGCGAATGGTTCCAGCCGCGCAAGGAGAAGTTTGAAGCCCTGATCAAGACGCCGATGCTCGAGCTGGTCGAATGTTTGAACCAGCAGTTGATGGATTTTGCTCCACAGTACATCACTCCGCCGCAAAAAGCCGTCTACCGCATCTATCGCGACACACGTTTCTCCAAGGACAAGACACCGTACAAGACGCATGTCTCCGCTATCTTCCCCCGCAGCAATGCGGTAAAGCGTGAAGGGGCGGTCTTCTACTTTCATTTCACGGAAAAAGAATTGCTGATCTTCGGCGGGGCGTGGGCTCCGGAGCGCGACGAACTGATGGCGTATCGCGCGCACCTGGCCGAGCACTACGAAGAATTCCGGCTGATCCTGGCGGAGAAGCAGCTCAAGCGTCTTGCCGGCGACCTGCAAGGCGAGCAGCTCAGCCGCATGCCTAAGGGCTTCTGTGAAGATCACCCCGCGGAGTCTTTCCTGCGCCATCGACAGTGGTACCTGGAATCCACGTTGGACGCAAAGGTAATTACCTCTCCCAAAGTGGTGTCAGAGATCGCAAGGCGCTTTGCCCTTATGGTCCCGATGGTTGAATTTCTGAACCGGCCGTTCGCTCACAAGGAGAAACGCAAGAAGATGCTCTTTGCCGCCTTCTGACGAGTGGGCTCTTAACCCAAAGTCAGAGGCAAGCTCGCAGACAGATCCTCTTTAACGCTGCCGATCTTCTCGGTTACTGGAAGAACTCCTGCATTGTCGGCGCGGTCGCCGAATTGCCGGGATGATCTGAGACGCGCAGGAGATCGAGGATCAGCCGCAGCGTGCTCTGGTGCTGATAGAACGTGGTTGATCTAAAGCCGCTCTTCACGTGCGATCCCACCATCACCATCGGTACCTGCCCGCCGCCGTTCGTGACGTCCGTGTCCAGGGCCTCATCAAACGTAATCATGAAAACGCTGTTCGCCAGCGCGGGCGAGTTGATCAGCGGGTCGATATTGTTTTTGAGCCACGCATCCGCGGCTGCCAGTTTTTGATCGTCGGTACACGTTGACCCGCCACCCGGACAATCATGGGCGTCGTCTTCGGCATTGGGCGCGATGAACGCAAAGTTCGGCAAAACGCCGGCGCTCATATCGGAAGCCAGCTGCACAAACGGGTCCACATCAGCCTCTTCTGCCGCAGAATTCAAGACGTCTGTCATGTACACAAAGGGATCGTGATGTTTGAAGTACGGATAGACATCGCCGCCGGTGTAACCAGCCGAGGGCAGGCTTTCCATGTAGGCCTTCCAGCTCTTTCCCGCCGCGGCAAAAGCGCGCGGAATATTGTCCGAGCTCACGGTTCCCGCAAAAGCGTCATCGTTGGTTTCAATTGCGCCGGTTGTCAGCATGAAATAGTTGCCGATCGAGGGATGGGTGTTGGCGAAATAGTTTGTCGCCAAAGCGTGTTGGGCGGCCAGCGAGTTCAGGTAAGGCATTGAAGCGCTGCCGATCACCTGGGTAAATCCATGGTTCTCCAGCACAATCAGGAAAACGTGGTCCACCGCGGGAAACGGGTTTGGCGCAGGTGTCGGTGTGGGTGTGGCCGGAGGTGTCGGCGTCGCTGTAGGGGTAGGGCTGGCAGAAGGCGTCGGCGTTGGATTTGCGCCGCTGGCCGATTTTTGATTGTTGCCTCCACCGCACCCTATTGCCGTCGCAAACAAACAAAAGATCAAAAAGCCAGCCAGCTTCGCACCCATGGGGAACTCTCCTGTCGTCGCCATAAGATGCAACAGAGCTGCTGGATGTGGCCTTGCTTTCCGGTTCAACGGAGAAAACTCTCAGGCTCCAAACCTGCGTTTTGCGAACCTAAAGTACCTTATTGGAAAAATTCTCCCATTGCATTGGCGTTGGCTGAGGCTCCCGGCATATCCGTGGCCGACAAGAGTTGCAGAATCAGGCGCAGCACAGACTGGTGCTGGAACAGTGTGGTGGAGCTAAAACCGGTTTTCACGTGCGGCCCTGCCAGGACCGTCAACACCTGGCCGCCGCCATTTGTCAGGTCGGTAGAAATCGATTCATCAAAGGTGATAATCAAGACGCTGTTGCCGAAATTCGGGCTGCTGAGCAGGGGGCCGATGTTGGCTTGGAGCCAGTTGTCTGCGGCTGCGAGCTTGTCGTTGTCCGGGCAGGTCGGCGCGCCGTTCGGACAGTCGTGCGCATCCTGCTGCCGGTCGGGCAGCAGGTAAACAAAATTCGCCAGCGTGCCGGCATTCAGGTCGCTGGAAAACTGAGAGAACGGCACCATGTTTGCCGCCTGCGCCCGATCACCAGTGACGTCGCTCAGAAAGGAAAAGGGATTGTGCCGTCTCAGATATGTCCCGACGCTTGGACCCGTGTATCCCACCGAAGGCAGACCTTCCGCATACACCTTCCATGTTTTCTTTGCGCCGGTCAGCGAGCGGACAAGGTTGTCAGCGCTGATGGTGCCGCTGAAGTTGTCATCAAATGTTTGCAAATCCCCGGTGGACATCATGAAGTAGTTGGGAATGGAAGGATGAGCATCGGCAAAATAATTCGCCGCCATGCTGTGTTGCGTCGCCAGTGAATTTAGAAACGGCATTACGGGATTGCCGACGACCTGGCCAAAGCTGTGATTTTCCAGCACCACCAGAAACACATGATCTGCCTGTGCCGTAGGCGGTGGAGGCTGGCCTGACCCGGACGCACTGGACAAGCCGCTACAGCCTGCAATCGCAAGGACAGCCGCCAGCAATAATGCTGTAAACAAAGAAATCCGCGCCATAGACTCTTACCCCTCTAAGATTCGATGCCGGGTTTGCCTTCCGTGCAGCCACACTAGCCAGCCGCACGATTTCAAGGCAGAATAACCTTCTCTATATGCGACCTTTGTTCTTCGCTCTGATTCTCTGTCTCTTACCGTCTCTTGCCTGGCCGGCTGACCATTACCATCTGGCGCGGGTTGTGGTAACCGGATCAGAGCGTTACCTTCAGGAAGATCTGGTCCGCGCGACCGGCTTGACGGTGGATTCGCAAGTGACAGTGGAAGATCTGCAGAATGCCGCCAACCGCCTGGGTGAGAGCGGAGCGTTCGCCACGGTGCAATATCTTTTCAAGCCCGCCATGGGCACCAAGGGCGTGGAGGCGGACTTTCAGGTAACCGACGCGGAGAAGTTTCTGCCGGCGGCTTTTGAAAACTTTGTCTGGTTCAGTGAAAATGAGCTGCAGCAGGCGATTCACCAGCTGGTTCCGCTTTACAACGGCGAGATACCGGCTTCCGGCAGCATGTCAGACCAGGTGGAGTCAGCGCTGGGAAAAATTCTGGCCGGCAAAGGTCTGCCCAACGACGTCACCTACATGCTCGCTGCCGAATTCGGGCAGCTGCCATCCATCTATAAATTCAGAATTGCCAACGCGAATCTAAAGATTAATAGCGTTACGGTCTCTGGTTCCACCCACATGCTTCCGGATCAGCTGGCAAAATCCATCGCTTCGCTCAAGAATACCGCCTACCTGCGCAGTGACGTGGCCAAACTTCTGGAGAAGAATCTAACGCCGCTTTACCGTCAGCACGGCTTCCTGAAGTTCGCCATTTCTGACATTAAACCCAAACTGCTGAACTCTGATCTGGTTGACGTGGAAGTGGCTGTGGCCGAAGGCGACCAGTACAAGCTGGAAGGCATTACCTGGTCAGGCAACACGCTAGTCACGAGCGACGAGCTCTCCAAGCGCATTACGCTCAAGCCGGGCGCCGCGGTGAACGCCGTGCAACTCGAAAACGATCTCGTTCAGGTAAAAAAGCTTTTTGGGAAGTTCGGCCGCGAAGGAGTGGTCATCAATTCGAACCCGACATTCAGCAAGGGGGTTGTCGCTTACAGCTTTGAAATTACCGAGGGCGACTTATATCACATGGGGAAATTGGAGATTGAGGGGCTTGACCCGGAACAAACGCGCAAGCTCATTCAGAGCTGGAAACTGCCCGAAGGCGAGCCTTACGACAACACCTATGTCCTCAAGTTTCTGGCCAATGCGGTGGTCAAGATTCCCGGCCACAAATGGGAGTGGATGAGCTTCGAGCAGATCGATGACTCCCAGAAAATCGTCAATGTGCGGCTTCAACTCAAGATGGAGTAACTTTCCTCTCAGTCAACCCGCCGCTTAGGGCGATCATCCTAAATACCCGACTGCCTTAATTCGCGGTAAACGACAAAACTTAGGAAGAGCCGACCCCATGTGGACGATATTGGTGTTATTTATCCTCTGGATCCTTAGCATGTATTTTTACCTGCCATTGCCGATCGTGGTGGTTTTATTCGCGGCGCTGGCCTCTGGCACGGCCGTGACCCTCTGGTTTGCCTGGGGAAAGCGTAACCAACACCTTCGTGTTGGCGAGCAGGATGCAAAACTCTGATTTCTGGCTAACAATCGAGCACGAATGGCAGTAGACTCTGCTCATGATGTTTCTGGGCAAAGTCCTGCTTTTCGCCGCATGCATTGCAGCTGCGCAACCTCAACAATCGGCCGGTCAACCACCTGCGGCTCAATCCGCTCCCGCTGCTGCTCCGGCTCCGCTTGATGCCGCGCAGCTGGCCGCGCTGGTGAAACAACAATTTGGCGACACCTTCACCATCCCGGCAAAAATCACCAAGCCTGCTCTGGTAGCCGATTTTGACGGCGACGGTGTGGAAGACCTGGTGATCGTGGCCAACAGCAAAGAACCCCTGCCTGATTCGTACAATTTCAAGTATGAAGTGTCTGATCCTTACAACGCCTACTTTGGCATGGGCAATCCGCAGATCAGTACAGCCTTTAGCTCAGATCCCGAACATACCCACCACCTGCTGGTGATCTTCGGCAGCGGCAAAGATGGCTGGCGCGCCGCTGTACCCAAAGCCAAATTTGTGCTGGTGAATGTTCCTTTTGACTCAGTAGAACTGGGCCGTATGCTGGTGAGCAAGAAAAAGCCGCCGATTTTTGTGATCAAGGCGCTCGAAGCCCAAATCATGAACTCTTCCCTATTCTGGGACGCAAAGAAAAAACGCTGGCGCTGGGAGCCCGGCGACACCATTCAGTAACGTCGCTGCGCTCGACTCCGCTCACACGTTACCGTCAACTCGAAATCCTTCCGCTCCTGACGTAAGGCGGCGCGGCGCTACCGGTCCTCGCCTCCTTTTGTCAAGAGATTCGTTACTCTGATCGTCGTCTTGTTCACCTGCCGCGCTTGTAGATTAAAATTTGCTGCTGAAAATTGGGCCAATCCTATGTATGAATTGCTCGAACTGGCGGTCGCAGACGTACCTCGCATAGTCGCCACCAACGGCGGCGTAGCCTGGAATGGCGGCTTCCAGAAGTGGAACTCCCGGCTCGCTGAACATCTGGATGGCCGGCGCTTTGCGCTGCTCGCCGTGGAACAAACGGGGTCGAGGTGTCTAGGCTATGGGTCGCTGCTCTGGTCGTCGCAGTATGGTCCGTTTCGCGAGGCTGGAATCCCGGAGATTCAGGATCTGGTCACCAGCGAGTCCTGGCGCAATCGCGGAATCGCCACCGGTCTTGTCGCGGCGCTTGAGGCTCGCGCCCGGACACGCGGCTGCAAACAAATTGGCCTGGGCGTCGGCCTATACGCCGACTACGGCCCCGCCCAGCGTCTTTACACGAAACTTGGCTACAAACTCGACGGTCGCGGTGCCACTTACAAGTGCGTCCCTCTGCCCGGCGGCGCGACCGTGAGACTGGATGACGACCTGGTCCAATGGATGGTGAGATCCCTTTAAGTAAGAGCTCAGTTATGAATCCGAAACAGTCAAGTATAGTCCTGGTCATTTTTCTAGCGATGTTCAGCGCCACAGCCGCTGAAGGCCGTAGTCCTCAGAACAGTGAACAAATGAACTTCAGCGCCGAGCATGCCAGCGTGAAAAGGCCTGTGGCCATCCCTCAGGATGTATTAGCCCTTTTGAGCAGGGACGAGCTTGTCCGGAATGAACTGGAGAGCCAGAACATTCCAGCAGAAAGAATTCCCGCTTCGTGGTTCTCGGCATCGATGATTCATCTGCGTAGCGCCCGCGAGGCCGACTTGGTCGTGATGCTTCGGGTGGTCCGGTTTCACGCAGCAAATGTCACCATGTTCTGGCTCTTCCGCCCTGCCGCGTTCGGTCACGAACTGCTGTTCACCGGAGGAGGCCACAATCTGACCGTCAAAAACACGTTCTGGAACGGGTATCGCGAGATTGAGACCTCGGCAGTAACGATGCAAAAGCTCTCGACGGTTTTTTATCGGTTCGACGGAAGCCAGTACACAAGATACAAGGAAAAGCTGGAAGAAATCCGGTAAGAGTCCGCCGTGTCGCTCTTGCGTTCAGCTCTCTATCCTGATCCACGTCGCCTTTCCCGCGGCGCACAGTTCTCCACCCTGATAAAGACACGCGGCGCTGAAGTGCTTGCGCCCTTCGACGCCAAGGGGCCATGCCATCAACACACAACTTTTTTCCGTCCGGATGCTCTTGAGCTGCTGAACAGCCAACCGTCCCGTCACCAACTTGCCCGCCGTGGGGAACCCGGCGGCGAATCCGGTCGGGCAATCCATGGCCGACCACAGAAACTCCTGGCGTAGAAGTCCATCGCTATGGCCGAACTCGGCATCCGGGAGCCAGGAGGCAACAAACATGCCGTCATTTATCGGGGCCGGAAAAATGCGGAGGCCGTCATGTGCGGCGCGCCTGGGACCACAGACAAAACACGTTGGAAACGGGTGCCGCGGATCGAGGGCGGGTGAGCCGGCCATCGCTTCCGTTGCTGCCTGCACGCCAATGGGCGCAGGCGGGGTAACGGCAATTGTGGTGGGACTTGCCTCAATCACGACTTTTCCAGCGTGCCGCAGAACTCCTCCGGTGTGCGTCCGCTCCAGATCGAGCGGCACTTCCATGGGGACTGGCGCGCGCAGCGTACACTCCACCGCTCCGCCAAGCTCCCGAGCCACCAGCCCGCAGGTGTATCCTCCGTTGCCGGAGTCAGGTGGTCCGCAGAAGCGCGCTGGGACTGTAATTGTGGGCATGTGCTCAGTATCTCATTCCGGCGAAGATCAAAAACCGGCCTTCGTGATTCGTCAACTATGGGCGGCAGCTTAAGCTCGTTGACGCCGGACAGCTATAATCCTTTCCATGAACCTGGAACAAAAGCTTCAAGAACTCAAGCGCCGCGATGGGCTGGCCGAAGCCGGAGGCGGCAAGGAACGGCAGGAGCGCCAGCATAAAGAAGGCAAGATGTCCGCGCGCGAGCGCATCGAATTCCTCCTCGATGAAGGTACTTTTGAGGAATTCGACAAGATGGTCACGCACAAGTGCACCGATTTCGGCATGGAGCAGAGCAAGACCTACGGGGACGGCTTCGTTACCGGCTATGGCCGCATTGAAGGGCGGCTGGTCTTCGTTTTTGCCCAGGATTTCACTGTTTTCGGCGGCTCGCTCTCTGAAGCCAATGCGGCCAAGATCGTCAAAATCATGGATATGGCCATGAAGACCGGCGCGCCGGTGATCGGCCTGAATGATTCCGGCGGCGCGCGAATCCAGGAAGGCGTGATGTCGCTCGCCGGCTATGCCGATATTTTTCTCCGCAATACGCTTTCAAGCGGCGTGATACCCCAGATCTCGGCCATCATGGGCCCTTGTGCCGGCGGCGCAGTTTACTCGCCGGCCATTACCGACTTCATTTTCATGGTCGATAAAACTTCTTACATGTTCGTGACCGGACCGGACGTGATCAAGACCGTCACGCACGAAGAAGTCACCAAAGAACAGCTTGGCGGTGCGGCCACGCACAATGAAACTTCCGGCGTGGCGCATTTCATGGCGCATGACGACGCCGAGTGCCTCTCCATGATCCGCGAACTGCTTGGCTTTATTCCTTCGAACAACCTCGACGATCCGCCGCGCCGTGAATGCCCCGATCCCATCGATCGCGCGGACGCCGAACTGGCAACAGTAGTTCCCGCCGAATCAAACCAACCGTATGACATGAAAGACGTGATCACACGAGTGGTTGACGACGGCTATTTCTTTGAGGTCCATGAGCATTACGCCAAAAACATTGTCGTGGGCTTCGCGCGCCTGAACGGCCGCTCCGTCGGTATCGTCGCCAACCAGCCGGCGTTTCTTGCAGGCGTGCTCGATATCAATGCTTCGACCAAGGGCGCGCGCTTCGTCCGCTTCTGCGATGCGTTCAACATTCCGCTTATCACCTTTGAAGATGTCCCCGGCTTTCTGCCCGGTACGCAGCAGGAGTACGGCGGCATCATTCGCCACGGCGCCAAGCTGCTTTTTGCCTTCGCCGAAGCCACGGTCCCCAAGATCACGGTCATCACGCGTAAAGCCTACGGCGGCGCGTACTGCGTCATGTCGTCCAAGCATATCCGTACCGACGTGAACTACGCTTGGCCAACCGCGGAGATCGCCGTGATGGGCCCTGAAGGCGCAGTCAATATCGTGTACAAGCGCGAGCTCGAGCGCGCGGCGCTTTCCGCCAAGACGGAAAAAGAGAAGATGGAGGTCATCGCCAAAGCGCGCAACGAAAAGATCCAGGAATTCCGCGACCGCTTTGCCAATCCTTACGTCGCCGCCGAACGCGGATACATTGACGCCGTCATCCAGCCGAGCGAAACCCGCAAACGGCTGATCGATGCGCTGGAGATGCTCCAGACCAAGCGGGACAAGAATCCGCCGAAGAAGCATGGAAACATCCCACTCTAGGTGTTTCGAGCGATCTTTTTACGCCCAAGCCGGCGTGGGCCTACGCTCGGTGAAATCATGCACATCGGGGCGCAAAACCTACCTATCTTTGCGGCTGGCTCTTGACGTTGAAAGAGTCAATGGCAGAATATAACCGGCCCGGGTGACGGTTTCTTCGTGTTTCTCCTCACTTAAAATCGGTTGCGGCCCAAAGGAGTCAATCCAGCATGCCCAAGGCTGCGATGAGTCGAAGCGTGTCATCGACCAGTCCTCGCTTCGAATATGCGCTGACGATCGCGTGCGGAGCATTTCTTCTTTTTCAGGTGCAGCTGCTTATGGGCAAGTACATCTTGCCGTGGTTCGGAGGAACTCCTGCCGTCTGGACAACCTGCATGCTGTTTTTCCAGGTCCTCCTGCTGGGCGGTTACCTGTATTCACACATACTCTCCACGACCTTTCCAGGACGAACGCAGGCCATCGTGCATCTTGCGTTTCTCGGCTTGTCTATCCTGGTCATCTGTCTGGCCATCTTTTTCTGGAAGACGCCCCTCTTGCCTGGGGCCTCATGGAAACCCACTTCGCCCGACCAGCCTGTCCTCCACATCCTTACTCTGCTTACCGTCGCGGTCGGTTTGCCCTACTTGATCCTGAGCACGACCGGCCCTTTATTACAAAACTGGTTTTCGCTGCAGGACACAGGAAAGTCTCCGTATCGACTGTACGCGCTCTCGAATGTGGGTTCCGTCCTTGGTCTGATCACGTACCCCATCATTTTTGAACCTCAATTACGGCTGCACACCCAAGCCTGGCTATGGTGCGGTGGATATCTTCTCTTTGTCGCCGGCTCATCGGTCTGTGCCCTGGGAATGATGAAGCAACCGCCGGCGCCGGTTACCGCTGAAGCGGGACCTGCCGTTCCTTCACCTTCGTGGTCAGCACAACTGTTTTGGTTCCTGCTGCCGATGGCCGCCTCGGTCATGCTTCTGGCCACCACCAACCTGATGTGCCAGGAAGTCGCGGTGATCCCCTTTCTGTGGGCCGTGCCGCTGGTCCTGTATCTCCTGACGTTCATCATCTGCTTTGACAATCAGAAATGGTATCGGCGGGGGGTGTTCCACACGCTTTTTGGATTGTCGCTGCCGGTGGCTCTGCTGGTGCTTCTGGCCGGTACCACGGCGCCGATTTTCGATCAGATCTGCATGCTGAGCGCGGTGCTGTTTGCCTGCTGCATGGTCTGCCATGGCGAGTTGGTGCGTTTGAAGCCGGAGCGCACCTATTTGACTCGCTACTACCTGTTGCTCTCCGCTGGTGGGGCCGCTGGTGGAGTCTTTGTGGCTGTTATCGCCCCTCATGTCTTCCGCGGCTATACCGAATACCAAATTGGACTCATTGTTTGCGCTCTTCTTCTCGCGGGAGTTCTGTACCGAGACCGGCAGTCCTGGTGGTACGCACCCAAGTCGGCGGTCACCGGGATCCTTATCTTGCTTGGCCTCATGCTGGTACCGGACTTCTTCAGACGGACCATCGCCATTCCCCCAATGCTGCGCGCCATGGACCGATTCCAGTACTACCCCTTTCTAACCGTTGTCGCGCTTTTGACGGTGCTGATCGTGCTGCGGAGCCGCAAGCCAGCAGCACCGCCCACAAGCCGGTTCAGGCTCACGCAGATTGCTTCAGGAATCGTCCTCTTCGCGTTGTGTTTCGCGCTTTATGAACAGACCTACATGCTCAAAGCATGGGACATCCGCAAGGACCGCAATTTCTATGGGGTTCTTACAGTGCAACGCCGGCCCATCGACGATAAAGATGCCCTCGTTCTGCGACACGGACAAACCCTGCATGGAGCTCAATACCTCGATTCGCCGGCCTCGCCCACAGCCTACTACGGTCCGCACAGCGGCGTTGGCCTGCTTTTGGCCGCACAATCTGCCTGCTTGCAACCTTGCTCACGAACGTATGGTGTCGTTGGCATGGGCGTTGGGACTTTGGCTGCCTACGGTCAGCCCGGGATCAATGTGCGGTTCTACGAAATCAATCCCCGCGTGATTGAGTACTCACAGGGAAAATCACCCTACTTTACTTTTTTGCGTGACTCATCCGCGAAAACCGAGACGGTGCTCGGCGATGGGCGGCTCTCTCTGGAACGGGAATTGGAAGAAAAGGGTCCGCAAAAATTTGATGTCCTGGTGCTCGACGCCTTCAACAGCGATTCCATCCCCATGCACTTGCTCACCGAGGAAGCGTTTCAACTCTATCTAAGCCATCTTCGGGGGCCGGATTCCGTGCTGGCGTTCAATATCACTAACAAAGCAATCGATCTGAGGCCGGTCCTGCTGAGCCACGCCTTGCGCCACCAGATGTCGATCGTCCGCCTTAACCGTCCGCAAGGACCAGGCATCGACGACCTCAGCGACTGGATACTGATCTCGAAAAACCCCAAATCGCTTGATATTCCAGGGTTCCAGGGCCATCTCGCAGCTCTTCCCTCGCCTGACGAGGCGCTCCGCTGGACAGATGACTACAGCAATCTTTTCGAGTTGCTGCGCAAACGGTAAGACCGGAAGGGGCAATGGGTTGGGGTTCCGGTTGGCGTGCTTTAGTGATCCGCGAAATAAGTTAGCGTCCTGACTTCCCTGGTGATGGGCACCATGTCACCCGTGTTGGATCTGGGCGGTAATCTGCTGTGCAGCGGCAAACTGCCGCGCTTGAATTTCAATGTAGACATTGATCAAGCTCACTGCTGCCGGCGTCACTCCCGGAATGCGTGAAGCATGGCCCAAGGTGCGCGGGCGCACGCGCTGCAACTTTTCATTCATCTCACGCGAGAGGCCGCTGACCTTGCCGTAGTCGAACCACTCCGGGATGACGCGCTGCTCGGCCTTTTTGAGCCGCTCGATCGACTTACGCTGTTGATCGAGATAACCGGCATACTTGATCTCGGTTTCGATGGTCTTCATCTCGTTGCGCGCAGCCGCGGAAAGCTTGCCGGAGTTCATGCTGGTGGAGGGCTTGTCATCCCGAACCGCAGGTGAGGGATCTGCTCCGCTGCTGTCAGCGGCACCACGAGTTTCCAACCCATCACCTGCGGAGCTGATTCCTCGCTCCGCTCGGAATGACACATTGCTGGAAGAAGAATTGATATTCGAATTGGCTGACGAGGCAATCTCGGCAAAAAACTCCGGATACCTCTCTCGCACCACCTCGGCCAGATCTTCAATCACGATCTCCGGCCGACGCAGCAGCTGCGCCAGCGGTCCGCCAAGCGCGCTGGCCAGACCGTTTGTTCCAGCCGGCGGCTCTGTCGTCGGAGACTCTGCGATCTCTGCCGAATCTTCCACAACTTGCTTCACTGAGGCCTGCCCTGCCAGCCTCGTCTGCTGCGCCCGCTCAATCTTCTCCAGCATTTCGCCGGAGATGCGTGTCTTCTCCAGCAACGCGGCAAGCTTCTGCGCTCGTTCCTGCTTGGCCTGAAAATCCGCCCACGCCTGATCACCAATCAGACCAATACGACGCCCGTGCGGCGTCAATCGCCGGTCAGCATTATCGATCCGAAGATGCAAACGGAATTCCGCCCGTGAGGTAAACATGCGATACGGCTCGTTGGTTCCTTTGCTGATGAGATCGTCGATCAGGATCGCTGTATACGCCTCTGTTCGATCCAGCACCAGCGGCGATTCGCCCTTGATCTTCAACGCCGCGTTGATTCCAGCCATCAATCCCTGGCACGCCGCCTCTTCATAGCCGGATGTCCCGTTGATTTGTCCCGCCAGGAACAGCCATTCGATCTTCTTGGTCTCCAGCGTGCGCTCGAGCTCCGTGGGATCGATGGAGTCATATTCGATCGCATAACCCGGGCGCAGCATCTCCGCGGTCTCCAGGCCGGGTACGGACTTGATCACCGCCAGCTGCACGTCGATCGGCATGGAGGTGCTCATGCCGTTTACGTAGATCTCATGCGTGTTCAGCCCCTCGGGCTCAAGGAAGAGCTGGTGGGTCAGCCTGTCAGGGAATTTGACGATCTTGTCTTCAATGCTGGGGCAATAGCGCGGACCGATGCTCTGGATCTGCCCGGAATACATCGGCGAGCGATGCACATTCTCGCGAATGATCCGGTGCGTCTCCTCGGTGGTGAACGCGATATAACAGGGCACCTGCTTCTGCGTGATCTTCTTCGTGCGGAAACTGAAGGGCGTAGGATCATCGTCGCCCGGCTGGACGGCAAACTTTGACCATTCAATGCTGCGCCCATCGAGACGGGGCGGCGTCCCGGTCTTGAGCCGGCAGCCGCGCAAGCCCAGCAGCTTGAGCGATTCGCCTAGCAATTGCGAAGGGGGTTCTCCGCTTCGGCCGGCAGGATACGTCTGCTCGCCGCAGTGGATCAGGCCGTTAAGAAAGGTTCCGGTGGTGATAATTACAGCGCGTGCGCCGACGGTGCGCCCGTCGCGAAGCTTTATTCCTGTCGCTCGCTGGCACTTCGCTCCAAACCGCCCGGCGGCGTCCTCGCCCGACGGTCCTTCCGCACCTGTTGCAGGCAGCCCGGCACACAAGGCCTCGCCGCCAGACTTGTTCCCACCTTGAGCGTTCTCCGTGTTTCTGTGTCTCCGTGGTTGATCCTCGGTTTCCTCCACGATCAGCTCGGCCACCTCAGCCTGCTTGATGTAAAGATTTGCCTGGCCTTCCAGCACCTCCCGCATCTTCAGGCGATACTGCTGCTTGTCGCACTGGGCGCGTGGCGACCAAACCGCCGGCCCGCGCGATGTGTTGAGCAACCGGAACTGGATTCCGACCGCATCCGTGACCTCGCCCATGATTCCGCCCAGGGCATCGACCTCGCGCACCAAGTGTCCCTTGGCAATTCCGCCGACGGCCGGATTGCACGACATCTGTGCAATCAAATCAACATTCAGGGTAAACAGAGCGGTTTTGAGCCCCATGCGGGCAGCCGCCATCGCGGCCTCGCAACCTGCGTGTCCGGCGCCGACGACGACCACATCGTATTGTTCGGTGAATTTCACAGTCTAATCAGTATTTTACAGGCGAAATGAGCTGGTCTGCAGCACCCGGCGCCGCACGGGCACAATTTTCCTTACTTTTCCATGGCAAGAAACAATGCTGGCGCTGATCACCCGACGAGGGTGAATTTTGTTACTTCCGTCATCTTCTCCAGTGGCCTAAAGGTCAATTACCCTGCCGGTACAGAAGGTTACCCTCAAAACTTTATCCGGGAGGCATCGTTTCTCTGGCCGAACGTGCCCGCAGGGAGCAGGGATGAGCATGGCAAACCGGGGTAAGCTTCGCCGCAAGATGGTGTTTCCTGTCACCATCGTCCGCAGCAGCGGAGAGCGCCAGCTTGCCCATACGTTGGACGTAACCGAGATTTCCGCCCGCCTGGCCGGACTTAATATCCTGCTGGAACCCGGCGAGATCGTTGAAATCCAGCGCAGCGGAAGAAAGGGCAAGTTCCAGGTCTATTGGATGGGCTCACCCGGCACCCGGCTGGAAGGTCAAGCCGGTGTCCGTGGGCTTGATCCCGTCAAGTCGATCTGGAGCACTCAACTTCCTCCCGATGAAGCCGATATCGCTGCCGATACGCTCCATCTTCGTCAAACAACTCCGTCTTCCCGCATTTCCATTGTCGCAGTTGCGGAAGAAGAAGAGCTGGTGTGCTATGAATGCAATGCCGGCGCAACCTTGCGCGCGCCTGGGGCCAAGTATCCCTTTCGCGTGCAAGTGAAATACATTCACCTGAACGGCCTGTTTGTTGAAACCACTTCAACCCTGCTAGTGACCACCGCGGTTACGCTGGAAATGCAACTGGAAGGAATCCTGATCGAGGCCGCGGGCGTGGTAGTTGGCAGTACGCCACGGGTGGGAATGGAGATCAGATTCCACAAACTCTCCGCGGAAACTCAACGCAGAATCGTAATGGCTCTGCAAAAGCTCAAGCAAAAAGCCTGGGACGAGCAGCAGGTTCCATTGCCGCCACTCCCTTTTCCCGCTTCGCGGCCGGCGGTGAGCTCTTTACTTGACCCAGTTCTGCCCACAGACTGCGTTGATGTTGGCCGTGTACTGGTTGTTCTCTGCCGGACTTTGTCAACGGATTTGGATGGCTGGAGAGCCACCCGAAACATCGTGGAGATTGAGGAGCTGCGCAAGGCTTTGGCCGAACTGCAGGAAAAGCTTGCGCCCCCAGCCGGGATTGATATCGTCGAATACCTAGCGTCCGGCATACCCAAAAGCGGCGGACAAGCGTGATTGTCCGGCAGCCCGCCAGACCAGCTTAAATCCTGTCATCCTACGGCGGCTTAGCGAGCGATGAACTCAGGTCCTCCGCGTCAGGCAGTCGCCAACGACCATCGGCGTCTCAGTTTCCCTTGTCCAATCCCAGGCTCTGTCCGGCGTTGTGGAAGTAGAACAGGACAAAGAGCAGAAGAAATCCTATATTGTCGATCTCATTGCCAAAGTATCTCCATGTTGGCGTCCCATGCGGCAGAACCCAGGTACAGAAAAGCAGGTTGAGCATGAATAGAGCGCCAACGATGGCGAACGGCCGTACCCAGAACCCCAGGACCATGGAAAGCCCGATCAGGAGTTCAACCACGCCGACGGCATAACCTGACACCGTAGGATGCTGCAGCGTGAGCCGCAAGAATGGCTTGTAGAAACTGACAGCGGTGACATCTAGATAGCCGCTGACGTAGTGCGCATAGCCGCCATGGGCAAAATCGTGGCCCATCAGTTTGTACTGGGCGAAGAACAGAAACATGATCCCGATGATGATTCGCGCTACTCCCATTGCTACTGAAGATGAACCGTTACCCTTACCTGCCATCGCGTACCCCTCGAATCAGATTTTGTCCTGCTCTACTTCTGCTTGAAAACGCTGCCATCCTTCATCACAAAGCTGACGTTCTTGAGCGCATCAACGTTAGCCAGCGGATCGCCCTGCACGGCGATGATGTCCGCATAAGCGCCGGGCGCGATCACGCCCAGATCGCCGGGCAACTCCAGCAGCTCCGCAGCCCGCGAAGTTGCTGTCTTGATCGCCTCCATGGGAGTCATGCCAAATTTCACCATGTAGCCAAATTCATCTGCGATCGGTTGCGTCCAAGGAATGCCACCCATGTCTGTTCCAAACGCTATCTTCACGCCCGCTTTCAACGCCTTCTTGAATGACACTTCGTGCTCATTCGCGCGAGCGCGGTCGCGTTTGCCGTCCTCAGTGTTTTCCGGCGACCAATCTGTGTAATACACGCCCAGTGTAGGCACATACCAGGTGCCTTGTTTCAGCATCTGCGCGATCGCAGCATCGTCCAGCGAGAGGCCGTGCTCAATCGAATCACATCCGCCGTCCAGCGCCCGATGCAGTCCGATTCCGCTATAGGCATGGCAGGCGACTCTCTTCTGCTGCCCGTGAGCTTCGTCCACCACTGCTTTAAGCTCTTCCACTGTCAACGTCGGCTGGGAGACCAGTTTGCCTTGCTTGTCCACCCAGGAGCGATGCGTCATGTAAACCTTGATCCAGTCGGCGCCGTTTGCCAGTTGCTCCCGGGTGATCTTCCGCAACTCAACCGGGCCATCGCCCAGTTGCGCGCCCTTGGGCACCACGATGTCAGGGTTGTAGCCCTCCAACGGATAGCCGCCCGTGACCGAGATGGCGCGCGTCACCACAAAGAGTCTTGGCCCCGGAATAAAGCCATTGTTGATCGCTTCTTTGATTCCGACGTCGCCATAGCCGGCGCCTTCGGTTTCGAGGTCGCGTAGCGTGGTGAAACCCTGCTCCAGCGCCCGCCTTGCTGAAACCGTTGCCCGTGCCGCCCGGTACGACGACGGATGCTTCAGCAGTTGGTCATCGTAGCTTTCAACCTTCGGGTCTTCGCCCTGCAGGAAAATATGTGTGTGCGTATCAATCAGGCCCGGCAGCACAGTTACTCCCGCAGGCATGTTGATGACCGTGGCTCCAGCCGGCGGCGAGCCTCCATCCGACACGCTCTCAATCCGGTTGCCCTTGACCACGATCAGGACGTTGTGACGCGGTTGATTCGCCACGCCGTCAATCAGCGTGGCCGCGCGGATAGCCGTGATCTTGTCCGCCGCTGGCCGAGCCGCTTGGTGCGATTCCTGCGCCATCGACGGTTGCAGCATTACCGCGGCCGTAACTGCCGTCACCAAGACAAACTTCACCCTTGAAAAACTTCGCTTCATACGGACTCCCTCTCGTTGGTAAGCCTCTTAGAAATACCCCTTGGCAACTGAAGATGCAATCCCCAGTTCCAGCATTCACAACAGGTACTCGCATAAAACCATCCTGTTCGATACAGCCCCTGCAGCACTAATCGCCCCTGAACGTCGGTAATGCCTTGATTCCCGGCGACTGAAGCTATGCTAAGTGTCAATAATTGAAGGAGTTTGTGTCATGAAGAATACTCTGGCCGCCACTGCACTTATAGCTCTCAGCTTTGCTTTCAGTTCGAGCCTTGCCGCGCAATCGCGCAATGGACAACGCACCCAGGCGGTTATGGGGAACAGCAGCCGCACCGATCTGAACAGCACCCTGGCCGATCTCGACCGCGTTTCTCAAGCAACCCAGGTCGATATCGCCGGCATGAACGTGAACAAGTGGAAATCAGGCTGGAAGAGCGGCTTCAC
Organism: Candidatus Angelobacter sp.; assembly: GCA_035262465.1. Classification (GTDB taxonomy): domain Bacteria; phylum Acidobacteriota; class Terriglobia; order Terriglobales; family Acidobacteriaceae; genus Angelobacter. Next base: position 185,614 of record DATFSU010000008.1, on the reverse strand, counting down.
GAAAGATGGCTCGCACACCGAACAGGCACAGCAGGCAGCCAACTCTTTGCGCCGTAACCTGGCCAACGCTATGCCCGGCCTCATTCATGACGTGCAAAACTCCCGCGGCAGCGTCTCCACCACGTTCAAACTTTATGACGACGTCAGCCTGGTCTGCGAGGCTGTAGATTCGCTGATCAACGCCAGCGAAGCTGTTGGCCACAAGAGTGATGCTGCCCCCCTGCTTGATGATTACACAGCCTTGACGCGCGTCCGCCGCTCGCTCTCCAACTATATTCAACAGGCCGCTTCCGCCCTGGAAACTCGCGGCGGCAAAGGTTCCGTCTCCTTTGTGACGCCTCCGCCGCTGTATCCAACGCGGCAGCCGGCCGCTGTTTCTTCGACTTTCGTGACATCGACTTCTTCTTCCACTCAGATTGTCGATGATCAGGGCGTAAAAAAGATCATCGTGGATGACACGGTTCCGGAAAAGAAGACTCCTGCTCCTTCCGCAGGGGCTGCGACCAAGAAAAAGGCCGCGGTTACGGTAACCAATCTGGAGTAGCCGGCGGCTCTAATCCCGCGCCAAACGGCCATACTCTGGGCTATAAGAAAATCTGTAACCAGATTACAATGATGGACATCCTTCGTTTGTCAGCTTTTGAGAAAGGCCTATGTCCTCATTACCTCTTCCGATCGCCGCGTTTCTCGCCGGGATCGTCTCATTTCTCTCACCGTGCGTGCTGCCGCTGGTTCCCGGCTATGTCTCTCTGATCTCCGGCGCCAGCGTGGAGGAACTGCAGTCAAAAGACCGCAAGTTATTGAATACAGTGCTCTTGCACTCCATCATGTTTATCCTAGGTTTTACCTTGGTGTTCGTGATGCTGGGCGCCGCCGCTACCAGCGTGGGCCAACTGATCCGGATATACAAAAGGCAGCTTGCCTGGATCGCCGGCGCCGTGATCATCATCTTCGGATTGCACCTGACGGGCCTTTTGAAGATCAAGTGGCTTTACGCCGACAAGCGCCTCCACTCGGTCAAGGGGGGCAAGTCTCCTCTGGGCGCTTTCGTCATAGGCTTTGCCTTCGCCTTTGGCTGGTCGCCCTGCCTGGGCCCCATCATCTCGGCCATCCTGTTGCTGGCCAGCAATAGTGATACCGTTCCTAAAGGGATCCTTCTCTTATGGATTTATTCTCTGGGTCTGGCAGTGCCCTTTCTCATAACTTCCCTGGTGATTGATCGCTTCTTGAATTTTTACGGACGGTTCCGCAAGTATCTCCATCTCATTGAGGTGGGTAGCGGAGTGTTCTTAATGATCTTCGGAGTTCTGATTCTGATGGGCCGTTTTACCATCCTGGCCAGCCACCTGGCCTGGCTGAACAAGTTCTCCTGGTGAGGAATTTCTCGTGAATCGCAATGTCATCATCGTTTTATGTCTCGTAGTTGGAATCACTGCGTTGCTGCTGGTGGGAAAACGCAACACGCGTCCACCGCAGGCTAATGCCGCCGCCGCTGGCGGACAGACGGCGGACACCTCGGCGCTTGCGCCCGGCAAGGGCGATCCGCCCACGGGATCCGTGGCGCCTGATTTTTCCTTGAAGAACCTTGCTGACGGCAAATCCATCCAGCTCTCTTCGCTGAGAGGCAAGGCCGTGATGGTGAATTTCTGGGCTACCTACTGCGGACCCTGCAAGATTGAGATGCCCTGGCTGGAAGAATTGCACAAGAAATATGAGCCGCAGGGGCTGCAAATTCTCGGGGTGGCCATGGACGACAGCGAGGAAAAGCCCATCACTGATTTTGCCAAGAAGATGGGCGTCACCTATCCCATTCTCAAGGGCACCGACAAGGTTGGCGATCTCTACGGCGGCGTCGATCGCCTGCCGCTCACTTATTTTGTCGATCGCTCAGGCAAGGTCACGCACGAAATCGTTGGACTCGTCAGCGAGTCGGCGATCGAAGATGCGATAAAAGAATCTCTGGCTTCCGGCAATTAAAACTCGATCGGTTGAGGTTAGCTGAATGAATCAAAGGATCATGTTGGCCCTGGGAGTTGCGGTGATTGTTTCCGCCTTGTTCATCGCGAAGCTGCCGGCGCATTCGCAGAACACGGCAAAGCCCAACACCAATAGTCAGAACCAAACTGACTCCAAACCCCAGGAGAGCCCCGCTCCCTCGCTGCCGCCAATGGCCGAAACTCCAAAAACAGGCTCGATGGCCCCGGACTTCACTTTGACAGACATGAAAGGCAAGCGCGTTCAACTCTCTTCCTTCAAAGGGAAGGCCGTGGTCGTGGATTTTTGGGCCACCTGGTGCGAACCCTGCAAGATCGAAATGCCCTGGCTGGTTGATCTGCAGAAGAAATACGGACCGCAGGGGCTGCAAGTGCTTGGCGTCGCCATGGACGATGCCGACGACCAGGCGATCCAGGAGTTCGCCCGCAAGATGGGCGTAAACTATCCCGTGCTGCGAGGTACCGAGGCCGTTGCCGACCTCTATGGCGGTCTGGATGGCCTGCCGGCAACCTTTTTTCTTGATCGTTCAGGAAAGATTTCGGATAAGGCCATGGGGCTGGAGAGCCAATCCGTGATTGAAGACTCTATCAAGCATGCGCTGGGGCAGAAGCAGGAAGACCCCGCCGCGGGAGAAAAATGAACTCGAGACGCCTGGTCTGTATCGCCGTTACCGCGGTCCTGTTAAGCACTGTTTTTTGCGCAGCTCAGGAGAGGATTCCCTCGCAGGGCCGAACTTTTGTCAACTTTGTATCGGCCAGCAGCGTGGTCGTTTCTCCCGGCAAGTCCGCGCCAGTCCAGTTCACCTTCCGCGTGCAGAATCCCTATCACATCAACTCCAGCAAGCCGCTGACGGAAGAGCTGATCCCCACCCAAATCCACTTTTCGCTTCCGGGAGAGGTTGCACTCGGCCGGATCGAGTATCCCGCAGGAAAGCTGATGGCCTTCCCTTTTGACCCCTCCACCAAGTTGAGTGTGTACTCCGGCGACGTTGTGATTCGCGGTGTAGTTGTTGCTCCGCTCGCGGCTTCCACCGGCACCTATACGATTCACGGCGAGCTCAAATACCAGGCGTGTGACAACAATGCGTGCTATCCGCCCAAAAAACTGCCCTTCACTTTCAACGTAACAGTGGGGAGCGCACGACGGTCCTCGCACAAGAGCCGCGGCTAGCCTAGATCCTGACGCCGCGAACTTCCTGGATCTCCGGCAGCTGTCTCAGCTCTTCGAGTACCTCTTCCGGCGCGGGAGAATCCACCTGCACCACCGAAATCGCCTCCGCGTTCTCGCCCCGACCCAGGGCAAAATTGCCGATGTTGACGCGGTGACGCCCCAGCAGCGTGCCGATCTTTCCAATCACGCCCGGCACATCGCGATTGCGCAGGAAGATCATGTTGCCGCCCAGCGGCACCTCGATATCGATTGCATCCACGCCCAGCAGCCGCAGGGAATTGCCGCGCATCACGCCGCCGCGAGCCTGCCGCTCATGGCTGGTGGTCTTGAGTACGACTGAAATCGTATCGCCCTTGCCGCTGTTGTCTTCTTTTTCCTTTTTGCTTTCGTGCACCTGGATTCCGCGCTCCTGCGCGATGGCGGCAGCGTTTACCACGTTGGCGTGCTCGGTCGCATGCTGATTGAGCACGCCCTGAATCGCCGCGTTGCGGATCAGTTCGGTGTTCCAGTCGGCAATCCGTCCCGTGTAGCGAATGGAAATCTCCTGGATCGATCCGGAGCCGGGAACCACGTTGGCCAGAAACGCTCCCAGCTTTTCCGCCAGCGCGATGTACGGCTGCATGGCGGTGTATTGCTGGTGATCGATTGACGGCATATTGACCGCGTTCTGGATCACGCCGCGTTTCAGGTATTCACGCACCTGGCTGGCAATCTGCACGCCTACGGCATCCTGCGCTTCGTTGGTCGAGCCCGCGATATGCGGCGTTGCCAGCACATTCTCCAGCGCCAGCAGCGGAGAATTCTTCGGCGGCTCTTCCGTGAAGACGTCGACGCCCAGGCCCCCGATCTGCTTGCTGCCCAGCGCCGTTGCAACGGCCGCTTCGTCCAGCAGTTCGCCGCGGGCGCAGTTGACGATGCGCACGCCTTTTTTCATGCGCGCCAGCGATTTCTCATTGATCATGCCGGCGGTTTGCGGAGTCAGGCCGACGTGCAGGGTCAGATAGTCAGCGGCCGCGTAAACCTGATCCAGCTCTGCCAGAGTTATGCCTTGTTCTCGCGCCACGATTGCCGCAACAAACGGGTCATGCGCGATGATCTTCATCTCAAAAGCCTTCGCGCGCCGCGCCACCTCCATACCGATCCGACCCAGCCCAACGATGCCCAGCGTCTTGCCGCGAAGCTCCGTACCTTGAAGCGATTTTTTCTCCCACTTGCCGCCGCGCGTGGTGGAGTCAGCCCGGCAAAGATGGCGGGCCAATGCCAGCATCAGAGCGATGGTATGTTCCGCCACGGCCACCGCATTCGCGCCCGGCGTGTTCATCACCGCGATTCCCGCTTTGGTCGCGGCTTCCAGGTCAATGTTGTCCACGCCCACGCCGGCGCGGCCAATCACCCGCAGTTTGCCGGCACTGCGCAGCACCTGGGCGTTTACGTCCACGGCCGAACGCACGATCAGAGCATCCGCATCGGGAAGCACAGATGACAGCCCGTTCGGCAACTGGTCATGCGTGATGACGTTCCAGCCGGCCTCGTCTTTCAGAAGCTGAACGGCATTCGCGGCAACTTTTTCGGCAATGACAATTTTCATTGTTTTCTGTCGCTTCGCTCCAGACCGCTTTAAGAGCTTCCTCTCTACACAGGGCAATCAGCCTTGTGTAACGCCGCTCGGCGGCCATGGGCCTCGCGGCTTTCCTTCCCCTACCGCGCCGCGACCGCCGGTTGCGTGGCTTCGGCATACACCTGTTGCGCCGCCCGTAAACCCGCGCCCAGCTCCATCGGACGTCCAATCTCACTTAAGACCTGCTCCAGCGCGCCAATTGCGGCGATGGTATCGAGGTAGTCGTAGTAACCAAGATGGGCGATGCGGAAAAGCTGTCCCTTCATCTCTCCCTGGCCGTCGGCGATCACCGCGCCAAAGCGATTGCGAAAAGCCTTCACGATCGTACCGGAATCCACTCCATCCGGCGCAGCGACGGCCGTGAGCGCAGCTCCCGGCGAGCTGACCGAGAATAACTTCATCCCCAGAGCTTTAACGGCGGCGCGAGTCATGGCTGCAGCCGTCTCCGCATTGTCCACCAGCAGTTTGCGTCCGGCGGCCAGATCGCCGCTGCCCTGTTCACGAATGTAATCCAGAGCCGTGGCCAGTGCCGCCACCAAGGCGGTTGAAGGCGTGTAAGAAGACTCGCCCTTGGCCCCGTTCTTTCTCTCTTTGCGGAGATCAAAGTAGTAGCGCGGGTTGCTGGTTGTCTCCATGCGCTGCCACGCTCGATCGCTCACCGCGCAATAGGCAAGCCCGGGCGGAACCATCACTGCTTTTTGTGAGCCGCCGATAATCACGTCAACGCCCCAGCCATCCACATCAAAATGCGTAGTCCCCAGGCCGGTAATGGCGTCGATGACCAGCAAGGTGTCAGTTCCTTTGAGCAGACGGGCAATACCTTCCACGTCATGGCGCACGCCCGTGGAACTCTCTGTGCCTTGCATGTAGAGCACTTTATGGTCCGCCTTCAGCTTTTCCCGCACCTGCTGTGCAGAAACTGTTTCACCGTAAGGCGCACGCAGGGTCTCCAACTGGCAGCCGTAGGTCTTGGCCAAGCCTTCCCAGCGTTCGCCAAATTTGCCGGCGGAGACCACCAGTACCTTGTCTCCGGGCGAAGTCAGGTTTGCAACCGCGGCTTCCATGGCGCCGGTGCCGGAGGAGGTAAACATGACGACATCATTTTTTGTCCCTACGAATGTCTTCAGATCGGCCAGCACGCGCAGGTAGAGAGCGCGAAACTCCGCTGTGCGATGGTGCATTGTGGCGGCGGCCATGGCGAGCTGTGCAGACGGCAGAAGCTGAGTGGGTCCTGGAGTAAAAAGACGGCCTTTGCGAATCATATTTAGGAATCCTGTTTTGAATTTAGTGTCATTCCGAAACCAGATCAATCTTGGTGAAATCTTTAGGGCGGATAGTGTGGGTTTGCGAGCCGTGCCTCAACAACACCATGCTTGCGGCTGGATCGTTCGCGTTTTGGACAACCAATAAAGCATCACCATCGGCAGTGACCTTCGGGGCCAGCGTCATCCATTGTATCTTTGCCAGCTTGCTGTTGGGAACCCGGACCATAAAATCAATTCGGGGGAAAATGGCGTCATAGGCTACAACTCCGTTAGCCAGCATGCTTACGCGGCGTCTTCCGGTAGAGTCCACCAGCAGGTAAGCGGAGTCGTTCATGCTGCCCTGGCCGTCGAAATCACCCATGATATGACCGGCGGGAACAAGGTTGTGCTCACGCAAGACTCTAAGAGCCGAGTCTGAGAAGTCATCGCGCTTCGCCACGCGCCAGCCTTGCAGCCGCTGCAATCGCACGGCATCCGCGGGCATGATGCCCGAAGGCGGCGCCGGCGGTATCACACTGGCATTCGCACCCGCGGCGTGGTTGTAGGGCTGCGTGAAAAGCAATCCAATCAGGCAGACCAAGCCTCCGGCGAGTGCGACGCGTATGGGCCAGCTGCTGCCCCGACGCGGTAAAGGCTCGACCTTTACCTGATCTGTGCCCGGCATTTCCTTCACCCCCTTCGCTACCAGGAGCATCGATTGCAGATGATCAAACACGTGGTTGGCGGTAAATGGCGGTATGGTGAGCTCGCTCAGCTCCATGGTGCGGTCTTTCAATGACAATCCGCTTTGGGTGGAGCAGCAAAGTTGTTCCAGGCTGCCCAGTGTAGCGCCGCCTGCTGCGAGCATTTTGAACTCCATTGGAGTGTCACTGCGCGCGTCGAACCGTCGATCGAGCGCGGCGCTGCCGGTGCGCATCAGAACGCGACCCTCGCCGCGCAGAGAGGAGTTCTTGGGCATGAGGGTAAAACTGAAAGTCGCCGGAAGGCGCATCTGAATGTCCAGGCCGGGTGTATCCACCTGGTGGGAGAAGCGAACGATCGTAGGAACGCCGCCATAGTGGCCGGCAATTACCACGTCCCGCCGTTCGCGATAAGCATCGGTCTTCAGCAGCGCAGCAATCTGGAGCACGTCGGGCTGGATCTTTTTGTAGCCAAGGAAGACAGCAAACCGGCGGACCCAGAACACGATGATCCCGATAATCCCGACAGTAATTGCGATGTTCAGGATGACGGCCAGGGGTTGCATTGCTTCTCCGGAGGGGTAGGCCCGATCATAACGTGTCGCAAGCGTGGGAATCAATGCGCCTGCCGAAGTGTAGTGTCTCAGTTTGGCGAGATATGATTAGAGCTTGTCATGTTGAGCGAAGTCCGAACGATCCCGCATAGCGGGAGCGAGGGCGAGTCGAAACATCCCGAGAACGCCGCCTTCTACTATGCTCTGTCAGGGAATTCTCTCGAGATACTCGCCTTTCTCTGCAACCGAACATGTTAGAAGCCGCGGCATCGAGAGAACTCCCTGAAACGGCATGGCGCATTTACACATTCTCGGGATGCTTCGACTTCCACCCCTGCCAGCCAAAGTCGGGCTGTCTGGGGACCCCGGACTTGCGCTTATCCCGGCTTCGCCAGGACTCGCGCGGCGCTCAGCATGACAAAATTGAAAGCGCCGGGTCAAGCTGAGACACCGCCTGCGAAATCGGAACAGCTTATAATTCTTGCATTCCACGAGGGAATCTCACATGAGCATCAGCGAGCAAATCCAGAAAGACATGGTGGAAGCCATGCGCAGCCGCGAGGAATTGCGCCTCTCCACCCTGCGCATGGTCAAATCCGCCATCATGCTTAAGGAGAAAGACAAGCGCGCTCCGCTCGACGACAAAGAAGCCCAACAGGTGCTCAGCACGTTGATCAAGCAACGTCGCGACGCTATTGAGCAGTTCACCAAGGGTGGACGGCAGGAGCTGGCTGACAAGGAAGCCGCAGAGATCACGCTGATCGAACACTATCTGCCCAAAGCCATGGGCGAAGAGCAGATTGCCGAAGTCGTAAAAGCCACCATCGCTGAGATGGGCTCGCCCGGCATGAAAGACATGGGCACGGTGATGAAGAACGTGATGGCTAAACTTCAGGCCACGGGCGCTCGCGTGGATGGCAAGACTGTGAGCGAGCTGGTGAAGAAACATTTGGCTGGATAAAGATTCGTTTTGCCGCTCTCGTTTTCGACAGTTCATTGTCCCTCCGGTTTTAGCACTCCACCAGTGTTGCTGCCAAAGTGCAGGGTTGCCAGCGAAATTACTTGCGATCGAGAAACTAATCCGCCAATACTACCGTCATATTAATCAGCGTTCCCCAATTGCTGAAGTTTCGGGTCCGGGTGGTGACGATGTTTTTACCCGGCCGTAAACGGCATTTGCGCGGAAAGGGGTGTCGAGGTGATTCCTGAATCGAGTTCGTTGCAGAGGTTCTTCCAGGAGGTAGTGGAACGCAACTACGATGAAGTCGGGTTGCGCAGCACTGAAGTGCAGGCTTACGTCGCCAATCTGCTGGCGGAGTTTTGCGAAGCAGAGACGTTGTACAAGATCAGGAACGCCGAAGGCCGTCCCTTGTGCGATCTGGGCGAAATGCTGTTGGAATCCGATCCGGTCTATGGGCCTGCTCCATCGTTCGATCGCGAGCGCCAGGTGCGCAAGCACATCGGCGATTACTCTCTCTTCTTCAGCGGAATGTTTCCGGAAGGCCTGAATCATTCGCGCCTGCGCCGCACCCGCATGGAAGGCCTGATTGATTTTGTGAAGGCCGGAAAAGAGAGCTACTACATCGTTTCCAAGTTTGAACACTTTGAGTACGCCAAAGTGGCGCCGCTCTTCCGCAAGATGTCGCAGGAGTTTGAGCGCCTGGTCTATGGCCTGAATCACGTAAAGAACGAACTGGAAGAGCTGCAGCATCCCATCAGCCGCCAGGCCAGAGAATTCTTGATGTAAAAGAAATTGAACGGCGTTATGAAGAGGGCACGCTGTACGGTTGGCGTGCCCTTTTGCTTTTTGCCGCTAGCCCTCATATAAAATGATTCTGAATCAATTCATTCGAGCCAAGCATGGTTACTACCCGTCCTCTGCATTTCGCAACTCTCTCCGGCGTGCCGATCAACATCTCGGAACTCAAATGGCCTTTTCATCCCTCCTCCTCCGGCTCTGACTGGTTTGTGCTTCACGGCCGCGCCGATTTGCTCGGCAGTGACGGCTTGCACGTAGAGGTTGCCGTCGGCATAACCCAGACCATGAAGGACGCGCTGGGCTCTCTGGAACCGGAGCACGCAGAAGGGCTGGTGATCAACTCCATCCGCAAGACCATCGACAACGGCCAGCTCGCCTTTGTGAAATCCGGCAAACTGCAGCCTGTGCACGTAACCAGCCGCTTCTACAGCTTTGTCACCAAGCAAATTCAATTCCCCACCCAGCCTGATCATGCTGTGCTGGAGTTGCTCAAGAGCCGGGTTTTCTGGATCGGCGCAAAGGCCGGCAAGGGTGCTCCCATTAACCTGGCCCATCCTTACGACTGCCAATATGTGAATCTCTCACGCGAGAGAATTCTGGAGCTGGCCCGGGAGCTGGTTGCGCAGGGATTGATCAACCTGGAAAGCGAGTTCGCCACGGCGACCGACGCATTGCTCAAGCAGGAGCCGGCGTTCGTTGCGGCAATGAATAAGGGCGTTGAGGCCGGAATCGCAGCCAACAAGATCAGCGCTTAACGCGCGGCTCCGTTACAATCGCCACAACCGGTGTCTTCCCTCCTACAAGTCGAGCATTTGAACGTTACGTTTGCCACTGAGACGGGCGCCGTCGCCGCCGTTCGCGACGTGAGTTTTGCCATCCCGGAATCCGGCACGCTGGGCCTGGTCGGCGAGTCGGGCTCAGGCAAGTCAGCAACGTCGCTGGCCATCATGCGCCTGCTGCCGCCGCAGGCGAGCACCGCAGGCAGAATTATTTTTGCCGGGGAGGATCTGCTGGCGCTGCCTGATGAGGCCATGCGGCACACCCGCGGATCGCGCATCAGCATGATCTTTCAGGAACCTATGACTGCGCTGAATCCGGTGATGCGCGTGGGCGACCAGGTGGCTGAAGCTGTTCTTGCTCACCATCGCGTGAGCGGAGCTGAAGCGTGGGAGCGTACGGTGCGGGCCCTGCGCGAGGTGGCCATTCCTGAACCGGAAAGACGGGCACGCGATTATCCCCATCAGCTTTCCGGGGGGCAGCGCCAGCGCGTGATGATCGCCATGGCCCTGGTAAACCAGCCGCAACTCCTCATTGCCGACGAGCCCACCACGGCGCTGGATGTAACCATCCAGGCCCAGATTCTCGATTTGCTCGCCGAATTGCGGGAGCGCCACAGGCTTGCCGTGCTTTTTATATCGCACGATCTGGGCGTGGTTTCGCGGGTGGCCGATCAGGTGGCCGTGATGTACGCCGGTGAAATCGTCGAGATGGGCCCGGTAGCGGGAATTTTTTCTTCCGCCACGCATTCGTATACACGCGGCCTCATCAGCGCGATTCCCACGCTCAAGACAGACCGCTCCACTCCGCTGGCCACGGTGGCGAAAGTTGCCGGCCAGCCGGTCACCATCCCATTGCGAGAGATCGCTCCGGGACATTGGGCCAGAGTCGCGCTTTGATCCGCCACACTTGATAAACTCTTCTGTCACATTCCTTGAGGATTCTGAACTTTGCGTTTACTGGTGATTTCTGACATCCATGCGAACCTGGAGGCCCTGGAAGCCTGCCTGGATGCTGCCCCGGAATACGATCGGGTTTACAACCTTGGCGATATCGTGGGCTATGGCGCCAATCCTAATGAGACGACGAAGCGCTCGCGCGAGCTCGGATCCATCTTCGTGCGCGGGAACCATGACAAAGCCTGCTCCGGCTTGACCAATCTGGATGACTTCAATCCCATTGCCGGGCTGGCTGCGCTCTGGACCCGGCAAATGCTTGAGCCCGATCATCTGGCGTTTCTTCGCGAACTGCCTCAGGGGCCGCTGGAGCCCATGGAAAACGTGCAGCTGGTCCACGGCTCGCCGCGCGATGAGGATGAATACCTGCTGATGGCCAGCGACGCGTATGCCCAAATGGCTCATGCGGCCGTGCCTCTCGTCTTCTTTGGTCACACGCACGTGCAACGATGTTTTCTGCTGGAAGCCGATGGTCCGGGCAAGTCACTGATCCCCGCTTACAAGTCCGCCAAGGGCAAGCAAACCATCAAGCTTGAGCTGAAAGCAAACACAAAATATATGGTGAATCCCGGGTCAATTGGCCAGCCGCGCGACAACGATCCGCGCGCCGGTTTCTTGCTTTATGACACAGACCAAAAGTCCATCACCTTCCACCGCGTTCCTTACGACATTGAGAGGGCGCAGAAAAAAATTATCGAAGCGGGCCTGCCGGAGCGGCTGGCGATCCGGCTGGCGGAGGGACGTTGACGCAGAAGTCTTTGTTTGACGAGCCCACACCGCGCCCTGCCGGTTTTGCGATCAAAGTGAACATTGATGGCGGCGCGCGCGGTAATCCCGGCCCCGCGGCTTATGGCGTGGTAGTGCGCAACACCCAGGGGGAGATTATCGATGAGATCGCCGAATACCTCGGCGTCCAGACCAATAACTTCGCTGAGTATTCAGGATTGCTGGCAGCGCTGGAGTATGCCCTTCGGGAAAAACATGCATCGTTGAAAGTCTTGAGCGACTCTGAATTACTGGTGAAGCAGATGAAAGGCCTTTACCGGGTAAAGAATCCGGGACTGCTGGAACTCTATGGTCGCGCCCGTTCGATGGTAAAGCAGCTCGAGCGTTTCTCCATCGATCACGTTTTGCGGGAACACAACCGTGAAGCTGACCGTCTGGTGAACAAAGTCCTGGACAGCCGCTCTGGAGGAAGACGCCAATGAAACGCCAGAATTTCGCCAGCGGAACGAAATGGGAGCCGGTGGTCGGCTATTCGCGCGCCGTGCGCGTGGGAAACAGCATCCATGTTTCCGGTACTACCGCCACGGATGCGAACGGCAATGTCGTCGGGGCCGGCGACGCCTATGCGCAAGCGGTGCAGACGCTCAGGAATATCCAGGCGGTACTGGAACGCGCCGGCGCCGGCATGAAAGACGTGGTGCGCACGCGTATGTATGTCACCAACATTGCCGCCGACTGGGAAAAGGTTGGGCGCGCACATGGCGAGTTCTTCGGCGATATTCGTCCCGTCACCAGCATGGTGGAAGTATCCAAGTTGATTTCGCCGGAGATGCTGGTGGAGATTGAGGCAGAAGCGATCGTCGAAGAATGAGTTCCAGCGCACCGCTAGTGCACGTTACTCTCGCGAAGAAGGTTGCTGTTTAGCGGTTTTGGAGCGCAGCGACAAAATAAAAAGGCCAGCGTTTGCGGCTGGCCTCGGGTGTTGAATTTTTCTGCCGGGCAGAAAGTTATTTCTTCGGAGCGATCGTGTCTTTCACGGCCTTGGCTACGCGGAACTTTACCACTGTCTTGGCCGCGATTTTGATGGGTTCGCCGGTCTGGGGATTCCGTCCCATGCGGGCTTTCCGGTTTGACTTTACCAACCGTCCCAGGCCAGGAATGATGAACACGCCGTTTTTCTTCGTTTCCTTGATCGCGGTTTCTGCCAGGTGATCCAGAAACGCCGCGGCGGTCTTGTTGTTCGTCTCCAGTTTCTCAGCCATGTGACGGACGAGTTGGGTCTTGGTCATGCCAGCTGCCATCTTTCCTCCTTGAATTATGAGCACTTCATCGAATGGTGAGCACTCTTCATTGCACTCATCGGGTATATTACATCAGCAAAGACGCGTTGCAAGCATCCTACCCTGATTTTATGCGGGTTTTTTTAAGGCGGCTGTGGAAAACAGGCATGGATAGCGGCGATTGCAGACTCTGGATAGCGACCTCGGCGAGCCATCCAGCCAAGGTTTTGGCCGGCTTCAGCGCATTCGGGAGCATTGTGGATCAGGCAGGATGGCCTACTCCCGGCCGTAGAAGCTCAGCACTGCGTCGCCCTGCCGCAGCACGCGATGCCGCCGGAGTGCGCCGAATTCATTCCCCGGATCAAAATGCTTATCGTGCTCGGCAATCACCTGGCTGGCAGAGTCAAGCAGGCGCGATTGTGAAAGAAATCCCAGAATCTGCTCGTAGTCCCCCATTTTGCGATACGGAGGATCAAGAAAGCAGAAATCGACCTTAAGGGCCTGTGCATCCAGCATGCGCAGGGCATTCGCGGCTTCACGCTCAATGACCTCAAAGCCGTCTTCAATCCCCAGGGCGTCCAGGTTCTTGCGTATGGTTCTGGCGGCCGCGCTGGCGGACTCCACAAAAGAGACGCTGCGGGCGCCGCGGCTGAGCGCCTCAATGCCAACGGCCCCGCTTCCGGCAAACAGATCGAGCCACACTGACTCCGGCACGCCTGGAGCGACAACGTTGAACAGGGTCTCCCGCAGGCGATCTGAGGTCGGGCGGGTGGCCACTCCCGGCGGCGCCGACAGGCGCCGGCTCTTATATTTTCCGGCAATCACGCGCATAGAGCTGAAACTACAATCTGGCATCTACTCTAGCGCATAGACCAGCTTTCCGTTTATTGCGAAGCCGGCAGCCCTGAGAGGCCCCTCAAGCGACAAAGTACGGCACGTTTTCGTGTAAACTTTCACGTTCATCTCACCCCTTGGAGGCTGCCTGTGAAACGGCTCTCTTTCGCTGTTTTTCTTGCTGCCGTTGCCTGGGCCGCCGCTGCTCAGGAGCTGACCATCCAATCCATCTACGCCGCCAACGGGACCACCGGGCGGGCGCCCGGCACGGTGGAGTGGGGTCCCGACGGCAAGAAAGTTTCCTACTTCCAGCACCAGGAGCCGCAGTAGATGTTTCAGAACCAGAAGATTTCTCTTGGCGATTTCGAATTGACTGCCATCTCTGACGGCACCTATGTCGCAGATGGCGGCGCTTTCTTCGGCATCATTCCCAAGGTCATGTGGCAGAAGAAAATCAGGGCAGACGAACTAAACCGCATCGCGGTGAGCTGCAACTCAGTTCTGGTCCGAACAGGCAAACAGAACATCCTGATCGAGACCGGCATCGGCAACAAGCTGGAGGAGAAGAGAAAGAAGATTTTTGAGCCTCAGGAAAAGCTGCTTGCGAACCTTCAGGCGGCCGGCGCCGCTCCGGAAGACATTGATATCGTCATCAACTCGCACCTGCACTTCGACCATTGCGGCTGGAATACGGTGTATAAGAACGGCGCCGCTGTCGCCACGTTCCCCAAAGCCAGGTATTTCGCGCCCAAAGGAGAGTGGGAGCACGGTAAATTGCAAACTGAGCGCGATCGCGCCAGCTATCTCAGCCCGAATTACGATCCGCTCATCCAGTCCGGCCAGATGCAGCTCATCGACGGCAATGCGGAAATCACTCCGGGAATCTCCGTTGAGATCTGGCCGGGCCATACGCGCCACATGTGGGCGGTCTTCATGCGCAGCGGCGGCAAAACTGCCTGCTACATTTCGGACCTGATTCCCACCACCATGCATCTCGATCCTGTCTGGGCAATGGCCTACGATCTTTTTCCTCTCGAGGTGCTCGAAAATCGCAAACGTTACTATGCTCGCGCTATCCCCGAGCGCTGGTTGACAATCTTTACCCATGACCCGACCGTGCCCTGGGCTTATATTGAGCGGATTGAGAATCGCCTGGCTTTCAAGGCGGCATGAGTTCGGGGGGGACGAAGCCTTGTCGAAACCGTGCCTACGGCCCGTGTAAGATAACCTCACCATGCGCGGGGGCTTGTTCATCACAATAACCAGTCTTGTTTTGTGCGGAGCCATCGTGGCGCAGAAGGTCCAGTTTGCCCCTGCAGAAAAATCGCTGGTTCTGGAGAGAATGAAAAGCATTCCTGAAAGCGACCGGCAGCGTGCGGCACAACTCAAGGAATTGTTTTCCGCCGCAGGCTGCACCGGCAGCGCGTTGACTGAACAAGAAGTCGAGGGCTCGGAGGTGCCCAACATCATCTGCCGGCTGGGCACCGGTGAAAGCGAATCAGTGATAGTGGGTGCGCATTATGACCGCAACTCTTCTCCGCAGCGGCCGCTGGATAACTGGAGCGGCGCATCACTGCTGCCTGCGCTCTATCAGAGCCTGCGGCAGAGAAAACGAAGCCACAGTTTTATCTTTGTGGCCTTCGCCGATCACGGCAATGATCCCGCGGGCGCTGAGTTTTTTGCCCGTCACCTGAGTCACGCTCAGCTTGGCCGTGCTGAAGCCATGGTGAATCTTGATGCCCTGGGCCTCTCTCCCACCAAGGTCTGGGCGGCGCATTCCGACAAAGATTTGGTTCAGGCGTTGATCGTGATGGTATATGCCCTGAAGCTGCCTGCCAGCCAGATTGATATCGCAGCAGCCGGTAACACGGATTCGGATCCATTTGCCGCTCGTCACATCCCCCAGATCACCATTCATTCACTCACGCAGCAGAATGTCGGCGGCGCGACCACGCAGTTTCGACCTAACAATTACTATGACACCTATCGCCTCCTGTGCGGCTACCTGGCTTATCTGGACCAGAGCCTGAAACCGAGGCCGCATACCGAATGAACGCGCTTGAGCGGTTCTTTCAGTTTGAGAAATACGGCACGAATTTTTCCCGCGAGCTTATCGCCGGCCTCACAACCTTCACGACTATGTCCTACATCGTCGTGGTCAACCCTGCCATCCTCGGCAGCGCGGGAATTCCAACTGGGCCAAGCTTTGTGGCCACGGTCACGGCGGCGGTCTTCGGCTGCACTTTGATGGGGCTGTACGCCAATCGCCCCTTCGCCGTCGCCCCCTATATGGGCGAAAACGCGTTTATCGCTTTCACAGTGTGTGCGCAGCTTGGCTATAAATGGCAGACTGCGCTGGCCGCGATCTTTATTGCTGGAGCCTTGTTCGTCCTGCTGACGGTACTGCGCCTGCGCCAGTGGGTGGTTGAAGCCGTTCCAGTTTCTCTGCGTTACAGCTTCGCCGTGGGCATTGGCCTGTTCCTGACCTTCATCGGTCTGAATCAGACCGGGATTGTGGCGCTGGGGGCACCTGGCGCTCCGGTGCAGGCGGGCCATCTCAATACCAGGCCTGTGCTGGTAGCGATCGCCGGCTTCATTTTGATTTCGATCCTGGTCATTCGTCGCATGCGCGGCGCGATCCTTCTCGGCATTCTGGTTACTGCCGCCATAGCGTTTATCTTCAAGGTCGCTACGCCGCCAAGCCATTTTTTGAGTCTTCCGCCGAGTCTTGGCCCCGTCTTCTGGCAGCTCGATTTTCGCGGCGCTCTCACCTGGAGCGCTTTTCCCATTGTGCTCACCATGTTTATCATGGCTTTTGTCGACACCATGGGCACGCTGATCGGTCTTTCAGCCCGCGCCGGATTCCTGGATAAAGACGGCAACCTGCCTCAAATCGAGCGGCCCATGCTGGTGGATGCTTTAGCCACCTGCTTTGCTCCGGCCATCGGCACAACTACTTCCGGCGCCTTTGTTGAGTCGGCTACGGGGATTGAAGCCGGTGGGCGCACCGGGCTTACCGCTCTGATTGCGGGCGCCTGTTTTGCCCTGACTCTGTTCTTTGCGCCGTTCGTTGCTGCGATTCCGGCACAAGCCTATGGTCCGGCATTGATCATTGTTGGGCTCTTCATGCTGGAACCAATCACTAAAATCGATTTCGGTGATTTCTCTGAATCTATTCCTGCCATCGCCGTCATCGCGCTGATATGCTTCACATTCAACATTGCGGTAGGCATCACCGCCGGTTTTGTTCTCTATCCCTTGTGCAAGCTGGCGGCAGGGAAAGTCAAGCAGGTCAAGCCGGCATTGTTCGTGCTGACGGCGCTATCACTCCTGTTTTTCGTTTTCTACCCTTACGGATGAACAACATGAATCGAAATGAATTCATTCTTAAAGCCATTCAACTTGCCATAGAGAATGTGCAAAGCGGGCGCGGCGGCCCTTTTGGCGCGCTGATAGTAAAAGAGGGGCGAATCATCGCTGCCGCTGCGAATGAAGTTACGTCCAGCCTTGACCCCACTGCCCACGCTGAGGTTGTTGCCATTCGCAAGGCGTGCCAGGTATTGAATGACTTTGAGCTCTCCGGCTGCGAGATCTATTGCAGCTGCGAGCCGTGCCCGATGTGCCTGGGAGCGATCTACTGGGCCCGCCCTGCTCAGGTTTTCTTTGCTGCTCCGGGCACGGCCGCGGCCGACGCAGGCTTTGACGATTCCTTTATCCGCCAGCAAATCTCTCTGCCTTATCAAAAGCAACGACTACCAATTTCACAGCTTGTTCACGAACAGTCTCTTACCCCTTTCCAGGCGTGGCAAGCCAAGGCGGATAAGGTAAAGTACTAACTCCTTTTGAGCAGAGGAACTATTTGAACTATCCCGCAACTCGGGATATGATTTGCGCGCCATTCAAGCCTGACTAGATAGGGATCTTTTCTTAATCGCCATGAGTATTGATTTCCAGGCAGCGCTCTGGGCTCTGCTGGCGCTGATCGCCCTGATCATTGAGCTGACGCACCGCACTTTTTATCTGCTCATTGTATCGATGGCCTGCGCTTTGGCTACGCTCGTGACCTTGATCTTTCATTGGGGCATCGCGATTCAGCTGGCCGTGGTGATCGCGGCCAACCTCATTGGCGTCCCCATCGCCGGACGGATACGCGCGCGCAGCCTGACTCCGCATTTCCCTGCGGACCGCGGACAGATGGTAAAGGTCCTGAGCGTGCGCGATGGCCGCCTGCGCGTGCTCTATCGCGGCACGGAGTGGGATGCGGTTTATCCCGGTCCGGAGCCGGCGCCGGGAGAGCGATTGAAGATCCAGGAACTTGAAGGCAATACCTTGAAACTCACCAGTCCCTGAAAACGGAGAAGCAAATGTTTGAGTCCTTTGGCCTGATCGTTGGTATGGTCGCGGTTTTTGCGGCTATTTTGATTGTGCTTAAATCGCTGAAGATCGTTCCGCAGCAGAGCGCATGGATCGTGGAGCGCCTGGGCCGTTATCACGCCACGCTGGGCGCAGGGCTGAACATTATTGCGCCGTTTGTTGATCGCATTGCTTACAAGCACAACCTGCGCGAGATTCCTATGGAAGTGCAGCCGCAGGTCTGCATCACCAAGGACAATACCCAGGTCACGGTTGATGGCATTCTTTATTACCAGGTGACGGATGCTAAGCTGGCATCCTATGGCTCCAGCAGCTACACGCTGGCTATCACCCAACTGGCGCAAACTACTCTTCGCTCGGCGATCGGCACCATGGATCTCGACCAGGTGCTCAGCTCACGGGCCACCATCAATGCGGAGATCGTACAGGCACTGGACGAGGCAGGCATCACGTGGGGCGTAAAAGTCCTGCGCTATGAGATACGGGACATCACGCCGCCGCAAGCCATCATTCGCGCCATGGAGCTGCAGATTACGGCAGACCGCGAGCGACGCGCGACGATCGCAAAGTCTGAAGGCGACCGTACCCAGCAGATCAACATTGCTGAGGGCCAGCGCCAGGCTGAAATCAATCGCTCTGAGGGCGAGCAACAGGCGGCTATCAACCGCGCTACCGGCCAGGCCCAGGCGATCGAACTGGTGGCCAAGGCAACCGCGAATGCGATCCAGGCCATTGCAGAGATGGTGTCAAAACCCGGTGGCATGGAGGCGCTGCAGCTCCAGGTTGCAAAGGACTATGTGAACCAGTTTGGCAACATTGCCAAAGAAAGCACCACGGTTCTGCTGCCCGCCAATCTGGCTGAGCTTGGCAGCATGGTTGAAACCGCATTGCAAATCGTTCGATCGGATGGCAGAGGCGCTCTGCCTGCGGGAAAAGCCGCTGCAGCCGGCGCGCCAGGCTCGAAGTAAGATCGGAACGCTCTGTCAGTATGGGCAACCTGGTCTGTTCGGCTGCCGCTTATCTATAGATAAGTGTAGGTAAGCCTAGGTTTGAGCTATTGTTGAACCTATGTCCAGGCCTTCTCCTGCACCCGATTTTGATTGACGAACAGGAACTTACCTTCGTACACTGCTTACCCCCGCTCATTTGTATTCCCAGGTAAGACCCTAGGAGTTCGCCTGTGCTTAAGTCGGTGTGCGCTACAACAATTTGTCGTCGTGTGGCTGCGGCAAGTTTCCCCACCCTGCTGGTCATGGCATTCTTGTGCGGCTCGTACGCGCCGGCCGTGGCGCAGAACCGCGCGCCCGATGCCGCGGCGGACAAAGGGGCCGGGCAGCAAAGCCCGTCGCCGGGATCCGACGCTAGCCAGACGCTACCCACTGTCGCAGCCGGCCAGACCGGGGATCTCATCCACATTGTGCCCTTGGGACAGATTTCACACTCCGTTAGGAACACCTTTGCTCCCGGTGGCGCACACCTTACCTATTGGGGTGGCCCGGTCATCTCAAATATTCACGTAATCGCCGTGTTCTGGGGACCGAATGTGAACACCGCCATTTCGGGGACGCCGGGCATTAGCCAGTTCTTTACCGACATCACCACGAGCCGATATTTCGATTTACTTACCGAGTACAGTACCGTCGGGGTTCAAGGATCGGGAACGCCGGCAGCAAGCAGCAATCAAACGATCGGGCACGGCACATTTGATGGACAATTTACTATCACCCCTTCTATCTGTCCCGGCCCCGCGGCCTGCACGGTCACCGACGCTCAAGTGCAAGCTGAGTTGGCCAGCCAAATCAATGCGGGACATCTTCCCCAGCCCGTCAGCGACAACCAGGGCAATGTGAATTCGTTTTACATGATCTATTTTCCGCCAGGCATCACGATCACCCTGGATCCGCTTACGCAAAGCTGCGTGCAATTCTGCGCCTATCACTCCAATACCCCCAGTACACTGACTCCAAAGTTTGTGCCCTATGGAGTTGAGCCGGACTTTGCTCCACCCAGCGGTTGTTCTAAGGGTTGCGGCGGCAATCTCGCTCTGTTCGACAACGTCACGGAGGTGACCAGCCATGAAATGTCGGAAGCGATCACCGATGCCCTGGTCGGCTCCGCCACTGCGACGGCACCGCCGCTGGCGTGGTACGATCCCAACCCGGTTAGCAACCCGCTGGCGGAAATCGGGGACATTTGCATTGCTCAGGGTGTTTCCGTTCCTGCCGGCAATACTACCTACGTGGTGCAGAGAGAGTTCTCCAATCTGCAGAACGATTGCGTAAGCGCCCCGCCGGTTTTCAATCTCTCTGCTCCTCCTTCCGGCGCAGGGCCGGCGTTGCCTTTCAACGCGACTCTGGCCATCGACGGCAGCAGTGCGCCCGGTCCATTGACCGGCTATACGGGAACTGTTCACTTCACCAGCTCTGACCTGCAGGCGATTCTCCCTGCCGACTATACATTTGGGGTTAATGACGCGGGCGCTCACGTATTTTCTTTTACCCTGAACACGCTTGGCGACCAGACCATCACGGTTACAGACACTCATTCCAGCGGATTTATCGGTACGACCACAGTCAATGTAAACACCACGCCGGATTTGACCATCGCCAAAAGTCACAACGGCAACTTCACGATTGGCCAGACAGGTGCGATTTATACACTTAACGTGACGAATGCGGGTCACGGACCGACCACGGGAAATGTCACCGTAACTGATACATTGCCCACCGTGCTTACTGCTACAGCAATCAGTGGTACGGGCTGGAGCTGCACTCTGGCCACCCTGGCTTGCACGCGCGCTGATGCGCTGGCTGCCGGCAGCAGCTATCCCGCGATCACTCTGACCGTGAACGTAGCCGCGAATGCGCCTTCGCTTGTAACCAATACAGCCGCGGTATCGGGTGGCGGAGAAACCAACACCTTGAATAATTCCGCCAGCGATCCAACTACTGTCCTCGCGCCCGACATGACTGTCACCAAGCAGCATGCCGGTGTTATCAACGGATCGTTCTTCCAAGGCGAGACCGGCGCGACGTACAGTATTTTTGTCAACAACAGCGGCAATCTGGCCAGCACCGGAACCGTGACGGTGGTGGACACCCTGCCGCCCGCCGGGTTAACTGCCACCGATATCAGCGGCACCGGTTGGAGTTGTACACTTGCCACGCTGACTTGCACGCGCAGTGATGCCTTAGCTGCCTTCACGACCTATCCAACCATCACGGTCACGGTGAACGTGGCCCTGGATGCTCCGGCGAACGTGGTAAACACAGCTACGGTTTCCGGCGGAGGAGAGGTTATTACGAGCAATGACGTTTCTCAGGATCCCACCACTATTCTGCCGCCGCCGACTCCGGACTTGAGCATTGCATTAACCCACCCCACCACCTTCTTTCAAGGCCAGACGGGCACGTACTTGATCAACGTGAGTAACGTCGGGACTAAGGTCACTTCAGGTACGGTAACCGTTACTGACACGCTCCCCGCAGGACTCACAGCAACTGCCATGAGTGGCACGGGATGGGCCTGTACACTTGGTTCCCCTCTGACCTGCACTCGGCCCGACGGGCTGGCGTTCAATGCTTTGTATCCTACGATCACCTTGTCGGTGAATATTGATCCGAACGCTCCATCATCCGTTACCAATGTGGCGACCGTCTCCGGCGGTGGGGATACCAATCCGGCAAATAATTCCGCCAGTGACTTCACTTCGATTGCGACACCGGTCATCGACCTGCGTGTGACGCTTTTTGCGGGTCCGGGCCTTTCCGTGGGCGACACGAACAGGGTCTTCAGGTTCGGTGTGGAGAATGCTGGCAATGTCCCATCCAGTGGGCCTGTAACCGTGACGGCAGCGGTGACAACGGGCCTTACCGTGGTTTCCATGAGCGGTACGGGTTGGAACTGCACGCTCAGCACGCTCTCCTGCACGCGCTCCGACTCTGTGGCTCCGAACTTCAACGTCTTTCCGGAGATCGATGTCGGGGTAAATGTGGCCGTGAACGCTCCAGCGCGCGCAACTATCACTTTGACCGTGTCCGGCGGCGGTGACAGTGTCCCCGGCAACAATACTTTCCCGCTGGATCAAACCGTCAACGGCCCTGTAACCATCAACATTACTCAACCAACTGTCTCGGTTACCGCTGGACAGCCAACTACGATTCCTCTCAGCGTGGGTCTTGCGACAGCCGCAGGCTCGGTCACCTTCAGTTGCAGCGGGCTACCGGCCGCCGCATCGTGCAGCTTTAATCCACCGTCCGCCACCTTGAGTTCCTCGTCGTTGGTTACATTAACCATTTCGACGACGGCAAGATCCACAGCAGCGCCGGTGTTCCGGGTTCCCATGGGTGGGCCGCCTACACTCGTTCTCATGGCGCTCTCTTCGTTGGTGTTGTTGGCACTGTTCTTGAAGAAACTTCAGGAACGGCGCGTCATCCTTAAACCCGTGTTTCTTGCGAGTGTGGCCATAGCCCTTGTTCTGGCTGCGCTCTCCGGTTGTGGCGGTGGCGGTGGATCTGCGCCTCCGACTCCGCCGCAGGCGACTGGAACTCCGGCCGGCACCTATGCAATTGCAGTCACCGGTACGACACCCATCGGATCTACCAGCTCTACCTTGAGTTTGACTGTCAGATGATGTGTCCCGATCGGCCGGGTGGCGGCATGCCCGGCCACGCCCAAGCTCATGACGCTCGAACTGCTCGCACGCTCGCTTTATGAGTTCCTGGCAGCCTCGCCTGGGGCTCTGGTTATAGAAGACGGGCAGGTGCTGTTTGATCTGGCGACAGCGCAATATTCCATCTCATCGGAGAAGGGCCGTTGCCTGCTGCACCTGTGGTCAGAAGAACGCAACCTGGTGCGAGAGGTCGTGGACCTGGAAACGAAAAACGGTTTGCTGGCGTTGAGCGTTCGCCGCTTTGCTCAGGCGCGTCCGGTGAAGCTCGAGATATGTCGCGACCGTGATCGTCGCGCGCCCACGGTGCAGAAAGCGGCCCGGGCCCGTTACGCCCGCCTCCTGGAGCGAGTGCTGCGCCGCCAGATGCCGGATTGGCAGCTCGACAAAGGCCGGCTCTCCACCACCATGGACCTGGAGCAGAGCTTCTCCCCGGTATATGCGCGCGGGCTGCTGCGCAAAGGACGCAGCGCATTCGCCGTGCTTGGCGTCAACCAGCAGGAGACGCAAGCGGCGGTGGATGCCTCGCTCACCTTTGCTTTGCTCTGGCTGCAGGCCTGCCGTGAACGTGAAGCCGGCCGCTGCCTGGTCGAGGGGCTGAGACTCTACGTTCCCGCGAAGACTTCCTCGACCGCCCAGATTCGCCTGGCTCATCTCAATCCGAACGCCGCCAAGTTTCATCTCTTTGAACTCGAAGAGCGCGATGAATCTGCTGAGCCGGTCGACTTTTCCGATCAGGGCAACATCAACACCCGATTGGTTCGCTGCCCGGATTTTTCACGCGTACGCTCCCGTTTTACTGGTTGCATTGCCAAAGTGCTCTCACTCGCTCCGGAAACTGAGGTCGCTGTGCTCTCGCCTTCAGAGGTTCGGTTCCGCTGGCATGGGCTTGAGTTTGCCCGTGTAAAGGCGGCAAATACGCCGGGATCGTTTCGCGTTGAGGAAGAAGTGAGTTTTGGCCCGCCGGGATATGAAACCAGGCTCACGGAAGAGGCCGAGCCGGCATTTGGTGAATTCGTCGCAACGGTTATCGGGGCACGCTCCACCGGGGGCGACCGCCGCGATCCACTCTGGCGCATGTACCCCGAACGATGGCTGGAGTCGCTGGTCTTCAAGAACGTGGCGGCTCTCGATCCGCGCCTTGATCCCGCTCATGTCTACTCCCAGGTGCCGGCATTTTCCGCTTCCGATCGAGCCATGATTGACGTGCTGACTTGCACGCAGGAAGGACGTCTTGCCGTCCTGGAACTGAAGGCCGACGAGGACATTCATCTGCCGCTACAAGGGCTCGACTACTGGGCGCGCGTGCAGTGGCATCACAGCCGAGCCGAGTTCCAGCAGTATGGATATTTCGCCGGTCTACAGCTTTCGCCACGAGCGCCTCTGTTATTTTTGGTGGCTCCATCCCTGCGAGTGCACCCGGCGATAGATACGTTATTACGCTATTTCTCCACCGAGATTGATTGGACGCTGGTTGGCGTGGATGAACGCTGGCGCGAAGGTATTCGGGTGATCTACAGAAAATCTGCGGCGCAGAAGATGTTTACATGAACGCTACGCCAAGGGGGAGCCAGCAACTGGCGGAATTTGTTCCTGCGCACCAGGTGTCTCGGGATCCGTGCCGCCGTGGATCCTGCGCAGACCGCGCACGATGCGGCGCATCGGCAGGTCCCCGTGTGTATCGGCAAAGAAGACCTCTCCCACTTTATGGCTACGGTAGTACCAACGCTTAAGAATGGCCAGCTCTTCACTGGAGCGCTGCGCTGAAGGTTTTTCCGAAGGAGCAAGTTGCTCCAACGCATGGCGCACACGTGTTTCCATCGGCTGGGTTTCATCTTCGCTCTCAATTGCAAATTGAACCGGGCCTGTCAGCTCGCCGTGATGAAAGCGGAAGAGCGCAACCGATTTGGGTTCCGCGGAAGGCTGAATGACCACCGCATCCAGACGATCCAACCGGCCGCAGATCTCATCGCAGGCGGCGAGAATGGTTTTGATCTTGCCGACCTTGGCGTGCTGGGCCGCAGCCGCCTCAAAATCCAGCCCGGTAGAGAGGCGCTCACGTTCGGTTTCAAGTTCCTCGATCAACGACTGTCCTCCGGAATCAAAATATGCCTGCACGCGTGCGACCTCGGCGGCGTACGCTTCATCCGTGCAGCCCTTAAAGCATGGCGCCAGGCACATCTTCATCTCTGAATAGACACAGCCGGGGAAACTGGGATCAGGATTCAGGTCAAAAGTGCAGCGCCGCATTTTGAAAAGGTCGAGGGAGTCGTTCAGGAATTTCTCAGCGACAGCGCGCGAGCGGAAGGGGCCATAGTAGAGAGATTTTCCAGTCAACCTGCCGATCCGTGTCGTGATGTAAGCGCGCGGATACTCGTTTTCCAGGTTGAAGCGAATCAGAGGCGTTGGCCGGAGGCGAAGGCGCTTCTGATAGCTGTCCGAAAATTGATTCCGCAAGAGCCGGTAAAGCAGCACGGTGGATTCGAAATCAGAGCCTGCGAGCGAATACTCAATGACAGCCACGCGCTCCCGCAGGTTCAGGCGCTTCGACTGTGACTCCGGCGGCGCCAGCAAACGCTGCAAGCGTCTGCGCAGGTTGGCTGTCTTGCTGATGTAGGGTTCAGCCGCCGAATCCTGGCCTTGCAACAGAAAAACCGCTGACGTGGCGGGGAATTGGCCAAAAAAGTCCGTTCCATGGTCGGGCGAGAACGGAATGGAATGGTTCAGCAATTTTCACCGCAGGAAGATTGGGCTACGGCGAATGTCTCGCGGCCTGTTATCACGAGCCAGTCACATGCGCTCGCTAAATTGTAGTCTGTGAGTTGTCCGGTTTTCCAACGACGCATTGTCCTACAGAGTAAACCTATGTCATACGTAACTGGTTACTTTTGTTACCGTTCAGCCAAGAACGCCGTTGAAATCCACATGGTCAAAATGCCGGGCGGATTTTGCCTGTGGATTTCGAGGAAAACTTGCCACGGAATCCAATGTTGACTCCCGTTTTGCACCCCATCAACGGATCGCATGCTTCGATTTTCACCGTCTGCAACGCTGAAACATGGGCGTAATCGTTGTTTTATTCCTCTTTTTCCGCAACATACACAGGCATCGGCTACTACTACTGTATCTATCTATAAAAGATTCTATTTATAGACAGTACCAGTAAGCCGAAGCCGGGTTCGGGGAGAGCGAAAGATCTTTCGAACCCAGCTTGGGTTTTGAGCTGCGGCATACGTCAGTCAGCCGCGCCCTGCGATGGCGCTGTCTGGGTGGCCTTGGCATCAGGGAATATGTCAAAAACGTAGTCATGCGCCGCCAGAGCCGCTGGTTTGAGCGTACCGGCCTGGACCCGTTGGGCTGCCTCCTCGCGCGTTAAATCAAAAATAGCTTCCAGCAACTCTGTACTGTCGTGTTTGTTCGATTGTCCAACCACAAAGAGAACGCGGGCGCTGTGCTGGATATAGCGTGGCGAAGGCAGCTGTTTCCTCAGGATATCCATGATCAGGTCAGCTTTCGTACGGTCAAAGCGGCCGGGATCGCCACGGTGGTCCTGTTCGGCAAAGAAGGCAGCAGTCCACTCGTTGTGGTAGTTCCACAGCTTGTCGAACAGGTCGCGCGTGAAGCGGGTGCCGGCCTTAACGAGGTCCGCATTGGCTGCAGGCTCAACGCCATCCTCAGTCAGCGACGGGCGCTTGAGATAGCCATCTTTGGTGATGGCTGCTTGATGATGGAGGAGCGTCCAGAGCCAGGAGACGTCGATGCGGTAGGTGGCGAGGTCATTCATGAAGCGGAGCTTGATTTCGTAGTCGTCGATGGCCGCGGCGAAGTTGCCATTGAGAATCTGGAAACCGTAGTTCGCGGCCATATAGAACGCATGCTGGATACGCTCGAGCGTGATCTCGCCCTTGGGTACGCCGTAAATCGCATGCCAACGCTCGGGCGAAAGCAGCTTTTCCGGCGTATCCAGAGACTCCCTGGTGATGACCTGCGGCGTAATCCGGCCATGTGAGTCCAGGAGTCCACGCGATTCGAGCACGCTGCGTTCGGCGTCGCTGAGGCCGCTGGAAGGCTTGGGAACAGACTGCTCCTTCACCTTCACCGTGTCTTTTGGAGCGTCCAGAACGGCCTGGAGCTGCTCGATCTGTGCTCGCAGCGGCGTGTTACCGGCAGCTACGTAATCTGGTTCAGGGCTCGCCACCCAGCTTTGGCGATAACAGTCATATAGCGTGCCGCGGACGCGCTTGGAAAGAATGTCATCCAGCGTCGGCTGCTGCGCGGCCGGCAGGGACTGTTCCGGCACAAAGATCAGGCCCAGAAGGCGCTCGCGCAGCTTGTCGATCACCATAGCGCGCAGAGCGAGCGGATTGTACCTGGAGCGGCCATAGACATCGCTGGCCTGGTAGATCATCACCGCCGCCATGCCGCCGATAGGCCCGGCATTTTCGAGCTCACCGTTTTTCATGCCGCCCATGAGCATCATCAGCGCGTTGAAGCGCTGGTAGGCGATCATGTTGGGCGATGCCATACCGATGGACTGGGGATCGGGATAAACGCCTTGCGGGTCGTCCTTCCACATCTCGATCAGGCTGCCCAGGTAGTCCCAGCGCCCTACATTGGTGCCCAGGAGCCGGCGACGCAGCGTCCAGGCGATTGCAGGCAGGCTGCGACCGGCATTCCCCTCTTCGTAGAGCATCTTGATCTTGATGGTTCCAGCCGGCACGCCAACCATGCCTTCGAGCCGCGACAGGATCTTTTCTACGATCAGCGCCTCGTGCGGCGTTTGCAGCTTGGGAATGTAGAAATACACGCCGCTCCCGGCTCCGCGCAGGGCGTCAAAATTATTGAAGGCCCAGAGCGTCGCGATGACGATCGTCGCGGGCGCGGGACGGCCGTCGACCACAACATGGTCGTAGTTGATATGCAGCCCGGGCGGACGGCCAAAGCGCGTGGGCCATTGCCCCTGCGGCTTGTTGATTCTGTACTCGCGAGTCTTGCCTTTCTTGACCACCTGATAGGGCTTGCCGTTCCAGCTGCCGCTGAAAATCTCTTTCGCGTTCTCGAGCGCCGCAAAGACTCCGACCGGCTGATTGGCGGGTGTGCCATCGGGCTGGAAGTGAGGCGGCGAGGCATCTTCAAAGTCGGGCATGTTCATGGGCGCCGGGCTGTTCAGCGCGTTGAAAGCCATATCCAGCGGATGCCATGGTCCAGTGAGTTCCAGACCGGGGTTCTTCAGTGGATGCGCGTCCTTGGGAATGGGAACCTCATCATTCAGGCGCCAGCGCCACTGGCTTTCATTGCCCAGGAAATTGTCGATCAGTCCCTGTACGATCTGGCGGAATGTCCATGGCTTGCCGCTGATGGGATCTTCAAATCTCTCTTCCCACCCGGGCCAGGCATATTTTTCGCGGACCGGCGCCGGTGACTCCAGGATGTGGCGGCGGGCAGTGAGGGCGGCGGCGATGGCCGGGCGCAGCTCGCGGGTCAGCGTAGTGATGGCCTCTTGCACGTTGACGTCGTGACCGTTGACTTTCTTGGCGCCAAAAAGGTCAGGGAACTTCTGCAAGATATCGTTGCGAACCATAGGCTGGGCTCCTCGGTGAGGGGTTTGGCACGACATTTAAATCGTCAATTTTACGCCAGTTATAGCCGTGAGAGGGGGTTTTATCGGAAGGAGCATAGCGGCTCAGCCGACGAACTTTATCCAGACCTTAACCTCGACGGTATCGTTTTTGTGCTCGCCTAATTCGACTCTGACACAGTCCTTCTTGAGGTTTTCCACGGCGAATGGAAGGAATAACTGGAGATCGTTGCTATTCTTTTTTAAACGCACTCTTTGCGGGTCCAGTTCTCCATACCCTACGTTTACCCCATAGCCTTTGGCGCGTTCGATCAGGTCAAGTTTAGGAACGCTCTTGCCCAGCATGGCTTTATGTAGGCCAGCTCTCGTTAAGTTCAATGATTTTGCGAATCTCTCGACCGAAATGCGGTCAGGGTTGGTTTTGTCCTTGACGTGTTTCTTAAACGCAGCTTCGAGCTTGTTGCTAAACACCGCTGCAAACGCTCGATCTTTGGCAGTCCGCCTACCCATAAATTCGCAAAAAGGCCTCCAATATACTGGTTTTTGCGCTTGACGTCAATCAAAATTAACGTAAACTATGATTGACGAATTGGTAACTTCAGTTGACACAATTAGTCCTACTTGCACGAAAGTAATAAGATTGGAGGACATATGGCGGATACCGGGCTTTTTTCAAAGGAGCTCACGGTGTTCGAAAAACACCGCAAGGATTGGTCACGTTCCCATCCCGGCGAGTACGTAGTCATCCAAGATGATGTAATCGTGCAAGGTTTTTTCGGCACGTATGGCGACGCTCTAAAAGCTGGTTTAAGGAAGTTTGGCGCGCGCCGGAGCTTTCTTGTAAAGCAGATTTGGGTAACCGAGCCGGTTTATTTCATTTCCTAGTATGGGGCGCGTTGAACTGTCTTGGAATCCTTTCGATCCGATGGATCCTGGCCCCTGCATTGACGTGACTGTAATGAACTCCCGCGATGTTATCGAAGAAGGGAGAATTGTTGGTCTTGAATTTCCTGCACCTCTGAAAATGAGGGCTCTCTTAGATACTGGCGCGTCTGTTACTGCCATCAGTCAGACCTTTGCTAAACATTGCAAGCTCTTTCAGACCAGCAAAGGATTCGAAATCACAGCAATTGGCGCCAGACACAGCTGCGGGGAACATGCTGGTGCAATTAGTTTTCCAGGCACCGATCTTCGATCATTCGACTCCATCCGCATTATTTCGGTGGTCTTTGTGAAAGAGCCAAGCTACGCTTGTTTGCTCGGCAGAGACATTCTGCGACACTGGAACATCACATTCGATGGTCGCTCGAAACGCGTAACGATCACTGATTGACGCGGTACTCCACCTCCGCAAGAATCTTTCCAGCCGTTGCCGCATCCAAGAGTACGCGGTTCAGCTAGCCAAAACCAGCTAATCTGAGGTAAAATAAGGCTTTACCGCGAAAGGTTCAGAGGCAAATGAAGGCAGCCATCCATCCCAAGTATGAAGAAGTGCGCGTGCACTGTGCATGCGGAAACACGTTTACCACCCGGTCCACTCACAAGGGCAATATCAACCTGGAAATCTGCTCCAATTGCCACCCTTTCTTTACCGGCAAGCAGAAACTGGTGGACACCGCCGGACGCGTTGAGCGCTTCCGCCGGAAGTATGAGAAAGCCGCGACGAAGAAATAAAGCGGCGCAGGTTTTTGATCCACGGGCCTCCGCCGCGGCGGAGGCTTTGCTTTGAGCAGCTGGCAACTAGCAATTAGCTTGTGCCGCGCTCTCACAAGGTAATCGCAGCTAGAGAAATCGATCGGCGAAAAGATCTTGTTGTTCTGGGTCTTAAAAGCAGTGGCTAATTGCCAATTGCTATTTGCTAATTGCTCCAATGAAGAAATTCTGGGAAAACCCGGCCAATGACACCATTGCCCCTGAAGGCGTGCGGGTGCCGGAGACTCTCCAGATCGGCAGCGTGCGCATTACTCCGGCGACGATTCTTGCACCGATGGCCGGCGTTACCGATACGGTCTTCCGCCGCTTTATCCGCAATGCCAGCTTTGTACGGCCGCCCATCGACATTATGTCGGCGCCTGGAGACCCAAGCGACAATGCCAACCTGCCGCAGGCGCAGAATACTTTCGAGTTGAGCGAAGGCTCGTCGGCGGTCTTCACAAACGACGAAGTCTCGGGCTGCGGTTTACTGATGACCGAGTTCACCTCGGCCGACGGGCTGTTTCGCACACGCGAGTCCAAGCGCAAGCGTTATCTGACTTTCTACGAAGACGAGCATCCGATTTCCGCGCAGCTATTTGGCAGCGACCCGTACACGTTGGCGGAATCCGCCAAGATCGTGGAAGATGCCGGCTTTGACCTGGTGGACCTGAACCTGGGCTGTCCGGCGAAACGCGTGGTCAAGTGTAACGGCGGCTCCGGCTTGCTCAAGGACCTGCCCGTAATTCGTACGATTTTTGAATCAG
Source organism: Candidatus Angelobacter sp. (assembly GCA_035262465.1). GTDB lineage: Bacteria > Acidobacteriota > Terriglobia > Terriglobales > Acidobacteriaceae > Angelobacter. The sequence continues at coordinate 154,920 of DATFSU010000008.1, read as the reverse complement.
TTCGCGCGGCGGTGAAGATTCCGTTCACGGTGAAGGTGCGCCTGGGCTGGGACGACGCCAATATAGTCTGCGTGCCTCTGGCCAAAATGGCAGAAGAGTGCGGCCTGGATGCCGTAGCGCTCCACGCTCGCACGCGCGAGCAGGGTTACAGCGGCAATGCCCGCTGGGAGTGGATTGCCGCAGTCAAAGACGCGGTGAAAATTCCGGTGATCGGCAACGGTGACATTCGCACGCCGGAAGACGCGATCGCCATGGTGGCGCAGACGGGCTGTGACGGGGTCATGATTGGGCGCACGGCTGCGTCCAATCCATGGATCTTCCGCCAGATCCGCCAGCATGCTGAGACCGGCCGCTACGATCAGCCGGACGAAGCCGATCGCTACCAGATGATCCGCACCTACTTCAAAATGCTGATCGATGAGACGCAACACGGCTCAGCAGGCAAGATGAAGCAGTTTGTCGCGTGGTTCACGCATGGCGTGCCCAATGGCAGCGCTTTGCGCCGGGCCTGTTATGAAGCGCAGACTGGCCCGGCAATTCTGGCCAGCGTGGAACGATTCTTTGAGGAGCTGCTGAGCGGCAATCTGCCATCTGAAAGCCCGGTGACGATCCCGCTGGAGCCAGCAATGGATCTGCTTTCAGCCTGTGGCGATTGATTCCCGGGCTATTCTTCGAGTTCAGCGACCGCAGCGGCGCTACGACCAGAAGGCCTGGGTTTTTTCGGTGCAGTTACGTATGCGTAGGGATCCAGGGGTGGTTCGGGCTCTTTCCGAAAGCCGCGCCGGATCCACTTCATTACATTCTGAATGGTGTTACGGATTCCCGGACGTTCTTTGTGGGACATAAAGCCGCCTCGCCCGATCATGTTAGCATTTGCCAGCCGTGAGCTTCCAATGCGATAGCGAGCTCTTTTTATCTGGATACAGCAAGGAACGGACCTTAGGAGGCAATTTCCAGAGGAGACTTCAACCCTTATATTGTGAGCATCTAAGGTGGGATAATCGTAGGAGCCGCGCCCCGGTGCGTCTTTTGGTTTTCCAGCATCATCTAAACTAGAGTGCAAATGACACAGAATCAAAGTCTTTTCTTTCAAAAGTTTGGCATTACCCCGAATGATCTGCAGCGCTATCTTGGTGAAGCCCTTTCCGCCGGTGGTGACTACGCCGATCTCTATTTCGAATACCTGACCTCGACCTCGATCACCGTGGATGAATCCATCGTAAAGTCGGCGTCGCAAGGGATTTCTGCCGGTTGTGGGGTGCGTGTTCTTGCGGATGATCGCACCGGCTACGCCTACACGGATGACCTGGCCCCGGAAAAGATCATGCGCGCCGCACGCACCGCTGCGCTGATTGCCCGCGGGCCGGCCAAGAGTCCCATCGAAGGGTTCAAGGAGAATACGAGTCACCAGCTTTATCCCATCGCTGCGCCTTCGGCGGAAGCTGACATCGCCGCCAAGCTGGAGCTCGTAATGCGCGGCGATCGCGCTGCTCGTGCTTATGATCCACGCATCGTGCAGGTACGCACCGGGTACTTTGACGAAGTACGCCAGATCCTGGTGATCGGCTCTGACGGAACCTTTGCCTCTGACGTGCAGCCCCTGGCCCGGCTGAGCCTGACCTGTGTGGCCAAGTCCGGTGAGAATTCCGCGAAAGGCCAGGCGGGCGGCGGCGGCCGCGTCAGCGTGGATTACTTCCAGACGGAAAGGACGCCGGAGCATTTTGCCCGCGAAGCGGCACGCCAGGCCATTATTCAGCTCGACGCGCGCGAGGCGCCGGCAGGCGAGATGGAAGTGGTACTCGGACCGGGCTGGCCGGGTATTCTGTTGCATGAAGCGATTGGCCACGGCCTGGAAGCTGATTTCAATCGCAAAGGCACGTCAGCCTTCAGTGGAATGCTGGGCAAGCGTGTGGCGTCTGACAAGTGCACGGTGGTTGATAACGGCACCCTGCCCTCACGCCGCGGATCGATCAATGTTGATGACGAAGGTTCGCCTACACAGAACACTGTGCTGATCGAAAACGGAATCCTCAAGGGCTACCTGAGTGACAAGCTTTCCTCCAGGCTGATGGGCATGCCGGATACTGGTAATGGCCGCCGCGAAAGCTACGCGCACATCCCCATGCCACGGATGACCAATACCTACATGCTCGCCGGAGACGATTCTCCCGAAGACATTATTCGTTCGGTAAAACGCGGCGTGTACGCGGTGAATTTCGGCGGCGGCCAGGTAGATATCACGAACGGCAAATTTGTGTTTTCCGCTTCTGAGGCCTACATGGTCGAAAACGGCCAGGTGACGGCGCCGCTCAAGAACTGCACTTTAATTGGCAATGGTCCGGATGCGCTCACCAAGGTCTCTATGGTCGGCAACGATCTTCAATTGGACGAAGGCGTGGGCACCTGTGGCAAGGATGGGCAGTCAGTTCCGGTTGGCGTGGGCATTCCAACCCTCAAGCTCGACCGCATGACGGTCGGCGGCACAGGCAGATAGATCTCAATGGCAACTCATACCGAAATCCTGAGCGGAGTGGATGCCGGTTCGCGCGAGCTGGCTTCGAGCGTTATCGCGCGAGCCATGAAGTCCGGGGCCACTGCCGCGGAAGCCGTCATCAGCGAGGGCACAGAATTCTCCACGGTTGTGCGCATGGGAAAGGTTGAGACGCTCAAAGAGTCAGGTTCACGGGCCATAGGTTTGCGTGTTTTTCTGGGCAAGCGCAGTGCCAGCACCTACTCCAGCGATCTAACCGAGAGCGGAATTCAGCAGCTCATCAGCGGAGCGTTCGAGTTGGCGCGGATTACCTCGGAAGATCCTTATTCCGGAATTCCCGAACCTTCCCAGCTCGGCGTTTTTTCCGGCGATCTGCAGCTCTACTATGACGACGTTTTTTCGTTGCCGCCCGAAGAGCGAATTGATTTCGCGCGCCGCACGGAACGAGCTGCTCTGGATGCCGATCCACGGATGAAGAACTCTGATGGCGGTGCTTTTGACGCTGCCGTTGGGCACCGGGTGCTGGCGAACTCACATGGTTTTGTGGGAGAGTTCCGGCGCTCTTATTGCTCCATGTCCTCGGCCCCAATTGCCCAGGATGAGAGCGGCGCAATGCAGCGCGATTACTGGTTCAGCCTGGCGCGCACCATGGCGAAGCTGGAATCGCCGGAAGCCGTTGGGCTTGAGGCAGCGCGACGCACCTTGCGCCGGCTGGGCGCGCGGAAGATCGCTTCGATCCAGGTGCCGGTTGTTCTTGATCCGCAGGTGGCCGGCTCCATTCTCGACAACATTTTCGACGCCGTGAACGGCGATGCGGTTTACCGGCAGTCGTCGTTTCTCGCCGGAAAGTTAGGGGAAAAAGTTGCGGCCGGCAACATAACCGTGATCGATGACGGCACCATTCCCGGCGGTTTCGGCACTGAGCCGTTCGATAGTGAAGGCGTACCGACGCAGCGAACGCCCGTGATCGAGAACGGCGTGCTGAAGTCCTATCTGCTTAATACGTACACGGCGAAAAAACTGGGTCTCAAGACCACCGGCAACGCCTCGCGCGGATTGGCGGGAAACCCGGGCATCGGTTCCGGGAATTTCTTTCTGGAGAAAGGCAGCCGCACGCCGCAACAGATCATTGGCGGCATCAAACAAGGGCTGTACGTAGTGCAATTCCTTGGCTTTGGCGTGAACATGGTTACCGGCGACTTCTCCCGCGGCGCCAGCGGGCTGTGGATCGAAAATGGCGAGCTGGCGTACCCGGTGGAAGAGATTACCGTGGCCGGCAATCTGAAAGACATGCTGAACAATATCTCCGAGATCGGAGATGATCTTGAGTTCCGCGGCTCTACCGCTTCTCCTACTATCCGCATTGATGGCATGACCATCGCCGGGGCCTGAGCTTTAGCGGCTTCAGGGAACGTCCTTCCATTTACACCCTGCGCGGCAGGCTTGAGCGGTGGCTGCGGGCGCTCAAATGGAGCGAAGCTGCCGCACAAATAGTAAAATCTGTTGCATGGGCGACTCTGAACAAGAGCCTTTTTCTCCTATTCGCGGACCAGAAGAGCGAAGAAACCTGGTGCCGATGGCTGTGGGAGCAGCGTTTGTCGTGGTGGCAATCGCAGTGATTGTGCTGTTGACCCGAGCGGGGCAGTCGACCGCTAATACCGCGGCGAACGATCCTACGCTGGCCAAGGTTCAGCTCGCCGATCTTCACATGGCGACGGCGCAGAATTTCGCCGGCAATTCTGTTACGTATATCGAAGGCCGCATCACGAACAACAGTGATCGCAAAATAACCGCTGCGCACGTCAGCGTGCTGTTCAAGAACTCGATTGGGGAGACCGCGCAGGAAGAGAAAGCCCTGCAGCTTGCCGTGCTGTTACCGAACCTGCCTTATGTCGACTATGGTCCCCTCGATCGGGCGCCGCTTGCGCCTGGACAAGCACGAGACTTCCGCCTCACGCTGGAACACATCTCGGCAGACTGGGACGGGCAGACGCCACAGGTACGCGTAGTGAGTGTCGGATACTGAACTCAAGCAAATAGCAATTGGCAATTAGCAATGAGCAAAACCCAGCGTCGCTTGCGACGGCTATTTTTTGCCGGTTCCGAAGCGGTGATCTTTCGTGTTTTAAAATGTTCAGGATGGCAGAAACGAAGACAATCCGGCTCACGGAGCAGGTCAAGGCCGCGGGTTGAGCAAGCAAGCTGAGTCCGGCGGCGCTGGACGCGGTGCTTGGGAAATTAGCCCGGCAGCATGACCCGAATGTCCTGGTCGGCTTTGATACAGCCGACGACGCCGGAGTGTACAAGATTTCCGAAGATCTCGCCCTGGTGCAGACCACGGATTTTTTTACCCCGATCGTCGACGATCCCTACACCTTTGGACAGATTGCGGCCACGAATTCCCTGAGCGATGTTTACGCCATGGGCGGGCGTCCGTTGAGCGCCCTGGCAATCGTTTGTTTTCCGGATAAGGGCGACCTGGGCGTCTTGCAGCAGATTCTGGCCGGCGGCCTTTCCAAGATGATGGAAGCCGGCTGCGTGGTGATCGGCGGGCACAGCGTTCGCGATCCTGAAATAAAGTTTGGTTACGCCGTAACCGGCACTATCCACCCGGACCGCGTGTGGACGAACAGCAGCGCCCGAGCCGGTGATGCGCTGATCCTGACCAAAGCTTTGGGAACGGGCGTCATCTCGACGGCTATCAAACGAGGAGAGGCCAAACAGCCGTGGATCGACGCGGCGATTCGCTCCATGACGAGCCTGAATGCAAAGGCGGCCCAGATTGCGCAGGAGGGGCAGTTTGAGGTGCACTCCGCCACCGACATTACCGGTTTCGGGTTGATCGGCCACGCCCGTGAAATGGCCAGTGGCAGCGGCGTTGCGCTCACCATTGAAGCGGCCAAAGTCCCCCTTCTGGACGGTGCGCTTGATTGTGTGCGTGCGAAGTTCATTCCCGGCGGGTTGAACAACAATCGCGATTTCGCGGAATGCATGGTGAGCTATGACGATGGCGTGCCGGAAGAAATTCGGACCATGCTCTATGATCCCCAAACTGCAGGCGGGCTTTTGCTGGCTGTGCCGCGAAACTCTTCAGCGAAATTGATTGATGCGCTGAATAGCGCTCAAGTGCCTGCAGTTGAAATCGGTGAAGCTGTTCCACGGCGGAAGCCGTTGATTCAGATCATCTAATCATACTGCCGTTGCCGGCCTTCCACGGCCATCAGGAGAACCACAGCGGCTACGGCAAGCCGGCGATCCAGACGCTTTCCCGGATCGTTGGTGAAGTCGACAGACATTTTTGGCGCGAAGACGTTCCAGTTCTGTTCGGCCTTGCCCACCTCCTGGCCGGCAAGCTCGAAGGAATACGTTTGCGGAAGCAACGCAGTGATGAAACGGCGGACGAGGGCCAGCGCCATTGAGTCTTCCTGAACCCGGCCGATCTCCTGGTCCAGAGGGTCCATGATGATCCATTCTTTGCGCAGCACTGATTTCCAGCCCTGCCGCTTCAGCGCGCCCACTTTCTGATGATTGATGGAATCGGTCACGTCAAAGGCGGTGCCCCAGTCGATGATCTTGCGCGCCTTAATGCGCAGCAGCTCCAGGCTCTGCGTTTCGTCAGTAAAGACGCGCACTTCATCCTTCCAGGTAAAGACTTTCTTGCGCAGGAAGGCGAGCGAGTTACCCAGGTGATCCTGAATGTAGAAGCACGGCGCCAGCGAGAATATCTTCTGGCGGGCCATAAATGAATCCTGCTGAAAAACAGCCGCCACGACCGCCGGCTGGCCCCCGGGCGCATTGACGCCTGGCGTTGCCATCACAGAAATCCTCCTCAAGGGTCAAAAAACGGCGGGCAAGTTGTGAGGAATGTATGCCAAAACGCTTGGCGGGAGCAAGGAAAATCGCGGGGTTCCGGGCCAGGCGTAACTTGGCAGACAAAAAAGCAACAGGGCAGCCGAAGCTGCCCTGCCTGATATGAATCGTACTAACGCCTTATGCCGGTGAAGGCTTGCCAGGCGCCATGCCCGGAGTACGTCCCGGTTCTGGCTTGAGCACCTGCTGCACCCCGTCATCACCCTTCGATGGAATCACGCGGGCCGGCAGCTGTTTGCCTTCGATGATCATTTTGAGCTCGTTCGCGTCCAAAACCTCGCGCTCCAGCAATGCCTGAGCAATGCGGACCAGAGCTTCACGATTTTCGAGGATGATCTTCTTGGCTTGCTCGTAACCAGTGTTGACGAGGCGGCGAACCTCGGAGTCGATCTCACGCGCCGTTTCCTCAGAGAAGTCGCGGTGCTGGGAGATCTCGCGTCCCAGGAAAATCTGCTCTTCTTTCTTGCCGAAGGTCAGCGGACCCAGGCTGCTCATGCCCCACTCGCAAACCATCTTGCGAGACATTTCCGTTGCGCGCTCAATGTCATTGCCGGCGCCCGTGGACATCTGGTTGAGGAAGATTTCTTCCGCCAAGCGTCCGCCCATCATCACGGCGATCTGCGTGTTGAGGTAATCGAGCGTGTAATTGTGCTTGTCGGTTTCCGGCAGCTGCATGGTTACGCCCAGCGCCATGCCGCGCGGAATGATAGTGACCTTGTGAAGAGGATCTGCGAACGGCATCAAGGCTGCCACGATCGCATGGCCGGCCTCGTGATACGCCGTGACTTTCTTCTCTTCTTCGGTGAGCAGCATGCTCTTGCGCTCGGCGCCCATGAGGACTTTGTCCTTGGCCAGCTCAAAGTCATACATCAACACGGATTTGCGGTTATTGCGGGCCGCGTTCAGCGCCGCTTCGTTCACCATGTTGGAGAGCTCAGCGCCGGAGAAGCCGGGAGTGCCACGCGAGAGGATCGACAAATCGACATCATCCGCCAAGGGAATCTTGCGCGTGTGAACGCGGAGAATCTCTTCGCGTCCACGAACATCAGGCAGCGGAACGACGACGCGGCGGTCGAAACGTCCAGGCCGCAGCAATGCCGGATCAAGAACGTCGGGCCGGTTGGTGGCGGCAATCAGGATCACGCCTTCGTTCGATTCGAAGCCGTCCATCTCGACCAGCAACTGGTTCAGGGTCTGCTCGCGCTCATCGTGCCCGCCGCCCAGGCCTGCGCCACGGTGACGGCCAACGGCGTCAATTTCGTCGATGAAGATGATGCAGGGAGCGTTTTTCTTGCCTTGCTCAAAAAGATCACGTACGCGGCTGGCACCCACGCCGACAAACATCTCAACGAAGTCAGAACCGGAGATGCTGAAGAACGGAACGTTAGCTTCACCGGCAACAGCCCGGGCCAGCAGGGTCTTACCGGTTCCAGGATGGCCCACCAGCAGAACGCCTTTGGGAATGCGTCCGCCGAGCTTCTGGAACTTCTGGGCTTCGCGCAGGAATTCGATGATTTCGCGTAGTTCTTCTTTGGCCTCGTCGACGCCGGCGACATCCTTGAACGTCACCTTCTTCTGCTGCATGGAGAGCAACCGGGCACGGCTCTTCCCGAAACTTAAAGCTTTATTTCCGCCGGTCTGCATCTGGCGGATCATCACAAACCATAGAACACCCAGCAAGAGGAACGGGGAGAACTGGAAGATGGCCATCGGCCAGTTCCATCCCTGATTGTCCTTGAAGGTGGTTTTAACGTCTTTGTGGCTGTCTAACGCGGTGTAAAGAGCCTGGTTGTTGGATGGTACGACCAGGTGATACATCTCACCATTCTTAAGCTTTCCGCGCGCTACAGTGCCTTCAATCGTTACATCGGCAATCTTGTTGTCGTTGAGCTGAGACATGAAATCGGTGTAATTGATTTCATGGTCCTTGCCGCTGTTCGGCCCGCCCTGGATCATCTTCCAAAGGACGACACCGACCGCCAGCAGGGTCACCCACAAGATCACCGTTTTGAATGTCGAATTCACTGATTACTCCTAAATTTGCCGGTCAGTAAAAAGCTCGCTCCGGCTTACACACCGTCGCACACTAATCACTAAGACGCTTTGCTATGAAAAAGGTTCCCCAGGCTCAGTCCGGGCCCGGTCCCAACCGATTAGATGCTTAACAACCCGTATTCGGTCTCAAACTTTCCCACTGCAAAGATTCTATACCCTTTTGCCGCCAAAGTGGCGCTGCAAAAGCCGTTTACAAGCCCGCTCCTAGACTTCAGAACGGGCGGCAATATGGGGTAGATTTCGGCCCAAATGGGGTTCTCCCAGCCCATAGCCTACGACAAAACCCTCATTCACAAGAAAACCAAAGTAATCAGGCTGGAGCGAGACCCGCCGGGCAGATTGCTTGTCCAAAAGTACAGCTAATTTCACGCTGGCAGCACCGCGTCCGGCCAGGTTGCGCATCAGGAACTCACTCGTAACCCCAGATTGCACAAGCAGTTCGACCAGGAGGACGTGCTGGCCTTTTACGTCCACCTCCGGGCTGAAAAAAATCTCCGTGGTATTGGGATCGGAATGATTGGCTTCAGCTCTGACGAACTGGCAGACCACAGGGATTTCCAACTCGCGAACCAGATCAGCCATGAAGATGAATCCGTTCTCCATTACGCCGACGACATGGATCGTCTTGCCCTGGAAATCGAGGGAAATCTGGCGCGCCATCTCCTGCACGCGCTTTCGTATCTGCTCAGCGGAGATGATGACTCGAGGATATCGAGCCTGTATATCGCTCACTTTCCGGCCTCACGAGTCATCACGTATCTCCTCAATCAGGACGGCCTCACCTGTCTGGCTGGCAAACGCTTGAGGAACCGGAAACCCCCTCATCCAGACGATCTCGCCGGCGCTTTCGATCACCGGCCAAAGCTTGCGCTCTGCAGACGAAAAACCGCTTCCCAAGCGGCTGGGCTGCAGCAACTCCTTTACTTTCTTCGGGGATTGACTATGGGCGGGGAAAAACCTGTCGCCCGCCTGCCAGTTTCTAATCGTAAGCTCCGGGGCCAGCAGGTTCCGGCTCAACAGCGAAGCCGGATTATAACCCGAAATCTTTTGTTTTCCATCACTTATTACCAAAGCGCGAATCTTCTTTCCCAGCTCCGGTACGCGGACTTCGCCTGGGATCGTCAGTGAATACCGGTAGTTTTCTGGCGGCCCTTTTTCGACGTTCAGACTCAAGCGAAGCTCACGCAAGCTGAAATCCGCCCGGAAACCTCTCGGAAGAAAGAGGCTACCGGCCTGTTTTGGTTGGAGGATGATTCGCGTAAGTTCTTGAATATGTTTGAATTCGAGAGCAACTCCCAGAAGCCCGGCGGTTTTCTGTAAAACCTGGCCGCGAACTGCTTCAGGAAGGGCACGCAAGGCTGCCAATTCGAGCGACAGGGTCGTTGCAGCATCTCCTGAAGCTCTGCGACCGCTGCGGCTAGGTTTACCCTGCCGAACCAAACGAGGCAACAGGGATTCAAGCTCTGAGCGCCAGTAGTCGTCCTCAGCTCGAGCCACTTCCGCCAGATCAGCCAGCGTTTGCCGGATAGCCGGATTGAAATCCCTTTCCAACTGCGGAAGAAGGGTATGCCGAATTCGATTTCGTGTATGCCTCAGATCGAGATTGCTGGAATCGTTGCGCCACTTCTGCCCGATCTGCAGCAGGTAGCTTTCAATTTCCGTCCGGGTGATCCCCAGCAGCGGCCTCACCAGATGTTTTGCCCTCTGCTCCGGCGCGATACCCGCAAGCCCACGCACCCCGGCGCCACGCAGGAGCTTCATCAACACGGTTTCCGCCTGGTCGTCGAGCGTATGCGCGGTAGCGATTTTCTGAACGACGCCTTGACTGATGAGATCGGCAAACCACCGGTGCCGCAGCTCTCGGGCGGCAGATTCCAGGCTCAACTTCTGTGCCCGCGCATAGGCCGGGGCGTCGCCTGAACCGGAGTGAAACTCAAGTTGGAGCCGGCGTGCCAGATCCTCCACGAATTCGAGATCAGCGTCAGCTTCGGCGCCACGAATCTGATGATGAAAGTGGGCTACGGAGAGAACGATCCCAAGCTCCTGGCGCAGCTCGAAGAGCGCGCGCAGCAAAGCCACCGAGTCTGCACCGCCGGAAACAGCTGCGGCAACTTTGTCGCCGGGCCGGAGCAGTCCCAGGTCGCGAATACCTTTCCGGACTTTTTCAATCACAGGACTCAAATCCAAAACCATTTGTATTGTGGAATAATTACGGTGTGATGTACAGAAAACTGAAGCCTCCATCCTTGCTGCGCCGCGCGGGCGTAAGTTTTTTTCTGGGCCTTACTGTCTTTCTTCTGGGTGTATTGCTGGAAGAGCTGCTGGACCGCTTCGGCATCAGCGGCATGAGCGCCGTGGTTGACGATCTGGCAATCGGAATCCTCGCCGGGGTTGTGGTCTTCGCGTACGAATGGCATCGGCACAAAACCATGATTCGCCAGATGCGCGTGATTGCAGATATGAATCACCACGTCCGCAACGCGCTGCAGCCGATTCTCTACTCGCCTTATGTGAGCGAGCAGGCGGAACAGATCAAGATCATCCAGGAAAGCACACAGCGAATTCAGTGGGCGCTGCGCGAGGTACTCCCGGGCGAAGCCGAGGAAATCCCGCCGCATAAGGAGAACTCAGCGGCGGCGTGAGGCTGGTGAAAGACTGTTTCCGGGGCGAGATTCCGTCTCCTTCACGCTGCGTGTCCTCCGGAATTGTTATACTTCTCACCCCGTATGAAGGTCATTGTCATCATTCCTGCGGCCGGTCTGGGTACCCGCATGGCGCCCGTGGGAAAAAAAGGTGTACCCACAAAACAATTCTTTGAAATTCAGGGCGTGCCCATTGTCATCCATACGCTGCGGGCCTTCGCGCGTAACCGGCAGATCAGCCAGATTGTGGTTGCCTTGCGCAAGAATGAGATGGAACGATTCAGCCGGCAACTTGAAAAGGAGAAATTCAGCGCGAAAGTAGAGGTCGTGGAAGGTGGGGAACACCGCCAGGAATCAGTGGCGAACGCGCTGTCCCATCTGAAGGCTGCGCCCGACGACATCGTCCTGGTCCATGATGCCGTGCGCCCGTTTGTCGACGACGAAATCATCGCCAACGTGATTCAGGAAGTGGGGAAGCATGGCGCAGCCATCGCCGGCTTGCCTGCGGTCGATACCATCAAGCAGGTGGAACGGGCGGCCGAAGGCGCGATCATAACTTCTACCATCCCGCGTGAGCGCGTTGTGCAGGCGCAAACCCCGCAGGGCTTTCGCTATGAACTGATCAAGCGGGCTTTTGACAGCGCCGCTGCCGACAGTTTCTCCGGCACGGATGAAGCCTCACTGGTGGAGCGCCTGGGTGAGAGCGTTTGGGTGGTGATGGGCTCGGCACGCAACATCAAGATCACCACACCTGCGGATATGGAGCTGGCGGAGTTCTTGATGAAGCCCTGAGACTTCGGCAAAACCCCTTACCGCGGATTTACGCGGATGAACGCGGATCAAAAAATGGAAAGCACAAATTCAAAGCTCTTGCATTCTGAGTTGACCGATAAAATTATTGGTATTTATTAGCAGGTTTACAACGAAATAGGGCATGGGTTTCTTGAATCGGTTTACAGCAAATGTATGTACCTGGCGCTCAGCAGTGCGGGCATGTCAGTCCGAAAGGAAGTTCCAATCCCGGTCTACTTTCGCGGGGTGGATGTCGGCCAATTTAAAGCCGACCTGGTGGTGGCAGAATGTATCCTTCTTGAAATCAAAGCAACACAGAATCTTGACCGTTCACATGAGGCCCAGGTGATGAATTATCTGCGTGGTACTGAATTGGAAATAGCGTTGTTGTTCAATTTCGGTGGGCACAAGCCGCAGTTCAGAAGGTTCGTTTTCGAAAATGCAAACAAGAAAATCCGCGTTCATCTGCGTGCATCCGCGGTAAAAAACTCATGAGAATCGGTTATGGCTGGGATTCGCACGAATTCCAGGCAGGTGTTCCCTTGAAAATCGGCGGTGTGGAGCTGGCGCACGACAAAGGTCTCGCCGGCCATTCAGACGGCGATGTTCTGCTTCACGCTATCACCGATGCTCTGCTTGGCGCTGTCGCCGCCGGCGACATCGGTTCATATTTTCCGCCCACCGATCCCAGGTGGAAGGGCGCCGATTCCGCAATCTTCCTTGAAGAAGCTCTCCAACAGGTGCGCAAAGCCGGATATGCCATATCCAACGTTGATTCAACCCTGATTCTTGCCGAGCCGAAGATCGTGCCCCACGCAAAAAGGATCCAGGCACGAGTGGCGGAGTTGTTGGGAGTAAAACCTGATCAGGTCGGCATCAAGGCCAAGACTCCGGAAGGCATGGGAACGGATAATGCTGCCATCGCGCACGTGGCTGTATTGTTGGAATTCGCGAAATGAAATCCGTTCCCATCCTAGGAGTACTGCTATGCGTAATGCACTCTCCGTTTGCTCAGCGAGCGACAGGCCGACCTAAATTTAGTGATTATCCCGTGGTCCAAATCTATCAAGGCAAGCCGGCTGTACCGATCCTCAGCAAGGATCAGCGTTGGTACCGAACTGTGATTCGTGAAGGCGCGAAGTCCAAAGTTCAATTCGCCGGCCATTACACCGTTCCAATTTTCGGTTGCGGAGCTGGGTGTGCCGGCTTCTATCTTGTGGACTCGATAACCGGAAAGGTGTATGACGGGTTCACAGTTGCTGATTCATTTGCATGGATAGCTAGACCCGGCAACGAAAATGTGCGACGAATCGAGTTTTATCCAAACAGCCGTCTCTTTCGCATCACCGGGTGTCCTGGTGAGACGAATTGTGGTTTTTACGATTATGAGGTGGTGGACGGAGCGGGGCTTAAACTGGTCTACAAAAAACTCTTGTCACAGGAATTCCAGTAAGAGCTTTCCATTCCATTTAGCATCCGTGTAAACCCTAGCCTCATAAGGAGGGATGATGACGACCTCTGCAGCTCCGCAGGTGGATTGCGAACAAACACACCCTACACTGATGGTTAGCGACATTGCTGCTGCCGTTGAATTCTATACAAAGAAACTTGGTTTCCGGCTTGGGTTTACCTGGGGTGAGCCGCCGACCTTCGCCGGCGTGATCCTGGACCGTGTCCAGGTTTTTCTGGCCAGTGGCACGCCCAATCCGAAGGGCTGCTCGGTGCAATTTGACGTAGGTGATGCGGATGAGCTTTATGAGTATCATCGCGCCAACGGTGTCGAGATCGCGGTGCCTATTGACGATAGAGAATATGGAATGCGCGATTACTCCGTTCGCGATCTGCATGGGCATCGGCTTGGATTCGGACATCCGCTCTTCACGGTTGGACCGAAAGTGAAGATCGAGCGGGTGGATGTTCCGGTGCGATTGGAGAAGCGGCTGGCCGCCTTGTTGAATGACCTGGCCAAACACAAGCGCATGAGCCTGAGCAGTTGCCTGGAAGAGACCCTGTTACACACCATTGAACCGCTGGGCGACGGCGTGGCCAGTCCCCATACCAAGGCGCAGCTTAAGTACATCCAGGGCCTCAAGAAGAAACACGGCATCGATTACGATTGCCATGCCAGCTATCGGTTTGTTGAAGAGTAATAAGGGCACGAATGGCAGGGAACGCGACTGTTTGTTGTAACTTTCATTGAATCCCCGCGTATAAAGGAGACTATGGGAAACAGACCAACAGGCTACTGGATTTGCTTGCTTCTGGCCATCATTGCCATCATCGCTGCGCTGATGATGCGTTCTTCTCCCAACGAGCACACGCGCGAACTGGCGAGATACATAGGATATGGTGCGATCGTGCTGGTGCTGATCGGGCGATTTGCTTTTCGCCGGCCTACCCCGCCCACACCGCCTATGCCGAGAGACTAGTACTGCGCGTTCTGACGATGAGGAGTCAGGTTTTAAGAGCTCATGGAGAGCCAGATGCGCCCGGCTTCAAAGAGACAGATAAAGATCCCAATGGTGAAGTAAAGGTTTTGGGCGGTAGCATCGGTTGGCGGAGCGGGCAGATTGACGCCGCGACTGCGGAAGTAGCTATCGAGCGCGCGTTCCTGCTGCATGATTTTGCCGGCCAGCGGCCGATGGAATACCGCAATCAGCACCCCCAGCAGCAATCTTGTGATTTCCAGCGCCATGGCGCGAAGTTTAAGCAGCCAGTGACACCGGCACAATCAGTGGAAAAACCTATTTAAAAGGCGGTTGGGGCGTCCGGAAGAGCCATTTTCGCGTGATAAAATCAATGTAGTTTTTACTCATGAATCCTGATCTCGAAAGACTTATCGAACTCGAAAAAGTGGACCGTGAGGTCGCCCGGCTGAGCGACGAAATAGCCGCTTTGCCCAAGCGGGTAGCAGCCATTGAAGCCAAGCTGGCAGAGCACAAGGCCGCAGTCGAGAAAGCCAAGACCCAGATCAAGAACAATGAAACCGGCCGCCGCCAGCTCGAGACCGATATTAAAGGCTTCCAGGAAAAGATCGCCAAGTACCGCAGCCAGTCTTCCAGCGTCAAGACGAATGATGAGTATCGCGCGCTGATGCATGAGGTCACCTTCGCGGAGAGCCAGATCAGCGGTTGCGAGGACAAGATTCTGGAGCTGATGATCTCGCTGGAGAACGATGAGAAATCGCTCAAGCGGGCTGAAGCGGAGTTGAAGACCGAATCGGCCGACGTGGAAAAGGAAAAATCCGAAGCGCGTGTGCGCACCGCGGAAGATGAAAAACTTCTGGCCGGGCTGCACGAAAAACGAAGCGAACTACGCACCGGCGTGAATGATAGCGCTTTAGCTCATTATGACCGCGTGATGCGCCAGCGCAAATCGGCCATCTCTGAGGCGCGCGAGCAGAAATGCCTGGCCTGCTTCGTGATGATTCGTCCGCAAACCTGGCAGGAGATCCGCACGAATGAGCAGATTGTTACCTGCAGCTCGTGCGGCCGCATTCTCTATTTCGATCCTGCAAACGAAGCACCGGCGCCGGAGCCGACTAAAAAGAAAGCCAGAGCAAAGACTTCAGAGGCTGAAACGGAAGCGGAACCAGAAACAGCACCGGAAACCACCCCCACAACCTAACCGGCCTTCCTATATCCTGTTTGCCTGATGGCAAGCGCTTCTCCCAAAAAGGTAATCATCAATGAGCGAGCTGCCGCACGGCTGCGCAGCGGCCATGTGTGGGTCTATGCCTCTGACGTGTTGAATGAGGCAGGAGCGGCGCCCGGAGCGTTGGTCCACGTGCTAGGGCCGAAGGACAAGGTGCTGGGCTCGGCGGTTTTCAGTTCTTCGTCACAGATCAGGCTACGGCTGCTGGGCCGCGAGACCCTCAATTCGGAAGACGATGTGTCGCAGCTTTTGACCCAGCGCATGGCCGAGGCCATTGCTTATCGAGCAAAAGTCGTGCACGACTCGGATGCCTTCCGAATGGTCTTTAGCGAGGCAGACCGGCTTCCAGGATTGATCGTGGACCGTTACAACGACATTTTTACCTTCCAGGTGCTGACCCAGGCGTGGGACAAACCGGAGAGAAAGCAGGTCATCATTGCGGCGATCCGTGAGCTAGCCGGCGCTCAACACATTGTCGAGCGGGTAGACACACGCATTTGGGAACTGGAGCAATTGCATGCCGCGGAATCAGGCGTGGTTTGCGGCAGCAGGCATTCGACTATCTTCACCATGAATGGGGTGAAGTTCCATTACGACGCTTTGACCGGACAGAAGACCGGAGCGTTTCTTGACCAGCGGGAAAATTACGTTCTAGCCGCGAAATACGCCCATGGCGAGGCGTTGGATGTCTGCACTTATCAGGGAGGCTTCGCGTTGCATCTGGCGCGGAGGTGCCAGAAGGTAACTGCCCTGGACATCTCCCGCGAAGTCCTGGAAATTGCCGAGCAAAATGAAAAGCTGAACGCCGCAGAGCATCGACAGGAGATCGAATGGATTGAAGCCAACGCCTTTGACCTGCTCAAAGATTACGCTGCGGCCGGACGGCAATATGACGTGGTCGTGCTCGATCCCCCGGCCTTCGCCAAATCCAAGAAACACCTGCCTGCCGCCATGCGAGGCTATAAAGAGTTGAACCTGCGCGCGATGAGGATGCTCAAACCGCAGGGCGTTCTGGTGACGTGCTCGTGCTCCTCAGCCGTGAGCGAAGAGGACTTTCAGAGCATGCTGACCGAAGCGGCTCAGGACGCCCATCGTCCGATGCGGCTGGTCGAGAAGTATGCCCAGGCGAAAGATCACCCGATCCTTTTGGGAGTTCCGGAGAGCCATTATTTGAAGTGCTTTGTTCTAAGCGCTATTTGAGTCCAAATACACCGGTGTTCCAGCCGACCTAAGCCTAAGTTATTGAAATAAAACGGCGTATTCCGCAGGCCATAAGTTGACAATAATACGCTCATATTTTATGATTCTTATGTACTAATAAATACATCAAAGGTTTGAGCCCGTTTTAATACCAAATTTGTTGAGACACAGGAGACAAAGAAAAATGACAACGATTACTCGAATTGACCCCTTCCGCGACCTGGCCAGCTTCTTTGAGAGCTGGGCTCCAACTGGCAAAGATCAATTGACAGCGGGAACGTTTGTTCCGCCAGTGGATGTTTACGAGGATGAGCACACTCTAGTTCTCAAACTCGAGGTTCCGGGCGTGAACGAGGAGGACCTGAATGTAAGCGTGGAAAACGACACCCTTACCGTTCAGGGTGAGCGGAAGTTTGAAAAAGAAGAGAAAGAAGAGAACTTCCACCGCATCGAGCGCCGGTACGGCTCTTTTACCCGCACTTTCAAGCTTCCCACCACCGTGGATGCGGAAAAGGTGGAAGCCAATTATGACAAGGGCATTTTGAAGATTGCCCTGGCCAAGCGGGCGGAAGCCAAGCCGAAGCAGATCAAGGTGGGCAACGGACAGAAGACCCTTCAGGGTCAATGACGGCGGTCACGCTTCCGGTTGAACCGCATCGAAAACGGGAGATGGGTGTCCATCTCCCGTTTGTTTTGAAACGGAGAGAGAATAACTGGAGCAAGGAGCAAGATTATGGCTATTCGTTGGGACAAATTCACTATCAAAGCGCAGGAAGCAATCCAGCAGGCGAATGAGATTGCCGGGCAGCACGGTAATCCAGAGATGCTGCCGCAACATCTGCTGGCCGCGTTACTGCAGGACCAGGAAGGCATTGTTGTGCCTGTGCTGGCCAAGCTGGGCGCGAATGCGGCTACTTTACAGTCCCAACTGATGCAGCAGATCGAGCGGCTGCCCAGGGTTTCAGGCGCAGGAGAGCAGCCGCATCTGTCGGCGGCGATGTCACAGGTCCTGGACCAGGCATTTAAGGAAGCCGACACCTTCAAGGACGAATATGTCTCAACCGAGCATCTATTGCTCGCGATGGCCAAAGATAAAAGCAAGGGCAACGAGGTGGGGAAGTTTCTTTCCGGCGCGGGAGCGACCTACGATGCAATTTTGAAAGCCTTGACCGCTGTACGGGGCTCGCAGCGCGTGACCGACCAGAATCCCGAGGGCAAGTATCAGGCGTTGCAGCGCTACGCCAAGGACCTGACCGAGCTGGCGCGGCGTGGCAAGCTCGATCCCGTGATTGGGCGCGACGAAGAGATTCGGCGCGTGGTCCAGGTGCTTTCACGCCGGACCAAGAACAACCCGGTGCTGATCGGCGAGCCGGGCGTGGGTAAAACGGCGATCGTGGAAGGGCTGGCGCAGCGGATCGTCGCCGGTGACGTGCCGGAGATCCTGAAGAACAAGCGCGTGGTGGCGCTGGACCTGGGATCGATGCTGGCAGGAGCTAAGTATCGGGGAGAGTTTGAAGACCGTCTGAAGGCAGTGCTCAAGGAAATCGAGGATTCGAACGGGCAGGTCGTTCTCTTTATCGATGAGCTGCACACGCTGGTCGGCGCAGGCGCGGCTGAAGGCGCCATTGACGCCAGCAACATGCTCAAGCCGGCGCTGGCGCGCGGCGAACTGCGTGCGATCGGCGCAACCACGCTGAATGAATATCGCAAGTACATCGAGAAGGATGCGGCGCTGGAGCGGCGCTTCCAGATCGTCTTCGTCGGCGAGCCGAATGTGGAAGATACGATCTCGATTTTGCGCGGGCTGAAAGAGAAATACGAAGTTCACCATGGCGTGAGGATCAAGGACTCAGCTATTGTGGCGGCGGCTACGCTTTCGCATCGTTATATCTCTGACCGTTTCTTGCCGGATAAGGCGATCGACCTGGTTGATGAAGCCGCTGCATCGCTGCGCATCCAGATTGATTCCATGCCCACGGAGATCGATCAGCTGGAGCGGCGGGCGACGCAGCTGGAGATCGAGAAGCAGGCGTTGAAGAAGGAAGACGACCCCAACTCGCGCGAGCGGTCGGCTGCGGTGGAGCGGGAGCTGGCGCAGATTCGCGAGCAGGCGAACGCGCTGAAAGCCCGCTGGAAAGAAGAGAAGGAAGCGATCACCAAGGTGCGCGAGCTCAAAGAGCAGATTGAGCAGTTGAAGATCGAAGAGCAGCAAGCGGAACGCACCGGCAATCTGGAACGCGTGGCGGCGATCCGCTACGGCGAATTACGCCAGGCGGAAACCGAGTTGAAGCGCCTCAGCACGCTGGCCGACGAAAAGCAGCGCCGCATGCTCAAAGAGGAAGTAGACGAAGAAGATATCGCGAAGATCGTCTCCAAGTGGACGGGCATTCCAGTTTCCAAGATGCTGGAAGGCGAGGTGAAGAAGCTGGTCAACATGGAAGACCGTTTGCGCCAGCGAGTGATCGGCCAGGACCAGGCGTTATCACGCGTGGCCAATGCGGTCAGGCGGTCGCGCGCGGGGTTGAGCGATCCCAAGAAGCCAATCGGTTCGTTCATTTTCCTGGGGCCTACAGGCGTAGGAAAGACCGAGCTGGCACGGGCGCTGGCGGAATTCCTGTTCGATGACGAGCATGCCCTGGTGCGCATCGACATGTCCGAATACATGGAGAAGCACGCGGTAGCGCGGTTGATTGGAGCGCCGCCGGGATACATCGGGTACGACGAAGGTGGACAGCTGACGGAAGCAGTCCGCCGCCGCCCCTATTGCACGATTCTGTTTGACGAGATTGAGAAGGCGCATCCGGATGTGTTCAACATCCTGTTGCAGATTCTCGACGACGGGCGTCTGACGGATTCGCGCGGGCGAACTGTGGATTTCAAGAATACGGTAATCATCATGACGTCAAATATCGGCGCCAGCTATCTGCAAGCTGAGGGCGTAAGCTCGCCAGAGGCATTTGCGGAAGCTACGGAGCATGTGATGGAAGCTCTGCGGCAGCACTTCCGTCCGGAATTCCTGAACCGTGTGGATGACGTGATTGTCTTCAGCCCGCTGGGCGAAGAGCAGCTGACGCACATCATCGAGTTGCGGCTGGACGATCTGCGGAAGCTTTTGGCCGATCGCAAGATTACCCTTGAGCTGACTGCGAGCGCGAAAGAGCTGCTGTTTGTGGAGGGCTACGACCGGGCCTACGGCGCGCGTCCGTTGAAGCGGGCGATCCAGCGCCTGGTCCAGGATCCGCTGGCATTGAAGATCCTGGAGGGTGAGGTACTCCACGGCGATCATGTGGTGGTGGATGCCGACATCGCAGCCCGGAAGATGATGTTTACGGTGAGCGGAAGAGCGAAGACCAAGGAAGCGGCCGGTTCGCGAAAAGCGGGATAAACCTTTAACGCGAAGCAAAGCAGAAAGCCGCCTTGGTTCGCGTTTTTCTTTGGACGGTACGGCGCGTCTTGGATATACTCCGGCATTCGCCGATGGCCGCAGAAGCACAAACCGCAGCCGCTGCACACCAAGAGGCGGAAGCGTGTCCAAGTTGCGGCAGCCACTTTCTGGGGAAGTTCTGCCACACCTGCGGTGAAAAATGGTCTCACCGAGGCGATCTCGCGCTTGGGCATTTTGCGGCTCATGCATTCCATGAGCTCACGCACCTGGATGCCAAGGTATTTGCTACCGTTCGGTATCTCTTCACACGCCCTGGATACCTCACGTTAGAGTACGTCGCGGGAAGAAGATCGCGGTATATGAAGCCGCTGAATCTTTTCCTGATGGCGGTGGCACTCTTGTTTCTTGCCGATTCCATCCACCCGCTTTCCGTGTACAACCTGGAGTGGCTTACGAAGCAAGATAAGCAGGGGAGGATCAATGCGGCGTGGGAGAAACTGGCTGCGAAGAAGCACCTGCCCAAAGAAGTGATCGTAGAGCGGGTCCAGGAACGCATCCATCGTGTGGTGACGGCGGTTCAGTTCGCCAACGTATTCGGGATGGCGGTGATTCTGTGGCTGATGTACCGGAAGCGGTATTTCGTGGAACATCTCATCATGGCCCTGCACTATCTGGCCTTTGTTGAACTGTGTTCGATACTTTCCTGGCCGGTCAGTTCCATCTTCGGCAGCCAGGGCCGGCCGGTTCTGATTTTTTCATTGCTCAAAGCCGTTGTGTTTATCACCTACCTGTTCTTCGCCTTCCGCCGCGTTTACTCGCAGAAGACAGGCATCACTTTGGCCAAGGCTGTGACTACTTTTGTATGTTTGCAATTAGTGTTGATCCTGACTCCGATTATGACGCTGGCAGGTGCGATAGTAGCCGCGGCCCGATCATAAACTTCACCTCCGTTTCATCGCCCAACCCCTGAGGGCCGCCTGACGTCTCACCATTGAAGGGAGATCAGGTATGGCAACACGGAAGAGATCCAGTTCACACAAGAAGTCGAGCGGCCGCAGGTACAGCAAGAACGCGGGCGAGGAAGTACGCACTGAGATGCATCACAAGCGCTCAGGCAAGCATGCAAAGAAACATCCGATCCAGAGCCGTAAACAGGCAATTGCCATCGGCCTTTCCAAGGCCCGCAAAAAGGGCATGAAAGTTCCTCCACGCAAAAAAGCGGCTTAATTTTTATACAAGAGCACGGCGGAAGATCGCGTGTGAGCAAACTCAAAACGGCTGGGGAGCTGTGGCTCCTGGTAGTGGTGCAATTTCGTGCTGGATTCATCGCTCGCCCCCCAGCACGCGCAACAGTAGCGCGCGCCGGGGACCCCGGTACGCGATGAACGTCTGCCTGAAGGCCCGCGATTTCGCAAGCGAATCGCTAGACGCTGATACTGCTAGTGGTTCAGCTTTTCAAACTGAACCACTACCTGGCTCCTCAGTCTTTTGCCTTCTTGGCCTCGGCTTTCTTTGGCTTCGACTCTTTGTCTTTGTGGCTTGGGGCGGTTTCTTTCTTTTCCAACTTATCGGACGAGCCGTCAGAATTGTTTGCCGTAGCCTCGGGCTTTTTGCCGGCATAGTCGGTTACATACCAGCCGGTGCCTTTGAACTGAACAGCGGGAGCATGCAGCAACTGCTCCACCGGGCTGCCGCACTCGGGGCACTTCCTGATAGGCGGATCGGAGAATTTTCGTATTTTTTCAAATCTGTGTTTGCACTTCTTACACTGATACTCGTAAAGCGGCACGCAGGACACCCTCAACAATGAAAGCTGATTCTGCTCTGATTTTAGCAGACTGCGCTCGTGCGGCGACGATGTGGCAAGCCCCATTGTTCCCTGGATTCCGGTTGTTTGCGGAGGCTCGGGTCGATTACCCGGATGCTATGCTTGAACGCCACGACAGGACTTCCCTATGGCCGAACAAGAGCGCAAAGGCACGTTGTACGTGGTGGCTACTCCCATCGGCAACCTGGAGGACATGAGTTACCGCGCGGTGAGAGTGCTGAAGGAAGCTGACCTGATCGCGTGCGAGGATACGCGCCATACGGCCAAGTTGCTGCAACATTACGGAATCGACAAGCCGACGGTCAGCTATCACGAACACAATGAAGCGGCGCGAGCGGAAGAGCTGGTGGCGAAGCTGGAGCAGGGGCTCAGCGTGGCCCAGGTTTCCGATGCTGGAATGCCTGGAATCTCGGATCCGGGATACCGCGTGATCAAGCTGGCGATCGAGCGCGGCGCGCAAGTGGTACCGGTACCCGGGCCGTCGGCTTTGATCGCGGCACTTGCCGCCAGCGGCTTGCCGACCGATAGCTTTGAATTCCACGGCTTCCTGCCGGCGAAATCAGGCCAGCGGCGCACCCTGCTCGAATCATTGCGCGATGCGAAAAGTACGGTTGCGTTTTACGAAGCGCCCCACCGCATTGTTGAAGCCATGAAAGACATCGTCGAGATACTGGGAGAAGCGCGGCCGGTGGTTCTGGCGCGCGAGCTGACGAAGGTACACGAAGAGTTTGTGCGAGGAAGCGCGGCTGAAGTTCTGGCACGAGTTCATGCCCAGGAACCGAAAGGCGAGATTACGCTGCTGATCGGAAAGAGCGACGAGGTTGCGGCTGCTTCGGGGAGACAAAACATTGCTTCCCGATTGGAAGAGATCATGCGCGAAAAGGAACTGGATGAGAATGCCGCGCTCAAAGTCCTGGCAAAAGAACAGGGTGTTTCCAAGAGTGAAGCCTATCGCGAGCTGCAGCGCGTGCGACGCCGGAAGTGATCGCACTTTCCGTTTGTGTAAGCACGACAGGAGAAGCGCTTTCATGAATACATCCAGCTGCTCCAGCACCGGAGAGATAGAGATCATGATGAGCTGCGAGACCGCTGGCCCCTATTCCGCCGCCGACGTGTGATCGTGCACGATTCTCCATCCGTTCTGCATTCGCTTGAAGATCAGGGTGAACAAGCCGTGCGGCTTCTTGCCGTCAGACATGGTGAGCTGCCACCTGCCGGTGACCACGGCGGAGCGGCGGCTGAGCAGATCGATATCCAGGTCCTGAAACTCGAGTTTGCCCATCTCCCTGCCCTCGGCCTGGTAGCGCTGGCGGTAGCGCTGTAACGTTGGTTCCCAGCCTTTAGTAACCGTGTCGCCGGAAAAGAAGGTGAGATCGGGCGATTGCCAATAACCTTTCATGAAGTTTTCCAGGTTGCCGTGGTTCCACGCCTCGATCTGCGAAAGCAGAAGGTGTTTGATGCCTTCTTCGAGATCGGCGCGAAGCTCTTCCGGAATGTCCTGCGCGTGCTGGCCAGCTTCAGGCTGCTGTCCGGCGTTCTGCGAAGGATTGACTTGAGTTTGCGTGGGAGCGTTGAGCAAAAATGGAACTAGCAGGAGAGCCAGTAAATATGCGCGCATGGAAGCATTGTAAGTTGCCCTTAGATTTCGTTTAAGGTTTTTCTCCGTTGATCCAGGGCAGAAAACTAAAGTCACATGCACGGTCGCAGGGCTCATTGACCCGGCTTAACAAAATGAGTTATTTTCGGCTGACTCGGAGAAATCATCCTCCACAACAAGTGTCGTTACAGTTGTAACGTCTCTCCCCCAAGACATGAGCAAGGGCGCCACTGAGTCAGAAGAGATAAAGCCCTCATGATGTCTATTCAGACGGTCGGCAGATATGAGATCGTCAGCGAGCTTGGACGCGGCGCAATGGGCGTCGTATACAAGGCGCTGGATCCCACCATCGGGCGGACCGTAGCACTCAAGACGATGCGGCTCGACGTCCATGGCCTGGACGCGCAGGAAATGGTGCGCCGTTTCCAGAATGAAGCCCGCGCCGCCGGCGTACTGAATCATCCCAACATCGTAACCATTTACGATGCCGGCGAAGAAGACGGCATTTTCTATATCGCCATGGAGTTCATTGAGGGCACCACGCTGCATGAACTGCTGGCGGAAAAGCGCGTGTTGCCGACCGACGAAGTCGTACAGATTTCGCGGCAGATCTGCCGCGGCCTGGACTATGCGCACTCCAACGGAATTGTTCATCGAGACGTAAAGCCCGCCAACATCATGCTCACGCCCAACGGCACGGTGAAGATCATGGATTTTGGCATCGCCAAATCCGGCGGGCAGGTGACCAACACCGGGCAGGTTCTGGGAACGCCCAATTACATGGCGCCGGAACAGGTGAAAGGACGTCCGCTGGACGGGCGCTCAGACCTTTTCAGCCTGGGCGTAATTCTTTATGAGATGCTGACGGGCGAGAAGCCTTTCGTCGGCCAGAACGTCACCACGATCATTTACAAGATTGTCAACGAAACCCCGATCACGCCACGCGATCTGGATGTAACAGTACACCCCGGTTTGAGCGCGATTGTCACCAAGGCTCTGGCCAAAGCGCCTGACGATCGTTATCAAAGCGGCGCGGAGCTTATCCGCGATCTTGAACACTACAAGCTGGCGGCCGCCGGGCGCAACGGTTCAACCGGAGCGCTGGCTGCTGTGCCGGGTCAACCCGACAAGACCGTCGTGCTGCCGGTGCGCGTCGCCGGGAACACTGTAAAAGCCACGGCAGCGGCCACAGCTCCGGCCAAAGGCCCGGTGCCGGTCCGCCGCCCGACCACAGCCATCATTTCCAGCAAACGAGGGTTGCTGATTGCAGCCATCATAACGATCCTGATTCTGGGCTCTGCCATGGGCGGCTACGCCTATCACCGCACTCACGTGAAGATGCGCCAACTTGCGGAACAGACCAAAGCCAAAGAAGCAGAACAGATTGCCGAGCAGCACCAGCCGATTGCCATTGCCATACCACCGGAACCTACGCCTGAGGCGACACCGGAGCATCACGATGTGATTGCCCCGGATACGACGGTGAAATTCTTCCCCGCGCGCAAGAACGCCCAAACGGGTCCGCAAAAACTGCCAACGCCGGTCAAGGCTACGAGCTCGCCGAACCAGGTCTTTGTACAACAAAGCGAACTGAAGCTGTCTTCGCAGCCGGACGGAGCCAAAGTCGAGATTGACGGTTGGAGCGAGCCGAACTGGGTAACGCCTTTTACCGCTTCGCATCTGGCCGCGGGCAATCACACGCTGGTTTTCACCAAGACCGGCTACCTGCCGCAGACGCGAACGGTGGAATCGCAGACGGGCAAGAGTGTGGAGGTAAGCACTGCATTAACGCCAACGGTTTCAACTTTAGTGGTCACGAGCAATCCACAGGGCGCAAACGTTTGGCTTGACGGCAAAGACAGCGGCATGGTGACGCCGACGCAACTGACCGTGGACAAAGGCTACCATCGGATCACGGTGAAGAAGGCCGGTTTTAGAGATGCTTCCAGCGATGAGAATCTCTCCGAAGGACAGACGGCGAGCTTTTCACCGTTGCTGCTGAGCGTGAATCAGCCGTCAGAAGACGGCAAGAATCCCAGCCTTTTCCGTCGCCTTCTGGGCACAGACACGGTGCCGGAAGGCAAGGGATTGGTCCACATCCGCACGAATCCGGAAGGGGCGTCGATCGTCATTGACGGTAAAACGGCTCCCAAAAAGACCAATGCGCGCTGGCCCGCTGATCCCGGCGTGTACAGCATCGTCCTGCAGATGGACGGATACAAGAGTGTGCACAGAAACATAAAAGTGCAAAAGGGCAAGGTCGTCAACATCGACGAGATCCTTGAGAAACAGTGATCGTTTTGTATGCCCCGCCTGATCATCTCCTCTCCTGACGGGAAAAACGGAATCCTGGAACTGTCCAAGCCGGTCACCACGGTTGGACGCGGCAATGCCAATGATCTTGTCCTGAACGATTCCAGCGTCAGCCGCTTCCACGCGGTCATCAAGCTCAGGGACGATTCCATTTTTGTTGCCGACCGCGGCAGCACCAACGGCATCATTCTCAACGATGAGAAGATCACGCAGGAAACCGAGCTGAAAGACGGCGATACGGCCGTGGTCGGCAACTACAGGCTGCGCCTGGAAAACGTGGACGAGCAGGCGATCCAGGTACGCCGGGGCCAATGGCCATCGACCCTCAACAACATCATTCACGGCCGTTCTGACGGCGCTACGCTGGCGCGGAGCGCAGGGATATCGAGCAGCGCCCTTACCGATCTGGCCGGACGCATCAAGAAACTGGAGCGGGAAAATTACCTGCTCACGGTGCTGTATGAGGCGGGGAAAGCGCTGAACTCCAAGCTCGCCCTGGAGCACATTTGCGAACAGGTGGTTTCACTCGCCTGCCTGATTGAGGGAGTGGAACGCGGCTTTGTGATGCTGTTCGACGAGTCGGGCAAGGTGGTGCGGCAGAGTGAGGTCCGCTATCGCGATGCGCAGGTCGTGGAAAGCGGCCCGACCGCTGCAGGTTCTCCGGGCACACAGATCATCCTGAGCAAGAGCGTGCTGGAGATGATTCGCAGGGAGCGACAGCCGATCCTGATTGAAGACGTGAGAAATGACGAACGCTTCAACGCCAGCGAGAGCATGAAGATTTCGGGACTACGCTCCGCTATGTGCGCACCTCTGCAGGGGAAAGAGCGTCTCTTCGGAATCCTGTACGTCGACAACCTGGAGCAAGCCTCTGCATTTACCCAGGAGGAGCTCAACGTCTTTGCTCTTGTAGCCGCCCAGGCGGGCGCGGCCATTGACAACCTCGCGGCGCACGAAAAGATCGCGCAGCAGACGTTGCAGCGCTCGGCGCTGGAGCGCTTTCTCTCTCCCGAGGTTGCGGAGATGGTGGTGGCAAATCCGGATATCCGACTGGGAGGTGTGAATCAGGAAGTCACGGTCTTGTTTGCCGACATACGCGACTTCACTCCTATGAGCGAGAACCTGGAGCCCAGCCTGGTGGTGGAGATTCTGAACGAGTACTTCACCCGGGTGACGGATGTAATCTTCGATAACGGCGGCACTCTGGATAAATACATCGGCGATGCCGTGATGGCAGTCTTCGGCGCGCCGATTTCCAAAGGCAAAGATGCCGCTAATGCAGTGAAGTCAGCCATACAGATTCAGCGGCTGCTGATCGAGCTCAATCGCGATGCTGGAGCGCGAAATTGGCCGGAGCTGCGCGTGGGGATCGGCATTAACACCGGCAACGCTGTGGCGGGCAATATCGGTTCGCCGCGACGCCTGGATTACACGGTGGTGGGAGACGTGGTCAACACGGCGCAGCGGCTGATGGCCAATGCCGCGGGCGGACAGATACTGATTGCGGAATCAACCGCCAGCAAGCTGAACCGCGGTTTTGATCTCGAACGGCTGCCGGAAATGAAAGTCAAAGGCCGCAGTGAAGCCGTGCCGGTGTTCAGCGTGGGGTGGAAGGACGCGCCGGCCGCTGCAACGGTTTCAATCCAGTTGAAAAAGAAAAGGCGCCCCGTTCGAGGCGCCTCGCGAGTGCGCAAGATTTCTACTTAGGCGTAGTCGAGCTGCTCCCTTTCTTGCTGGTTCCTGTGCCGGCATGGTGAGCGATGATCTTGTCTTTGATCTGATCATAGGTAGCCTGAGGAACGATCTTCTTGGTCACCAGATCTTTCTTGCTGTTGTAAGGGCGACCATCGATGATCTTCTGACTGTAGGCATCGCCGATGCCGGGCAGGGCGCTGAGCTGAT
Source organism: Candidatus Angelobacter sp. (assembly GCA_035262465.1). Taxonomy (GTDB): domain Bacteria; phylum Acidobacteriota; class Terriglobia; order Terriglobales; family Acidobacteriaceae; genus Angelobacter. Next base: position 127,191 of record DATFSU010000008.1, on the reverse strand, counting down.
CCTTGGTGGCAGAGTTGATATCCACCAGATCGGACTTCTTTGGCTTGGTCGAGCTGCTGGACGCTGTTTTCTGATCTTTTGATGGCGTGCTTGCAGCCTGGCCGAAGACCATAGTGGCCAGCAGGACCGCAGCAAATAAAGCAGCGAGGAAGCGATAACGTTTCCGCAACATAGCTGATCTCCTTCTCTTCTAGAGATAGAACTGCTCTACTCCATTGGAGTAGAGAGTCTAGGTGGTTAGAAGATCAATTGTCAAAAAAGGTAGGACGAATAGGCGGTCTAAGGTGCCTGTAAAACAAGTGTTTAGCCGCGTTCAGGGGCTGATTCAGTCACTTAATAAAGTTATCCAGCGAGTTAAGAAAGTAAAGTCGCGCAGCACGAGGGGAACGGCAGCGAAGCCAGCAGCCAACCATGCAAGGGTCTTTTTAAGCGTGACGCCGGGGATCCTTCTTCTCTTCCCAGGCGCGCTGTGGACGTTGGGACTCGGGAAGATCGCGGTTCTCGACGCGGTCGTAGTTATAGCGGTCACTTACGGTACCCAAAGACTGGTTGTACAAGCTGGTCTCACCAGTAGCTTCACGCAGCTCTTCAGAGAATTGGTGAAGGTCGCGGAGGTGGTCTGCGGTGGCGGGAACCTCAGTCTTGGTAGTCTTCAAAAACTTCTGATAGCCCTTATCGACGAGGCGCGAGATTTCACTGCCGATCAGGATGCCCGGCTTGGCAAAAAGACGAACGCCGCCATCAGAGGCTTTTTCAATAGCAGCCGAGCTGTTGAGCTTCTTCAGGAAGACGCGGTTTTGTGTTCCCGGAGCTTCCAAAATGTCAAATCCGTGATCGCGAAGCCAATTGACGGCTTCTTCGTACGTGCGCTTTTCGGTCGTTTTAGCCATAACCCACCTGACGCGGTTTCGATTCCTAACACAGACACACCGTTGCCCTTAAAAAGGGAACGAGCCGATAATGTCGCACATCGGGCGGGGTTCGGGCAACATTACCGTTGTGCAAAGAGTTACCCCCTACCTGCGGATAACCTCCGCTGACGCCGCTATCGTCAACAATCTCAATTCGTCAGCGACATTCACTGTATCTATGCGAAACCTCGCACTCGTGGAGCCGACTCGTCTAAGCCCACGCAACGTTACGTCTCGCTCACGCTTTCGGATCGGCCGGAAGAGATCCCTCGCTTCGCTCGGGATTTCGGCAAAGGATAGCGCAGGGTGGAACAGATCCTTCGCGCAAGAGACGCGCTCAGGATTTCGGCAAGTGGCTCCCGCTCGGCTAAGCGCCTCGCTCACGCCTCTTAGTCGCCTCAAATAAAACCGGCGCTTATTCTCCCCCGAGATTTTCAGCGCCGGCTTTAAAGTTCTCCCTCGGCAGGAGAACCAGGCCGCTCATCTACTTTCGGCCAACTTGTTCACGAGAGCAGGGCAGATGCCCGCCCCACCACGCAAAAGTCGTGCATGCCGGGGGCCCCGACGAAAGTCTCTAATAAAAACAAGATGCCTTGGCGCTCAGAGGCGGGTCAATGACAAAGCAGGAGGCAGTATTTACTTAGTCGATAACAAAGATGGTGGCATTAAGCTATGCAAGCTGATGTATACTGTGCGGACTTGAGTCATCGCGGGGCTTTTTATTTATTCTATTGACCATGCGGTGAAAAAGCTGTGGGGGCGGCTTCGTAATCGGGGTATTGCGAAAATCATATTCACCTTGACCACCAGCGGCCCCGGTCGGGAGGGTCCTTATGGACCTGCTTATTATTCGTATCGTTTTTATTGCAGTAGTAGCAGTTGCTTGTTTTCACCTTAAGCCCTTTGGTTTGGCCAATCTGCCCTCCTGGACCGCCGGTTTGGCGGGAATCGGAATCGGGCTGGCGGTCGTCTGGTTTGAAGCGCGCCTGCGCGTTGTAAGCCTGAAGCGGTTGATCGGAGCCGTGATTGGCAGCATCCTGGGGATCCTGGGTGCGTACCTTTTCAGCGTCGTCATTAAAAACAGCATCACTCATTCCGAGACGCAGCGGTTCCTTATGCTCATGGTCATGCTTCTGATGTCGTACGTGGGGCTGATTGTGGGCGCGAACAAAGGCGATCTGCTCAACCTGGCGGCGCTGGGCGGCGTATTTGGAGCGGAGAAACAGGGGCGCAAGAGCTTTAAGATTCTGGACACCAGCGTCATCATCGACGGGCGCATTGCCGACATTGCCGAAACCGGCTTCCTCGACGGGATCGTGGTGATTCCGCAGTTCGTCCTGCGGGAGCTGCAACTGGTGGCGGATTCAGCCGATTCCCTGAAGCGCAACCGCGGCCGTCGCGGGCTGGATATTCTGCAGCGCATTCAGAAAATTGTGACCGTGACCGTGCAGATCGTGGAAGATGATTTTCCCACCGTCCGCGAAGTAGACCTGAAGTTGATCGAGCTGGCCAAGGTGTATGAAGCCAAAATCATCACCAACGATTTCAATCTGAATAAAGTGGCGCAGCTGCAGGGCGTCGAGGTGCTGAACATCAATGAGCTGGCCAACGCTCTCAAGCCGATCGTGCTGCCCGGCGAAACCATGCGCGTCTTCATCCTGAAAGAAGGCAAGGAGTATAACCAGGGTGTAGCTTACCTTGACGACGGCACCATGGTGGTGGTGGACAACGCGCGCAAGCTGATCGGCAAGAACGTGGATATTGCCGTCACATCAGTGTTGCAGACCACGGCCGGCAAGATGATCTTCGGCAAGTTTGACGAGCGAGCGCGTCCGGGGGAGCGCATCGAGCCAAAGGGCGAGAACGCGAAGCCGGAGCTGCGGAAAGCGCAGCCTATCGTGGTAGAGTCTGCCGGGCACACGCCTACTGAGTAAATAGCCGGCGAAGATGCCTGATTCCGAAACTACGGTTCGTTTGTGGGTTGGTTTTGCACTGCGATAACTCAAGTCCATCCCGCGCTTCGTCTAGTTGCTTCAAACTCTAGTACAGGTCCGGTCTACTGTGGTGATTGACTCTCCACGCGCATACAATAGAAGGAAGCTGTGTAGCTGCTGAAGAGGAGAACCGGAATAAACCACGTCAACGATCCAGGAAGGTCAACGATAACAGTTCCGATCGTCTGATTAGAGCCTGCCATGGCGGTTGCGATGTCTTCAAAAATCAGGCTGCGTATGTTGGCAGCGCTTTTGCTTTTGTCCGGCTTCTGCCGAAGCGGTGCGTCGCCTGCTCCAGTTTTCCAATCCGCTCCTCTTCCCTCCGGCCAGGTGCAAGTAAGCGTGATGGACCAGAATGGCCTGCCCCTGGGGCAGGTCTTCGTCATCGTGCAGCAGAATGACAAGACTGTAGCGCAGGGTCGAACCACGCCGACCGGAACTGCCGTGCTGCGCCAGCTGCCTCCGGGAACCTACAAGTTGTTGTTGGAAAAATCCGGGTTTTATACCGCTGTGGTAGCCAAGCTGGTGATTGTTTCCGAGCAAGCCAGCCCGGTTGAGGTCAGGCTGCAACCGGTGCGCGAATATAGAGAGGAAATCGAGGTCACCGCACACGCGTCACCCATCGATCCGGATGAAATCTCGAACTCGCAGACCATTACGGCCACCGACATTTCCAACATTCCTTACGCCACCACACGCGACTATCGCAACGTGCTGCCTTTCATGCCGGGCGTAATCGGAGATCAAGGACAGATCCACATTGCCGGCGCCAGCACGCAGGAGATCCAGGATTACCTGGATGGTTTTGAGGTAAGCCAGCCGGCGACCGGAGCGCTCGCCTTGCGGGTAAACCCGGATTCGCTGCGCAAGGTGGACGTGCGCAGCAGCCGCTACTCGGCCCAGTTCGGCAAAGGATCCGGCGGCCTGGTGGACCTGCAGCTGCAGGATGGCGACAACAAATTTCGCGTCAATGCCACCGACCTGCTGCCGACTTTCCAGAACGTGAAGGGCTTTCAAATTAATAACTGGACGCCGCGGGGATATTTTTCAGGGCCTCTGGTGCGCGACAAGGCCTGGTTCGATCTCTCGCACGAGGGCGAAACCGACTACAACATCGTCAAGCAGCTTCCGGATAATGCTGACACCAATCGCATCTGGAGAATCGATGATCTCGCACGGTTGCGGGTGAACCTGGCGCAGGGGAACGTGCTCACAGCCAGCGCTCTGCTGAACATGCAGGACTCACAGAATACGGGGATTTCGGCATTCGATCCGGTTTCAGTTTCGCTGAACAATCACAGCTATCTGTATGTTCTGAGCCTGAAAGACCAGATGGCGGTAACCAAGTCTACGATGCTGGAGTTCGGGGCGAGCTTTCACCGCAACAAAGGCTCGTCCATTCCCATGGGCGACCTGCCTTACGTGTTGGGGCCGGATGGGCGGTCGGGTAATTTTCCTCTTACCAACCAGAACATTTCCACGCGCACACAGGCTTTTGCCAACCTGTTTCTGCAACCGTGGAAGTGGATGGGCACGCACCAATTCACGGTGGGGGGCCGGGCGGACCGAGTCCTCTACGATGCGCAAATCAGTCGCGGGACCGCGCAGTTTGTAGACGCAAACAATGCCTTGCTGCGCCAGACCACGTTCTCCAACCCTCCGCCCTTCAGCCTGGGTACGGTAGAAACAAGCGCCTTCGTGCAGGACCGCTGGTCGCCGTTTCAGCGCATGATCATTGAACCCGGAGTGCGCTGGGACCATGACTCATTCCTTGGGCAGTCGTACATTTCACCGCGCATCGCCGGAACCGTGCTGCTGAGCCCGGCGAGCGAAACCAAATTCAGCGCCGGCATCGGCATTTATTACGATCGGACCAATCTGTCGCTGGCGAGCAACGGTTCGCAGGGCACGCGTACCGACGAGTTCTTCTCTCCGGTTGTGGCAACTTTTCCGGAGACTTTTGTGGCCGATCCGCGGATCCTGACCTTGCCGCGATTTGTGAACTGGAGCGTCGCCCTGGAGCGTCGCCTGCCGGGCAAAGTGTATGCCCGATTGGAATTCCTGAGCCGGCATGGCCAGCACGGATGGGCTTATGAACTGGAGCCGGGAAACCTGTTTCTCCTGCGCGCCGATAAACAAGATCACTTTGACGCTGCGCTGATTACCTTGCGCAAGGAGCTGAAGCGCGGGTATCCGGTACAGGTGTCCTATATGCGTTCGCGCGCAGTTTCCAACCAGACCGTGGACTTTTTCATCGATGAGCTGCTGATCGGGAACCAGGTGGGCGGGCCGCTGCCGTGGGACGTGCCAAACCAGGTCAACGCCTGGGGCATATATCCGATGCCGTGGAAATTCAAGAAATTTGATTTTGCATGGTCTACCATCTGGCACACCGGATTTACCTTCGTCACCAACAACCAGTTTGGCCAGATCGTCTCCGGTCCGGGAGAGTTCCGGTTTCCTGACTTCTTCACGTTGAATCTGGGGATAGAGCGGAAGTTCAATTTCAAGGGCTATCGCTGGGCGGCGAGGCTGGGATTGGTAAACGTCACTGATCGCTCGAACCCTTCAATCGTCGACACCAACATCAACTCGCCGACTTTTCTCAGCTTCTTCGGCACCGATCATCGCACGCTGGCTGGCCGGCTCAGGTTCCTGGGCAAGGCGGAACGAACGCATTAGTAGATATCCAGATCGTGCGCCGATGAGATCGGGCCTGAATAACCGGCCTGTCTGATCTCCTGGGTTAATACCGCATCTACATCATCGGTCGGCCTGAACAGCTGGTGGTAGAGCACCAGCATTTTGGGCTGAGCCTGCGTGGCGATTTTGGCCAACTCCGCGGTCGAGGTATGAAAGCGCGAGTGATATCTCTGCCGTGCAGGAGGACGCGAGTTGAACCAGGCCAGCGAATAAACCTCATGCAGGAGCAGATCACAGCCGTGGCAGGCGCGGGCAATCTGGCCGGTGGGGCCGGTATCGCCGGAGATCACGATGCTGCGGTCGGCGGTATCAAAGCGATAGCCATAGGAGTAGTCCCAGGTTCCGTGCGCCACGGCGAAGGCGCGCACGGTGACGTTCGAGTCCTTGTAAACGATGCCGGGATGGATCTCATGCGCGTTGATCCGGTAAGCCTTGATGTTGCCCCGCTCCAATCCTTGCGTTCGAACCACGACGTCTTTCACGTAAGCGGCCTGAATGTGCCTCGCCATATCGGCAATTCCGGGCGGGCCGTAAAGCTCCAGAGGTCCAGGCCGGCCTTCCACGGCAGGACTGAGGTAGAGATCAGCCAGGCCGGCGGTGTGGTCAGAATGCAGGTGGGTAGCGAAAACCACCTTGATGTTCGAGGGCGTGAGCGCGGTAATTTTCTTGTCGCGCGCGGCTGCGGCGGCGCGGCGCACGACGCCAGGACCGAAATCGACGAGATAAGCGGCGCCGTTCACCACTACGGCAACGGACGGACCGGAGCGATCTGGGTCCAGGATAGGCGTGCCGGTACCGAGGATGACGACCTGGGTTTTCGGGGGAGATTGGGCGAGAGCTGCGCTGGTCGTGCAAATCGACATCATTGCGAGGAAAACCAAGAACCACTTGTTTCGAGAGGACTCCCTGAACCGGCATCGAAAAGGACGAATTCTCGGGGTCCTTCGACTCCTTCTCGGTCGCTGCTCTCCCTCGAAGTCGCTCAGGGTGACAGATTTAAAAAGGCTTCTCATGCTTAAGACTCTTCTAGACCAATGTAAATCCCGGTGCGGGTGTCGCTGCCAGCAGCGTGCGCGTGTACTCGTGTTGTGGGTGCGAGGTGATTTGTTCTGACGTGCCGATCTCGACGATTTCACCGCGACGCATCACGGCGATGCGGTCGCTCAGATAGCGCACCACCGGCATGGAGTGGGAGATGAACAGATAGGTCAGGCCGAAGTCGCGCTGAAGTTTTTTGAGCAGGTTCACGATCTGCGCGCCGACGCTTACGTCGAGGGCGGAGACCGGCTCATCACAGACCACGAATTGGGGCCGCACGATCAAAGCGCGGGCAATGCCGATGCGCTGGCGTTGTCCGCCGGAAAATTCGTGGGGATAGCGGCGAAGGGCGGATTCATCGAGACCCACGGCGCGCATGATTTCGGCAGCAGCCTGGTGCAGGTCGGCGGCGGCCGGCTGCCTGTGCTCCTCGAGCTGGCTTGCGCCATGGCGTCGCATGGCATCAGTGATCTTACCGGGGGGGACAACCGGCACACCGTGAATGAGCAGCGGCTCGGTGACGATTTCTTCCACGCGCATGCGCGGGTTGAGCGAGGCGAACGGGTCCTGAAAGATGATCTGCAAGTCGCGGCGAAGGCGGCGCAGTTCCCTGCCGGAGGCGGTCAGAACGTCGTGGGTGCCGAAGCTGATGCTGCCAAAGGTGGGCTCGATGAGGCGCAGGATCATCCGTCCCAGGGTGGTCTTGCCGCATCCCGATTCACCCACCAGTCCGAGCGTTTCTCCGTGATTGATTTCGAACGAGACGCCATTGACGGCGCGAATCTCGCGAGTGGTCTTGCCGAAAACACCATCGTCGGTGTGGTAGACCTTGACCAGATCGCGAATGGTGAGTAGGGGCATGGAATGAATATAAAGCACGAAAAGCTACGGACGAAATGATGTCTTAGACGATTAGGTACTGGAGGCGCCACTTTTGAATCGCTCCGCAACAGAGGAAGTACATATCTCACAGTCCAATTTCTTAGCGTCGACGATGCTAGTGAACTCTGAACTCGCTCCAGCAAACGGAGGGCTTAGCCAAATCTTGGAAATCAGATTGTTCAAATCGACTCGCACCTTGAATCCGTCTGACATGACAGCGACCGGCTGATTGGCGAGACTATATTGCCAAAACAAGAGCCGGAATTCTTTTTCATCTCTGTAAGGCAGATCCTTCTTTACGACTGGGAAATAGATGTTCCCAACCTGAATCGTCTCCCGCCTATAATCGATGTAATCAACAGTTCCGCCCTCAATCTCTCCTGGGAAGCTATCGAATGAAATTTGCAGTCTCTCAAAAGTAGTTTCGATTGCGCATCCCCTGTTCGCGTAAACTTTCCACATTAAGTAGGATTTCGAGTCATTCATGTGCCAGCAATTAATAAAAAACTCTTCTCTATGTTTCTCACACTCTTCAACTTGGCCGTTGGCTATCGCACTATCGGCATACTGAGCTTAGAAATTGCGAAACAGCTTCTCCTTCGTTTTGATTGTCAGGAGACCTTCCCACTGATCGGCCATTGAGGAAAGGCGTGGAAAATACAGCGACTCTGAGGAAAGCAGATCAAGAACATATTCATACTTCATGTACCGCCATAGCGGCTGCAAGGTATTCACGGGCTTTCTCAGATTTGAATGTTGCAGTACATAGGAATTTTCCGTGTGCAGGTGCCGCTAGATTATGAGTGAGAATGGCAAGTTTTTAAAAGACGCTCCGCTACGCTGCGCGTCGGCCTGCGGCAGCGAGGAAGGATTTTTTCTTTACTTACTTGCTCCTCGGCGCGCGCTGCGCACCTCGGAGGCCGTGCCGGGCTAGTTCTCTTCCGTCCCTGGCGGGACTCGTCCGCAGCGCGGGTTAGATTGTTCTCGTCTGGGAGGCCGCAGGTGTTGGTGTCTTTAAGATTTAGGGAAACAGAGCACAAGGTCCCTCACCCCCTACTCGGCCGCTTGAGCAGGCGCGGCCTCGCCGACGGGGTTCGGGATGACGGTTATAAAGCGGTCAAAACTGCCAGCACTTCCAGAGAGTCTGCCCTTGACTCTGGGGCGAATATATGGCAAAGTTGATTATTTCCCTCTAAGCGAGGAAAAGCGGTATCTGACCGATCTTTGACAACTTAGGCGGTAGCTTAGAGATAACGGGGCTTCGATAGCCCTAACCCCGGGGATGGATGGTGTAAGTCCTTTGTTTTCGGGATCGAAGGCCGGGGGCAGGGGAATTGCCAGGAGTGCCAAAACTGCCAAAGATCGCCGAGATTTCCACCGCCGAGTACGGGCGGTGTCACACGAGATACTCGCCAGATCGTAAAAGGAGCACAGGCAAGAGTGCCTGTGCCACATGATTCCCTTGGAGTGGGACAAGTGCACACCAAATTGGGATGAACTGGGATGAACTGGGATGAAAGCCAGGGGTAGGGGTGGTGCCGGATCCATTCTGGTCATCACGTGATGGAAAGGATTTGCCGGGGATGCAAGAATTTGCCCCGAGCTGCTAATTGGTATGCAACGGTAGCGCACGTTGCGCGTTCTACAGATGGAGTAGTGTTTTCGCAGCAGGGATTAAGGCAATTTGAGGGTGGCTGCGGGTGAGGGTTCGAGCAGCCCCGCATGCTAGAATTTGAGTAACTTTCGTGTGAGAGACAATCATTTTGATTGAGTTAGCGCCCTCCATTTTGTCAGCGGATTTTGCTCACCTGGCCGCGCAGATTCAGGCGGTGGCGGAGGGTGGAGCGACCGTGCTGCACGTTGACGTGATGGACGGACATTTTGTGCCCAACATTACGATTGGCCCTCCCGTGGTCGCCAGCGTCAGGAAGGTGACAAATCTGCCGCTGGACTGCCACTTGATGATTGAGAATCCTGACCGGTACATCGCGGCTTTTGCAGATGCCGGGGCGGACTGGATTTCAGTGCATCAGGAGGCTTGCGTCCACCTGAATCGGACACTGGAAATGATTGAGAGCCATGGCGCCAAGCCGGGCGTGGTGATCAATCCGGCAACACCGGTACAGACCCTGGAAGAGGTGCTCGACATGGTGCACCACGTACTGGTGATGTCGGTGAATCCGGGGTTTGGCGGGCAGCGATTCATTCCCTCGGCGCTGGACAAGGTGCGGAAGCTGGCCCTGATGCGCACGGCGCGGAACGCCAACTTCAGGATCGAGATCGATGGCGGCATTGCCGCGGATACGATCGCGGATGCCGTCCGTGCCGGGGTGGAGATTTTGGTTGCGGGGAACGCAGTTTTCGGAAAAGGCAATCCCAGAGAAAATACACAGCGCCTGCTGAAGCTGGCGACAGAAGCCACGCTGCAGCGAGTCTAAAGGCGCGAAGAGTTCAGGTAGGTAAACAATGGTGCGAAGAATTGTAATTTCAGCAGTGCTGGCCAGCGCTCTTCTGATGACAGGCGGATGCCGTCACAAAGTCCAGAACCCTCTTTCCAATATCGATTCCAAGCAGCCGGACAAGGGCTTGTTTGACCGCGCCATGGATTCGATGAGGAAAGCCCGCTACCAGGAGTCGCGCACGCTGCTGGACACGCTGATCAACACTTATCCTGATTCTGAATATATTGCCCGGGCCAAGCTGGCGCTGGGCGATGCCTGGTATGCCGAAGGCGGCACCGCAGCCTGGGCGCAGGCTGAAGTGGAATACAAAGACTTCCAGACATTCTTTCCCAACCTGCCGGAAGCTTCAGAAGCGCAACTCAAGATCGCCAACATGCACTACCACATGATGGAGAAACCTGACCGGGACTTCGCCCAGGCTCAGCGTGCAGCGGAGGAGTATCGCGCGCTGATCCAGCAGTATCCTGACAGCCCGCTGGTGCCCCAAGCCAAGCAGAAGTTGCGCGAAGTACATGAGGTGCTGGCGGAGCGCCAATTCAGGATCGCTCACTTCTACTACCTGCGCGACAATTATGCGGCATCGCAGGCGCGATTGCAGTCGCTGATTGAATCTTATCCGCTCTACTCGGGAGCGGACGAAGCGCTCTTTGAACTTGGCGCCACGTATGAACTGGAAGCCGCCGCCATCAGGAAGCAGAAGATCCCGGATGCAAAGAAAGAACAGATGGGCGCGGAGTTTGAGAAGAAAGCAGTTGAAGCCTATTCCAAGATCATTACTCGTTATCCTGCAACCGACCGCGTGGGCGATGCCAAGCGACGGCTGGAAGCGCTGAAGGCAACGGTCCCTGAGCCGACGCCGGAGGCGCTGGCCGAAAGCAAGGCGGAAGAATCAAGCCGCGGCAAAGTCGGCATGGTGGGAAAAGTAACCGGCAACTTCAAGAAGCGTCCGAACACCATCATGGCTGCGAAGGTCGGTGACCCGAACCTGGAAGATGAAAAAGTTGAGAGCGCTCCAGCGGTAGTCAAGGCAATCAATAGCCAGATCACCGGCGCTCAGCCCAGCCAGAGCCTGTCAATCCAGCCGGTGGTCGGCGGAACGGGGAAGCCCGCAGAGAATGAGAGAGCTCCGGGCAGCCCGCAGTCCACAGAAGGAACGCCGCCGCCATCAGCGCCGGCGCAGGTGAATGAACTGCAGAAGCCGACGGGCGAAGGCATTGACGTGACCCAGGCGCCGGCGAACGCTCAGGAGCAAAAGGAACAGCAGAAGGTTGATTCCAAGCAGGAATCAAGCAGCAAGAAGAAAAACAAAAAGGGGCTGCGCAAGCTGATTCCTTTTTAAGTTTCAAAGTTGTTGAATCAGAACGTTGGCGGCGAAATGTGCGCACTGATTCATCGCCCGCGCGATGAACGTCTGCAATTCGCGAGCGAATCGGTAGGCGCTGATACTCGGCGGCGGGGATGGTTTTTGAACTGATCCTCACCAATGGGATTAGTACCTTTGAGAGGATAAGATATATACCTCAATGGGTACTGAGGTAGTGTTTCCATTGACTTCCCAGCTAATTATCAGTAAGTTAGCCTCGTTTCCCGCCCAAGTGAAGGTGTATTTGACGTGTCGCTAAGAATCCTATTTGCCGATGACAGCATGACGGCCCAGAACATGGGAAAGAAAATCCTTTCTGATGCCGGCTATGACGTGGTGGCTGTCAGCAACGGCGCTGCCGCGGTGAAGAAAATCGCCGAGCAGAAGCCTGACATTATCATCCTAGACGTTTACATGCCGGGCTATTCCGGCCTGGAGGTTTGCGAGAAGGTTCGCGGATCTCTGGATACGCTGAAGACGCCGGTGTTGCTGACCGTAGGCAAGCTGGAGCCGCTCGTCAAGCCTGAAGACGCCAACCGCGTTAAGGCTGACGGCGTGATCATCAAGCCCTTTGAAGCCAGCGACCTTCTGGCGATCGTGAAGAAGTTTGAAGAGCGCATCGGGAGCGCTCCTCCGCCGCCGATGGTGACGCAGAAAATTGTCGCCGAACCAGAGTACGAGGAGGAGCCGGTAGCGCATGAATCGGCGCTGGACCACCATGCCACGGGCGCCAAGACGAATATGCAGCCCATGGTGGAAGTCCCGGATCATATGGCCAGTTCAGCAGCCTTCGGTGACATGCTGGGCGGCAGCAGCGAGGCCGCGAATTCTACGGCTCACTTTGCCGTGAACACTCCCGCGGCCACCTTTGAAACTTCCGTCATCGTGCCGGCGCCTCCGGTGCCCACAGCAGAACACGAGGCACCCGAGCTGGTGATCGAAGAAGAGAGGCCAGAACCGATGGTGGCAGCGCCTATGCCGCCTTCGATCGATGACGTCTCTTTACCGACTTTTGTAGCGATGCCGGTGGAAGCGGCTCCTGCGCCGATTGAAGTCGAGCATACGCCGCTCGAGGTCGAGCATACGCCCCTTGTGGTTGCCAGGCCTGAACCTGCGGTTGAGCGTGCCCATCCGAACTTCATACCGGTGTTTAAAGAACCGGAAGCTCCACGCGACGCTGAATTCGCGTTCATGCCGACGTCGACGCCCGCGGTTGAGGATCTGGAAATCCCGCGCGAGCCCGCTCTGCAGGAAACCGCGGAAGAGACAACACGCAGCACCAGGGCTGACCAGCTGGAGCCCGGGCTGATGTCGACGATTGGACAGCAGGTAGAGGCGTTCCAAACCGAAGTGATGGAAGCAGGAAGTCCGTCAGTGCCGGAGATCGAGGCAAGCCCAGCTCCCGAAGCAAGCCATCCGGCTCCAGTTCCCGCGCCAGCAGCTGAGATCTCGCCGCAGGCAGCTGATGCTGATTTCGAAGCCCGCGTGGCGGCGGCTATGTCCGCCTACAGCAAGGCTGCTGAAACCGAAACTATGCCTCCGCCTGTAGCCGAACCTGCGCCGGTTGTTACGGAGCAGACCCACGTTGTATCAATGCCGGACGTTTCTCAAGTCCGGTCGCCTGAACCCGTGGTGGACCAGGCCTATGCTGCTTCAGCGCCGATACCGTCTTTTGAATATCAGCCGCCGGTAAAAACCGCGGAGCCTCCTCATGTTGCCGGCTCGACGACGGCCGGCGGAAACGCTTACGAAAACAGCTCTTCGCCGATTGAAGCTCCGGCCCCGCCGCCAGTATCTGCGAAGGTTGATCCTGCGGCTGTGGCTGCCAGTGTAGAAGCCGCGATTCCTGAAGCGGCCGCTTCCGTGGCAGCTGCAACGGACGGCGACCATCACACCATCGCACAGGCAGTCCATCGCGTGATGGAACGGCTTAAACCAGAGCTGGTGGAAGAAATCATGAAAGAGCTGAAGTCGAAAAAATAGGCGCCAAATGGAACGTGTTTCAAGAGGACGCAAGTTGCGTCCTCTTTTGTTTTTTTGCGACAAACTTTTCCGAAAGGGTTGCCAGCGTATTGGCAGCGCAATCAAAATCTTGATCACAACTGCGGCAAATGGCGGCGAATCTAACTACTTACTGAAAGTCTGATCCAGCTCTGAACCTGAGGCTGGTTTCGAGGGAGACACTAAGATGCGGCGTTTAATCAGCAGTTGTGTAGTTGCTTTGACGTTTATTGTGCTTCAGGGAAGCGCTTTGAAGGCCCAGTCGTTTCCGTCCGGGTCCTACCAGCAGACATGCAGAAATATCGACGTGCGGGGCGAAATCCTGGTCGCCAATTGCCAGGATTCCGATGGCCGATGGGAGGCCACGCAGCTCCGTGACTACCGCACTTGCGGCAGCGACATCATCAATGACAACGGGGCTCTGCGTTGCAACAACGGCGTTGCGGCAGTGCAAGAGCCAGGCTATCCGGCAGGCGTTCCCGGCGGCTCCTACACGCAGACGTGCCAGGAAATTCGCATTCACGGCGACGACCTGGAAGCGCGCTGCCAGAATTCGAATGGAGACTGGCATAAGACCAAGCTTGACGACTATCAGAAATGCCATGGCGACGTAGCCAATGACAATGGCACGCTGCGCTGCGTCGCCGGCGCATATCCTCCGGGTTACCCCGGCGCGTATCGCGGAGGCTACCCGGGACCGGCGGTTGCCGCCGGCACGCCCTACACGCAGACGTGCAAAGACATCAAGAGTCACGGCGACGATCTGCAGGCTCGCTGCAAAAACAGCAATGGCGACTGGCAGAACACGAGCCTCGACGATTACCAAAAATGTCACGGGCAAATCGTGAACCAGGACGGCAATCTGCGCTGCGTGGCGACACCTATCGGTTATCCCGCAGGGGTTCCCGCGGGTTCATACACGCAGAGCTGCCAGGAGATCCACATCAATGGTGACGACCTGAAAGCCCGTTGCTCCACCGCGAACGGCGACGTGCGCGACGCCAAGCTGGACGATTACGCCAAGTGCCGGAGCGACATCATCAACGATGACGGCCACCTGCGCTGTTCCAAGTAGCCGTTTCAGATATTGCTGTTACGCGCAGCCGGACAAGCGGCCTCCGGCTTTCCGGTTGCGCACCCTTTTTGCCCCGAAAAATATTTTCCTGGATAAGAGACAGAGCTGTCCAAAGTTGCCTCTCTGGAACACGGATCTCCTGCGAAACTGCACATCTGGCTTCGCTGGCCACTCCCTGACCTTCCAACGGACGAGAGGGAAGTCTCTGGCGCAAGCGCGATCGCGAATCGTGCGTTCTGCGGCAGAGCAGATGGGCCATGAAACCCGGAACAAGATCCTGCCTGGCATCGCTGGTGATCGTCCTGGCTCTGGTGCATTCGCTTGCGGCACAACTGGGAGAAGGGTGCGGAGATCACTGCAAAATCAATAGCAATCTTGCCGTGGTCATCAATGTGCCGCTGAACCCCATGGCAACGGTGGCCACGCCGGGCTGGGGCGGCGTCGGCGGTGTAGGTTATAACTTCAACAAGAGCAACGCCTTCGTCGGCGAATTCATGTGGAACCGCACGTATCCGGCGGGCGACTCGCTGCAGCCTCTGCGTACAGCACTCCAGCTTAGTGACCTTAACGCCTACGGCGATTTCTTCGTCCTGACCGGGAACTACCGCTATGAATTGCGCGGTGCGTTCTTCGGCGCATATCTAATCGGCGGCGGCGGCCTGTACGTGCGCTATACCCATCTTTCGCAGTCGGTCACGGTGGTGGGCGGAACAACGGCTTGTACATCGCCCTGGCTCTGGTGGGGATTCAACTGCACCGGGGGATTCGTGACCGCCAGCCAGACCTTGGCCAGTTCCACCTCGAGCGTGCTCGGCGGAAATGCAGGCGGCGGTTTCACATTTCG
This sequence comes from Candidatus Angelobacter sp., assembly GCA_035262465.1. Classification (GTDB taxonomy): domain Bacteria; phylum Acidobacteriota; class Terriglobia; order Terriglobales; family Acidobacteriaceae; genus Angelobacter. The sequence continues at coordinate 111,918 of DATFSU010000008.1, read as the reverse complement.
CGTCAGCGACGCGCCTTACCGCATTTATACCGAAGCACGCTATCACTACGCGCCGACCGCGCACATTAATTCACAATTCGTAACGGTTATGTTGGGCGTTCGCTTCTGACAAGAGCATCGATCCAAGCGTTCGACCAGGGTGGAGAGCAAGATAGCCTGTCTCCCTTCGCGTTTCTGATTTGCCGACTTTTGTGCGACGCCTGTAATATCGAAGATTCATGGATTGGCATAGCCGAAGAATCAGCGCGATTCTGGAGCACGCTCTGCTGGAGGATCGCGCTACCAGCGATGCGACCTCGCGCGCCTGCATTGATCCCCAGCAGCGCGCCACTGCGACTATTCTGGCCAAGCAGGATTGCATTCTTGCCGGCGTCGGTGCGATTGCCCGAATCCTGGAAGTATACGAACAGCTGGACCGTCATGTGATCGGCCATGCCGAGGTCATCAGCCACGGTGAAATTTTTGATGGTGTACGGCTGCACAAGGGGCAGGCGATCGCCGTTGTCCGTCACAACGCAAGAGCGCTGCTCTCATCGGAACGTGTTGTGCTTAACGTTCTGCAGAGGCTGTGCGGCATTGCCACCACCACGCGCAAGTACGTTGACGCTGTTCAGGGAACAAACGTGCGTATCCTGGATACACGTAAGACCGCTCCTGGTCTGCGCGTTCTCGATAAATACGCCGTTCGTTGTGGCGGAGGCCAGAACCATCGCCTCGACCTTTCTGACGGCATCCTGCTCAAGAACAACCATATTGCTCTTGCCGGAGGAGCTACCGCGGCCCTGCAGAAGGCGCTGCAGAACCGCCGCGAGGAACAGCCGATTGAAATTGAAGTGCGGAATCTGGCTGAGCTCGATGAAGCTCTGGCCAACGGCGCGGAGAGCGTGTTGCTGGACAATATGAAGGTGGAAGACGTGCGTGCCGCCGTGGTGCGTGTGCACGGCCATTCACGTCACGTCCCGGTAGAGGCTTCAGGCGGCATACGCCTGGAAAATGTGCGCGATTACGCCGAAACCGGTGTAGATTACATCTCCGTGGGAGCGCTGACGCACTCGCCTCAGGCGGTCGATCTGAGCATGCGCATTGTTCCTGCATGAAGGTGTGAATTGTCTCCTATGGCGGGTTAGGTACGTCCATAGATGTACGGTGGAAAAGATTTACGGTAGAAAAAGGAGAGGCTCGGGTTCTATGCGGAAATTTCTGGGAATAACGCTTGCTCTACTTGCGCTGAGCGCCGCGGCGCTGGCTGCCGACGAATTCAAGATTGACCCGAATCACTCGTCGGTCAACTTTGCTGTGGCCCATATGGGCGTCAGCACCGTAGTCGGACGCTTTACCTCCTTTGAGGGCAAGATCGCGTATGACGACAAGGACGTCACCAAATCGTCTGTCAACGTGACGATCAAGACTGCCAGCATCAGTACTGACGTTGCCCCTCGCGACAACGATCTGCGTTCGGCGAATTATTTTGACGTGGAGAAATTTCCCGAGATTACCTTCCAGAGCAAATCGGTGGAAAAGACAACCAACGGCCTGGTTGCTCACGGGAGCCTCACGATTCACGGCGTATCCAAGGACGTTGATTTGCCGTTTGAGATAAAAGGCCCGGCCGATGCAGGCCAGAACCGCGGCAAGCTGATGGGCGCACATGCCAGTCTTACGGTGAATCGCCAGGACTTTGGCGTCGGCAAGGCAACCCCAATGATCGGCAACGAGGTTAGAATCGAGCTCTTTGTCGAAGCCCGGATGGCGCCAGCGGCGCCTGCGGCAGGGAAATAACTTTTGTGACGAACCCGGAGTACCTGTTGCCGGAACTGCTTGCGCCCCTGGTGCGCAACACTATCTTTTCCGGCAACATTCATCACATTGTCCAGGCTGATTCCACGAATTCCGTGGCGCTGCGTGGCGCCGCCCTGGCCGGCCAGCATCCTGACGATACTCCTGAAGGCGCTGTTTTCCTCGCGGAAGAGCAGACCGCAGGCCGTGGGCGCAGCACCCATTCCTGGCACTCTGAGCGCGGCACCGGCATCTATTGTTCTTTCCTGCTGCGGCCGCCTATGGCGCCGGCGGAAGCCCTATGGCTCTCGTTGATCGCCGGCGTCGCGGTGCAGGATGCCGTCAGGGAGACTACTGGTCTGAACGCCGACATCCGTTGGCCCAATGATCTGCTCATCGACGACAGGAAGTTTGCCGGGATTCTTACCGAGATGAGCTCGGAGGCTTCCAAAGTCCATCATGCGGTGATCGGCGTGGGCGTGAATGTGAACCAGAGCGCGTTTCCTGATCCCTTGCAAGCCACCGCGACTTCTTTGCGGCTGGAAGGCGGCAGGGATTTTTCGCGTCTGGAGGTTGCCGCGGCGTTGATTCGCGCTCTCGACCGCGAGTATCGCGCGCTGCTGCGGGCCATGGTCAGCCCCATTCGCACACCAGCGCTTCGTTTTGAGCCCATTATGCGGCGCGTGGAATCGCGTTCTTCTTATGCCCACGGCAAGCTGGTTCACGTGGACGAAGACGGCGGCTACCACGGAGTGACTGACGGCCTTGATCCGCGCGGCTTTCTGCGTGTGCGCACAGACAAGGGTCTGCGCATCGTGGTCTCCGGCAGCATCCGGCCGGCACAGAGGAAAACCGATGCTTCTGGTTATTGATGTCGGCAATACCAACACCGTGCTGGGTGTATACGAAGTGAATGTGACCGGCTTTGCCGGCAAATCAGGAACCGCGCCGCGCCTGCTGGCAAACTGGCGCGTGGCTACGGTAATTGCCCGGACGGTCGATGAGTATGGCGTCCTGTTCCGCAACCTTTTTGCCATTGGCAAGGTCGAAGCCACAGATGTTCGCGGCATTATTATTTCTTCCGTTGTCCCGCCCATGGACTCCACGCTGCGTGAAGTCTGCGAACGTTACTTCCATCTCAAGCCGCTGTTCGTGGAACCCGGCGTGAAAACTGGAATGCCTGTGTTGTATGAAAATCCGCAGGAAGTTGGCGCGGACCGCATCGTGAACGGCGTTGCGGCATTTGAGAAATACGGCGGTCCATGTGTGGTGGTTGACCTGGGCACGGCCACAACGTTTGACGCCGTCTCCCGCAAGGGCGAATACATGGGAGGCGTGATTTCTCCCGGTATCGGCATCTCGGCGCGAGCGCTGTTTGAACACACCGCGCGCCTGCCCTTTGTCGATATTCGCAAGCCGTCCAAAGTGATCGGCACCAATACCGTAGGCAGTATCCAGGCAGGGCTGTTTTTTGGTTATCTTGGACTGGTGGATGGAATCCTGGAACGTCTCATCGCGGAGATGGGCGCTGACACCAAGGTTGTGGCCACAGGCGGTCTGGCCAGCCTGATCGGCGACCATTCCAAATACATCAAACACGTGGATGATCTGTTGACCTTGGACGGGTTGCGCATCATCTGGGAGCGGAATGCGGTGGTCCAGAAACAGAAGCCCGCTTCGTGACGTGTGCCGTGGAGAATTATTTCAATTACTTCACCGAAGTGGAGGAGCGCTACCAGCGCCGGCGCGGCACAGGATTGCTGCTTTCAGCCGTCGATTGGGCCCTGATTGAGACCTGGAAGGACGCGGGCATCCCGATTGAGGCCGTACTGCGCGGGATCGACGCCACTTTTGACAAATACGACCGCCGTCCATCAAAAACAAAAAAGATCAACAGCCTGGCCTATTGCGCTCAGGAAGTCCTGGCCGAAGCCGAGGCCTTGAAAGAAGCCGCAGTAGGCGCCGGCCACGACGAGCCGCAGGCATCTGCGGGACTGGAAGCAGACGAGATCGCGCGATTCTTCCGGCAGAATGCAGAAAAATTGCGCCATGCCCTTTCGGCACCTACAGCAAAGTTGGTGGCAGAGGAATGTGCTGCTACACTTACTGACTTGGCATCAACTTTAGGTGGAGCGACGCCGGTGCGGCTGCAGCTCGAAGATCTGGAACGCCGGCTTACTGTGCTGGAAGAGAAGTTGCTGGCCGCGCTCACGGTGAGTGCCACGGAGGGCGAGTTGTTTGCGCTGCGTACGGAGGCAGATCGGGAAATAGCGCCGTATCGCAGCAAAATGCCTGGAGTGCAGATCCAGCAGCTCCAGAAACAATTTATTCACAAGCGTCTGTTCGAAAAGGCTAAAATTCCACGTCTCAGCCTCTTTTATCTGTGAACCTGACGGTCGAAAAGCTTGTCTATGGCGGCGATGGTCTGGCCCGTCTTCCCGAAGGGAAGACGGTCTTTCTGCCTTTTGTGTTGCCGGCGGAAGAGGTCAGCGCAACCATCGTGCAGGAAAAGAGCAGTTTCTCGCGCGCTGCGCTGGACCAGGTGCTCAAGCCATCTCCTTACCGGGTACAGCCCCCCTGCCCTTATTTCGGCAATTGCGGCGGATGCCACTATCAGCACAGCGGTTATGCGGCCCAGTTGGAAAACAAACGGGCCATCCTGAAAGAGACCCTGCTGCGCAACGGCAAGCTGGAATGGAAAAGCGACGTCATCACCCACTCGGGTGAGTCGTGGAACTATCGCAATCGCTCGCGCATGAAGGTTCGTGGCGGCGCGGAATTTGCCATGGGCTACTATCGGCTGGGATCGAATGATCTTTTGCCGGTAAAGGAGTGCCCCATCAGCTCCAAGCTGATTAATCGGGTGCTGCAGCGGGTTTGGGAGCTGGGAGAAGCCGGTAAGGTTCCCGCGGGTATTACGGAAATCGAGTTCTTTGCCGATCACGCCGATGCCAAGATGGTGTTGGAGGTTCACTTCACACCGGGTTCGCCGGAGATGCACGATTTTGCCGCCGCTCTCCAGGCCCAGGCACCGGAGATCAAGGGCATTGCTTTCTTCACTCAGAACAACGGTGATCCCGGCTCGGAGACTCCGAAATACACAGTAGGCGAGCCGGTGCTCGCCTACCAGGTGGGTGAGAAATCCTTCCGCGTCAGCGCCGGCTCATTTTTCCAGGTCAATCGCTATCTGACACGCGACCTGGTTCAGACGGTGGTCGGCGATTTCCACGGGCGCATCGCTTTGGATCTTTATGCAGGCGTGGGCCTGTTTGCCGCTCATCTGGCCAAGCGGTTTGACCAGGTGTTTGCGGTGGAATCCGCTCCGGTCTCTTTCACTGATCTGCAGGCGAATGCTATCAAGAACGTGGTGCCGGTAAAAAGCACCGCGGAGGGATTTCTGCCGCGCTGCATCAACATGCAGCCGGAGCTTGTGGTGGTTGATCCTCCGCGCGCCGGTCTCGGGGCGAAAGCCACGCAATTGCTGGCTGCGCTGCGCGTGAAAAGAATGATCTACGTGTCCTGCGATCCCGCTACGCTCGCCCGTGACGTTCGCACGCTGCTGGAAACGGGCTACCACGTGGAGGAAGTCCATATGGTCGATCTCTTCCCTCACACCTTCCACATTGAGAGCGTTGTGCGGCTGGCCCGCTGATCTGCCGACCCAGGATTAAGGCAAAATTCACTTCCGCCGCCGCCCCCATCGGGCCACTTGCCCTTTGAGCAGCAGCATCGGACCGAATGACTGTTCCCTTCAATCAGCTGCTCAGGAGGCCCGTTGTGACGCAAAAAGTTTTACGCTTACTCTTCCTGTGTCTGCTGCTGGCAGGCGCGGCATCAGGCCAGATCAATTCTCCAACGTTCAGGTATGTGGCCATTAATTTTCCCGGCGCTGCCGGCACGGAAGCGCGGGGCATCAATAATTTCGGCGAGATCGTCGGTTTCTACGTGTTGGGCAGGTCGGACTGCGATTTTGGCTTTACTGGCTGCACCATTCATGGATTCAAGCTCGTCAACGGCCACTTCACCACCATCAACGTTACAGGCAGTGATCACGTCAAAGTGCTTGGTGTAAACGACGGCGGAGACATTGTGGGTGCTTATTCCACAAGCGACGGCCATATCCACGGCTTTCTGCTTCATCACACCGGTTTCTTTCAGAAAATCGATCAACCCGGATCCAACTTCAACAGCGCCAACGGCGTCAACAATTCACTGACCGTCGCCGGCAACGGCGTCACCGGCTTCACTTGGAAGAATGGGAGATTTACCACGCTCGACATCACCAATCACGCAGCAGGCGGTGAGAGCGAGACCATCAACGGCATCTCGAATCCCGGCATTATTGTGGGCGAGCTTTTTCGTGCCGATTTCTTCAATGGCTGGCAGAAGGCCGCCGGCGACCTCGACGTATTTCAGCGCATCAACGGAACAGATACGCAAGTCAAGGGCGTAAATGGCCGCGACGATCTGGTAGGACAGGCGCCTGGACTCGCGGGCTTCGTGTCATTCCACAACGAGGTGGAAACTTTTGAGAGCAGTAGTGCTGAACCTTTGCACCCGGTGCCCATCAAATTCCCCAACGCTTTTGGCACCACTCCCTGGAGCATCAACTTCAAACAGATGATTGTCGGCACCTTTCTGGACCATAGTTTTGCGCCGCATGGATTCCTGGCGGTGCACTAAATCTCACTGCAATGCCGGATTAGCGATTGAGAACCGCTGGTCCGGCGATTCGATTGCGTGCGGCTGGCGCGCTTAGTAAGGGCTGGGCTTTTTTCCGTCGGGCTCGTTGCAGTTCAGCTTGCGTTTGCCCCAGGCGGTCACGTCGACCGGCTGCCCCGTGCACGCTGTAGCACCTCGATGCAGCCCTCCGTAAAAGTAGATACCGGTGCCCAATTCCGGCTTGCCTCCGGACGAGATCAGCAGGTTGTAGATGTTGCCCGTGGCCCGGTCCGTCACCATGATGCAACCAGTTCGTGGTCCCTCCCAGACGCACCCGTCACCTTTTACTGATCCTCCCGGGCCAATCTGGCCATGGCCAACCATGGCAAGCGCCGCGGCCATGATTGGCAGCGTAGCGAATTTCAGGGCTGAAATCTTCATATCCGGACTCCATTTCTCGGAAGACACTGTAGCGCTCAAGCCTCGATCTGCACAATCTTTTCTTTTTTAAGCGATCGAATTTTTGAAAATGCCAACTGTGGGAAATGATGTGCGGAGGGCGTTTACCGAGTGTATGCTCTTGGGCGAAATTTGATGATCCGGAAGATGCAAGTTCAATTTCGCGCTCCGCTGGCGATGGCAGCAGCTGTTTTTGCCGGCGGCATCTGGATAAGCCGGCACCTGCAACGTCCTTGGCAACTGTGGGGATTTTCCGCCATCCTGCTTGTCTTGTGCGCGATCGCTGCGATTATCGCCAGGAGCGGAAGATTGGCGCAGTTCTCTGCTCTGCTGGCGCTGCTCTGTGCCGGCGCGTTGGCTCGCGTCGCAACTCCGCTGCCTCGCATCACGGTTCCGCCACAGGAGTTCCTTGCCGGCGACAAGGTTGTGGTGGTTGCGCATGTGATCAACGATGGTGTGCTTTCCGCTGCGGGCAAGCCGCGCGAGCGCATGGATGTGCAGACCGAATCAATCGAGCTCGGCGACAAGGTTTTCACACAGCCGGTGGGCATTCGGGCGACTGTACTCTCGCGCGAGTCGAGCGAAGACGATCCCGAGCCGGATGATTCCCAATTCCCCAAACTTGCCTATGGCGACCGTGTGCGCCTGAAGGCAAAGCTGCGGTTTCCACGCAACTTTGGCAATCCCGGAGCGTTCGACTACGAAGGCTACCTGCACGGTATTGGCATAAGCGTTCTGGCGTCAGTCAAGGTGGAAGAAATCGAAGTTCTTCCCGGAACTTCCGGCAGCCGGGTGGGCTTCTGGCGAAGCCGCATCCGCCACAGCATTCTGGACCACATGCGCAATCAGGGCCTTTGGCAACGCCAGGACGCTGCCATCTTCAACGCCATGATCATCGGAGAGGATTCTCTGCTGCTGCGCGATGTACGTGAGGAATTCCAGGAGACCGGCGTCTACCATCTGCTGGTGGTCTCCGGTATGAACGTAGGCTTGTTGGCCCTGGCCGTGTTCTGGCTGGCGCGCCGTCTCCGCTGCCCGGACTGGGCGGCTTCCCTGCTGACGATCGCACTGGCGGTCTTTTACGCGTACATCGCCGGAATGGGCGTGCCGGTCCAGCGCGCGGTGCTGATGCTCTCTGTATTCCTGATTGCGCGGTTGCTTTACCGGGACCGTGGCGCCTTGAATGCGACCGGCTTTGCGGCCCTGGCGGTCCTGGTGTTTGCGCCATCCGCATTGTTCGAGGCCGGCTTTCAACTGACCTTCCTCGCCTTGCTGGCCATCATGGGAATCGGCGTGCCTATTCTCGAGCGCACGACGTCTCCATATCGGAAGAGCCTGCCTCATCTCGACTCCACGGCATTTGATCTGGGTTTGGAGCCGAGGCTAGCCCAGTTCCGGCTTGATTTGCGGCTGATCCGCGGGCGCCTGGCGCGATTCATCGGCGCCAAAGCGGCGCAGGTTCTGATAAGGGCCGTGGCCGGAGGTGCACTGGCATTGTGCGAATTGGTAATGATCTCCGCGATTACGCAGGCAGTACTGGTGTTGCCCATGCGAGTCTATTTTCATCGCGCAGCCATCATAGGATTGCCGGCCAACATCCTTGTGCTGCCGCTGGCAGGCATCATGCTCAATTCCGGCGCCGCGGCAATCGCATTGAGCTATATATGGCTGCCGCTTGCGCACCTGGCTGCGTTGGTTGCGGCAACGGCCCTGCATTGGACGCTGTCTTGTTTGCATGTACTGTCACATCTCGAAATCTCGCAATGGCGCACGCCGGAGCCTGGCACGCTGGAAGCTTTGCTGGCCGCATTGGGAGTCCTGGTCGCACTGATCTCTGTTCGCCGGCGACGGGCAGTCGCGGCCGGGGGAATAGCCGCATTGTTTGCCACAGCCGTCCTTGTGGCGTTTTACTCACCCCGGCCGCACGTAAATGCGGGAAAACTCGAAGTCACCGCCATCGATGTCGGCCAGGGCGATTCTTTGTTGATCGTGTCCCCCGAAGGACGAACCATGCTGATCGATGCCGGCGGCAGCATTGGGCCCGCGCGAAGCGAGTTCGATTTCGGAGAAGATGTGGTCGCCCCCTATCTATGGTCGCGTGGTTTGGAGCACCTGGACGTTGCCGTGCTCACCCACGCTCACGGGGATCACATTGGCGGGCTGGTTCGAGTGCTGGAAGACTTTCGTCCGGCCGAGCTTTGGGTCGGGATCAATCCTGACAAGGACGCAACCAGACAGCTCTACCAGGCTGCGGCGGCGAACCATGTGACGGTGCGCCGGCATACAGCAGGCGATGTGTTTGACTGGGGCGGAAGCAGGATTCGGGTTCTTTCGCCTCCGGCGGATTGGCAGCCGCGGGCCAAACATGAAAATGACGATTCACTCACGCTGCTGATTACCTACGGTGAAACCGGAGCGCTTCTTGCCGGAGATCTGGAAAAGAAGATGGAAAAGTACATCGCAACCGAATCACCACGCGCCGATCTCTTGAAAGTGGCGCACCATGGCAGCGCCACCTCTACGACGCCAGAACTCCTGCAGGCCGTGCAGCCGCATTTTGCAGTGATATCCGCCGGCTATCGCAACTCATTTGGCCATCCCCGAGAGGTGGTTTTGGAGCGGCTGCAACAAAACCACGTGCAGACCTACCGTACCGACCTGTTGGGCGCGGTTACTTTCTTGTTGGATGGAAAAAGAGTGCAGGCGACCACGCACGTGCATTGAAGCAATGCGGCAGGAAGCGTGCCGATAGCTACGCAGTCAGGATTGATTTTCCTTGCCTGAGGCGATCATGAATCCAACACCGCGCTTGGTATGAATCAACGGTCTGGCAAATCCCTGGTCGATCTTGGCACGCAAGTAGCTGATATAGACGTCCACGACGTTGGTCAGGCCGTCAAAGCCGAGATTCCAAACGTGTTCCACCACCATGGTTCGCGTGACCGTACGCCCGGCGTTGCGCATCAGGTATTCCAGGAGCGCATATTCCCTTTGCGTGAGGTTGATCTGTTTTCCGCCACGCCTGACCGTGCGATGCATTCGATCCAGCTCCAGGTCATCGACGACCAGGGTGTCCAGCATGTCCTTGGAGCGGCGCAAGAGGGTGTGCACGCGGGCGAGCAATTCCTGAAAAGAGAAGGGCTTGATGAGATAGTCATCAGCCCCCGCCTCCAGGCCTGAAACCCGGTCAGACACCTCGCGCCGGCCGCTTAGTATCAATACACGCGTAGTGGATCCCGACTGGCGGAGTTTTCTGAGCAAGGTCAAACCATCGAGGCGGGGCAGGTTCCAGTCCAGGACAATGCCGTCATAGTTGACCTTCATGGCCATCGAAAGGCCTTCTTCGCCGTCGGCTGCAAGGTCAGCGGTGAAAAACTCTTCTTCCAGGCCCTTCACAATGCTGCGCGCGATTTTGGGTTCATCTTCAACCACCAAAATGCGCAAAATCCACCTCCCGCCCAAACGAGTCTGGGGCGCATTTGAGAAATCCAAAACTCATTTCAAGATTCGGCCCAACTTCGGGGAAGCGGAGCAGGGCTAGTTTACAACGTTTTCCCGCTTCAAGGACCCGGGCTTTGACCCTCGCGATAGATGGAGCGGCAGATTTGTAACAACCTCCGCATTACCAAAGTGATACGTACGTCGAAAAGCCTCGAAACTTGCCGCCGGTTAGGCCAAAATACCACCCAGCAACCCAGAATCTCATTATTCCTTCCAGTGGGCTTGGGGGCCACTGGCAGTGGAGGCGAATCCCAATGAAGAAGTTCTCTCTTTTTGTGATCATGCTCGCACTAGGCGCTTTACCCGCGCTCTCACAAACCCTGGTTGCGGCCAGCGGGGTGGCCGCTCCAGCGCAAATGAATGCTCAAGCCGAACGCGGTTACATGAATTCCGAAATCTTTGAAGGCAATGGCATGGTGGGGATCGGCACACGGCGCCCTCTCGGCATTCTCCATATTGTGGGTGATAACAATCAGCCGGATCGCGCCAACCAGTTTGTGATTTCAAGCCGTAACAACCCGAACCTGAAGCTCTATTTGGGCATTCGCACTGACCAGAATCCGCCTGTAGCGCAGATGAGCCTGGTAGAAGAGGGCGTTGCGTGGCGCAACCTGGCCCTGGCTATCAACGGCGGGAATCTTGGCGTGGGCACGCTTACGCCTGCAGAGAAGCTGGACGTGATGGGTAACGTCAACGTCAGCGGATCGATTTTTGGGCACACCGCCGTGTTTGACGGCAGCCGACCGGACGAGCAGAATTACCGCGATCGTGACCGGTGGCGGGACCGGGACGATCGGCGCGATGATCGCGGAAGCGTCATCCTGGCTTTGGGCTTCAATCACTCGCGCGTCTTTCGCGTTGACGCGAACGGCTCCGTCTACGCGGCCAAAGGTTTTTATCCCGGCGGCGTGGACTACGCCGAGTCTGTGGCTGTAACCGGCGCGCGCGCGCAATATACGCCCGGCGACGTGATGGCCATCGACAAGGATTCTCCTGACGGCTTTGCCCTGGCGCGGCAGCCCTACTCGACGCTGGTGGCCGGAGTCTACTCGACCAAGCCGGGAGTGCTGGCAAGCACGCATCCTCTTGAAGCCGAGAAATTTGATGCAGAAGTTCCGCTTGCCATGTTTGGAATCGTTCCCTGCAAGGTCACGGCGGAAAATGGTCCGATCGAGCGTGGCGATCTGCTGGTAACCTCCTCGCGGCCCGGGTATGCGATGAGAGGAACCGACAAACAACGCATGCTGGGCGCGATCCTGGGAAAGGCGCTTGATCCGTTGCCCAGCGGCAGCGGTACGATTCGAGTGATGCTGTCGTCGCGCTAACTGATTTGTTGCCAAGCAACACTTTCAAAATCCGGACGTCGCGAACCAGGCTTTCGTTCCAGTCTTTAGGGTTATTCCTGGGAAGCCGGCGACTGGTCATCTTCAGCGGAGCCGTTGGCCCGGTAATCTTCAATGATCTGCCGGGCTTCGGCTTCCTGAGCGGGGTTGACGCGAACGGAAAGACCGCCGACGCCTGGAAACACATCCTGCGGCGCCTGCAGGTTGGCGACGAATGAGTCGATGCCAGAGGACTGCAACAGGCCCTGGACCACCATAGCTTCAGATTCCTGTAAGGTATCAAATACTTCCACTAATTCAGGATCAGGCTTGGACTGTGCGCTCATGGATTCTCCCTGGGTTCCGTAATGCAACTATCAGTAATGCAACTATTATGTCAGAAAAGCCGCGGCCAGGGCCGCGACTAAGGCCCCAAAAACGCTCAATGCACGAGCAACATTTTGAGAATCAGTGCGCCGATCATCAATAACGATCCCAAAGCGGCGTTGTACTCCCGATGCTTCCAATAGAGCTCGGAAGAAAAATGTCCCGCGGAGCCGGCCGCGGTTCCAGAACGATAACGCGTCACACGAGGCAGTAACCGGGGCACCTGGCTCGAGTATTGTGAGTAGCCGGGAAATGCAGAACCCAGGTACGCTTCCTCCGCCTTGATGACCGGCAGGTACACAAAGGCAAACATCGCCAGCGCAGCCAGGCCAATCCACCAATTGCGCGCAGCAACGATAAAGCCAAGCGCGATCACAATCGATCCCAGGTAGAGTGGATTGCGCGTGTATGCGTAAGGACCGCTCGTGGCGAGTTCCGCGTTCTTGCGGATGTGGCCGGAAGCCAGAGCGCGAATGATGATGCCGACAGCAGCGATCGCGGCTCCAGCCAGAAGAAAAGGCCAGGTGGGCCGGGCCCACCAGAGATACGCGGCAGCGAAGAGAAAACCCAAGGGCACGCGAGATCGGGTGGCCACCCGAGCCCAGCTAGGCATTGCTGCTCCCCAACAGGTGGCGCGCGGCAGCGATTGCCTCGTCCGCAGTAATCTTCAACAACCCTGCCTCCACACGTGAGTGATGGGAAAACGTGGTCTCGCTCTCCGGGTGACGCAACGTAATCGCCTGTGTTCCAAAGGGTCCGGTGCGCGCAGGATCGGTAGGGCCGTAGAGTCCGACCACCGGAACGCCCAGCGATGCCGAGAGATGTAATGGACCGGTGTCTCCGCCGATGAAGATGCGGGCATGGCGGGCTATGCCTATAAGCTGTCCGATGGTGCAGCGCAGTTCAAACGCATTGCCGCCGCTGGCAGCCACTACCGCTCGAGCAAGCCCTTCTTCGTCGGCTGCGGCGTTGACCAGGGTTTTGATGTTGTGCTGCGCCAGCGCGCGCGCCACCTCGCCAAAGCGTTCCGGCGGCCATTGCTTGGCGCCCCAACCCGCGCCCGGATTCACAATGGCGAAACTGGCGATGCCCAGCCTGGCGATTTCGTGGTCCGCCCAACTGTCGGCTGCAGGATCGTGAGGCAGGAGCGGTGCGGGCAGTTTAAGATCCACGTTGTTAAGATATGCCCTAAGCGCCTGCGCAGCGAGCCCCTGATTTTGCTCGATGACATGTTCGCCGCGCCGGGAAAATTTTTGCCGATAGAAAATCCGCGCAGCCCCTTCGCGAGGGTTGATGAATCCTGCCACGTTCCTGGCGCCTGCCCAGCGAGCAAACAGCGCGGATTTGACGGAACCTTGAAAGTCGATGGCGACGTCATACTCCATCTTGCGCACTCTCTTCATTGCGCCCAGAATCTCCGCTGTGGCCGACGGGCGGAAGAAATGCTTGCGCCAGCGCCGCGTATCGATGGTGTAAACGTGGTTGACCAGCGGTTTTTTGGGGCTCACCGTGCTGGGGCTGGCCTTGCGGCCTTGCGCCGTAAGCAATTCTGACCAGCGCTCTTCCACCAGCCATCCGATCGTAGCCTGGGGCAGGACCTCGCGAATGGCAGTGACCGCCGGGAGCGCATGCAAAACGTCCCCCATCGCGCCAAGCCGAACGATCAGGATTTTGGCCATTCTGTCCTTCGCAACAATTCGGTGCTGGAGTGGTCTTTCGGGTCGCCTACAATCGCGACGCGTCCGCCGCAGGCAATTACGACGTCACGTTCGGTGACGCTGTCTTCGGTGTAGTCGGTGCCCTTGGCATGAATGTCGGGGCGAATCAGGCGGATCAGGTCGCGGACATCGGGAGCATCAAAGATGGTTACCGCATCCACGTCCGCGAGCGCCGTCAAAATCTCCGCGCGTTCGTTTTGCGGGACGCGAGGCCGGCCCTCGCCCTTGAGACGGCGTGCACTGGCATCTGAATTCACACCCACAATCACTCTTCCGCCCAGTTCTTTGGCAGCGCGAAAATAACGGACGTGTCCCACGTGTATCAGGTCAAAACAACCGTTGGTCAGGATGATTTTTTCCCCGGCCGCGCGCCATTTGCGGACCTGCTCTGCAAGTTGGGATGCGGAAAGAAGCTTTTGCGAGAGAGCAGACAGTCAGGCCTCCATGACGGCGCGCAATAGTTCCTCGCGCGTCACCGTGGCGGTGCCGCGCTTCATGACCACAATACCTCCGGCATAATTTGCCAGCCGCGCCGCCGATTCCGGATCGGCCCCGGCTGCCAGAGCGGCCGTATAGGTTGCGATCACCGTATCACCGGCGCCGGTAACGTCGGCAACTTCGTCAGAGCCGTAAATCGGGATCATCACCGGCTTGTTGGCACGGGAAAACACCACCATGCCGTCTTTGCCGCGCGTTACCAGCAGCGATTGCAGCTTCATTTTCTGCATCACCGCTTTTCCCGTAGCCAACAGGCGTGAATTGTCATTGCCGATCCTGGTGCGCAAAATGTCTTCCAGCTCGGCTTCATTCGGTGTAGCAGCGGTTATTCCGCTGTAAGACAGTGTGCGATAGCGGGAATCGAGCGTTACCGGAATTCCATCCAGCGAGGCGCGGGAGCGTATGTTGGCGAAGATTTCCGGCGTGGCTGCGCCGTAGCCATAGTCTGAAATCAACAGCGCGTCCGAAGCGCGTACGTAGCCGCGGGCCTGAAACGTAAGATCACGCACGGCAGCGCGGTCAAGCGGGCTCTCCGGTTCGCGGTCCACGCGGATCACCTGCTGTCGCGGCGAGTGAGTTGTTCCGGCCAAAACACGGGTCTTGGTGACTGTGCCGCGGCCTTTGATGCGGCGAATCGCGCTCACGGAAATATGTTTTTGGCGGAAGGAATGCAGCAGCATGCGTCCCGGCTCGTCGTCGCCAATCACGCCTACCGGGAGCACCGTAACACCGAGATCGGCCAGGTTATAAATGGCGTTGCCGGCGCCGCCTGGAACCACGGTGCGCTCACGGTGCCGCAGAATCAGCACCGGCGCTTCCCGGGAAACGCGTTCGATCTCGCCGTAAATGAATTCGTCAGCGATCAGGTCGCCCAGCACAGTGATGCTGAGCTTGGGAAATTGCTCGATGATCCTGATCAGCCGGTCTGCCGCCTTGGGAGTTTTTTGCATGAACTGAAGATTTTCTCATGACCCGGCTAAAGTCTGCAGCCGGTACGCCTTTCTATTGTGTCCAATAGGAAATTTAGGGCTGCATCCGGAGCTTCCAATTCAATCTGAAGCTCGGCCGTCTCGAGCGGCTGAAGCCGCGCAGCGAGATCGCCCAAATTGATGAGATCTTTTTCGGTGGTGATAAACCGGTCTGCTCCTGTGTCGCGCTTCAGGCGCAGAAGGCGTTCCACATCGTGCCGCTGGTAACGGTGATGATCGCTGAAGCTGATTTCGGCGGCGAGCTCCTGCCCTTGCAGCCTTGATGCGTCAAAGAACTGCCGCGGGCGGCCAATCGCACAAAAAGCGACGGCCTTGCCGGCGACGGAAAGCTTGACCGTACGGAGCGCCGGCCACGGTTGAGCCGGGTTGCCGGAAATACGCAATGGATCAAAGGCGACTATGGCGTCAGCTCGTCGCAACGCGGAATGGGGTTCACGCAGACGGCCTACAGGCAGCAACGAGCCGCGAAAATCTTCCCGCGGCAGCAGGACAATGTCAAAGTCGCGGTGCAAACGCCGGTGCTGGAAGCCATCGTCAAGCAGGTGAACACGCGTGGCGAATTCTTTCTCGGCGAGCAGCCCAACCTGATAACGCTCCGCGCCCACGATCACCGGCACTCCCAGCTTTCGGGCGATGAGCAGGGGCTCGTCGCCAAATTGCTGCGGCGATCCCTGGGGATCAACCACGGCAATGCCCGCTGCACTTCGTCCATAGCCGCGTGAGAGTACGTCAAATGCAATGCCGCGCTGTTGCAGAAGCTTTCCCAGAGCAATCACAAATGGCGTTTTGCCGGTGCCGCCAACAGAAAGATTTCCAACGCTGACCACGGGCTGCGTCAGCCTGCGCGCTTTCAGCGTGCCCTGGTCATAAAGAGAGTTTTTGACGGCTACCGCGGCGCCGAAAAGCAGGGAAAGCGGGTTCATCGATTCACCTGCGGGCGTTGTCCCAGCAACGGGCCAAGCGCATGCAGTGTCTTTTGTGTGGCGCCCGCATGCTGCTCAAAGAGCTCTTTGGCATGTCGCCCAAGTTGCCGGCGTTCCGGAGTGTTTCTTAACAGCTCGAGCAGTTGGCCGGCCAGGTGCTCGGCGGCAGTAACGCGGATGGCATCGCCTTTTTCAAAGATGCTGACAATTTCGCGGAAATTGAAGGTGTGCGGACCGACGACGATTGCCGCGCCAAATTGCGCCGGCTCCAGGATGTTGTGTCCGCCCACCGCTACCAGGCTGCCGCCGACAAACGCTATGTCGGCGAACCCGTAAATCGAAGCCAGTTCGCCAACACTATCCAGGAGGAAAATGCCGCCGCTAACAGACATGGCAGATGTCCAGGAGCTGCGGCGTATGCAAGCGAAGCCGCGAGAGGCAATTTGAGAGGCGACTTTGTCGAAACGCTCCGGATGGCGTGGCGCAAGCACCATCACCGTGAACGGGAAGTGCCGCTGGACTTGCTGAAATGCATCCAGCAGGATTTCTTCTTCCCCTTCAGCCGTGCTGCCACAAACAATCACCGGAGCGTCTTTGGGGACAGCCGAGCGCAGCTGTTCTGCAAGCTTGGTGGCCGCGTGGGGACGAACATCGAATTTCAGGTTGCCGCTCACGCGTACCCGTTCCGTAGGTGCGCCAATCGCGCGCAAACGGTCTCCATCGGCTGCCGTTTGTGTAAGGAACAAATCCACATTCGACAGCACTCGTTCAAAGAACCAGTGAAAACGACGATAACGCGGGAATGAACGGTCAGAAATGCGCGCGTTCACAACTGCGACAGCTGTTCCGCGCTTTCGTCCCAGGTGCAGCACGTTGGGCCAGAATTCGGTTTCGGCAAGCAGGAGCATCCGGGGCTGAAGCGCATTCAGGTAAGCCCGCACGGCAAATCCCAGATCAAGAGGCATGAAGAAGCATTGGGACTCGCCAAAACGTTCGCGCGCCAGGCGTTGGCCGGTTGCCGTGGTAGTGGAAACAAAGATCTCCATCTCAGGGTATGCGTTTTGCAAGTCGGTGATCAGGCGGCTCACCGCCAGCACCTCACCAACAGAGACGGCGTGTACCCAGATCGATTGGGCCTTTGTCCGCTTCAGGCGCGCCGGCACAAAGCCCAGGCGCTCCCCGAGCCCGGTGCGGTACTTGCCCAGGCGCAGCATTTGCACGGCCCACCAAGGCAGCGAGAGGATTGCCACGCAGGCCAACAACAGACTGTAGACGACATACATGAGGGACTAGCCATTCTATGGAAACCCGAGAGTTGTGCAAACGTCGTTGTGCAAACCGGGTGCCCGGCTGGATATAATCTAAACGTGAAAACCCTCAGGATCGCTGCCGCTTTGTTGTTGCTCTCGGCGCTGGTTTTTAGCGAAAAGCACTTCAATCCGCCGCCCGCCGCGCCCGCGCATACTTATCCTCTGCATGATGCGCATAACGACGAGAAAGTCGCCATCGCGGCAGATCCCTGTGACACGCCGGAGAAGGCCAAGGTTTTTTCCGTGAATTACAAAGGCTATGGCATCTACCCCGTCCGGCTGATCATTTCCAACGATAGCGACAAGACATTGATGCTGCAGGATCTGAAGATCGAATACATCACTGCGCAAAAAGACAAGATACAGCCGTCCACTGACGCCGATATTTATCGCCGCCTGGTCAAGCCGAATAAGGCCGACAACAGCAAGCCGGGAATGCACTTGCCGTTTCCCGTCGGAGGAAAGAAAGATCCGATCAGCAAAGAGGTGCGCGACGAATATGAGTCAGCGCAATTTCTGACTGTTCCTGTGACGCCGCACGCCACCAACAGCGGCTATTTGTTCTTCGACCTGATGGATCTGAACGGTCCGCATCCCGGCGCCCACCTTTACATTACCGGCATCAAAGCGGGATCGCAGGAGCTCTTCTACTTTGATATTCCCATGGACAAGCAGCCGCAGGATATGCCGGTCGAAAAGTAACGTTCTTTTTAGCCCTATAATTCTCTAGATGGCAGCAAGCACACAGGTTTCAGCCGCAGTGCGCGAGAAATACGAGCCGGTGATCGGCCTGGAAGTACACGTCCAGCTTCTTACCCAAACGAAGATTTTCTGCGGCTGCTCCACCGAGTTCGGCGCGCCGCCCAATACCAATGTGTGCCCCGTTTGTCTCGGGCTTCCGGGCGCGCTTCCGGTGTTGAACAAGCGGGCGGTGGAGTTTGCTGTTCTGGCAGCGCAGGGCCTGAATTGCCAGGTACGAGAGATCTCAATCTTCGCCCGCAAGAACTATTTCTATCCTGACCTGCCCAAGGGGTATCAGATTTCCCAATTCGATAAGCCGCTGGCTGAGCACGGACATATCGAGATCGCCCTGAACGGCGGAACAAAAACAATCGGCATCACCCGGCTCCATATGGAAGAGGACGCAGGCAAGAGCATTCACGATGGCCTGCCTGACTCCGGCAACTACACCTCCATCGACCTCAACCGCAGCGGCACGCCTTTGATTGAGATTGTGAGCGAACCCGACATGCGCTCAGCCGATGAGGCTTACGCTTATCTCACGCTGATGAAGGAAATTATCCTGTATACCGGCGTAAGCGATTGCAACATGGAAGAGGGCTCGCTGCGATGCGACGCAAACGTGAGCGTGCGTCCCCGGGGACAGGCGCAATTCGGCACCAAGACGGAGATCAAGAACGTAAATTCTTTCCGCTTTATCCGCGAAGCCATCGAATATGAGATCGACCGGCAGATCGAAGCACTGGAAGCGGGCGAAAAGATTCAGCAGGAGACACGGCTGTACAACGCCGCTGAAGGCAAGACCTATAGCATGCGTTCGAAGGAGCAGGCGCACGATTACCGCTATTTTCCCGAGCCCGACCTCCTGCCGCTGGTGGTTGACGCGCACTGGCAGGCGCGCATTCGGGAAAAACTGCCGGAGTTGCCGGAGGCGAGGCGAAAGCGCATGGTCGCCGACTACGGAATCACCGATTATGACGCACAGGTACTCACAGCCAGCAAATCATTGGCGGATCAGTTCGAGGAAGCGGCCCGGTCGGCCCGGAATCCCAAGCGCGTAGCCAACCTGGTGCAGAGCGAACTGGCCGGCCGGCTGAAAGCCAAAGGGCTGGAGATCGAACAGTCGCCGATTTCGATGAACGGTATCGCGATGTCGGCGGACCTGGTGGAGTCAGGCGTCATTTCCAGCAAGATTCTCAAAGATCTCTATGACAAAGCGTTTGCCAGCGGCGAAGATTTTCCCGCGGTTTACGAACGCGAAAAACCACAGCAGATCACGGACACGGCGGCAATCGAGAAGATCATCGACGAAGTGATTGCGGCGAATCCCAAGCAGGTGGAGCAATATCGCGCAGGCAAGACGACGATCCTTGGCTTCTTCGTCGGCCAGGTGATGAAGGCATCAAAAGGACAGGCGAAACCGGAGCTGGTGAATGAGTTGTTGAAGAAGCACCTAGCAACTGGCAACTAGCAGCTAGCCGGATGATTTTCGTTCCAATCCAACTTTACGCGTAAGAGCAACAAGCATGCGTTTAACTTCCGCCAGTTCTTGATCGAGGCTTACATAGTTGGCTTAGGTCAGATAACCGAGATCCTTCGCTAAGAGCAGGTGGTATTCAAGTTCGTTGGCAGAACCGCACGCAATCTGAAGAAATCTGTGAAGCTCAGAATTGCCGAGACGGCCGCAACCCTCCGCAATATTCGCAGGAATCGAAGAACTGCATCGCCGAATCTGGCTCACCAAGCCGAACATTTCATGCTTAGGAAAAGCCTCAGTCGCACGTAGACGGCAAGAACCAGTTCGTGAGCCTTATTCCAAACCTTAAAGTCGCGGAAGTCTTTCATACACCGCTTCCAATCCGGGCCCTGCTAGCTGCTAGTTGCCCGTTGCTATTTTGTCAAATGCCCATGCGAATTCTTTGGTCCTGTCGGCTTGTTCTTCAGGCTGTCATAAAGAATCTCAATGAACGTATCGGTCTTGATGAAGCTCTGTCCCCAGGAATCCCACTTGGCCAGGACCTTTTCCTGCTTTAGCTGATCGAGGGTTTTGCCCTTCTTGATGCCGGCCTCAACCGCCGCAGAGGTCTCCTTAAGCACGTCGACGAACTTGCGCAGATCGGCCTTCGAGCCGAGCGGACCGTGGCCGGGGATGATTTTCACGTCATCAGGAACCTCAGCCAAAACCTTTTCATCGCCGGCAATCATGCCCTGGACGCTACCGCCGCTATCGATGTCGATAAAGGGAAACATTCCGCCGTTGAAGAAGTCATCCCCCATGTGGACCACGTTCGACTGGGTGAAGAAAATCACGCTATCGCCATCCGTGTGGCCGTGGGGAAAATGAATGGCGCGAATGTCCTCGCCATTCAGGTGGACTGAGACGGTGTCTTCAAAGGTGATGATGGGCAGGGCGGATTTGTCAGCCGGCTTGGTTTCACCGAAGCGCGTCTTGCCGCCGGTGATCAGGCGTTTGCGGACATTTTCCTGGGCTACGATGGGAGCTTTCTCGCCGAAATGCGGATTGCCGCCGGTGTGGTCGCCGTGCCAGTGCGTGTTCAGTACGACTTTGACCGGCTTGTCGGTTATGCCTTTTAGTGCGGCTTCAATCTTTTCCGCCAGGGGCAGAAATTCGTCATCCACCATGACGATGCCGTCATCGCCAACCGACGCGCCAATGTTTCCGCCCGCACCTTCCAGCATGTAAACCGTCCCAGCCACCTTTTGGACTTTCATCTCGACCTTGCTGAAATCCTCTTGGGCCGAACCCTGCATCATGCCAAGAAACCAGAAAAGTGCTACCGCACAAAAAGTTCTGCGCATTGCTCCCTCTCCAAAGTACCGCCAGGTTGATGTGCTTTTCGCCGCATCATCTTAGCGGGTGGATGCTTTTAGTTCAAATTAATTTCCGTGAACCGAGGCACCAAAATGAAACCGGTACGACGAGGAACAGCTAGAATGTCCTGTTAACTTCTTGCGGAGGGAAAAGATGCCGTCGGTGAAACATGTCTCGGCGAAAAAAGGCGATGTGATTTTGATGGTGGGCACCATGAAGGGCGCGTTTTTGCTGCGCTCCAACGGCGCGCGCAAGAAATGGGACGTGGGCGGACCTTACTCCGTCGGCTCGCCGGTGTATGCCATGGCGTTCGATCAGCGGCAGGGACGGCATCGCCTGTGGTGGTCACAGCAGAGCTTCCGCTGGGGCACGGTGCTCTGCTCGTCGGACAATTACGGCAAGACGATCACCGAACCGGAGACCTATTCGGTGAAATTTCCGGTGGAATCCAAGTTGACATTAAAAAATATCTGGCAGATTCGCCTAGGGCGCGAGGAAGAACCCGATACGCTGTATTGCGGCGTAGAACCTGCGGCGCTGTTTGAATCGCGGGATGCGGGCCAAACCTGGTCTCCCGTGCAAGGGATGCTGGAACACCCGCATCGCCCCAAATGGGTACCGGGAGGAGGGGGACTGTGCCTGCACACGATTCTTCCGGATCCGGCCGACCGTAAACGGATGTTCATCGCCATTTCTACCGCGGGGGCGTATCGCACGGACGACGGCGGCGAGACCTGGCAGGCGCGCAACCAGGGAGTACGCGCGGTATTTCTGCCCGACAAATATCCCGAGTTCGGCCAGTGTGTGCACAAGATGGTGCAACATCCGGCGCAGCCGCAACGGCTCTTCCTGCAGAACCACTGGGGGCTGTATCGCAGCGATGACGGCGGCAACTCTTGGCAGGACATTGCCAACGGCGTGCCGTCAGATTTTGGTTTCTGCATGGCGATCCATCCTCATGATCCCGACACGGTGTATATCGTTCCCATTGAGTCGGACGAGTACCGCTGTACGCCGGAGGGCAAGCTGCGCGTCTACCGGACGCGCAATGCCGGCAAGAGCTGGGAACCGCTGACGCGGGGTCTGCCACAGAAAAATGCGTTGGAGACTGTGCTGCGAGATTCCATGGCCACCGATACATGCGATTCCGCGGGAATTTACTTCGGCACCAGGAGCGGCAAAGTCTATGGCTCGGCCGATGAAGGCAAGTCATGGCAGCTGGTCATCGAAGGATTGCCTGCGGTGGTGTGTGTGCGTGCCGCGCTGGTGGGTGGTGGAGCTGCAACTTCACCGCGAAGCCACAGAAGCGTCCAGAAGAAGAGCGCCAAGAAAAGTTCTGCCGGCAGGAGCGCGCGTCCGAAACGGGTAGCCAGAAGCCGCGGGCGCGCCGGCAAGAGATAGTCGATGACGATCCGTTTCCGCATTCCGAGCTATCTGGCTTCTCTGGCAGAAGGCCAAACCTCTCTTGCCATCAGCAGCTCGCCTGCGACGGTCGCCAAGGCATTGGAATTGCTTTGGCAAGCGCACCCAGCCCTGCGGGATCGCATCGTGGATGAACAAGGAGAGGTCCGCCAGCATATCAACATCTTTGTCGGGGACGAAGCCATCCGCTTTGCCGACGGCCTGGCTACCGAAGTTCCGGAGGGAACAGAAATACTGATTGTGCCCGCAGTGAGCGGCGGATAGCCCGCGAAATTTGGTCACAGTCACGCGATGCCGTTATTGCCTGATCGGCGTACTCGCGCCCTCAAACACCTTGGTTACGGCGTTACGACCCACGCCATAGATGATGAAGCCTTCTTCGTCGAAGCTGTATTCACGAAAGAGCAGCTCGGCGAGGCCGTCACCGTCGACATCGACGGCGTCAATCAACTCCAGGCGTGGGGCCACGTCCAGACGGGTTGAATCGGTTACACTCGAGGCCAGCTTCTGCGGCACGCCTTCATAGTCCACCCGCGCGATCACAGTTACGTACCGGGAAATGAATTTTCCGGGCGTCTGTTTCACGCTGGGGGTGAGATAGCTTCCAGGGACCTCGGCGCTCATCACGAGCACGGCGTCATTGCTCAAGTCGAGATCAAAAGAGCGCATGACAACGTTCTTGAGGGAGCCGGGCGTGAGTTGTGCATTTTCACGCGGAAGCTGCGCCAGTACCAGTTTGCGCATCTTGGCTTCCATCTGCTGCTCTTCCCCGGGCTTCCAGATGAAATCAAAAGAACGGGTGTCCGTGGACTGATTGTCAGATATGCCGACAAACGTTCTGGTACCCGCAGGAATGACCGGCAGGGGCGTTTTCGGTACGGTGCCTTCGGCCGGCTCCGCCGGGGATGCAGCCGGCGCCGGCGTTGGCGAAGCCGATGACGTGGAAGAAGACTCAGGCTTTTCCGGGCCACGGCGTCTTAATACCGGACGCTCAGAATCTCCCTGCGATGAAGAAGACTGGTCCTCCACCGGTGCAGGGGTAGCGCTTGGAGCGGGCGCAGGAGCGCTGCTCGTTGCCCCAGCATCACCCTTATGGAGAATAGGCCTGTCGTCCGTGGACGTGACGGGCGCCGGCGTCTCGGCCTTCTTGGTCGCGGTAATGGGTTGCCATTTACCCAGTGCGGTCCAGCCTTTGTTATTCACACTGTTCACGATGGTGACGTAACCCTTGGCAATGCCGCTTTTCTGGGCTTCATACACAATCCCGTTGTCCAGCGCCATAGGCCGCGGCGTAGATTTGTAAGTGCTTGCATCCTGGAAGCGGCCATCGTCGAGGACGGTGACGGGAAAGACGCGGGTGGAAACGATTCCTGCCGGATCGGTAGTGACCTCAAGCACAGCGGTGGCGCGGAGCTTGTGCACGGCCCGGCGCTGAGCCGCGATGGTGGCAGTGGTGAACGCGAAAGCCAGCAGACACACGCTGGCCAGGAAACTTCTTCTGCTATATAAATTCATTGATCCTGTAAACACGGAAAATCCATGCAAGTTAATGATAAAGCCCCTGAGTTCTCTCTTGCCAATGAAGAAGGCCGGCCGGTAGCTTTAAAAGACTATCGCGGCAAGAACCTGGTCCTGTTCTTTTATCCCAAGGCCAATACCCCGGGTTGAACGCTGGAGGCGTGCGGGTTCCGCGACGCATTCCAGAAGATTCAGCGAGCCGGAGCCATTGTGCTCGGCATTTCCGGAGACAAGCCCTCGGCCCAGAAGAAATTCAAAGAGAAGCATGACCTTCCTTACTCGCTTCTGGCAGATGAGGACAAGGCGGTCGCCAAGAAGTTCGGCGTGCTCAAGGAAAAAAGCCTCTATGGCCGCAAGTACATGGGAATTGACCGGACGACGTTCGTGATCAGCCCGGAAGGCAAGATCAGCGCGATCATCAACGGGGTAAAGCCTGACGAGCATG
The DNA here is from genome assembly GCA_035262465.1 of Candidatus Angelobacter sp. Lineage (GTDB taxonomy): Bacteria > Acidobacteriota > Terriglobia > Terriglobales > Acidobacteriaceae > Angelobacter. The sequence goes on along the minus strand of DATFSU010000008.1, from coordinate 87,414 downwards.
CAACCGCGGTGCTGGCAGCTTTGAAATAAAAAGAAAAGCCAGCGCGGCTCGATCAAAAGCAGCGCCGGCTGAAGTTTGGGTCGATGGATCGGGCCTATTTTGACCCGGTGATCGTGAAGGTCAGGACGCTTTCCGCCGGGATTGAGACCTCTTCTTTCCCTGTGGCAGCGGCCACCCCGGTACCGGCGCCTGCTCCGGCGACGGTGCCGATCGCTGCACCTTTACCTCCGCCCGCCAGGCCGCCAATCAGAGCGCCGGCAGCGGCTCCGCCGCCGATCTTGGTCACGTTGCTCTTGGTATGGCTTTTGCCTTCGCGGCTCACGCGCGAACTATAAACGGTTTCGCCATTGATGGAAGTCAGACGCAGAGAAAGCGCTCCGGGCTTATGCAGGCGTCCACTGCGGTTCACATAAGTAACTTTGCCCCTCACCGGATCGCCGGCTTTTGCGACCTTTTTGCCATGAACGATGATGTCGCTGGTCAGGATTCCATGCCAGCTCTGGCCCTTATTGGCGGTTGCGGAGCTCAAAGAGTTATTGAGCCGGACGGTAGCGTGGCTACCGGCTGGAATCGTTGTGGCGCCGGCTCCGAGAGAAGCCATCAGGAGCGCCAGCACAAGAGATATGCGAAACTTCATAAAACGTCTCCCCTTCAGATGCGTTTTTGCAAGGACGTTCCAGTCCGGGCGTCAACGTGTGAGCGACTGGTGAACTGCTGCCCCCTGGATTGTAACGTCACATGCATTCTGCTATACACTTTCCGCTGAAACGGAGGAACTAAATGAGGGTTTGGCCTTTCGTACTCCTATGCATGATCGGCGCCGGCGCGCACACTCTGGCCGCTCAAACCAAGAGCAGCTCCAGCCAGCTGCATGATCTCTTTGCTTCGGCCTGGGACTATGACATGCAGCAGGACCCTGAGCGAGCGTCAGAACTGGGCGACAGGCGCTGGAATACCGCCTGGGAAGATATGAGTCCGGAAGCCTATGCCCGACGCAACCAGCATAACCAGGAGGTGCTGGCGCAACTCGCGAAGATCGATCGCAGCAGGCTGAACAAGACCGACCAGCTCAATTACGAGCTTTTCCAAAAGCGCTATCAGGACCGTCTGGCGCAGTACGAGTTTCACTGGTATCTGATGTCGTTCAATCAGCGGGAAGGTCCCCAGACGAGCGATACCCTGGGTGATGCGTTGCGCTTTGACACCCTAAAGGATTACGAAGACTGGCTGGCGCGCATGCATGCCGTACCGCAGTATTTGGATCGCTTCACCGCTCTGCTGCGGGAAGGAATCCGCGAGCGGATGGTCCATCCTAAAGTCATCATGGAGCGGATTCCCGGCCAGATTGACAAGCAGATCGTCTCCGATCCGACGCAAAGCGGTTTCTACAAACCGTTTCTCCATTTTCCCGGCGCCATCTCTCCGGCCGATCAGCAACGGCTCCAGCAGGAGGCGAAACAGGCAGTAGAGCAGCAGATTGTACCCGCGTATGCCAAATTGAAACAGGTTTTTGTGAGCGAATACCTCCCCGCCTGCTATGACCAGGTGGGTGCATGGCAGCTTCCGCATGGCGACGAGCTTTATGCCCAAATGATCCGCCACTACACCACAACCACGATGACCCCGGAAGAAGTTCATCAAACCGGCTTGCGGGAGGTGGCGAGGATCAATCGCGAGATGGACCAGGTGATGCAGCAGACCGGCTTCAAAGGTTCGCGCGACGAGTTCTTCAAGTTCCTGCGCACCGATCCCCAGTTCTTTTACAAGACGCCGGAAGATCTCTTTGAGGCCTACAAGGCGCTGGCCAAGACCATTGATCCGAACCTGGTGAAGGTGTTTCGCACCCTGCCACGCGAGCCTTATGGCGTGGAGGCCATTCCGGCCGCAGTAGCGCCGGACACTACCGCCGCTTACTACCGTCCGGGCGCTGCAGATGGATCCCGCGCCGGCACCTACTTCGTTAATCTTTATAAACCTGATGCCCGGCCCAAGTGGGAAATGACGGCGCTTTCGCTGCATGAATCGGTGCCAGGACACCATCTTCAGATCGCTCGCGCGCATGAATTGGGAGAAATGCCGAAATTCCGCCGCTATGGCGAATACACGGCCTTTGTGGAAGGCTGGGGTCTCTACGCGGAGTCGCTGGGCGAAGATATGGGCCTCTACAGCGATCCTTACTCCAAGTTCGGCCAACTCAGCTATGAGATGTGGCGCGCTGTCCGGCTGGTGGTGGATACCGGCATGCATGTCAAGCACTGGACGCGCGATCAGGCGATTCGATACTTCATGGAGAATTGTCCCAAACATGAACTGGATGTGACGAATGAGATTGATCGCTACATCGCCTGGCCAGGGCAAGCGCTGGCTTACAAGATTGGCGAGTTGAAGATCAAAGAGCTGCGCGCGCATGCGCGCCAGCAGTTGGGGGAGAAATTCGATTTGAAGGAATTTCATGACGTGGTGCTCGGCTCGGGGCCATTGCCGCTCGACATCCTGGGACAAAATGTGAACCAGTGGATTCGAAGCAAGCAACAGCAGGTAGCGCATTCGGGCACTACTCAGAAAGCAAGCGCGAAACCCTGACGCATGAGCACTGTAATTGCGCCAACTCAGGGTGTTAGCGCTGCAACTTCGCGGGCTGCGCGCTTTTATTCTCCGGAACTCGATGTCCTGAGATTTTTTGCCTTCCTTGGGGTGTTTGTTTTTCATGCTGCGCCGCGGAGCATAGACTTCTACGCCGCTGCGGGCTTTCCTTCGCGGCTGAGTACGTTTCTGATATCCACGTTCGGAGCGGGCGCTTACGGCGTGGATTTGTTCTTCGCGCTGAGCTCTTATCTGATCACAAGCCTGTTGCTGCGCGAGCGGGAGACCACAGGCGCGCTCGATTTGCGCAGCTTTTATATCCGGCGCATTCTGCGCATATGGCCCTTATATCTGGGATTTGTTGCGTTCGCGTCGATTGCCGCCCTGCTGCTGCCGGGACAGAACCTTCCGCTGCGCTATATCGCCGGCTACACGCTGCTGGCGGGAAACTGGATCTACGTTTTTTACGGCTTGCCTGCGTCATTTGCGATTCCGCTGTGGACCGTCTCAATCGAGGAGCAGTTCTACCTGGCCTGGCCGCTGGCTTTGCGTAAGGCTACCGTTCGCGCCATAGCGGCGGGGGCCGTTGCTCTGCTGCTGGTTGCCAACGTATGGCGGATTGCCCTGGTGCTCGCAGGTGCGCCTGCACAGGCCATGGAATACAACACGTTTACGCGGCTTGATCCCATCGCGCTGGGGATTTTGATGGCACTATTCAAGAATAGATTGCCCGCATTTTCGCGCCGGCAACGGTTTGCGTTGCTCAGCGGAGGCGTGGCTGCGTGGATCGCGACGTTCTGGTTTACGGTCTGTCTTTATCCGTCAAGACTCTGCACCTGGCAGTCCGCGGTGGGCCATTTTCTGACCGCCGTGGCCAGTGCAGCCATCCTGCTCTCTGTGATGGGAGCGCAGAATCCTTTTTTGCGCAACAAACGGCTTTTGTACCTCGGGAAGATTTCTTACGGACTGTATGTGCTGCATGAGTTCGCACACTTCTGCGCGATGCGCCTGCTTCCCGCGGCAACTCCCCTGCAGGTGATCGCTCAATCCGTCATCGGCCTGGCATTGACGATTGTGCTGGCTGTACTCTCGTATCGCTGGCTGGAGAGCCCGTTCCTGCGACTCAAGGAACGTTTTGCTTACGTACAATCGCGGCCCGTCTGAGCCATGATCAAGTCTCAAAAACTCGTACGCCGCGCGTTCTTCAATCGCGATCCGCGGATCGTTGCGCGCAACCTGCTGGGAAAAGTGATTGTCCGAACGGAAGACGGCAAAAAGCGAGCCGGGCGTGTGGTGGAAGTGGAGGCCTACCTTGGAGTGGGCGATCTGGCGGCGCACGCCGCCGCAGGCCAGACCGAGCGCAATGCCGTACTGTGGGGCGAGCCCGGCCACGCCTATGTTTACTTCATCTATGGAATGCATTACTGCCTGAACATTTCCTGCCTGCCGCGGGGCGTAGCCGGCTGCGTGTTGATCCGTGCTCTGGAACCGGTGGCCGGCGTGCGCGAAATGGCTCGGGCGCGCCAGGTGCCGGACATGGAGCTGATTTCGCCGCGCGACTTCCGCAAGCTTACCAGCGGCCCCGGGCGCTTATGCGAAGCTCTGGGCATCACGCGCCCGCGCGATGACGGCAAAGATATGGTCTCGCAACGCTCTGATCTGCAGGTGATGGATGACGGCTTCAAAGTCGGCGAAGTGGGGGTCACTCCGCGCATCGGCATAACCAAGTCGGCAGAGATGCCGCTGCGGTATCTCATCGCCGGAAATGGCTTTGTGTCGCGCGGATAAACGCGCATCATTGTGGAAATCTCGTCTGTCCTTTTCCCGTGACCACAAGGTTATCGATCAGCCGCGTGCTGCCCACGTAAGCCGCCACGGCCACCAGCGCTCCCGCGGAGACGTCGCTGACAGGATCCAAGGTTTTGCGGTCCACGATCTCAAAGTAGTCGAGCTTGACCGCCGGTTCTTCCGCCATGACCTGCGTGCCGGCCACCAGAAGGCGTGCAGCGCTTGTTTCTCCGCGATCCACCAAATTCTGGACGCGCATCAGGGAGCGGTACAAAACCAGCGCCTGCTTGCGCTGCTCGGGATTCAAATATGCGTTGCGTGAACTCATGGCCAGCCCGTCAGCTTCGCGGACAATGGGGCAGACGACGATTCGTACATCAAAGTTCAGGTCGTGGGCCATCTTGCTGACAATGGCCACCTGCGCCGCGTCTTTTTGACCAAAGAAGGCAAAGTCCGGCTGCACGATGTTGAACAATTTCGCCACCACTGTCGTAACGCCACGAAAATGTCCGGGCCGCGAGCGGCCGTCCATTTTTTCACCCAGGGTTTCGACAGTGACCCATGATTCGGCGCCGGCAGGATACATTTCCTCGGTCGACGGGAGAAACAGATAATCTGTTTTCTCCGCGGCCAGCATCGCCGCATCGTGCTCGGGATCGCGCGGATACTTGGAGAAGTCTTCTGCCGGGCCGAACTGCTTGGGATTCACAAAGACTGAGGCGATCACCACGTCACATTGGGCCCGCGCCGTCCGCACCAGGGAGAGGTGTCCTTGATGCAGCGCACCCATGGTAGGCACGAAGCCGACGCGTTTGCCGGCACGATGCGCTTCTCTGCTTACGGCCGTCACTTCCGCTGCGGAGGTCAGGATGAGCATGTGGGGAGCAGTAATTAGTAGTTAGTAATTAGTATTTAGTGTCTCGCCACAGGCACGCGCATCTGCATAGAAGACGTTTTCCTGCCAACTACTAAGTACTAAATACCAAGTACTGGCTATCTCGAGTACGCCTTCATCTCTTTGCGGCGCAAAATCGTTTCCAGCTCAGCGCGAGTCTCTTTCGGCAGATGGTAAGACTCAGCGTCAGAAGGATAGCTGCCGCTCTCAACGTCAGTCTTGAACTGCTCGACGGCGCTTGAGATCAGAGCCGCGGCGTCGCCGTAGCGGCGGACAAACTTGGCCGGCTCGGCGAAGGTGAGGTTGACGATGTCATGAAACACCAGCACCTGGCCGTCGCAATCGGGGCCGGCGCCAATGCCGATCGTCGGCGCGCTGACTTCGCGGGTGATCATGGCGGCAACTTCGCGCGGCACACCTTCCAGGACAATCGAAAACACCCCGGCGCGATCCAGAGCCACGGCATCTTTTACCAGGCGCTCAATCCCTGAAAAATCCTTGCCCTGAACTTTGTAGCCGCCCATCTTGTGCAGAGACTGTGGCGTCAATCCGATATGCCCCATCACCGGCACTTCCGCGTCAAGCACGCGGCGGATCAGCCCGACCCGTTGCGCTCCGCCTTCAAGCTTTACCGCTTCCGCGCCAGCTTCTTTCACAAAACGTACTGCGTTGTGCACGCCCACTTTTTCATCTTCGTGGTAGGCGCCAAAGGGCATGTCGGCAATCAGCATCGCCGAGCGTACCGCGCGCCGCACTGCCCGCGTGTGATGGAGCATTTCATCCATGGTTACGGGCAGGGTATTGTCATAACCCAGCACCACCTGGGCCAGCGAATCGCCCACCAGGATCATGTCAATTCCTGCCTGGTCCACCAACCGTGCCGTAGCGTAGTCATAGGCAGTCAGGCAGGTGATCGGCTCATGCCGCTGCTTCTTTTCCTGGATTGTTGTGGAAGTGATCTTGCGCCGGAATGTAGTCGGTTGGGCGCCCAAAGGCTGCCCCCCGGAAAACGAGGTGATACTCATTTTGCCTCCAGTACAGTTCGGGAACCCCGATACCGCCTGTCATCGAATGAGATGCAAACGTGGGTATTGTAGTCGCAAAGAATTGGCTTATGCCAGTGGAAAAATAAGGGCTTTTTACCCTCTCAGAACGAAGGTACCCCTAGCGTTTTCCACCCTTGGCCTGAATCAACTGGGCAATCTCCTCCTGCTTTCCCTCGAGCGCCCAGCCTAGCGGAGTGGAATTGAATTGAGTGTCATGCAAGCTAAGGTCGGCCCCGTGGGCGAGCAGAAATTCGACCATCGGTTTGTGACCGTTGATGGCGGCCCAATGCAATGCAGCCGCTCCGAAAAAGCCGCGACAATTGATGTCGGCGCCTTTCTCCAAAAGGAAGCGCGACACCTTCACATGCCCGTTACGGCCGGCGATATAAAACGCTTCTGAAACCAGCTCTGTGTAGCCCTCCGGTGCAGGCGCTTTGCCCCACTTGCCGTTGCCGAGATCTCGGGATCGTGTTTGACCTGCTCCGGCTTTGAGCGTGGTGGGTGAATCCCAGAACGATTTCACGACATCCAGCATGCCCAGCCCGGCCGCGCTCCACATGTTCAACTGCGGTTGCGCGCCATGAGCCAGCAGAACGTCTGCAACCTCGCGGCTGCCCATGTTGGCGGCCCATTGCAGCGGCGTCATGCCCCAGGTCACTTCTATGTCGATTTTGGCGCCGGACTTTACCAGCAACTCCGCCAGCTCGCGGTAATTTTTCTCCGCCGCCCAATGCAGCGGCGTCTTGTCATACGCGCCCCTGGCGTTCACCAGTGTGGAATCAAGAGAGAGGAGTTGGCGAACCTTGTCAACGTCGCCACGCTGCGAGGCTTCCAGCATCTCCTCAGGATCGGTCATGTAGCAGACGTTGCTTTCCACGAATAGCCTCGATTCGGACCGGAGAGCCTGGCAGACTTACACCTTTTTTTCTATCACCATCGGTTGAATCTGATCCAGTGGAACGAACTCTGTAGGATAGATGCCGGTGTAGCAGGAGGTGCAATAGGTTGTTTTTTCGCCTTCGGCACAGGCCGCGCGCAACCCTTCCAGGGAGAGATAAGCGAGCGTATCCGCGCCGATATAGTCGCGGATTTCTTCCACCGACTTGTTGGCGCCGATGAGCTGGTTCTTGGATGGTGTATCCACGCCGTAGTAGCAGGGCGAAATAGTCGGCGGACAGGAAATCCGCATGTGGACTTCCTTGGCTCCGGCGTCGCGTACCATGCGCACGATCTTCCGGCTGGTGGTGCCGCGAACAATCGAATCATCCACCAGGATCACCCGCTTTCCGGCCAGCAGGCTGCGAATAGGATTGAGCTTGAGCTTGACTCCGAAGTCGCGCACACGCTGCTCCGGCTCAATGAACGTCCGTCCGATGTAGTGGTTACGAATCAGCCCGAAGCGGAAGGGCAGCAGCGATTCGGATGAATACCCCAGCGCCGCAGCCACGCCCGAGTCAGGCACAGGAACCACCAGGTCAGCTTCCACAGGAGATTCCTTCGCTAACTGGCGCCCCATTGCTTCGCGGCTGGCCTGAACTGACCGGCCGAACACCACGCTATCCGGCCGGGAAAAATATACATGCTCAAAGATGCAGGCAGACTGCTTCATCTCTGAAGCAAAGAAGCGCGAATAGGTTCCTTCCGGGCCGACCACTACCATCTCGCCCGGCTTCACATCGCGTTCATAGACAGCACCGATCAGGTCAAACGCACAGGTTTCCGAAGCAAACACCATCGTGTCGCGGCCCTCACCGCCCGCGTTAGGAATACGCCCCATGGAAAGCGGACGGAAGCCGCGTGGATCGCGGATGGCAAAGACGCGGTCGCGCGTCATCATGACCAGTGAAAACGCGCCTTCAATCCGGCGCAGGGCGTCGCACACCGCTTCCGGCAGCGTCTGCTCCTTGGATTGCGCGATCAGATGAACGATGACCTCGGTATCGCTGGTGGTCTGGAAAATAGATCCCTGCGTCTCCAGACGGTGGCGGATCTCATTGGCATTGACGAGATTGCCGTTGTGCGCAATGGCAATCATGCCCTTGTTGCAATCCACCATGATGGGCTGCGCGTTGAGAACGGCGGAATCGCCGGCCGTGGAGTAACGCGTGTGGCCAATCGCCAGGGTACCCGGGAGACGGTTCAGGACTTCAGTGGTAAAGATCTCGGCGACCTCGCCCATGGCTTTGTGGACGAAGAGGCGCTCGCCGTTCGACGAGACAACGCCTGCCGACTCCTGCCCGCGATGTTGCAATTGATGCAGACCGAGATAGGCCAGCGTGGAAGCCTCGCGGTGGTTATGTACCGCTACCACTCCACATTCGTCCTTGAATTTGTCCACCATTTTGTCGCTATGCTCCAAACCGCTAGGGGTTCATCTTCCAGTTAAATTGCCTTCTGCACTTCTCGTACGCCGCTCGCCACGCAAGCCAGCCTCGCGGCTTCCTTCACAATCTCGTCATCCCGAACTCCGTTTCATGAGGCGGCGCTGTCGGGCCCCCATTCACGCCCGATTTTGGTGTGAATGGGCAAATCAGCCGCCGAACAGGAGTGAGGGACCTTGTGCCTTCCTGGTTTGGCTAATTGCTGATTGCCAGTTGCTAATTGCCAGAGCTTTAGCTCTTCTGCAGTATCTCCGGTACCAGGTGCTCCGGCGCGTCCGCATGCAAAGCCTGCTTGAGCGATGTATCCCACACGCGCCTCAGTTCCGACACTTTCGCCGAGACTGCCTGCTTGCCGTCGATACGAATCTCTAGTTTTTCAGGAACAGTGCGTCCGATCTGGTCCGCCCGTACGCCCCATTTTAGCGCTATTTGTTTGATGTCCAAGACCTTTTTCGGGTCGCAAGTAATCACCACGCGGCCCGCGTCTTCTGCGAACAGCAAGCCTTCGGCGAAGATACCATTGGACTTAAGGTCGATCGCAGCTCCGATGCCCTTGGGAAAACCGGATTCCGCCAGCGCTACGGCCAAGCCGCCATCCGAGCAGTCATGCGCCGATTCGATAGCATAGCCCTGGATCAGTTCACGCAGGCACTTCTGTAGTGCTGCTTCCTGCTTCAGATCGAGCGTCGGCGGCACACCCCAAATCTGGCCGATGATCTCCCTGGCGTATTCCGAAGAGCCAAACTCCGCTTCTGCCTGTGCGGGATTCGAGGAGGAGCCGGAGCTCAACAGAACCACCTCGCGTCCTGACTCGCGAAAGTGAAAGGTCATGGCATCATCCACGTTCTCCAGAATTCCAACCACTCCAACCACCGGCGTGGGATAAATGCCCTCGCCCAGGGTTTCGTTGTAGAGGCTCACGTTGCCGCCGGTGATCGGCGTTTCCAGAGTCGTGCAAGCTTCGTTGAGACCGTCCACTACTTGAGAGAACTGCCACATGATGGGTGGCTTTTCCGGGTTGCCAAAGTTCAGGCAGTTGGTTGCGGCCACCGGGGTTGCGCCGGTACAGGAAACGTTGCGTGCTGCTTCGGCAACGGCATGCATCGCGCCCAGCTTGGGATCAAGCCAGCACCAGCGCCCATTTCCATCCAGGGCCATGGCCAAAGCGCGCTTCGAGCCTTTAATACGCATCAATCCCGCGTCTGCGCCTGGGCCTTCCACCGTGTTCGATTGCACCATGGAGTCATATTGCTCGAAGATCCAGCGCTTCGAGCAGATGTTGGCGGCCGCCAAAAGATGCTTGAGATTCTCAGTGAAATCCATCGAAGCGTTCCACTGAATGCTGGCTGGTTTAGTCCGAGAAACCGGCGCGCTCCACGGTTCCATCGGCCGGTTGTATAAAGGCGCATCGTCGGTAAGCGCATCATTGGGGATATCCGCCACCAGCTTGCCATGCTCCAGCACGCGCAACCGGCTGCCGCTGGTCACGCGGCCAACAATCACGGCGTCCAGTCCCCACTTCTCAAACACGTTCAGAACTTCCTGTTCGCGGCCGCTCTCCGCTACCAGCAGCATCCGCTCCTGCGATTCGCTGAGCATGATCTCGTAAGCGTTCATGCCGGTTTCGCGCTGGGGTACCCGGTCCAATTCGATCTCAAGGCCAACGCCGCCGCGTCCGCCCATCTCGCAGGTGGAGCAGGTGAGCCCGGCGGCGCCCATGTCTTGAATTCCGACTACAGCGCCCGTGTGCATGGCTTCCAGGCAGGCTTCCAGCAACAGCTTCTCCAGGAACGGATCGCCCACCTGCACGTTCGGCCGCTTCTGTTCCGATCCCTCACTGAACTCTTCACTCGCCATGGTTGCGCCATGAATGCCGTCTCGCCCGGTCTTGGCGCCCACGTAGATCACCGGGTTTCCTTCTCCGGCGGCTTTGGCGTAAAAAATCTGATCGCGCCGCACCAGCCCCAGCGCAAAGGCATTCACCAGCGGATTCCCTGAATAACACGGTTCGAACTTGGTTTCACCGCCAAGGTTCGGCACACCAAAGCAGTTGCCGTAAGAGGCGATCCCGCTGACTACGCCTTCCAGAACCGAATGGTTCTTATGCATCGTTGCTTTGTCCGTTTTGCCATTGGCAGTGATCGGCCCAAACCTCAGCGAATCCATCACCGCCAGCGGACGCGCGCCCATGGTGAAGATGTCGCGCAGAATGCCGCCAACGCCGGTGGCTGCGCCCTGAAATGGCTCAATGAATGACGGGTGATTGTGCGATTCGATCTTGAAGGCGCAAGCCCAGCCGTCGCCAATGTCGATAATGCCCGCGTTCTCGCCCGGCCCTTGCACCACCAGCTGGCTGCGCGTGGGAAGCCGCTTCAGATGCACGCGCGACGACTTATACGAGCAGTGCTCGCTCCACATCACGCTGAAGATGCCCAGCTCCGTGAGCGACGGCTCACGGCCTAGCGCGCTCTTGATCTTCTCGTACTCCTGCGGCGTGATGCCGTGCTCGGCGATGACCTCGGGCGTAATGGCGGTAAGTTGTGTGGTGGGCATGGCAGTATTTCTATTTTCGCATGGTTTGTGCGGCGACATAAGCTCTTACGGTGGCGGCCATGCTCCGAAAATTCGTCCAAACCGGAGCCCCGAAGGGGCGGAAGCGCGCGATTGAGCGCGCCCAGCCCAGCCTGAGGCGAACGAATGCGAAGCCGTAAGGCTGGGTAAAGTTCAAAGAGATGAAGAGCCCCGGAGGGGCGGTACAAGAACCTCATAATGTTCAGCAAATATCTAACTTTTCTGCTTCCATTTGCCGCTGCGATTCATGTAAGAAAAAAGTCGGGCCGCGTTCGTGTAAGCGCACGAACGCAGCCCTAACCGCAAATCACCTTCCTAAGAAAGGCGACCTATGGCTGTTCTTGATGTTACTCAAAAGATGGATATCTACGAAAGCCTGTCGACCATCAACTCGGCCTTTGCCGGAATCGTGCATCACATCCAGGAAATTCAGCAGGCCGGGATCATCACCCAAAAATACAACCGGCTGTTCAGCGGTTTCACCCGCGAGTTGCAGGCGGAGATAAACTCTGACGTCCTCGAGCACTTGCGCGATCGGGAAATGGAAGATTGGTACCGCTTTGGCAAGGTGCGGCAAACCTACGAGAAGCAAATGCGGGATCCGGCCGACGTCTTCATTGAAGCAGCAGAACGAAAAAAGGAACTGGCGAAAAAACGCAAACGAAAAAAGCGATGAATAAGTTACGCCCACCGGACCCGCCGAAAGGCGGGTTAGTTTTTTGAGGTGCTCCGCTGCGCTGCGCAGCAGCCTGCGGCGCAAGGAATTATTATTTTTCTCGTTTTTGTGGCACGACTGAAGTCGTGCCCTGACAACTTGTTTTTTTGGACCGGAGCTTGAACGATAGGCACACCACAAAAAGCCGTGCCGCCCCTCCGGGGCTCCGTCTGAAAAACCTTGACTGGGTAAACGGTCTATGTTAAAGTAACTCATTTATTTTCATATGTTTATATGCATATGCAGCGGGACAAAAACACCGGTCCGAGTGGGGCAGGGCCGGGGATCGAAAGGGTATCGCCGGGGATGAATCGTGTAAGTCCTTATTTTTCGGGGATGGAGCAGGGAGGGGTGGGAAATCGGGCGATCTGGCCATCGGGAGATCGGGTGATTGGGAAATCTAGAGCCGGGAAGACCGGCTCATTGACGGACTTCGGAATGATGACCTGTTTAGAACCGGCCGCGAGCCCGACCACGCGGCGGGGTCAGGAGCAGGATGGAGTCGAGGCGAGAAGGACCTTGAGCGGTGTGGAGCGGAGCGACAGAAACAAATGAAATCCATCATCATCGGTACCGCCGGCCACATCGACCACGGCAAGACCGCGCTGGTCAAAGCCCTCACCGGCATCGACGCCGATCGCCTGGAAGAAGAGAAGCGCCGTGGCATCACCATCGATCTCGGCTTCGCCCACCTGGAATTGCCGATGCCTAGTGATTCGCAGAGGAGCGGTAAGGGCGGCGAGGCCGATCACGCGCCGAGCCGCCCTGCAACAAGAGCACAAGAAGCTCTAAGCGACGAGAATCGCCAGCGGCTTGGAGCGGAGCGACATAACGAAACCAAGCTCCGGCTTGGTTTCATAGACGTTCCGGGCCACGAGCGCTTCGTCCGCAACATGCTGGCAGGCGTCGGTGGCATGGACCTGGTGCTGATGGTCATCGCCGCCGACGAATCCATCAAGCCACAAACCCGCGAGCACTTTGAGATTTGCCGTCTGCTTTCCATCCCGCGCGGCATCACCGTGATCACCAAAGCCGACCTGGTCGATGAAGATACGCTGAGCGTTGTTCGCATGGAGATTGAAGATTTTGTACGCGGCTCATTTCTCGACGTCAGCCGGTCGCCCGTGGTTGCTGTGAGTTCACTCAAAGGAACTGGTCTGGATGAACTGAAACGCGAGATCACACGTCTTGCTGCCGAAGTTCCCGCGCGCGATACCGAAGCGCTCTTCCGCCTGCCGATTGACCGGGTCTTCGTCATGAAGGGCTTTGGCGCAGTGGTGACGGGCACACTGATTGCAGGCAAGATTAAAAAAGAAGAGGAAGTCGAGGTTTTTCCGGCGCACAGGCGGGTTCGTGTTCGGGGCGTGCAAGTGCATGGTGCGATGACGGAGCAGGCGATCGCCGGACAACGCACCGCGCTCAACCTGGCCGGAGTGCAACTGGAAGAACTTGCCCGAGGCATGACCCTTACCGCGCCCGGAGCGTTTGAAAGCACGCAGAGATTTGAGGTTCAGCTCTCATTGCTCAAAGACGCCAAGCCGCTCAAGAACCGTGCGCGTGTCCATCTGCACGCGTTCACCTCGGAGACGATTGCCGAGGTAACCCTGCGCGGGGTGAACGAGCTCAAGCCCGGCGGCGCCGCTTTCGCGCAGCTACGCACTGCCGAGCCATTGCTGCTCCTGCCCGGAGACCACGCGATCCTGCGGCAATTTTCTCCGGTTGTGACGATTGGCGGCGCCGTGGTGCTGGATGCCTTTCCGCTGCCCCGGCCAAAGCCCGAAGCACTCCAGGTTTTTCTCGAAACCCAGCTCTCAGGCTCGAGGCAGGAGGCGCTGCTGGCGCGAATCGCCCGGCGCGGGCATGAAGCCCTGTCACTGGCGGCGGCGGTGCGCGAAACCGGATTGAAGCCTACAGTCCTGCAGCCGATGGTTTCCGCCCTGGTGCAACAGAAACAGGTGATCCAGGTAGGCGACTTCTTGCTGGCAACCGACGCGGCATTGAAGGCAACGCAAAAGCTTGTGGCTACGCTGGAAGCGTTTCACAAAGCCAACCCGCTGGTTGGGGGCATGAGCAAGGAAGAGTTGCGGGCAAAACTTGGCCTTCATCAGCCCGTCATGGAAGCTTTGCTGGCCCAACTCGTGCGCGAAAAGAAGGTTGAGACCGCGGGTGAGCAGGTGCGGCTGGCCGGCCGGGGCGTTGAGCTGAAAGATGAAGAAGCCAAGGCCAAGGAGCAAATTGAGCGAGCCTTCGCTTCAGCCGGACTCAAAGTCCCGCTCATGAAGGAAGTCCTGGACAAGCTGCCGATTGATAAAGCGCGTGCTCAGAAGCTGGTCACGCTTCTGCTGCGCGATCGCGTGCTGGTCAAACTGACGGATGATCTGGTCTTCCATCACACGGCGCTGGAAGGCCTGCGGCAGCTCATGGCAACCCAGAAAACCAAGACCGCTAAAATCGATGTTCCGACGTTCAAAGACCTGATCGGTGTCACGCGCAAATACGCCATTCCGCTGCTGGAATATCTTGACCAGCAGCGTGTCACGCGCCGCGTGGGCGATGAGCGCATCATCATTTAAATGTCGCTGCGCTCCAAACCGCCCAGAGTTCGTCTACCTGGTAATTTTGTTATGCTCCTGTTGTACGCCGCTCGCCGCGTAGCCGGGCTCGCGCTGATAGATAAACAATTTGGTATATGGCATCCATGTTCGGACCGCCGTTTCCGAGAGCGGCCATACAGTCGCGAGCTTGTGGCCAAGTACCAAATACTAAATACTAAGTACTAAATACTGTTTTCTTACCATCCGCCTCCCCCTCCACCGCCGCCCCCACCACCTGAAGACCCACCCCCGCCTCCACCTGACGATGAGCCCGGTGCCGTAGACGATGAAGAGACCGCGCTTGAAAACGAGCTGCCGAAGCTGGAGGTAAACGATGATGCTGAGAAAGTTGCTGTGTTAAAGCCCGAATACCACGAAGGTGAATAGCCTCTGCTTGAGCCGCCGGCCGCTGCTGCCTGTGCCAGCACATCAGAAAACTGGTTGGCCCAGGCTTGCTCCACTCCTAGCGCCAGCGCATACGGCAGAAACCGTTCGAACAGCTCGGGAGTCTTGTTTGGCGGCGCCATGGTCTGCAGGCGATCGGCATCCACTGCCTTCAGGAACATCCTGAAGCCTTCTACTCGGTCCATCAGCGCTCTGCCTGCTAATGTCGGTGCTTTCAGCAGATGATGGAAGAGAACGTTCATGAACATTGCGCTTGCGATGATCACTGCTGCAACAACCCCGGTTGCCCAAAGCAGGAAACCGATTCCAAGGCATTCACCGCCAACGAACGGAATGCTGAATAAAGTCAGGAATCCGGCCTGGCCGTAGCCCAGCACGCCTTCGCTGCGCCCGCTGCGCCAGGCTCGGACCACGCTGCTCAACAGCGCGTAGACGCCAAAGCTCCATCCCGTGAGCCAGACGGACATAAAGAGCGCAATGGCCAGTTGCGAGCCGCCGCGCGTCACAACCATCGCGGCAATCGCAGCCAGAGAGACAAGGGCGCCAGGCCAGACATAGCGGCCGTTGGTCCGGAAATAGCCCGTCTCCGTTGTGGCGTGCAGCGTATTCTCTATTGCCTTCTTGGCTCGGCTC
This sequence comes from Candidatus Angelobacter sp., assembly GCA_035262465.1. Classification (GTDB taxonomy): domain Bacteria; phylum Acidobacteriota; class Terriglobia; order Terriglobales; family Acidobacteriaceae; genus Angelobacter. Next base: position 71,803 of record DATFSU010000008.1, on the reverse strand, counting down.
AGCAGCGTATGCTTTGCGTTGGTGAGCGTCAGCGTGCCGCTGTCTTCGAAAAGAATTTTTGCCAGCGCCTTCTCGTCTGCGGTGAGGCCGCTCTCATTAGGCGCTTTACCTTGGCGCAGCAGCTTATAGGTCTTCGACTCATCCTGCTCGATCCTGAGGTAGCCTTTGGCCGCCAGCCCGATGATCGCGCAGGTGAAACCCTTTTCGTCAAAACCCATGCGCTCCAGGAAACGGACCGCCGCGGGCGACATACCGTTCGGCGGCTCGTACAAGGGCATGATGCTTCCTGGCGTGGGGTCGCGCCCCACTTTGACCCAGACAATCAGGTAGTAAAGAAGGGCAACGCACAAACCGCCAATTCCCAGGATTTCCGCCTTGTGGTCCTGGATGAACCAGGCGCGCTTCTGAGCGGCCGTGGGCTCGGCTACAAAGCCCTTCGGCCACTCCACCAGAATGGTCAGCCCCTGGCTTGACGCGAGATGAATGGCACGAAATATGGGATTGCCGTCATCATCGCGGCTCGCGGTGTATTCCTGCCCTTTGGCTCCTTCGTACCCGGTGTATCCCTCAAGATCACTCACCTGGCTGCGCACGTTCTGGGGCAGCACCACGGTCGCGGTCGCGACGTCGATGGGAAATTGCCATCCGTTTCCGGTCACGTTCCAGTAAAGCTCGTCGTGATCGGCAAAGAAGCCGAGCTGGCGGTCGGTGCGATACTCAAATTCGTACGTGTGCTCGCCGGGCTGCAGAGCGTACGCGGAGCTGCCGAAATAGACGCGTACTCCATTGCTCCGGTTCTCGGTGTGGTAGGGTTCCGTGTACCCGTCGAGCTGGAGGCTTACGACGTCAAACAGCACCGAATAGGGGTTGCCCAGGCGGTTCTTGTAGCGGGTGGGAAAATCGCGATAGATGCCGTGCACCATCGACTTCCCGGCTGACTTGACTGCAATCGTCTCCTTTACCTGCATGCTCCCGTCCTCATTGACGGTGATGCGGGAATCGAAGGAGCGAATGCGCTCGTCACGATCCTGGGCTGCGGCAGGCGCAAGCACCGCCCACAGAAAACAAAGTGCTGCTAAGAAGGTTTTCATGGATTTTGCACTCGACTATATCCCGACACGCCGTCAGACAAGAAGAGCAAAGTTGCAGGAAGCTGAACCGCTGTGACACAGTGGACTAGACGGAGCGGATATGAAGGTTCTTCTCATCGGCGGCAGCGGCTTCATCGGCCCATTCACGGCGACTGAACTGCTCAAAAACGGGCATCAGGTCACCGTCTTTCATCGCGGCAGAACCCGCGCTCCCGAAGGTGCTGAGCAGATTCTTGGCGACCGCCAGTTTCTGCAGGACCATCAACCTGAATTTCGCCGTCAGAAATTTGATGTCGTGGTCGACTTCGTCCTCAGCTCCGCGCGACAGGCTATGCAACTCATGGATACATTTCGCGGCATCGCTGGCCGCGTGGTTGCTCTGAGCAGCATGGACGTCTATCGCGCCTGGGGCGTTTTTTACGGGTTCGACAAGGGCGATCTTCAGGAGTTGCCGGTGACTGAGGACTCGGAGCTCAGATCAAGCCGCAACGTCTATCCGCCGGAAGCGCTCGCCCGCATGCGCGAGCTCATCTATCCCTGGGTGGACGATGAGTACGACAAAATTCCCGTGGAAAAAGCGGCGTTGAGCGATGCAAAACTACCGGGCACAGTGTTGCGCCTGCCCATGATCTATGGTCCGGGCGATCCCATTCATCGCTTTCATCCTGTTTTGAAGCGCATCGACGACGGTCGCCGGCAAATCATCTTTGCCGATGACGATGGTGCCATGCGTACGCCGCGCGGATATGTGGAGAATGTCGCTACCGCAATCGCTCTGGCCGCTACTTCACCACAGGCAGGCGGCCGGACCTACAATGTGTGCGAAGCGGAATTTTTTAGCGAGCTGGACTGGGCGAAAAAAATCGCTGCGGCCACAAATTGGAGCGGCGAGTTCGTCATACTGCCGCATGACAGAACTCCCAAGCATCTACTCTGGCCCGGCAACACCGCGCAACATCTGGTTGCAACATCAGAGCGCATTCGCAAGGAGCTTGGATATCGCGAGTCGATCCCGCGTGACGAAGCCATTCGGCGCACCATCGAATGGGAGCGGGCGAATCCACCAGTGCGGCCTCTGGCGCAGTTTGATTATCAGGCGGAAGACGACGCGCTGGCCCAGTTCAAAGCGACGGCCTGAGCCGTCGGGTCAGCCGATCCATTGTCCCGATGGCCCGATTTCGCGATGATTCGACTCTTTGCGTCCGTTGTGTCCTTTGCGGTAACTTTCTAAAAGAGACCCCGCATGCTAACCATCCGCAAAGCAACTCCGGCCGATGCCGCTCTGATGCTCCGCTTTATTCGCGGTCTGGCGGAGTACGAACGTGAGCCCCAGGCCGTGATCGCTACCGAAGAAGGGCTCATTCGCGACGGTTTTGGTCCGCAACCAAAATTTCGCTGCCTGATCGCCGAATGGGACAGCCATCCGGCGGGGTTTGCCTTCTTTCACTACAACTACTCCACCTGGCGTGGTCAGCCGGGTTTGTACCTGGAAGATCTTTTTGTGCTGCCGGAGATGCGCGGCAAAGGTATCGGCAAAGCTCTTTTGCAGACGCTGGCCCAGATTGCGCTGGAAGAGGACTGCTACGGCCTGCGCTGGATGGTCCTGGAGTGGAACACGCCGGCGATCAAGTTTTACGATTCGCTCGGAGCCGAACTGCTCGGTGAATGGGAGACCATGCTGCTGCGCGGCGAAGCGCTGGAGCGCCTGGCCAACGGCGTTGCAGCAGCGAAAACTGCCGCCGTATCTGAGGCAACAAAGACGAAGTGACTGCAAGGATGAAGTGACTGCAAGGATAAAGATTATCGGCGCGGGCCTGGCCGGCTGTGAAGCCGCGTGGCAGTGTGCCCGCCGCGGCGTTGAGGTCAAGCTGTACGAGATGCGCCCGGCGAAATCCACGCCGGCGCACCAGACCGGCAACTTCGCCGAGCTGGTCTGCTCCAACTCGCTCAAGTCGGAAAGCGAGAACACCGCGCCCTGGCTGTTGAAAGAAGAAATGCGGCGCGTCGGCTCCCTGCTGCTGCAGATTGCTCACGAAACCAGCGTTCCAGCCGGCCATGCGCTGGCAGTGGATCGGGAAAACTTTGCCGCTCGTGTCACTGAAGCGATCTCAGCCGAACCCAGAATCGAAGTAATCCGCCAGGAGGTAACTGAGATCAGGGAAGACGACGGCCTGACGGTCATCGCCACCGGCCCGCTGACTTCAGACGCCCTCTCGCGTGAGATTGCACGCCTGAGCGGCAGCGATCATCTTTTCTTCTACGATTCCATCAGTCCCATCGTGGAAGCTGACTCTATCGAGATGTCGCGCGTCTACATGGCCGCGCGATACGGCAAAGGCACAGCCGACTACATCAACTGTCCATTTACCAAAGAAGAATATGACCGGTTCTACGACGCTCTGGTTGCGGCCGAGTCGGTGGAAGGACACGACTGGGAGAACCTGAACTACTTTGAAGGCTGCCTGCCGATCGAGGAGATCGCGCGGCGCGGACGCGACACCCTGCGCTTTGGACCCATGAAGCCGGTAGGACTTGACGATCCCCGGACCGGCAAATGGCCGTACGCCGTGGTCCAGCTCCGTCAGGAGAACCTGCGCGCCGACTCCTACAATCTGGTCGGCTTCCAGAATCATTTGAAGTTCGGCGACCAGGCCCGCGTGCTCCGCCTGATACCTGGGCTCGAAAATGCCAGGTTCCTGCGCTACGGACAGATTCACCGTAACACTTACATCAACGCCCCTACTCTGCTTACGGAACGATTGAACTTAAAGCGGCATCCCAACGTATTCTTGAGTGGGCAGATTTCCGGAGTGGAGGGCTACACGGAATCGATCGCGATGGGAATGCTGGCCGGCATGAACGCAGCTCACCTTGCGCTTGGGCATCCGGTCACGCCGCCTCCGCGCGAAACCGCGCTGGGCTCTCTGGTCCATTACATCTGCCATGCCGAAGCCAGGAGCTTTCAGCCGGCGAACATCACTTTCGACCTGTTGCCGCAATTGGATGAAGCCATGCGGCGACGTATTCGCGATAAAAAGCTCAGGCACAAAATGGTTTGTGAAAGTGCGCTGGAGAAGCTAGCATCATGGCTTCAACAGGCTGAAGCGGCCGGAGTTCCGGCGGCAAGGAGTTCTTATGAATCGTCTGTCTGCTCTTGATGCGTTTGGGCCTGCGTTTTCACGAGTAGGAACCATGCTGTTCAAGCCCTTCCGCCTGGGCACCTGGCTCAAGATGGGGTTCATCGGAATGCTGGGGGGAGGCCTCGCTACATTCAGCGGGAACATGAACTTCCGCGGAATGCAGCCGGCGGGGGTCCCACGCGGCAACTTTCCCAGCGACCCTTGGTATGAAATTCAACGCGCGATGCGCTCCGTTCACCTGGCCGATTACCTTCATATCATTGTGGTAGTGCTGGCCGTGATTCTCGTCATCTCGCTCATCTTTTTGTATCTTTTCTGCCGCTTTCGCTTTGTGTTGTTCGATTCCGTGGTCACCGGCCAGCCGGCGGTAGGACGAGGCTGGCGGCAATATGCGTCGCAGGCCAACCGCTATTTCGGTTTCTGGCTTGCATTCCGCCTGGTAACCCTGGCCACATTCGCCTTGATCATCGGACTGCCGCTCTGGCATGCATATAAGAGCGGGGTGTTCAGTGAGGACAATTCGCTCGCGGCTTTCTTTCAGATCATGGCATCCATCGCTCTGGGCGCGGTTGCCGCCGGCATTGTTTTGGCCGTCATCTCCACGCTGATGAAAGATTTCATTATGCCCATCATGGCGCTGGACGATCTTCTCCTGGGCGATGCATGGTCAGTGTTGTGGAAGGTGATTGCTTCAGAGCCGGGCGCATGGGCCGGGTATCTCGGCATGAAAGTGGTTTTTGCCATCGGCGGCAGCATTGCGCTTGCTCTCGGAATGTTCGTTGCCATGCTGCCGGCGATGTTCATCATTGGAATTCCGGTCGCATTGCTCGTTGTGCCGGGCGTTTTTGCGCTCAAGGCTGGAGCGACTGCGGTGGCAGTGCTCCTGTTTGTGCTTGCGGGTGGGCTGGCAGCAGTCGGATTCTCCTGTCTTTACCTGATGCTGATCGCGCCCTTCACCGTATTCTTTGCCTCGTATGCTTTTTATTTCTTCGGTGGACGATATCCCAAGCTTGGAGCGCTGCTGTGGCCACAGTCCCCTTCACCGGCTCCTACGCCGCAGATGGCTGGGACGCAACCGGTGCGTTAGTTTGTGGCCTTGCGTTTAATCCAGACTTCGTCGGTACCGGCGAGCATCGCCACTCGTCTTATTCAAAGCGCAGTGCTCTGATGGGATCAACGCGCGACGCTCTCCAGGCCGGCGCCCAGCAGGCAGCCATCGTCACCAGCAGCACCGTGATCGGCACCACGATGAATGTCGCCGGGTTCGGCTTGCCCAGGCCAATCAGTCCGGCGGCCAGAGCCTTGCCGGCAACCGCGCTCACCAGCCCGCCCACGGCAACGCCGATTCCCGCCAGCACCAGGCCCTGGCGCATGATCAACTTCAAAACATCCGCGCGGGTGGCGCCGATGGCAATTCGCACACCAATCTCCCGCGTTCGCCGCGCGACCGAGTAAGAAACCAACCCATAGGTCCCGATAAGCGCCAGCGTAAGCCCGATGAGTCCCATGGTCATCACCAGCTGCATGATCATCTTCGGAGGGTTCAGCGCGCGCAATTCGTAGAAGTTGGAAAAAGTGCGCACATTGTAAATCGGCACGTTCGCATCCATGGCATGAACGATGTTCCTGATCGGCGCAGCCAGCTGCGCCGGATCGCCGGAGCTCTGCGTGAGCAGGATCATGCGCGAGTTCTGCTCCTGGGCAAAAGGCAGGTAGAAGAAGCGTTGCTGCGATTCGCTGATGAACAGGTACTTGGAATTCCTGGCCACACCCACAACCTGCACATACGTTCCTTTGTCCGTATCCAGGCGAAAGCGCTTGCCGAGCGGGTCCTGGCCGGGCCAGAAATATTTAGCAAACTCCTGATTCACGATGGCTACGCGCGGCGAGCCCTCTTTGTCATCGGCAGTGAACGCGCGTCCGCTCACGATATTGATTCTCATCACATCAAAATAGTTCTCGTCCACCACGTTGTTGAAGAGGGATACGTTCGGCTGCCCCTTCGGCGCCTGGTAGCCGTCAGGAATTACGATGCGCGGGGACTGTGCCGGCTGGAATTGCGCCACGGCGGAAAGCGTGGCCGCTTCAACCCCGGGCACGGAACGCACCCGATCCTTGAGATCGCGATAAAAGATGAGGGTTTTTTCCGGCGAATAACGCACCAGCGAGGTATCGAATTCGGTCATCATCAAATGATCGGTGCGGAATCCGGGGTTCGCCGTCAGCGACTTGCGAAAACCGTCCATAAGCATGCCCGCACTGACCAGCAGCACCATGGAAAGGGCGATCTGCGCGATCACCAATGTGTTGCGGCCAAGCGTACGCCGCCGGCCGGTCATGCTGGTGTCAGTGCTTTTGAGCGCGGGGACCAGCTCCGTTTTCAGGCTTTGAAACGCGGGCGCCAAACCGAAGGCCAGGGCGCTGGCCAGCGCAACAACCAGGCTGAAGAGCAGCACCCGCTGATCGAGCTGCGGATCAATCACGATGGGCAGATCCGTAGGGACCGGAATGGTCTGCAAAAACCGAATGCCGGCGTAGGCAAATCCCAGGCCGAGCAGTCCGCCAATCATTGACAAGAGAATATTCTCCGCAAACAGCTGGCGCAGCAGTTTGGTCCGGCTTACGCCCAGGGCAATTCGCACCGCCATCTCCCGTGAGCGTCCGCGGGCGCGGCCCAGAAGCAGATTCGCGACATTGGCGCAGGCAATCAACAAGACCACTGAGGCCAGCCCCATCAGCATGGGCAGCAGGATGGCGTCGAGAGAATCCTGGGCAGCGCGCGACTGCAATTGTGTCCGCACTACCACGGTGCGATTCCGCCCGTCCGCCGGGTATTGCTGCTGCAAACCCTTCCATAGAGTGGCCATCTCCGCCTGGGCCTGTTTGTGCGACACGCCGTTCCTCAGGCGGCCTTCAACCGTAATGCCGTAGTCATTGCGATCCTCGAGCGGATCTTTGGCAGCTCCATTCAATCGCTGCGCCCACTGCATCGGCACAAAGAAGGCCGGACGGACAAACGGGTCTATTCCAGTGAAGGTTTTCGGCGCAATGCCGACCACGTTGAAATCCATGCCGGAAATGCGCACGGTTTGCCCGATGATCTGTCGGTCGCCATTGAACTGGTCCTGCCAGAAGGCATAGGCCAGCACAACCGCTGGGCTGCCGCCGCGTGCATTTTCTTCCGGCCGAAAGTCGCGTCCCATCGCCGGCTCCACGCCCAGCATAGAGAAGAAGTTGTCGCTCACCAGAGTTCCCAGACGAATCTGCGGCGTCTCTGACGCGGAGTGAGCCATGCTGACGGTGGTGAACTCAAAAGCCGCCATGCCGTCAAAGGACTTTGTGGCCGCCCGAAAATCGAGGTAATCAGGATATGACACTCCGCCAATATCACCGCTGGCCTTGTCCAGATTGACTTCCATCACCGAGCCGGGATTGGCCACCGGCATCGGACGCAAGAGCAGCGCGTCTACCAGGCTGAAAATAGCGGCATTGGCGCCAATCCCCAGCGCCAGTGAAAGAGCGGCAATCGCAGTAAAACCCGGACTGCGAAGGATCATGCGGAAGGCGTAGCGAATCTCTTGCAGCATGACTGTATGACGGATCAGGGGCCACAATTGTTCCGCTAAAAAACTCTTAAAAATTGTGAGCTCTTGATTGGGGTGAAACGCTCAGAACCCATTAAGAATCCAGAGCTTAGCGGCGTCGTTCTTTCTTTGGTCCCAATTCCACTTTGCTGCGCGCCCGGTTCTTGATCCAGATCGGCGTGCCCACAAATCCAAATCGCTTGCGGATCTGGTTTTCCAGAAAACGTTCGTAGGAAAAGTGGAGCTTGACGTCCTTGTCAGTGAAGAGAATAAAAGTTGGCGGCGAAGCCTGCGCCTGGGTCATGTAGAAAATCTTGACTTGCTGCCGATGCGGCACTGAGGCGCGTTCAAAGTCCACCGATTCTAGAAAGCGATTCATCTGCGCAGTGCTGATCCGCTTGCGCCGCTCGGCGGAAACCAGTTCCAGCGCGCGAAAAATCTTGTCAATATTCTTGCCCGCCGAAGCGGAGACAAAAACGATAGGCGCATAGTCCAAAAATTTCAACGCGCGCCGCGCCTGCTTTTCATAGATGTCGCGATCCGCCGGCGGACGCCCGTCAGTCCGCGCTGGACCAATCAGGTCCCACTTGTTGACCACGATGATGACCGAACGCCCGCTCTCATGCGCGTAGCCGCCGATGGTCGCATCCAGCGCTGAAACCCCCTCCACAGCGTCAATCACCAGCAACGCAACGTCGGCGGCTTCCAAGTGCTTGCGCGCCATCACTACCGAGAGCTTCTCCGCCATCAGCCTGGTCTTGCCCTTGCGCCGGATGCCTGCGGTATCAATGAACTTGTACGTGTTGCCGTCTTTTTCGATCAGCTCATCCACGGCGTCGCGAGTGGTGCCGGCGACAGGAGACACAATGGCTCGCGAGGTGCCGGTGAGAACGTTGAGCAGGGTTGACTTGCCGACGTTCGGATGACCGATGATCGCGACCCTGGTCTCTCGCGGTGGACGCGGCTGCTGAGGTTGCGCGCCGTCGTGCTCGGCCGCTGCTAAGGCCGCTTCTTCCTCTGCCACAGGGATCGCCGTAGCTTGAGTCTCATTGGAAGAAGCGGGTATTACCTTCAAAATCTCATCCAGCAGTTCTGCAGTTCCTGTGCCGTGCTCGGCCGAAACAGGATAGAGACTTTGAATTCCCAGGGTGCGATAATTTTCCGCCTCCGCCTCAAGCTTGGTGGTATCGACCTTGTTCACCGCCAAAAACAGCGGCTTGCCCACGCGGCGAAGCAGTTGCGCCAGCTCGAAATCAGGTGCTGCCAGCTCCGTTCTCACATCCACCACCAGAATAATGGCTGCAGCTTCTTCCAATGCCAGACGCGCCTGGCGAAAGATCTCCGCCGGGATAAAGTCCTTGTCGTCGGGAATAATGCCGCCGGTATCGACGACGCGCAGCCGGCGGCCTTCCCAGGTAGTTTCACCGTAAAGACGGTCGCGGGTAATGCCGGGTTCGTCGCCCACAATGGCCCTTCGCGAGCCGATGATCCGGTTGAACAGCGTCGACTTCCCCACGTTGGGCCGGCCAACAATGGCGATCAGGGGTGCGCGGGATTTTCTGGCGTTCAGCAAATGGGGCGTACCATATGAATCCGATTTTCGGTTTGAACTCGTCGGGCGAATTTTTTTCGAATCGAGCAGCGCCACCAGCTCAACTACACGCTATTATTAAACCACGCTCGCCATGGCTTCTTTCTCTCACTCGGAAACTACTTCGGTGTCCTCAGGCCGCCTGCCTACGCTGCATGAGTTCTTTGCTCCTGGCGGGCTGCTGAACAGAGCGCATCCGAACTATGAGTTTCGCCGCGGCCAGTTGCAGATGGCGGAGGCCGTGGAGCGCGCCCTGGCGGAGAGAAGACACCTGATCGTGGAAGCCGGCACCGGGACCGGCAAGACGTTGGCCTATCTGCTGCCGGTGATCCGAAGCGGCAAGCGCGTGATCATTTCCACCGGGACCAAGAATCTGCAGGAGCAGTTGTTTTTTAAGGACGTCCCGTTCCTGGAGCAGCATCTTTTCGGCTCGAATCCGGGCAAGCTGCGCGTCTGTTATATGAAAGGGCGCAGCAACTATCTTTGCCGGCAAAAGCTTTATGATCTGGCGAACCAGCCGGTGCTGAATGGGCTGCAGGAGATCGAACAATACCGGCAGATCGCCGAATGGGAGCAGACAACGGAAAGCGGCGATCGCGCCGAGTTGAAGGGCATTCCCGAAGCGGCTCAGCTCTGGCAGAAACTCGATGCCCGCACCGAGCGCTGCACCGGGCAGAAATGCCCGCAGTGGGAGCGCTGCTTCATCACGGAGATGCATCGCCGTGCCGCCGAGAGCGACATCATCATCGTCAATCACCACCTCTTCTTTGCCGATCTGGCCTTGCGGCAGTCCGGCGGCCCGGATGCCGGCGTTCTTCCCGACTTCAGCGCTGTTATCTTCGATGAAGCGCACGAACTGGAAGACGTGGCCGGAAGCTACTTCGGCGTGAGCGTAAGCAATCTTCGGTTTGAAGAGCTGGCGCGCGATATCGAGTCTACGCTGCAGCAAAAAAAGGCCATCTCGCCGGGAGTTATCCAGGCGGTGGCGCGTTTGCGTGAGCGTTCGCGTTTTTTCTTTGGTCTTCTGCCGCCGGGTGAAGGCCGCTCCGCATTTACCGCGCGTGAAGAATTCCTGGAGAAGCATGGCGATGATTACGACTCCCTGATGCAGTCGCTCGGCCGGGTTGTGGCCGAGTTGGAGTTGCTACCGCAAAAACCGGAAGAGGTCTTCAGCTTTGTCCGGCGCAGCCAGGAGTTGCAGGCGCAACTTGCGTTCATCATGGAGTCGCAGGACAAGAACACCGTCTTCTGGCTGGAGTACCGTGGCGAAGCGCGCAGAACGCGTGGCGGTCAGACGCATATCGTGCTGCAGGCCACACCGATTGACGTCTCACAACTCCTCAAGCAGACGCTGTTTGAAAACGTTGAGACCGCGGTGTTGACCTCGGCGACGCTGGCGGTGGCCGGCGCTCCTGATCGCGGTAGTTTTGAATACATGCGCCAGCGGGTAGGTCTGGAACACGCGCGTGAGATGGTAGTGCCTTCCCACTTCGACTACGGAAAGCAGGCAGTCCTTTATGTTCCACCGGATATGCCCGATCCGCGTGCGCCGTCCTTTGGGCGAGCCGCCGCCGAGAAGATCCGCCGCCTGCTCGAAATTACCCAGGGCCGCGCTTTCTGCCTCTTTACCAGCTATGCGCAGATGAATGATATTCACGATCGCCTGCTGGGAGAGCTGCCTTTTCCCATGTTGTTGCAGGGCACGTCGCCGAAAACCGCGCTGCTGGAAGAATTCCGCCAGACACCCAATGCTGTCCTCTTCGCGACCGCCTCATTCTGGCAAGGAGTTGATGTACAGGGCGAACAGCTCAGCTGCGTGATCATTGACCGGCTGCCTTTCGCGGTCCCGAATGATCCGGTGGTTGCAGCGCGCATTCGCGCCATCGATGCCGCCGGCGGAAACGCGTTTTTCGAATACCAGGTTCCCGCTGCCGTCATAGCTCTGAAGCAGGGCTTCGGCCGGCTGGTTCGTTCGGTGAAAGATCGCGGAGTCCTGGCGCTGTTGGATAACCGCCTGCTCAAACAGCGCTACGGCAGGATCTTCATTGACAGCCTGCCGGCCTACAAGAAGACACGCGACCTGGCAGACGTGGATGCATTCTTTGGGAACACACTCTGAAGTTGTGAATCCCTCCGCCTCTAATGCCTCTTGGCAGTAAATTTCTTTGGATCAAATTGCTGCTGCGGATTCACTTTACTTGTTTCTAATGCCAGTGACGAATTGAGAGCAGCTTTCTTGACGTCCGGATCATCGCTTTTTGCTGCCACGTCCTGCAGCGAGGCAATACTTTCCTTCACAACCTCTGGCTTTGTCGCCGACATTCCAACTTCCTGCAGTGACTGTATCGCATGCAGGGCCAAAGCGGTGTGATGTCCCTGGCTGGCCACTATGCCAACGTCTTTCAGGGCTCCCACACTGGAGTCAGGATCCTGGCTTGCGGCGGCCTGAAATTCGCTGATGGCTTTCTGCGAGCTGTTCACCAGCTCCTGGGTCTTTTCAGTATCCTGGACCGCAGATAGCTTTTGGATCGCCTGTGTCACTGCGGGAACGGCTGCTCCGACTGCTGCTTTTACCTGTTCCGGGTTACCGCTTGAGGACGCGGCTTTGAGCAGACCAGTCTGATTGTCCACATTGTGCGTTTGTTGCGTGGCCAGTATATTGCCGGCTGATTTCTGCGCTTGATCGATGATAGGCTGCCACAACAGGCCGCACACGATCGCGAACATGAACGTCCGCATAGCGGGAACCTGGGAAGCGGTCAAAAGATAAACTCCAAACAATCCCGCGATCGCACTCATAAACATCAGCGCAGATACCTGCCCGTACCACGGCCAGGCAACAATCTGTTTCGGAACATTGCCGGAATATTTGCCCAGCACCCAAAACAGGAGTCCGCCTATACCGCCAAATAAGGCGACGGTAAGCGCTTGCATAATTTGCGCCGTATTGAATTGCGAGCCACTAGGCTGAGGCGTTGGAGCTGCCCCCATGTTTCCTCCTATCAGAAAGCATGAAATTAGGAAGAGATTGTGCTATGCGGCGTCGCGTAAGAACAATCAGTTTTTACGCTGAAGTGGGTTCCAAAATGGAACGGAACGAGCTACTCCTTCACCACCCTCGGTCCCGCGGTGGGATAGTCCTCCAGGACTTCAATGATCACTTCACGAACGGCAAATTCATCTTGCATGGCGTGAGATGAGGTGGTGATGCTATGCAAGGCCACTGTGCCGGCCTCAATATCATCAGCCAGTTGACGCAACGCTGCGACAGCTTTGGCGTTGTTCAATCCAAACGCGTGCTTACCCGAGCGATCAGCACACGCGGCCGCGTTGATGGGTGTCCTGCCTCCGCTAATCATGTAGACGTTCCCCTTGCTGCCAAAGAACGGTCCGCGCGCCGTCCCTTGCTGTAGAAATTCATTTCGAATCCATTTGCAACTCGTTGACCGAAACCCGATTGCAGGATATCCGATAGATCCAATTACCCACTTGTAATAAACTTTGCCGCCAAGGTCTACCCGACAAATAGCTTATTTTTCAGCAAAATAAGTGCAATTCCAGTTGTTGAGCCAAATTGCGAATGCTAGATCTAGATACGTCGTATGGCTGTGTGTGGTTGCACTCGGGCTGTGGATATTTCGGCGCAGCCTCATGCGCTGGATGCTGCTATCGCCAGCATTTACAATGAATTCATGGCGGTCAGCGCCCCACCGCCGCAAGGGGAGAGGATGTACGAAGTTACGGTCGAAGATTCATTTGCCGCAGGACATTACCTGCGCAACTACAAGGGTAAGTGCGAGAACCCGCACGGACACAATTACAAAGTGCGGGTAACGTTGCGTGGAGCCGAGCTGGACAAGGCCGGCCTTCTGCTTGATTTCAAAGACCTGAAAGACGTGATGAAGCACGTAATCGACCGGCTCGATCATCAGATGCTGAATGAAATTGCACCCTTCACTGAGCTGAACCCCTCGGCAGAAAATCTGGCCAAGTACTTCTTTGACCAGACGAATGGGCGATTGCAATCGCTGACCACCGGCCGTGTAACAGTCAAGGACGTGACCGTGTGGGAAACGGACACGACCACGGCGCGATATTCAGAATAAGGCCCAGGTCGAACCTGGCGCTGCTTCTCCAGAGCTGATGCAGATTATCGAAATCTACCGGTCCATCCAGGGAGAGTCGTCTTTTGCCGGACTGCCCTGCATTTTCGTGCGCCTGGCCGCGTGCAATCTGCGCTGCAACTGGTGTGACAGTGAATACACCTTTACCGGCGGCAAGAAGATGTCGGCGCAGGAAGTCGAGCGGGAAGTCACGCGGCTTGCTTCCGGCGGCCTGGTGGAGATCACCGGCGGCGAGCCCATGCTGCAGGAGCGCGAATTGGTGCCGCTCATGGAACGCCTGCTCGCGGCCGGCTATACCCTGCTGCTGGAAACCAGCGGTGAGCGCCCGCTGGAGAAAGTGCCCCAGGCCGTTCACAAGATTGTCGACGTGAAGTGCCCTGGTTCGGGCGAAGGTGGATCGTTTCGCATGAGCAATCTTGGTACGCTCACGCAACGGGATGAAGTCAAGTTTGTGCTGACCGATCGCGCCGACTACGAATTTGCCCGCGCCTTCACCCACGAACACGGCTTGGAGAACAAGACCGGCGGCGTGCTTTTTTCCCCGGCGTTTTTGAAAGAGCCAGGCCGCGAGCGCGACGCTTCCAACTGCCGGCTTGATCCCCGCCAGCTGGCGGAATGGATTCTGGAGGATGGATTAAATGTCCGGCTGGGGCTGCAGATCCATAAATTCATTTGGGAGCCGGCCACCAAGGGCGTTTGATGTTGCCGCGGGCTGGGTAAAGATTCAGTTGTAGCGGTGAGCTGTTGGCAAGCAAACTGAACCCCATCGGCAGACACAAGTTTTGCGATAAATTAAGTATAAGCAGGGCAGCTAAACCAGACTGGCTGACCATCAGAAGAGAGTAGAACTTCACATAAATCAGGGGTTACTGTGACACTGGGAAAAGTGGGCTCAGTTGTGCTTTTGAGCGGAGGCATGGATTCGTGCGTCTGTGCCGCGCTGGCTGCGCGCGACACCGAAGCTGCGGCCCTGCACATCAGCTACGGCCAACGGACGGAAGTGAGAGAGCGCCGCGCCTTTGAGAGCATCACTGAACGTCTGGGATTGGAGCGGCGGCTGGTTCTGCGGAATGAATCCCTGAGCGTCATCGGCGGATCGGCGCTGACCGATAGCAATATCCACGTACCTGATGCAGGCGAGCAGATTGGAGCAACGGTACCGGTCACCTATGTGCCGTTCCGAAACGCTCATTTTCTGGCCGCGGCGGTGAGCTGGGCGGAAGTTCTTGGCGCGGAGAAGATTTACATCGGCGCCGTAGAGCAGGACAGTTCAGGCTACCCGGATTGTCGTCCGGCCTACTATGCGGCATTTAATCAGACGATAAGAGCCGGTACGCGGGAAGGAAAGATCACGATCGTGACACCGCTTATCGGTATGCGCAAGGCTGGGATCGTCAGATTGGGATTGGAACTGGGTGCTCCGTTCGATTTGACCTGGTCTTGTTATAGCCGCGAGGATAAAGCATGCGGAACCTGCGAGAGCTGCGTGCTGCGCCAGCGGGCGTTCGCCGAAGCCGGCGCTCAGGATCCGATCCCCTATCTGTCAGTTGTAGCAGGGCATACAATAGCAAATTGAAGTTTGAAGCTGGAGGCTCAAAAAGATGAAGACGAAACTTAAGTATTCAATGATTCTGATCGTGCTGTGCGCCTTCACGGGAGCCATAACGGCTAGTGCACAAACAGCCCACGTCAGCGGCAAGATTTCCGACAAGGATAAGCCCATTGCCGGAGCTCAGGTGATTTACAAGAGCGCGGACACAGGCCGGGTTGTCAAGCTCAAGACCAACAGCAAAGGCGAGTTTTTCTCGATCGGCGTGCCGGATGGCGTTTATAACGTTACCGTGATCGATGCCGACGGAAAGACTATCTATACGCATGACGGCATAGGAATAGGTGAGGGAGGCGACGATGTGGACAACATCCTGAACATCGATCTCACCAATGGCGTTACCGTCAAAACCCCGAAAGGCGCAAGCGGCGGCGGCGCAGGCGGCGCTGCCGGCAGAACGTCAGAGTTCCACGGCGACAACGGCGGTAAAAATTCCAGCGCAGGGACAACCAAGGAAAATACCATCAGCAAGGAAGAGTACGAGAAGTTGAAGGCTGAGCACGAGAAAGGTATGAATTTGAATGCCCTGATCTCGCAATATACCGCCGCCCAACAGGCAAAAAATTGGCAGCAGGCCACAGATGTTCTTAAACAAATGATTGCTGCCGACCCGACTCGCTGGGATTTCCAGAAGGCCATGGGAGACGCGCAATTCAACCTGGGCCAGTACGAAGACGCTGTGGCCAGTTATGAAAAAGCAGCTCCATTGGCCGAGGCCGCCAAGAACGATCCCAAGGCCGATGCGGCCAAGACCAAGATCAATATGGCACAGCTCTATGCCAACGAAGGAAATGCTTACCTCAAGATCAAGAAAAACCCTGAAGCAATCGCTGCCTTTACCAAAGCAGCCGAGCTGGATCCCAATCCCGGCGTAGCCTATTTCAATCTTTGCGCGACTCAGTACAACACCGGAAATACCGAAGGAGCACTGGCGGCATGCGACAAGGCCATTGCCGCCGATCCCAACCGCGCCGATGCTTACTACATCAAGGGTTCACTGATGATGGGAGCTAGCACCATGGATAAGCAAGGCAAGCTGGAGGCTCCCGCCGGGACCGCCGACACGCTGAACAAATATCTGCAACTTGAACCCAACGGCCCGCATGCCAACGACATAAAGGAAATGCTGGCAGCCATTGGAGCCAAGGTCCAGACCACGTACAGCGAAAAAGGAAAAAAGAAATAGCTTACAAACGGCCGGCCTGGTGTTGTTTTTGCGGCCGGTTAACCTTAGAGAAAGAGCGGCTCCGGCCGCTCTTTCGCCTTTCTGAACTAGAATTTATTGCATGTCTCTCGACGTTCAAGTTCGGGTTGCTGTCGCGGCAGATGTTCCTGCGCTACGCGAGCTGATCGAAGCTTCCGTGCGCAGGCTCCAGGCGCACGACTACTCCAACGAGCAGATGGAGGCAGCTCTCAGGACGGTCTTCGGGGTCGATAGCCAACTGATCCAGGACGGAACTTATTTCGCAGCCGAAGCGATTCCTTCTCGCGAAGCTGGCTCCTCGGGACCGCAAGCCGCGCCCGAAGGACGCATTCTGGTTGGCTGTGGCGGCTGGAGCAAGCGTAAAACCCTTTATGGCGGCGATCGCTGGGTTGACCGTCAGGACGATCTGCTTGATCCCCGAGTTGATGCCGCCAAGATTCGTGCGTTTTTTATTCATCCTGACTGGGCGCGGCAAGGCATCGGCACCAAGGTTCTCGATGCATGCGAGGCGGCCGCCATGGACGCAGGCTTCACGCGTTTTGAAATGGGCGCGACCCTGACCGGGGCCAAGCTCTTCCGCCAGCGCGGGTATGTTCCCCTGCAGCAAATCGATTTGTCCCTGGAGAACGGCATCACATTGCCGATCATCCACATGTCCAAACAAGCCCAGCGTTAGTGGGCGCGGCTTCTGAATAACGTGTACACTGTGTACGCGAAAAATGAATCGCCATTCATTTTTCTGATAACTCTAGATTCCATCCGCTGATCGCAAAGGAATTACCGGGAGTTCTTATGGACCTGAATCTCAGCCCCGAAGAAATCAAATTTCGCGACGAATTACGCTCATGGCTCTCCGCCAATGTTCCCCACGACTGGGATGAGCGGCGCGAGGAATCCCTGGAATCGCGTTTCGACTACCTCAAACAGTGGCAGCGCAAACTGTATGAGGGTGGATGGGCCGGGATCTCGTGGCCCAAGGAGTACGGTGGCCGCGGCGCGAGCCTGATGCAGCAGGTAATCTTCTGGCAGGAGATGGCTTTGGCCCAGGCGCCGCCATTGGCGAATGTTCTCGGGCTAGGCATCATCGGGCCGACCATCATCGCTTTCGGCACGGAAGCGCAGAAGAAGCGTTACCTGGCCAAGATCCTGAGCGCGGAGGAAATCTGGTGCCAGGGCTTCTCCGAGCCGGATGCAGGCTCTGACCTTGCCAATGTGCGCTGTGAAGCGAGCCTGGACGGCGATCACTACATCGTCAACGGACAGAAAGTCTGGAACAGCTATGGCTGGGCCGCAGACTGGTGTGAGCTGGTGGTGCGCACAGATCCCAACGTTCCCAAACACAAAGGGCTGACGGTGCTGCTGGTGGATATGAAATCGCTGGGCGTCGACGTGCGGCCATTGCGCCAGATGACCGGCGAAACCGAGTTCAACGAGCTTTTCTTTCATGACGTGCGGGTGCCCGTGGCCAACGTCGTGGGCAAGGTGAATGAAGGCTGGGGCGTCGCCATGGGCACGCTCATGCATGAACGCGGTACCTTCGGAGCGGGGTTGCAGGTTGCCTACAAGCGCAACATGGAAAGGCTGATCGACCTGGCGCGGATAACCGAGCGCAATGGCCGTCCTGCCGCGGAAGATCCGCTTATCCGCCAGAAGCTGGCACAGTGCTACGCCGAGATCGAGATCATGCGCTGCAACCAGATGCGCGCTTTCAGCCGTATCAGCGCCACCGGCGTGCCCGGACCGGAAGGCTCGATCCAGAAAATCTTCTGGAGCGAGCTGAACCAGCGCTTCCAGCAGATCGCCCAGGAATTGCTGGGACCCTACGGACAACTCGAGGCCGGGGACGACCACGCAATCGACAACGGCATGTGGGCTTACGGTTACCTGCGCTCGCGCGGCAACACCATTGAAGCAGGCACGTCGGAAATTCAACGCAACATCATCGGACATTTTGTGCTTGGGTTGCCCAAGAGCTATTAGCTATTAGCGATCAGTAATCAGCAAGACCATGAACCGCAACGGACGCAACGGAGGTTCACCGCAGAGTACGCGGAGAACGCAGAGGAAATGATCGTAAATAAATTCAAAGGGCCATTCTTATTCTGGCCATTCTCTTCTTCCTTTGCGACCTGAGCGCCCTTTGCGGTAAATGAAACACAATTTTGGCTGATTGCTGCTAGCTGATTGCTGATCGCTAGAAAACAAGGAGTACGACGATGCAATTCGGATTATCGGAAAGCCAGCAGATCTTAAAAGACACGGCGCGGAAATTCTTTGCTGGCGAGTGTCCTATCGCGGCAGTGCGCAAGACCATGGAGACTGATACTGCTTACGATGCAGCCCTGTGGTCAAAGCTGGCGGAGCAGGGCTTTACCGGAGTAATCGTGCCGGAAGAGCACGGCGGCATGGGTTTGGGGAAAGTGGAGCTCATCCTGTTGATGGAAGAAGCCGGCTACGCGCTCCTGCCCGGACCGTTCTTTTCGACCGTGGCTTTGGCTGCTCCGGTGATCGACGCGCTGGGTACCACGGCGCAGAAAAAGAAGTATCTCGAGCCAATCGCTTCCGGTCGTGCGCGCTCGACTGTCGCTCTTGTAGAAGCCAATGGCAGCTGGGACACTTCGTGCCTCCAGCTTTCTGCCGCGGGAGACAAGCTGTCTGGAACAAAACTGTTCGTGACCGATGCGGCGGTTGCAGACTTCATCATCGTTGCCGCGTGCAACGGCCTGTTTGCGGTTGAAACCAAGGCTTCCGGGCTGTACATTGAGCCGATGAAGGGCATGGATCTTACACGAAAAATCTATTCCGTTGAGTTCAAGAACACACCGGCAGAAAAACTTGGCGGCAGCGGACGGCTCGATCATGCTCTCAACGTCGCTACGGCAGCTCTGTGTGCAGAGATGGTCGGCGGAATGCAGCGGACGCTTGAAACGACTGTCGCTTACGCCAAGACGCGCAAACAGTTCGGTAAGCCGATCGGCATTTTCCAGGCAGTACAGCATCTCTGCGCCGACATGTACTTGGAAACGGAGAGTTCGCGCTCCGCGGCATATTACGCGGCATGGGCTCTCGAGGAGAACGCGCCCGACGCGGCCGCCGCTGTCTCCGTGGCCAAGATGTATTCGAGCGACGCCAGCAGGACCGTGGGTAATCGCGGCATACAGGTGCACGGTGGAATGGGATTTACCTGGGAGAACGATCTCCATCTCTACTATCGCCGCGCCAAGGCTTCAGAGACCATGCTCGGCGATGCGACTTTCCACCGCGAGCGGATCGCCAAGCTGGTGATTGATGGTGGAGCAGCAGTCAGCCTGAAAGAGCAGGAGCGAATCGTCACCGCAGTGAAGTAGCAGGTGGCAACTAGCGAAAGGCTTCAGTGTAGTTTCACCAAGGTTGGAACACGGCGAGAATTCATCCCATAGCACAATTGCTAGCTGCTCGTTGCCATTGCTATTTGCTTACTTCGCCGGCGCTGCCCCTCCGCCTTTTTTTGTCTCTGCCAACGACTGATAATAGCCGTCAAAGAAATCCAGTCCGGCTTTATTGATGTTTGCCCGAACCGCGATCGGGTCGCCGAACTCAAGTGCTTGATCGTCAGCAGCGTTGTAAGCCGGCCATTTGGGTAGGCTGCCGCCATTGGGATTTCCCGTTTTAGCGAAGTTCACCCAGTAGCTGCTCATGGCGTCACTGAGTTTTCGGTCGGCATCATCCCACGGAAACGGCCAGAAAAAGGTCCCAAAAACATAAGGGATCTCCGAGGCGTGGAAAGCCCGCAGACGATCGCTCTGCGGACCTGGCGGGCGGTGGCTGAAGTAGTAAAGATACGCCGGCTGATGGCCCGTCTTGGTGGACATGCGCGCCCAGGTGCGCATCTCCCAGCCAAAGCTCTGGTCGCGAAAGGCGGAGTAGAAAGACTTGACCGCCTCCTCGTCGGTGGCAGCGGGATAAATCTTGAGCAGCTGGTCGGCTTGGTCGCCGTACCGCTGATGCGCTCCGGTTGTGAACACAATCGCCTTCATGTTGACGGCCTGAGGCGCCAGCGTGGTGCCTTCATCAGCGTTGTAGCCGGCGATCAGCGGAACGTCATTCTGCTTGCCCTCGGCAAAGATCGTGGCAATGTCTTCCGGCAGCACATAACCATCGACGATCGGCCTCACCGTCTCTGTCTCCCCGGCTTTGAGCAGGTTCTGAGGAGACATGGCACGAAGCTCTTTCAGGACGTTTTGATTCGCAGCTGCGATCTTTTCAGGGTTCTGCGATGCATCGGATTTCCGCGGCGCTGCGTCCGGAGCCAGCAGTGTTCCCAGCTTTGCTCCTTCTTTTTCGGCTTCAGCCAGCGACTTCATTGAGCTAAACGAGCCGCCGCTCTCGCCGATTGCGCGCTGAAATAAGCCTTTTGCCAAAGGACTGGCCATCAGCGCGTTCACCGCCCAGGAGCCCGCTGACTCCCCGAAGATGGTCACCTTGCCGGAATCGCCGCCGAAAGCCGCTATGTTCTTCCTGACCCACTCCAGTGCCGCGATTTGATCGAGCAGAGCATAGTTGCCGGAAGCGTGATGGCCAGATTCGGCGCTCAGGGCAGGGTGTGCAAAGAAACCAAATATACCCAGCCGGTAATTGATCGTGACGATGACCGCGCCTTTCCGGGCCAGGACTTCGCCGTCATAGGCGCTGGTGTTGGCACTGCCGCGAGTAAAGCCCCCGCCATGAATCCAAACCATCACCGGCAAGCGCTCTTTGGCCGACTTTG
Source organism: Candidatus Angelobacter sp. (assembly GCA_035262465.1). Lineage (GTDB taxonomy): Bacteria > Acidobacteriota > Terriglobia > Terriglobales > Acidobacteriaceae > Angelobacter. The sequence goes on along the minus strand of DATFSU010000008.1, from coordinate 50,713 downwards.
CCGGAGTCCAGATGTTCAGGTAAAGACAGTCTTCGCTCAGCGGTGGAAGCTTGGCCTGGTAGATGGCGGCTGCTGGCGGATAAGGCATTTGCCAGCATGCATTGGAAAGCTCAGTGGCCTGACGCACGTTTTTCCACGAAACCGGAGGCCGTGGGGCCTTCCATCGCAGCTCACCGACCGGAGGTGCCGCGTACGGAATACCACGATAGACTCGAATCTCTGCCGACGTGCCCCTGCTTCCTGCCAGCAATCCCTGCTCGACGCGAACCGTATCTGAGCTTGCGGCTGCGGTCGCTACGGTTGCGGGGACAAGTGAAATCAGAAACAGACACAGACAAGATACGCGGCATCTCATGGCCCTAAAGCTCCTTCTTTCGCGATGTAACGCGCCGTGGAAACGCGTGAGCGGTTCACAGTTTACTGCATCCAGAACGGTGAGGTAGCGATGCTGTGTGCGAGGTCGACGGCCCGCTGCCCACAAACCAGTTGGGCGTTAGTTGAACGAGGGAATCTGCTGTGGGCCTTTGCCCTTGCCGGGTTGCGGCTTTGGACTCTCAGGTTTCGCGGCTTCCGCCTTCGCAGCTGCCTGCTGCGCGGCCTCTTCGGCGGCCTTCAGATCAATAATGCGGGTCTGCTGGTAGGTATACGCGATGCGATGAATGATGGTAATGGTTGAGAGTATGGCCAGCACCCACAGCACCGGCGCCATGGCGCCCCAACGCGCGAATAACGCGCCGATAATCACCAGCACGATGCGCTCCGGCCGTTCCATGAAACCCACTTTGCAGGAGCCGATCAGCGATTCCGCGCGCGCGCGAGTGTAGCTCACCATCACAGAGCTGACCATCACGAACGCCACCAGCACCAGGTAAAAGAAATGATTACCGCGAGCGTAGTAGACAAGAAGGCCGAAAAATAGAGCTACGTCACTATAGCGGTCGATGACCGAATCAAAAAATGCGCCGAACGTGGTTACCTGGCCGGTGGCGCGCGCGACCCGGCCGTCCACCATGTCGAAAATGCCGGCGCCAATGATGACCAGGCCGGCATACAGGAACATACGCACGTGGTTCTGCGGGTTCGCGTAGCCGAAAAGAATAGCTGCTACGGTGTTAATGACCAGTCCCAAAAAGGTAAGCACGTTGGGGGAGATTCGAGTAAGCGCAAGGCCGCGGACGATAGCATGCAAGAGTACGCGGCAAGCCCTTCCGAACGCCCCGGTCCAGGTCATGAAGCCTCGTCGTGAATAGTGATCAATTGTAAGACTTCCAGTTCGCGATTGCCGTTAGGAGTAATAACCATAGCGGTGTCGCCAACCTTTTTGCCCATCAGAGACCTTCCAATGGGGGATGTGGTGGAAATCAGTCCTTTGGAAACATCTGATTCTTCACTGGTTACCAAGGTATAAACAATCTCTTCTTCCTTGGTATTGTCGAAAACAGTGACTTTCGAGCCGAAAGCGACCCGGTCTTTGGGGATGTTGGTCAGATTGACCAGGGCCAGCTCAGCCATGCGCTTTTTCAGCTGCCCCAGCCGCGCATTCACGAACTCCTGGCGCTGCTTGGCCATGTGGTATTCGGCGTTCTCGCTCAGATCGCCCATGGCGACAGCTTTTTTTATCTCTTTAGGAAGCTCGTGGGCCAGCTCATGTTCCAGGGCACGAATCTCCTCTTCCAGCTTCCTTTTGATGTGTTCAGGCATGTCCTTGGAAAGGATACTCCTCTGCAGGCGAAAACGCCGTCATGTAAAACGCTAATTATAAACCTTTCGTCTTTAACACGTTAACAGCCGTCACTGTGCCCCAGCTGAATTATTTTCCACCTGAGTGAGCAAAAGCTAACAAGAATATTGCCAAAAATGAACAAAAAGTTTATAATCTTTTTTGTCTGACGTTCCCCCGCTGAGTTCCCATCTAGGTGTTGCATGAATGGTCAATTGAACTTCCAAGTAGGCGACAAAGTAGTTTATCCGAACCACGGCGTAGGGGTAATTGAGCAGATCAGCAGCCGAACCATCGGCCCCAATGTCCACAAGTTTTACCTTCTGAAGATCAAAGCCAGCAGCTTAAAAGTGGAAGTCCCTTTCAGCAACGTAGGGACGGTTGGCCTGCGTCCCGTGGTCAAAAACGGTGAGGTCACCAAAATCCTCAACTTCCTGGTTGACGGCAAATGTGACAACCATACCGATTGGAAGTTCCGCTTCAAGGAAAATTCAGACAAGATGCGCACCGGCTCCCTGCTGGAGGTGGCCGTGGTGCTGAAAAGCCTGCTTCTCCTGGCCAAGGACAAGCCGCTCTCCTTCCGCGAAAAGAAGATGCTCGAACGCGCCCGTTACCTTCTGGTTACTGAACTTGCCATGGCCCGCAACAGCGAAGAAGCCGAGATCGAAGACATGCTGACCAAAGCGCTGGCCAAATGTAAGCTGAAGTTCCCTGAAGTTACAGCCGACGCCTAATCTTTTTGTCGCTCCGCTCCAAACCGCTTAAGTTTAATCTTCGTGGCTGCTGAAGCCTGCTCTGGACGCAGGCGGCTCGGCGCGCAAGTCGGCCTCGCCGACCCTGTTTGGGCGCCAAGCTTTGTCGCTCCGCTCCAAACCGCTTAAGTTTGATCTTCGTGGCTGCTGACGCCTGCTCTCGACCCAGGCGACTCGGCGCGCGAGTCGGCCTTCGGTTTCATTCCAGAGCATGCGGCCCGGTTAGCTGCTCTTCTGCTCCAGAAACATCCAACGATGCCCCTCAACATCAGCGGCGCGGTAAAGCCGTCCTGGACCACCCTCTTCGATTTCGCTCAGCATCGTCGCTCCCAGCGTTCTGGCGCGGTTGAAATGCGCATCGACATCATCCACACAGACAAGTACGCCGTCGATAACCCACGGAGCCGCCAGCCACTGCTTTGCCTGCGGACAGCTTTCGGCATGGCTCCGCGGGCTGCGGTAATCGGGTGTAGGGCTGGCCACCATCACTACATTGCCGGAAAGCTCCAGCTCTCCGTGGACCACCCGACCCTGTTTATCGGTCATACGACGGCGCTCGGTGAAGCCAAAGGCGCGCACTAACCAGTCCATCGCGGCGGCAGCGTTCTCGTACGCAATCATCGGAAAGACAGTTTGTGAGGACATGGATTGAACTTTCTCCCGCCTAGTGATCGGTCTTCCCATCCAGCAAATCCAGCGCATGGGGCAGGATTCCGATCACGGCCTCAAGTGACTCTATTGCCGCCGCGGGGCTTCCCGGCAGGTTCAATAGAAGCGTTTTGCCTCGTACCCCGCAAATGCCGCGGCTGAGCGCCGCAAAGGGGGTCTTCTTCGCGCCTTCCAGCCGCATCCGCTCTTCAATTCCTGGAATCCTTCTCTCAATCACGGCCAGAGTTGCTTCCGGAGTAACATCTCTGGCTGCAATCCCAGTACCGCCCGTAGTTACAACCAGCCGGGTCACTTCGCTGCATTCAATCAACCGCGCAGCAATTGCATCTCTTTCATCGGGCAGGACGGAGCTATGCACAACCTTGAAGCCGGCAGCTTCCAGCTCATGCACCACCGCTGGACCGGAAACATCTTTGCGCTGGCCGATTGAAGATGAATCGCTTACGGTGAGCACGGCAGCGGTCTTGACTGGGGGATTCACTGGCAGGAATTCTCGATCTCTTGGCTCTGGTCGTGTGATCTGGTGCTTATGCTTCCATCACATTCTCTTCGGTATCACGATTGGACTCATCCAGCAGCCGCAAGCCCTCCAACAGCAGCCCTTGCGTTGACTGTGTGGTCGATTGTTCATTGCTGCTGCCGGCAAAATCGATTTCAAAGCTGCCGGCGCTCCAGCTGAGCACCTTGTAAACCGCAGGGTCGCCTTTCAGGTCTCCGTAAAGCGCGTGATTGATCTGGCCGTCAGTAAAGAACATCTTGCACTTGTCGCCGTTGTTGGTCAGGGTAAGCGCACAGGTCTTGCGGCCCATATCGAGCGACTGCAACAGGTCCAGCACATTCATCTGCGCCAGGCTGCCGCGGAGCACTGATTCGCCGGGCGCTTCCTTGGCCATTTTTTCCAGCGATATCTTGTCGACAACTTTTTTGATTTTGGCCGCGGCCTCCTTCAGGAAGAACGGCTTCTCGATGAAATCCTCCACCGTGTCCTGGACCGCCTTGAGTTTTTCATTGATGTCTGTCTTGCTGGCCATCAGGATCACGGGAATGCCTGCACTGGCGTTGCGACTCTTGATCTTTTGCAGCAGCTGGCGGCCGTCCATGCCGTTCATGGCATAGTCGGCGATGATCAGGTCGGGCCTGTCTTCGATTGCTTTGAGCAGGGCGTCCGCTGCATCCGGCATGGTCTGCACCGTGGAAAAGTGGCCCAGGGCCTGGCGCAGCATCTCCAGGATCATGGGATTATCATCGACCAGCAGGACCTTGATGTTGCTTGGCATGAAACCTATTTCTTCGCGCTGTTAGCCGGGCTTTTACGCCGGAAATCTCCGCTTTTCCCGCCTGATTTTCGCTGTAAAACCACGTCGCGAATGGCAATGCTCTTATCCAGCGCTTTACACATGTCATAAACCGTCAAGGCGGCGACGGCCGCTGCCATGAGCGCCTCCATCTCTACGCCGGTTTGGGCTGTGGTGGCGGCTCTTGAGTGGACCTGAACGCCATTTTCGCATACCTCAGTAGTCACATCAATGAAACTCAGGGGCAAGGGATGGCACATTGGTATCAGCTCGCTGGTGCGCTTGGCCGCGGAAATCCCTGCAAACCTGGCCACCTCCAACGGATTCCCCTTTGGATTCCTCGGCAAAGCCTCAAGCACCTCGGCCGACATCTCGACAAATGCCGAGGCCTCCGCCTCTCGCCGAGTCGCTTCCTTACCGGAGACGTCCACCATCTTCGCCCGGCCGGCAGAGTCATAGTGCGAAAGCACGCCGTTTTTCTTGGATTTAACCACTCACAGCTCCGTTTAGAGGAACTCGCCTACGAGTTTGATTTTGAGCTTTCACAGCCGCATTGACGAGAACAGTTTACGCTTTCCGTATGTTGGACTAGAATCCGGCGGTGCATCGACAAACAACTGATCGCATCTTCGCCCTTGTCTTGATGGCCTTTTGCCTTCTGGCACCTTACTCGCCCGCCGCTGCAGCTCCAAAAACCTCAACCCGCGCAAATCTTGCCGGCATCCGAGACACCTGGGTCGAAGATCTTCGCGCGAAGCGGATTGAGCACATACTGAAGCTCTACGCTTCAGATGCCGTGTTCCTCCAGCCGACGGGTGACCGAGTCGCAGGCGCCGCAGCCCTTCGCGCCCTTTTCCAAACCGTCATGGCCACTTTCGACAGCGACCTGACCCTCCACAGTCAAACTGTCGAAACGTCCGGCGATCTCGCATTCGACAGCGGCGATTTCCGCGAAACTCTGACAACCATCGCCAGGGGTGCGAAAATTACCGCGACAGGAAGCTATCTAATCATCTACAAGCGGCAGAAGAATGGCACTTGGCTAATCATTCAGCATGTGTTCACCGGTACGCCGCCGCGCGCGTCATAGGCTGTCGAACCGGTAGCTAACAGACCAAAACTCTTGCGATTCGATGGGTGGCGTTCAGCGCAATACCACCGTCACCATCTCACCCCGAGCCAGCTTCTCCCGGTCCGGAGGCACCACAAGATAGCAGTTTGCCCGCGCCGCGGCCAGCATGTCACCCGAACCTTGCCACGGCACGATATCAACCTCAGAATCTTCTAATCCTCCCTCGAGCGTGGCAGGTAGAAATCGGGTTAATCCTGTCTTGGTTTTAAACTCTTTTTTCAGACGAGCCTGGGCCGATTTCAGACGCTGCGGCTCTGCTCCATTCAGTGCTTCCACCAATTGCCGGGCGAAGATTTCAAAGGTAACCATCACCGAAACGGGATTGCCGGGCAGTCCAAAGAAAGGCGTTTCGCCGTGAGCGCCAAACACCACCGGCTTGCCTGGCTGGATCATGGCGCCGGTGAAGAAGAATTCCGCGCTCTGTGCGTGCAATACCTTTTCCACTAGATCGAATTTCCCCATCGATACGCCGCCGGAGAGAAGCAACAGATCGGCCTTCAATCCTTCCAGCACCAATTCCGTCAGTCTTACCTCGTCGTCGGGGGCGATCGGGAGCTGCACCGGCTCTCCTCCGTTGGCCGCAACCAGCGCTGCCAAAGAGTAGCTGTTGCTGTTGCGAATCTGGCTGGGACCTGGTTTTTCAGCAACGTCTACAAGTTCGTCGCCGGTAGAGAGGATGGCTATGCGTGGCCTGGCAAAGACCTTCACCCGCGCCTTCCCTGCGGCCGCAGCCAGCGCAATCTGCGCCGGCCCGAGCCTTGTTCCCCGCGGGAGCAATTCCTGGCCGGCTTTGGCCTCCGCGCCGGCGGCAACAATGTTCTCGCCGGCCGCGGTGTGTCGCCGGATTTCCACCAGATCTTCCCCGTGGGGCGCGGCCGGAGATTCCGTGGCGCCGTTGAGGTCGCGCAAGCTTTCCAACACATCGTCGTCGCTTGGCATTGACGCAGGATCTGCCTCCTGCGTGCCATTGCGCTCTTCACGGTTCATCTCTGACGCGCTCTTGCGCGTGGTGTATTCCACCATCACCACGGTATCCGCACCCTGGGGTACGGCTGCACCGGTCATGATCTCGACTGCCTCGCCCGAAGAAACAGGGAGGTCATAGCTGTCTCCGGCCTTCACCTGTCCCACGACTCGCAACAAGGCAGGACCATCGTCCCGCAAGTCAGCGGTTTTTACGGCATAGCCATCGCGGGTGGAGCGGGGAAAGGGTGGAAAGTCGCGGTCCGCCAGAATTGGCTCGGCTAACACGCGGCCCAACGACTGGACGAGGGGAACATCTTCCGTTTGCTTGCCTTCTTTCTTGAAAATCCCCTGGCCGTAGGCCCGCACAACTTCATACGCCTCTTCGAAGCTCAGAACCCCAGCGGTCTGGGTCGCCGAATTCATATGCTCGATTGTAGTGACGTCCGCGAAGAAAACAACCCGGCTAATTAGCCGGTGGCTATCCCGGTGTAGCGATCTATGGGTCTATGGCCTAAGTGCATGCCCCTTGCGCTGGTGAAAGCCCGTTTCCTTTTCCCGTTAAATCCCGTAAAATACTGTTTTGACGGCCATTTGTGGCCGTAGCGACTTCGCGCTAGAGCTTTTTTCGGCTCTCCGTCATCTAATCATCCGAATGAGATACTGGCATCAATTTCTGCGTTTTCTTGCTGCTCTGCAGCTTCTGCCCGCTCTGGAGAGCGGTGAAGAGACCCTGGTCGGCGGACAAGCCGTAATGGAGGGCGTCATGATGCGCTCGCCCCATGCCTGGGGCATCGCCATCCGCAAGCCCAACGGCGAGATCACCACCCACAGCGAGACCCTGCAGCGTCCTTCAGAAAAACGCAAATGGCTCGGCTGGCCCTTCGTGCGTGGACTGGCAACACTTGGACAGGCTATGCGGCTCGGATTTGTGGCTTCAAAATTTTCATTGAACGTGGGTCTCGAGGAAGTCGCCAAGGAAGAAGGCGGGAAGAAGCCGGAGATCGGTACGTGGGCCATGGTCGGCAGCATGGTCGTCTCGATCGGCTTTTTTATCTTCATGTACAAATTTGTTCCGCTGGCAGCCGCCACCGGACTCAAAGCTCGCTGGTCTGCCCTGCATAACAACTTTGCCTTCACCCTGGTGGATGGGATAATCCGCATCGCGCTCTTCCTGCTTTTTATCTGGGGCATTTCGCTTTGGGCCGATATCAAGCGCGTCTACCGCTATCACGGCGCAGAGCACAAGACTGTTTTCGCTTTTGAAGACCACGGTATGCCTTCGATTTCGGAAGCGCAGAAATATTCCACGTACCATCCGCGTTGCGGCACCAGCTTCCTGATGACGATCATGCTGATCTCGATCTTCGTCTACGCCGCGTTTCCGGTTCAGGGCTTCTGGGCCAAGTTTGGCCTGCGCGTAGCGTTCCTTCCGATCATTGCTTCTGTCTCGTATGAGATGATCCGCTTCTCCGCCAAACACGGAAAATCGTTCTTCGCGCTGCTCACCAAGCCGGGCCTATGGCTCCAGCGCATCACCACCCAGCCTCCGTCCGATGAGCAGGTGGAATGCGCCATCAAAGCGCTCGATCTCGCCATGGAACTAGAGAAAAAGAACGGTGGAGAATTAGTCATTGCGTAACCACCAGGACAATGCGGCGAAGCCGGGGTCCCCAACACGCGCGTTTTTCGCGTGGTGGGGTGAGAAGCCGGCTCGCGCGCTGAGCCGCGTGCGTCAAGAGCACGACGATCGCTGTGTGATTCTGTCCGCTCAAGCGGTTTGGAGCGAAGCGACAGAAAGCAAAGCCTAGCGGTTCCCGCCGCGAATTCTCTCCATCCATCCGTTAGTCATGCACCGAAGGAGGAATCGCTTTGCCCAATCTCGCCACCATGTTGATAACCCTGGAACGCCTGAGCGCAGGCTTTCACCGCCGCTCCCTGCAGATCGGCGATCACAGCGTGGTGTATTCCGAGGGCGGCAAGCGAGAGTCGGGTGCGGAGCGCGGGGCCCCCAGCAAGCCCGGTTTTGGCTTGCAGGGGTCAGAGCCGGTCATCCTGATCCATGGCTTCGGCTCCTCGCGCGACAGCTGGAACCGGATGGCAGGCCGATTGACGAAAAGCTATCGCGTGATCGCGCCTGATCTTCCCGGATGGGGCGAGAGCACAAGGATTGACTCCGAGTCGTACGCGTATCCGCCGCAGGTGGAACGCTTGCGCCAGTTCATCTCCGCGCTAGGCCTCAGCCGCGTACATCTGATTGGACACTCCATGGGCGGCTTCATCTGTTCGGCCTATGCGGCGCTATATCCTGACGACGTGATCACCCTGGGCCTGATCGCGCCGCATGGCGTAGCTGAGCCGGAAGCGAGTGAGCTGGCGCGCTCCGTGGCTGCCGGGGACAACTGGCTGGTCGCCTCATCGACGGCGGCATTTGATCGCCTTCTCAACAACGTGTTCGCGAAGCGCCCGTATCTGCCGAAATCAGTGCTTCGGATGGTGGCGCAACGTGCTATCGCGGGCTCGGCCCAATCGGGCAGGATCTTTCGAGAAATGCAGACCAACGATCCGCCGCTCGAAGCAAGACTTCCGCAAATCAAAGCGCCGGCGCTGATCATCTGGGGCGACCAGGATCGTGTTCTTCACGTTTCCTGCGCCGAAGTTTTCCGCCGGGGCATCCATAACTCTGAAGTTCTGGTGCTCCCCGGCTCCGGCCACATGCCGCTGATTGAGAACGCGCGGCAGTGCGCTGCAGCATGGCTCAAGTTTGCCGCCAAAGCACGAGCGGCAATGGTGGCGGCAGCTTAAGAGCCGCCTGAACGAAGTAGTAAAATTGAGCTGGCGAAGCCGGGTGACGCGCTGAGCCAGCCGTAACAGGAGCCTCTAGACAGCTTGGGGCGACCATGCTCCGTAGCGGTGGGAGCGAAGCGACAGGAATTGCCGGCTGGATGAAGCCGCGAGGCCCGTGGCCGCCGAGCGGCGTGCTGCAGGCTGATTGCCTTAAATAGAAGCAAAGCTCCACAAGCGGTTTGGAGCGAAGCGACAGGAAAAAATGTTCGAACGACTGAATCAAATCGAAGCCAAATACGACGAGCTGACCCAAGCGCTCTCCTCGCCGGAGATCATCAACGACTCGTCCAAGTACCAGAAGACCGCCAAGGCCCATAGCGATCTCTCCGAGATCGTGGAGAAGTACCGCGAGTACAAAGACCTGCAGCGCGGGATCGAAGAGAGCAAGGCCATGGTGGCTGACGAGTCAGATGCCGAGCTCCGCGCTTACGCCCAGGAAGAACTGACGCGTCTGGGTGAGCGGCTCACGCAGGTGGAAAATGACCTGAAGGTCCTGCTCGTGCCCAAGGACCCCAACGACGAGAAGAACGTGGTCATCGAAATCCGCGCCGGCACCGGCGGTGACGAAGCCACGCTCTTTGCCGCCGAGATCTTCCGCATGTACAGCCGCTATGCCGAAGCTCAGCGCTGGAAGGTGGAAGTGCTTTCGACGTCCGAGTCCGGCGTGGGCGGGCTGAAGGAAGTAATTGCCATTATTGAAGGCAAAGGCGTCTATTCGCGCATGAAGTATGAGAGCGGCGTGCATCGCGTGCAGCGCGTGCCCGCTACGGAACAGCAGGGCCGGGTGCATACCTCGGCTGTAACCGTTGCGGTGCTGCCGGAAGCCGAAGATGTTGATGTCAAGATTGAAGCCAAAGACCTGCGCATCGATACCTTCTGCTCTTCCGGTCCGGGCGGACAGTCCGTGAACACCACCTATTCCGCTGTGCGCATCACGCACCTGCCAACCAACACCGTGGTCAGCTGCCAGGACGAGAAGTCGCAGATCAAGAACCGTGAAAAAGGCATGCGCGTGTTGCGCGCCCGTCTCTATGAGATGGAGCTGGAAAAGCAGCAGCAGGCGCTGGCCAAGGAACGCAAAGCCCAGGTGGGCAGCGGCGATCGCAGTGAAAAGATCCGCACTTACAATTTTCCGCAGAATCGCGTTACCGACCACCGCATCGGTCTCACCCTGCACCAGCTCACCGATGTGATGGACGGCAAGCTCCAGCCGATCATCGACGGGCTGGTCACGCACTTCCAGGCAGAAAAGCTGAAGCAGCAGGCCGAAGTGGTGGCTTAGGGCCTGCGTGGCCATGCCTGTGGCACGAGTCCACGTGATCCATTTCTAGATTGGCCATGGCTGAACACCCGCCGATTCCCGATTTGTGCCGTGCGCAGGCGCAATGGTGTGAGCGTCTCGGCTCGCCCTTGTATGCCTACCTGCTCCATCGGGCCGCGGAAGATTACGAGCAAAGCGGCCCTGTTCGCGAATTGCTTGCACCGCACGCGAATGACCGCCGAGGCTCCGTGCTGCCACTTCGCATGATGGGCGCCGCGCATCGCCTGGCACTTCTGGGAGAAATGCCTGAGCTGGCCAGATACTATCCTTCGTGTGGCGGAGAGATGCAGTTGGAGCCGGCGTGGCATGCGCTTCGTCAAGTCCTGGGCGAGCGCATGGAGTCGCTGCGGGAGTTGCTGCGGAACCCGCTACAGACGAACGAGGTAGGCCGTTGCGGACCGCTTCTAGGCGGGTTCCTGCTGATCGCACAGCGAACGGGCTTGCCGCTGCGACTGCTTGAAATCGGCGCCAGCGCAGGTCTGAACCTGAATTGGGCTCATTATCGTTATACGTGGCCGGGAGGAGCATGGGGCGATCCCTCTTCTGGAGTTCTGCTGCGCGACGTGTTTACCGGAGATTGCTTGCCACCGATGCGCGACGTAACCGTAGCCGAGCGCGCCGGATGCGATCCCAACCCGATCGATCCAACTCTGGAGGAGGGCCGGCTTACGCTTCGTTCTTTTATCTGGGCTGACCAGCTTGAGCGAATGCGCATGTTGGATCAGGCGATCGAAGTGATGCGGCGGCAACCGGTCCATGTTGATCGCGCCAGTGCTCTGGAATGGCTGACACCGCGACTGGCAGAACCGTCGCCGGAAAAGACCACGGTTTTGTTTCATTCCGTGGTATGGCAATACATCGGCCACGAAGAGCGGAGACAGCTGTTGGAACGGATCGAACAAACAGGAGCGCGCGCCGGCCGGAATTCGCCGTTCGCATGGCTCAGAATGGAACCCGGCAAAGAGAGCGCTGAGGTGAAGCTCACGATCTTTCCCGGCTTTGAAGAACGCATCATTGCCACCGCCGGCTACCACAAGCCACTGACGACATGGCTTGCCGGATGCGAGTAAAATCCAGCTTTGTCTATGCAGCTCAGGCAGGCCGTCGATGCCGCGTATCAACTCTTCATCGCCAATGACGTGCCATCTCCGCGTCTGAACGCGGAGCTGCTGCTGATGTTTGTTCTGGCCCGTGAACGGGCGTATTTCTACGCTCATCCCGAGCGCGAGCTCACCGCCGACGAGCAATCCCGCTACGACGAAGTCATTCGCGAACGGGCGCGCGGCTGTCCTACGCAGTACATTACCGGCCATCAGGAATTCTGGGGGCTCGATCTGCTGGTTTCCCCGGCGGTGCTCATCCCGCGTCCGGAGACCGAGCACGTGGTGGAAACAGTTCTTGATCTGGTCAAAGACTGCAGTTTTAGTGGCCCCGGCCGCATTCGGCTGCTCGACGTCGGTACCGGCTCGGGCTGCATTGCCCTGGCGCTGGCCAGCGAGTTGCCACAGACGGAAATCCACGCCTCCGATATCTCCGAAGACGCCCTGGAGATTGCCAGGATCAACGCAGCCCGGCTGGCTCTTGGCGGCAAGGTTCTCTTTCGCAAGTCTGATCTCCTGGGGGTTTATACCGGTGAGACATTTGATTTCATCATTTCCAACCCGCCCTACGTGGGCGAGGCCGATGCCGATAAAGTTCAGAAGCAGGTCCGCGAATTTGAGCCGAGAATTGCCGTCTTCTCCGGTCAGGAAGGCCTGGAAATTTACCGCCGCCTGGTTCCGCAGGCGCTGGAACACCTCCGCCCGGGCGGCTGGTTTGTGGCTGAGATAGGTTATTCAGAAGAAACAAACGTCAGAGACCTGCTGGCCGGCTGGAGCGAGGTCCGGGTGACCGCGGATCTGCAGGGAATCCCGCGGGTCGTCGCTGCCAGAAAGCCATAAGTCGGGTAATCTGGAGATCGTGCGTGATCGCACCTAAATCTTCGGCTTCTAAGGTGTCTCCAATCACCCGATCACCAATGTACAGATCTCCCGATGGTTTGACTCTTTTGCTACACTGTTTGGTTTTCATTTCACCGTGGAGGTGAGTTTTGGCGGAAAGCAGAAGCACTGCTGTGCCCGCAAATCTGGGCCGAACCCTTCGCCGCGATGCCTGGTGGACTGAGGCGATCCCGGTCATTATCCTGCTTGGCGGCTTTGGCATCTATGCCACCTTCCGGGCTTTCGAGGGCAAGTTTTTTTGGTCAGACCCCTATCTTTCGCCCTTCTACTCTCCGCTGATTGATGCCGCGCACCATTGGTGGCCGCTTTCTCCCGCGTTGCTGATCCTGATTTTCCCTCTGGGCTTCCGCGTGACCTGCTATTACTACCGAAAAGCGTACTATCGCGCTTTCTTCATGGATCCGCCGGCGTGCGCCGTGAGTGAGAATCCGCACCGCAATTATCGCGGCGAAACCAGCTTCCCTTTTATCCTGCAGAACATTCATCGCTATTTTCTGTACGCGGCGATCGTGTTCCTGGTCATCCTGTGGTATGACGCGATTCGCGCCTTCTTCTTCACCGGCGTCGACGGCCGGCTTCACTTCGGCATCGGGGTAGGAACGCTGGTTCTGCTCATCAACATCGTGCTGCTCACGCTCTACACATTTTCGTGTCACTCGTTGCGGCACATTGTTGGCGGCAAACTGGATTGTTTTTCCTGCACGATGTTCAATCGCACACGCCACAGCGGATGGAAGAAGCTAAGCTTCCTCAATGAGCGCCACATGCTGTATGCCTGGTGCAGTCTGATCTCCGTCGGCTTTGCCGATTTCTACGTCCGCATGGTTGCGAGCGGCATGATCAAGGACCTGAGAATACTGTGACGAACCAGACGAAGTACGAAACCCATGAACATGACGTTTTGATCATCGGCGCGGGCGGCGCGGGGCTGCGTGCTGCGATTGAAGCCCTGGCTGCCGGTGCTCGCGTTGCTGTCGTTTCCAAATCCCTGCTGGGCAAAGCCCACACCGTGATGGCAGAAGGCGGAATCGCTGCCGCGATGGCCAATGTCGACAAAGCTGACAGCTGGCGCACGCATTTCCGTGACACCATGCGCGGCGGCAAGCTGATGAACAACTGGCGCATGGCCCAGCTGCACGCCATGGAAGCGCCGGACCGCGTGCGTGAGCTGGAACAATGGGGAGCGCTCTTTGACCGCACCTCTGACGGCGACATACTGCAGCGCGCTTTCGGCGGCCATACCTTCAAGCGCCTGTGCCACGTCGGCGATCGCACCGGCCTGGAGATGATTCGCACGCTGCAGGATCGCGGCGTGCAGATGGGCTTTGACGTCTTCATGGAGTGCACCATCATCCGCCTGCTCACCGATGGTAAGCGCGTGGTCGGCGCATTTGGCTATTGGCGCGAGCAGGGCCGCTTTGTCGTCCTGAAAGCCAAAGCAGTGGTCATGGCCACCGGCGGCATCGGCAAAGCTTATCGCGTGACTTCCAACTCGTGGGAGTACACCGGCGACGGCATGGCCCTCGCCTATGACGCGGGCGCCGAACTCATCGACATGGAGTTTGTCCAGTTCCATCCTACGGGAATGGTCTGGCCCCCGGGCGTGCAGGGAATCCTGGTAACCGAAGCGGTACGCGGTGAAGGCGGCATTCTGCGCAACAAGAATGGCGAGCGTTTCATGGAGAAGTACGATCCCAAGCGCATGGAGCTCTCCACTCGTGACGTGGTTGCGCGATCCATTTACACCGAGGTTCGCGAAGGGCGCGGCAGCGAACACGGCGGTGCCTACCTCGACATCTCGCACAAGCCTGCCGACTACGTGAAGCAGAAACTTCCCAGCATGTATCACCAGTTCAAAGAGCTGGCCGATGTTGACATCACCAAGGGCCCGATGGAAGTCGGCCCGACATGCCATTATGTAATGGGCGGAATCCGCGTCGAGGCTGAGACCGGAGCCTCCAGCATGGCGGGATTGTTTGCCGCTGGTGAAGCCGCGGCCGGACTGCATGGCGCAAACCGTCTGGGCGGCAATTCGCTCTCTGATCTGCTGGTGTTCGGCCGGCGCGCAGGACTCGCCGCCGCTGCCTACGCCGGCAAAGCGTCTGCTGCCTACGCCGATGCAGCCCAGATCGACGAAGCTGAGCGTGACATGCTCGCGCCGTTCGATCGGGGCGAGGGCGAGAATCCATACAGCGTTCATCGCGATCTGCAGGAGGTGATGCAGAACCTGGTGGGTATCTTCCGCGTGGAAGAAGATATGAACAAGGCCATGGTCGAGCTGGAGAAGTTGAGAGCACGTGCCGCCCGCGTTCGCGTGGAGGGCTCGCGGCTGTTCAACCCCGGGTGGCACCTTGCTCGCGATCTCAAATCCATGCTCACCTGCTCTGAAGCGGTCACGCGCAGCGCTCTTGCCCGCAAGGAAAGCCGCGGCGCGCACAGCCGTATTGATTTCCCCAAGCTCGATGAACAGGGTTGGGGCACGCAGCACAATGTGATCAAGCGCGATGGCGAGAGCATGAAGTTGCAGCAGGTTCCGGTGGATGAAATTCCAAAAGAGTTGAAAGAATTGTTGGCGGACGATAAGTAGAAACTTGAACGAACACGGGAGACAAAATGGCGGACGCGATCCTGGAAGTTTTTCGCGGCAATCAGGAAGCCGGCAGCGCGCAGCAATATAAAGTGGAAATCACCCCGGGCATGGTGGTGCTGGATGCTCTGCACCAGATTCAGGCGAAACAGGCGCCTGATCTCGCCGTTCGCTGGAACTGCAAAGCCGGCAAGTGCGGCTCATGCTCTGCCGAGGTGAACGGCCGGCCCCGCCTCACCTGTAAGACGCGCATGGACTCGCTTCCAACGGACAAGCCAATCACTGTCTACCCCATGAAGTCGTTCCCGGTGATCAAGGATCTGGTGACCGATGTCTCGTGGAACTACCGCGTTAACCGCAAAATTCCTCCCTTCACGCCCAAGCCCAACACGGACTGGAAGATGTACCAGGAAGATATGGACCGGGTGCAGGAATTCCGCAAGTGTATTGAATGCTTTCTCTGCCAGAACGTCTGCCACGTGGTGCGCGACCATCACAAGAAAGAAGAGTTTGGTGGGCCGCGCTTCTTCGTTCGTGTGGCTTCACTGGAAATGCATCCGTTGGACAACGTCAATCGCGCCCGGCTGCTCAAGAACGAGCTGGGGATCGGCTACTGCAATATCACCAAGTGCTGTACCGAGGTTTGTCCGGAAGAGATTCACATCACTGACAATGCCATCATCCCGCTCAAGGAGCGCGTGGTCGATGAATTCTATGATCCGGTGCTGAAACTTGTGCGCAAAATACGCGGTAGCGGGTCAGACTGATCTGCTACATGTATCAGCCGCTAGCGTCCCGGCGGCCGGGACGCGGGCCTTCAGGCAGACGCACCAAAATCGGACTAGAATTGTAGGGTGGTTAAAGAATGATCGCCCAGGCGCGAGGCCGGCTTGCGCGCCGAGCGCGGGGTCCCCATCAAGCGGTTTTTGCTTGATGGGGTGGGAGTGCGCTGACGCAGGAGCAAGAAGCCTTTCGAGGCAACTAGACTTGCCGGCGGTTTTGGAGCGCAAGCGACAGGGACTAATGATCGCCCAACGCGCGAGGCAGGCTTGCGCGCCGAGCGCGCTGCCGCAGAAGCAAGAAGCCTCTCGAGGCAACTAGACTTGCCGGCGGTTTTGGAGTGTAAGCGACAGGGACTTATGGAGCGCGATTTTAAAACCATCTCCCGGAGCGGCATCGCCGAAGCGCTGGCCAAAGTGCAGCACTATCGCTACCTGAACCAGGCGGAAGAAGCGGAATCCATCTGCCGCGATATCCTTGCAGCTGATCCTGAAAATCAGATGGCGCTGCGGCAACTGGGCCTGGCCATTACCGACCAGTTTACCGGCGGCAGCTCCGATCACTTCAACGAAGCGCACTCCTGCTTTGAGAAGCTCACCAACGCCTATGAGCGGGCATACTATCTGGGCATTGTGAATGAGCGGCGTGCCAAGGCCCAGTTGAGAGCCGGTCATCGCTCACACACGCTCCGGGCGAGCTTTGAGAGCGCGCTGCAGTTCTATGAAGAAGCGGAAAAAATTCGACCACAAGGAAATGATGACGCTTTGCTCCGCTGGAACCGCTGCCTGCGTCTGATGCAGAGCATACCGGAACTGGTAGGCGAATCAGAATCGTTCGAAGCCGACGACGCGCCTCCGATACTACGGGACTAAAGGGTCATTCCGCCGAACTCTCCAGCACTCTCACCTTCCAGCGGTCTTCCGCGCCGGTCATCACGGCGTAGTAGTGAATCTGCGCCTGATCGGAATGGATGATCTTTCCGCCGGCCAGCACCTGCGTTTCGATGCTCGCGGTATCTTTCAGCTCAATCGCGGAGCCGTCCTGAGAGTAGAAGATGGCGTTGACTTTATGCCCGTGATCAATGATCCGCGTCGTGATGCCCTGCTGCTTCTGATCTTTCACGCGCTGGGTCAGCTTATCCAGGGCGAAGCCGGAGAAATTGTCGTTCAGCGGCTTGAGGGTGTTATTTGCCAGGGCAGTGCTGATCGCCAGCCACGCGGCCGTGTAGTCCCGCTCGATCGCCGTCTGGGTTACATTTTCGACATCGCGGGGCTGAGCGTCCTTTACGGTGAGCTGGACTGACGGTTTGGTATCGGCAAAAATTCGTTTCAGCAGCGGCACGCCTCCGGAGACAGCAAGCGCAAGACCGCATATGAGGACCAGAATTCGAGCCAGCTTCATTGCTTGCCTCCAATGTGCAGTTCATTGCCCAGCACTACGCCCGCGGCCACCGTGACGGTCGCACTGTCGGAAGCAGGCAGCTCCGCGCGCGCAATGTCTTTCTTGATCCGCGCATCAACGGTGCTTCTGCCCGTCTTATCCGTCTGGATGAAAGTCACAATCGTGCCGTCGGGCACCGGATTGCCGCTGCAGTCGCGAATGGGATCGGTTTCAATGGTGACCATGTTGCCTGATCGCCCGGCCACATGCATACGCAAGCTGCGCTCGCACGGGTCAGCCGCAACCTGCTGCACCACGCGACGCACTGAGGTGTCGTTGGCCGTGGCCACAAATTGCGCGGCGCCGGCCTTCGATGCCGAGCCGCTGGTGGTCCACGCCACTCCGGCGCGGCTGGTTACAGTCTTGGAAGAACCTGCCGCCTCACCGACCGAGAGTTTGAAATTCACCGGCGTGGGTTCGATCACCATGTTCTGGTATTGATCGAAGACAAAGGCGACGCCACTGATTACATCTTTTCTGGCCACAGGAACTCGCGAGGGCCGGGCAAGAAAGTTGAGCTTCCCCGGCTTGCCGGGCTTTACCCAGAAAACCTGCGACTGATTGCCACCCTCGACCGCGGCAATCCAACGCCCCGCGTTGCGCAGTTCCTCGCCCTTGATCTCAACGCTGCCGGATTTGAATTCGCGCTTGATCACCTGCCCCGGACCTATCAGGTACAGGGTCCCGCTGCCCGCAACATGGATGGTGAGGGGCTGGCCGGCAACGGCGTTTTGCGGTACCTGCAGCTCGGCTGCCCGGGCACAGTCCGCTGCGAACCAGCAAACCGCAAACACCAGCAATATGAAAATCAGTGTTCTCATGGCTAGTCCTCGTGCAGGTTGTAATGATTCACGGTAACGCGGTAACTATGGACGTTGGCCGCGAGGTCGTCACGCAATGCGACCGAGAACGGCTGCGGCGTCTGCGGCAGCAAGGCGTGATCAGAATAGGCGTCGGAAACCCAGATCACTTTGCCCGAATTGTCATAGAACGTTGCCAGGACGTGCGGGATATTGACCGTCTGCCCGCTTTCATTGAGCAATTCGCCGCGCAGCACGCTGCGTCCGTTCTGGTCTTTTTCCATTCGCTGATGCAGAACGCCGATCACCGGGTCCGCCGAAGCCGGCACCAGCATCCAGTTGTGCGTCATGCGCACGCTCTTGACGTCTGACTTCTTGATTCCTGGAAAATCGATGCGGTACGGTGAAATTTCTTTCGGCAGCAGCACGTGCGAGGTCTTATCAAAGCTGCTCTCTTCAGCCACATCTTTGCCGTTGGCATCGGTAAGCACGGCGCCCACGGAGATGAATGCCGGCACGGTATCTTCGTTTTCCACCTCGCCCATGATGATCAGGCCGCCTTCACGCTCCACGGCGTTCATGGAGAGAATGCGGCAGTTCGGATTCTCGACGTTCTGCGCCCCCCAATCATCGCCCGGGCCGCGCCAGACGATATCCCAGCGCAGGTAGTTCACCGGGATCACCTGGGGAGGCACGTTGATTTCTTTTTCCGCCGGCCATACGACCTTCCAGGCTCCGTCGTCTTTCACAACTTTAAGGTCGCGCGAGTCATACCACGCGCCTACGGCGGTGGCGTATTTCAATTGCGTCCGGACTGTGGCTTCGTTCTCGGATTCATGCAGCACGCGGGTGTCGATGGAATCAAGCTGGGAATAGGTGCGCAGGCTGCCATTGCGGCCGGTAAGGTCGCGGATGAAGCCATCCTGGTCAACATTGCTGGAGGCAGCCACGTAAGAGTACGCGCCATGCCAGTCGTGCGACTTGGCGTTGTCAAACATCGATTCCACGGCGCCTTCCGGTGTTGAGGCAGGCGCTGTGCTGCTCTTATGCACGGTGCCGGCGGCGATCAGTCCCAACGTCAGAATGGCAAAGATGAGCGTTAGAAAGCGTCCCATTAGTTTGCCTCCCGGAGAAGAGGTTCTTCGCTTTCGACGAGCGGGAATTCAATCGTCTCGTGGCCGCGGCGCCGGTCAGGGAACAACAGCATCAGGACCAGCGCAAGAATGCTGCTGCCGATCGGGAGCGTGCCCCAGAGCAGGCCTTCCATGGCCGTGGGCGGAGTTCCGTAAGGCGTCGGATGCGCCGGCGGAATCCCGTCCTTCACCCACAGCGTGACGTTGCCGCGATCGTAAACTTCGGTTTTGCGCCAGCCGGCAAAGGCCAGCAGCGGCTCATAGTAGGGATCACGAACAAAGATGTATTTGAGGCCGTATTGGTCGGCGTGTTTCAGCACGGCGCGAAGAGACTCGATTCCATTGGTTCCGTAATACTTGGAGTTGGTGAGCTGAGCCGAGCCGTACTGCGTCATCTCCGGCAACAGACGGGCGGAGTTGTATTCGCCGTCAACGCTGCTGGCATTGGCGTAAATGCCGACTTCAGACATTTTGCTGCCGAAGCCCAGCGTGAGAAAGCGGAACTTGTCATGGCCGTCCCGATTGAGGAAGGAAACGACTTCCGCGGTGCTGAACGGCGCATCATGAATCGGGTGATAAACCGGCCACGAAACTGCCCATGCCATCGTCAACGCACCCAGAGTGCCAAGAACAAAAGCGGCTTTGTTGCCGTAACGATCAATCAGCTTGACCGCCATCAGCGCGACGATGGGCAACGCCATCAGACTGGCCCAGAAGCAGAAACGCTCAAATGTGAGAATGTCAAACGGGTTGCGAATGTTTTTGCCGGTAAGGCCGTTCACTACTGCGGCCATCGAACCCAGCAACGCCCGCGGCAGCGGCGTGGTGCCGCCCAGCGCAAAAATCATGGTGAACCAGAAGCCGAAGAACAGCGGCCGCAGCCGAGTCTCCTTCAGGCCCTTGTAGAAGACGTACGGCAACGCCAGCAGCAGCGCTCCCCAGGGAACCAAAATGTAATTGACGGTAAGCCACCATTGGGAGAAGAAGTTTTCCCGGCTGCCGTGGGGTATCGGCATCTGCTTGATCGGGTTATGCAGAAGCGCAACCCAGTACGGCAGCAATACCACCAGGATTCCAGCCAATGACAGCCCGGCGTAGATCGCGGCGCGTGTGATCACGCCGCCGACAGTGGCATCCAGGCCATCGCGCTTGCGGTCAATGATGGCCGTAAACAGCACGGGCACCGCGAATATGACGCTGGCAAACAACAGTGTAACGTGGTGAGCTGAAGCTGCCGCCATGGTGAGCGCCAGCGCCTTCAGCAGCGCCATGAACCGGGCTTCGCGCGACCATTCGTAAAAATACGCCAGGGCGATCAGATAGAGCGGCGCGGCCCATGTCGTGGACAGCTGCCCTGCCTGGTACACCAGTGACGACAAAGATCCCAGCAGCACCGAGCCGATTGCGGCATAACTGGCTGCTCGCTCGCTCACCCAGATGCGCGCATAGCGATAAACTCCTATCGGCAAAAGCAGGATGGCGATCATTTGTACCAGGGCATACGCCAGGTCCAGGCCTATCAGGTGCGAAAACAAGGCCATCCATTGCTGCTCCATGGGTGGATAGGTGGTTTGGGAGAAGCCGGTGAACCACTTTTCATTCCACGGATTGAACCAGTGCTGCGCGTAGTGAGCGGCAAAAAATTTGTGGAAGTCCGCGTCGTAAGAATCGTTGGGAAGCTGCATCAGCAGCAATGAACCGTGCACCAATAGAGCCAGCAACAACACCCAGCTCAAAGGGACCGCCCGGCTGGGCAAAGAAACCTGCCTGCCCGCAGCGATGGTTGGGGAACTCATGAAAAAACCTCCGCGAATGCGACTGGGTTGAGCGTCAATTAGTGATTGACGGTGACTGCCCGCAAAGGGATGCCGATACCGGCAGCAGTTTTGCTCCAGCAGCTACTTCGATTCCAAAATTGTCGACGGGGTTTGCTTTGTGGCATCCGGATTCTCACCAGGAAAGAGAGTGCCTGGAAGTTCAACCGGCAAGGAATCCCTTGACTCAGAAGTAGCATCTTGATTCAGCATGAGAACAGAGCTGCTGCCGCCGGCGCGGCAGACTGCTTGCGCTAAATCCAAGTAGCGTCGTGGACCTGGTTGCCACGTGTTCCTGCTGGAATTCTACTGACGGTGGTCCCGTGAAGAAGAATCTTTTGGGTCTCGCGTGCTTCTGCTCCCTGCTGCTGGCCGGTCATGGCTGGACGCAGGAGGTGTTTGATCTCAACGGCAAGCCGCAGAATCAAACGCAGAAGCCGCAACAGAAACAAGGAAACAAGAAGCAAGGCGCTGCCCGGTCTGGTGGCGGTGGGGGTGGCGGATCATCCATGGCTTGCGGAACCTCCGCCAGCGGCTGGGGAGGCAGCATTGAAGCTGGACGCTACGCCCGCGCCGCGGAAACCGCGCTCAAAAACGGCAATCCGGGCGCTGCGATGAGCTACGCCCAGCATCTCACGGAGGTCGCGCCGAACGACGCGTGCAACTGGTTCCTGGTGGGATATACCGCCCGCCTGGCCGGCAACTCTCAGGTTTCGCTCGATGCTTACCAGAAGGGCCTGCAGCGTTCCCCCAATTCCGTCGAGGGCCTCTCCGGCATGGCCCAGACCTACATTCGCATGGGCAAGGCCGACGAAGCCAAGAAGCTCCTGTTACAAGTGATCGCTGCCAATCCGCGGCGTCCCGTGGACTTGGCCATCGCCGGAGAATTGTTCATGCAATCCGGCGATCTGCCGCGCGCACAGAGCTTGCTGGAGCGGTCAGAGAATATCAAGCCAAGCTCACACGCGGAGCTCCTGCTGGCCATCACCTACATGAAGGGAAAGCAGACGGAGAAGGCCAAGGAGCTTCTGGACAAAGCCATGAAGCGCAGCCCGAAGAACACGGAAATTTTCCGGGCAGTGGCCCAGTTTTATCGCGAAGCGCACGATTACAAATCAGCGATCGCGATCTTGCAGAAAGCGCCGATCAAGAATGCTGACGTGATGTCTGAACTCGGCTACACCTACGAACTAGCCGGCATGAAGAGGGAATCGGCGGATACCTATGAGAAGGCCGCGGGCATGGCGCCGAAGTCGGCCAACGTGCAGCTGGCTGCTGCGCAATCGCAATTGCGCGTCGGCAATCTCGACAAGACTCGCACCTTCCTGACGCGAGCTGAGCAAATTGATCCGAATTACTACCGGCTGCACGCGATCCGCGGCGATCTGGCCAAGATCGAGCGGCGCGACAACGATGCCGTGCGCGAATACCTGGCTGCTCTGGCGGCCATGCCCCAGGGCCCGGCTGAGGGGATTCTCTATCCCACCCAGCTGCGTCTTAATCTGATCGATACTTATCGCGATCTGGATGACGATGCCGCCAGCCGCCAGCAGATCGTGATCGCGCAGCAGGAGCTGGCCAAAATTCAGGTGGCCGGAGCAGACCAGGTGGAATATCTGCGCTTGCGTGCTGCGCTCAAAGGCCTGGGTGACGACTTCAGCGGCGCGGAAGCCGATTTGAAACAGGCATTACAGCTCGATCCGCAAAATGACAACGTGACGTTGCAGTACGGCAGCCTGCTGTGGAAGATGGGCCGCAGGACTGAAGCCCGGCAGATGTATACCACGCTGCTCAAGCGCGATGAGAAGAACCGCTACGCCTTGGAAGCTCTCGGGTACCTCTCGCGCGATGACGGCGACAACAAAGCTGCTGAGGGTTACTTCACCCGCATGGCCGCGGCTTATCCCAATGATTATGTTCCGTACATGGCGCTGGGCGATCTTTACACCGCCATGAAGGACTACACGAAAGCTGAAGCCAGCTATGAGAAGGCGCACTCGCTGGCGCCGACCAATTCGCAAATCGTAGCCGGCGGTTCGAACGCTGCCATCGATGCCGGAAAGGTTGACCTGGCCGGCCAGTGGGTGGCGCGTGCCACCGGCGCCATGAAGAACGATCCCCGCATCATGCGCGAGACCGAACGCTACCTCTTCCTCAAAGGCAAGTATGCCGAATCGGCGCGCCTGGGCGAGCAGGCAGTCCAGAAGCTGCCGCACGACCGCGACGCCGCAGTCTATCTGGGCTATGACTATTACAATCTGGGCCGCTACGATGAAGTGCTTGCCCTGGCGAGCCGCTACGAAACGGTTCTGCCCAGAGAGGCCAATTTCCCGCTCCTGATCGGCCACGTCCACAAACAGAACGGCTTGTTGCAGCAGGCGATCGACGATTTCTCCCGCGCTCTGGAAAAAGATCCCAAGATGTTTGAAGCGATGGTGAACCGCGGCTACGTCCGCAATGACATGCAGGACGCGCAGGGCGCCATTCACGACTTTGAGCCTGCGTTGAAGATGAATCCTGACAGCGGCGTCGCACGGCTTGGCCTGGCGTTCTCTTACCTGCAGCTGCACCGCTCGCGCGAGGCGCTAGAAGAGACCAACAAGGCGGAGAAGCTTCTGGGACAATCGGGTGCAACGCACATGGCCCGCGCCACGGCTTACCGGCAGATGCGTGTGCTGGATAAAGCTGTGAACGAATACCGCATCGCGCTCAAGTACGCGCCGGACGATCTGAAACTGCATGAAGCTCTGGCGGATGCTCTCTATCACGGCCGCCGGTACGGCCAGGCGATCGATGAACTGCAAACCGCTCTGCAGCTTTCGCCCGACGATCCTCTGATCTACGCCAATCTGGCCTCAGCGCACGCCCAGCTTGGGCACCGTGCCGAGACCTTTAAGTACATCCAGGCTGCCGAGCGCGAAGCGGTGGATCAATCGGCCATATTGCTTGCAACCGGTGAGGCGCTGATGACGCTGGGCGATCATGCCGCCGCAAATGAACGTTTCATCCGCGCCCTCGACGCCCCTGATGCCAATCGCGTTGACGTCCGCATGGAGTTTGCCAAGCTGTTTGTGAAAGAAGGCAAACTGGATGACGCCAAGCAGGAAGTGGGACTGGCCTTCGCAGAGGCGCGGATTGGCGAGTCGTCTCCCATCACTGCCGACAATCTCGTGGAAGCGGGAAACATCTTTCTGGCCGCGCATGACTTTGATCTGGCAGAACGTTACTTCGCCAAATCCAGAGATCTGGGCGCTGGGGATGACACCGTGGCGATCGGACTGGCTTATACCTATATTGCCAAGGGCGACGATCGCAAAGCGGCGGAGGAGCTGACAGCGCTGGGAAATTCTGCCGACTATCAGCAAAGCTACGACTACCAGCTTGCCTGGGGCAATATCTATTCCCAACGCCATGACAATGTGCGCGCGATCTCCGCTTTTGCGCGGGCCAATGAACTTGCCGAGGATGATCCCACCGCCGAGCGCGGCCTGTTGCAGGTCTCAGGGCAGGAAGGAACGCCTCTGCCCCGGCCATCAAACCTGAACATTCAGAGCTATTTCTCTACCGGCGCGATCTTCGATGATCCCACGCTCTACGAGATGGACAATAAATTCTTTGGCGCTCCAGTTCCTCCGCGCTACCAGCAGGAGACCGACATCGGCGCCGCTTTCCGCTATCACCCGAGTTGGCCGCTGCCGATCAATGGTTTCGTCGGCGTGCGGAACTACAGAGGCACGATTTCCATTCCCAGCGAGCTGGCCATCGTCAACCGCAACACCTATGATACGGTCTTCAACGTCGGCACGACGGCGGTGCTGCCCCTGGGTAATGCCCGCGTCATTTTGAGCCCAGGTCTTCAAGGCACGATCCGGCGCGATACTGATTCGCCGCTGCAGATGAACCAGAACCTTTTCCGCCAGTATCTCTATCTGAATACTTCACCGTTCTTCAACTGGCTGACGATTCGGGGCGACGCGGTTCATGAATCCGGTCCGTTTACAGAGCAGAACCTGCATTCACGCGATCTGGGCGCGACTTTGGAATTTGAGGTCGGACGGCCATGGGGACAAAACTCGTTTGTCACGGGGTATTCCGTGCGCGACTTGCTCTTCCGCCCTCTGATCCGCGAGTTCTACACCACCTCAACCTGGGCCGGCGTGGAGCATAAATTCGGGCAAAAAACCGCACTCACCATCCTGGGAAAATACATTCGCTCCTGGCGCGTGCAGGACCTGTCGTTTGCCACCGCGCAGGCGATGGTTCCCGGCGTCCGCTATGAGTACAAGCCCAACGAACGCTGGTCCGTGGATGCTTCCTTTGACCTGTCCCGTGGACAGGGCTTCCATCTGTACGACAACGTTCAGTCAGGATTTCTCATCTCCTACATGAAGCCTCTCCGCCGCAGCGTAAACGATGGCAGCGGAGAATTGGCCGTTGATTATCCCCTGCGGTTCTCCGTGGGATTGCAGCAACAGTCTTTTTATGAATTCTCCGGAGCGCCGGGCAGCACGTTTAGCCTGCGCCCGGTAATCCAGATTTCTATTTTTTAGGTTCCAGGGCTCCATGAAGATTTGTTTTGTCAGCGGCTTTCCTCCGAGCAAGGTCGTTCTCAATGAATACGGATATCACGTGGCGCGGGAGCTGCAAGCGGACCCGCTGGTCAGCCTGCAGATTCTGGCCGACGAGTATTCCGGTACCGAGCCGGAGCTGCCTGAGTTCGACGTAGAACGCTGCTGGAGGGTCAATCGGCTGAGCAACCACAGCCAGCTGCTGCACGCAATCCGTGCCTGCAAACCCGATGTGGTGTGGTTCAACCTGGTCTTCTCCAGCTTCGGCAACAAGGAGCACCCGCTGGCAGCGTTTTCCGGGCTCACGTTGCCGGCGTTGACTCGCGTCGCCGGCTACTACACGCACGTTACCCTGCACCACCTGATGGACCATATCGATCTGGATGATGCCGGCGTGCGCAGCAAAGCGCTCTTCAAGGTTGCGGGGAACGTGGCCACGCGCATGCTCCTTATGGCCAACTCCGTCTCCGTGCTGCTGCCTGCTTACCGGCGAACGCTGATTGAGAAGTATCGCGGAGAAAATATTCACTTTCGCGCGCACGGCATTCTCTCCGCCCGGCCGGAATACCCGGATTTTTCCCGGCGCGCCAATCCGGAACAGCGCATTCTGGCCTTCGGCAAGTGGGGCACCTACAAACGCTGCGAGATGCTGATTGAGGCGTTCGAACAGGAAGTTGCCAGGAAGGTACCGAACGCAAAACTGGTCATTGCCGGCACCAACAATACCAATTCACCCGGCTACATCGAAGGGTTACGAGCAAGGTATTCGGACCACCCAAGAATTGAGTTCAGCGGGTACGTCGAAGAAGAAGACATTCCAAAAATCTTTGGCTCAGCCTCGTTTATGGTGATGCCCTACACCTCGGCGACCGGCGCCAGCGGCGTAGCCAACCTGGCAGCAGCTCATGGCGTGCCCATCATCTGTTCTGACGTGTCCGACTTCCGCGAAATGGGCGATAGCGGCGGCCTGGCCATCAAGTTTTATCCGGTGGGTGACAAAGCTGCGCTGGCGCAGAACATGATTGAGCTGCTCAACAATGAGCAGGAGCAGCACGAGATGGCAGAACAAAATTTTTCCGCGGCGCTGCGCATGACCATGCCGCAAATCATCCGGCAGTACGTGCGCGCCTTTGACCGCCATCAACGCGCTCGCGCTCTGGAGGCTGTTTCGCGCTTCCGCCGTATTCCCGCCTGGGTGCCGTCGCGTTCGGCCATCTTCAGGGCTTCGCGCTGGGGCACCCGCCTCTGAATCTATTGCTGCAGGATCCAGCCGGAGATTGTCTCCAGCGCCACCGGCGCGATGGTTTCATCAATCTGCGCGTATTCGCTGGGTGAACCGGTTTTGGCGGTCTGAAAAAGATGGTTCAGCCCCGGCAGTTCCACGATTTCAAAATGTTTGTTTCCCGCGGCTTCCAGGGCCCGGCGTATCGGCGGAAGATTCTGTTCCGGTGATACCTGCAAATCTTTCGCGCCGTTGAGCGCCAGCACAGGACACGTAACCTTGCTCAGGGCGATCGCCGGATCGTAGTTCACGAAGTAGCGCATCCAGGGGGAGTTGATGAGCATAATCGCGGTTCCGATCTGCGCTTCCGGGGCCTTCTCCGCGAACGTCTTACGCAACTTTTGCTCGAGCACGGCTGGGTCCTTCTCCTGTTTGACCAGCGTGAGCCTTTCGAGTTCCTTGGCGGCGCGTTTCTCCGCCGCTTCATGGGTTGCCCCGCCAGCCTCCATGATCAGGCGCGTCTGCTCTGCGATAACCTGATCGCCCGGAACACCTGTACCGGCCATCATTACGATAAAAGCCACGTCGCGATTGCGGGCCGCAACCATCGGGGCAATTACGCCGCCTTCGCTGTGACCGACAAGACCGATCTTGTGCGTGTCGACCTCCGGCCTCGTCTTCAGGTAGGCCACACCCGCCTCAACGTCGGTAGCGAAGTCCGCTGTGGTCGCAGCATTAAAGTCGCCGGTTGATTCCCCGACTCCGCGGTCGTCAACCCGCAGCACGGCGATCCCTTTCCGGGTCAGATAATCCGCCAGCACTAAAAAAGGGCGATGGCCGAGCAGGGCTTCGTCGCGGTCCTGCGGCCCGGAGCCGGTAATCAGCAGCACGGTGGTGAAAGGACCCTTCCCCTGGGGCAGTGTCAGTGTGCCGCCGAGCGTTATGCCGGCTGATTTGTTTTCATACTTCACATCCTCGGCCCGGTAGGGATACGGCTTCTTGGGTTCCTGCGGGCGCGGCCTGGCGCTGAGGTGAATCTTGTCAGCATCAGTTCTGTTGACCGTGAGAGGAGTGCTTTTGCCACCCTGGCTCCACGTGCCTTCAATCTTTGTCAGTCCTTGGTCGAACGTGCCGGTAAAGCTACCGCCGATGCTCGTTATCTCCATCGTAATGTTCGAGCCGTCGCGCTTGACTGAGCTAACCGGAATTGCTCCTCCACCCTGGTCAATGCTGGTGAGTGTGGCCTGCAGGCCTTCAGGGGTGTTGGTGATGCGGAAGAGAACACGCAGCTTGGCTGCGGCCGTCTCCAGCGTGCCCAGCCAGTAGCCATCCGCGTCAGAGGTGGTTACGGCCCGTTTGAATGTGAGCGGGAACGATTGGCCCTGGGTCCACGTTCCCTCGATCGCTGAGTCCGGGGTCAGCTTTCCTTCATAACTGCCATGGACCACGTTGGAGGTGAACGATATCTTTCCGTTCTGGAATGAAATCTGGTCGATGGCGATGCCTTTGGCTCCCTGGTCAAGGCTGTCCATGTTAGCAGAGAGAGAGCCGTCAGCTGCTTGATTGATGTGCAGGACCACGTGCAGCTGTTGCATGCCGGCTTGAAGTGTACCTTGCCAGTCGCCGGCGATCGCAGATGACGGCGTTTTTGCCGGGGCTGCATCAATCGTCTTCTGAGCGACTGCCAGCGGGAACACAAAGAGCATGGCCGCAATCAATCTGCCTGTTTTTCCCATCAACGTTTGCATAAGACACTCCTTCAAGCCTGCGGAATCAATGTACAACGCGGCTTCTATTGCTGCACATTAATATCTAGGCTTCACGCATCTGCCCTGAAAATAGACTGAGACCACGGATGGCACGGTGACATCCAATACCCGCACACATGACTGAACAGGGCCTACGCATGTTGCTCCACCTGACCGCGCGAACGACATTTGTCTTCTTCGTGGGCGCGTTCGTGGGCAATGCTGTGCGCGATCTCTGGCCCGGAGCGTTCTCAATCTGGCTGGCAAAGCAGCGAGATTGGTTTCTGCCGGCGGCGGCGGTTTCGCACACATTTCATCTGGCGGCGATCATTGCTTTCTTTGAGATCATCGGCTGGTCTCACCTGAAGATGGTGACGCTAGTAGGCGGAGGATCAGTTTACCTGCTGATCTACGGGCTGGCGATCGCTGCCGTGCTCCGGCTGCGACGCAGAAAAGAGATGTTCCTCTTTGGCCGGCAAAAGTTTGAAGCTCTGGCCATGTACCTGATCTGGCTGATTTTTGCCCTGGCGTTCGTGCGGCGCATTGTCTCAGGATGGCTGGTCTATTCCCTGTTGGGTGCTTCTGCGCTAGCTGCGCTGGCCCTGCGGGTCGCCTGCCTGGTACGGCACCGGCGTGCAATGACTGCGGCAGTTCAGGCTGTGCGCTGAGGTTTGATACCGGCAGCGATCAGCAGCTCCCACGCTGCGCGATATCCCGTGGCCATCGCGCCATGCACGGTTCCGTTGTAGCCTTCGGAGTTCGTTGCCTCGCCGGCGAAGTAAAGCGTTTCCGCCACCGGAGCAGCCAGCGCTTGCGCAGCATCAATGCCGCCGACGGCAGCGTAACTATACGCCCCACGGGAAAAGGGATCGCTCTGCCAATCGTGGGTAAATGCGCCGGTAAGCTGGTCCGCCAGATCGCGCTCCCTGATTTCTAAAATCCGCGCAAGGGCCGTTGTGGCGTTATGAGTGACTTCTCCTGCATCGAGGCCCTTCATCGCCAGGGCATATTTACCCGCCGCCCATCCGGTAAGAAAGGGATACGGCAGGGCGTTGGAGGTCCACCAGGTAGGGAATTGGGGATCATCGGTGAAGAGGAAACCCATATCAGCCATTTCCAGCCCGTGCTGCCAGAATTTTTCCCGGAAGCAAAGCGTCACGCGCACAGCAGGTCCCATTTCAAAAAAACTCATGGCGTGCAACTTCGCCGGCAGGGCAGGCGAGAAAGCCATACTGTTCGATTTCAACACGCTCAGCGGAACAGTGATTATGGCGCGGGGAGCACGGAATTCGGCGCTTACGGTTTTAGCCACGACTTCGCCGTGACGCCATTGGATTTCAGTCACC
Source organism: Candidatus Angelobacter sp. (assembly GCA_035262465.1). Classification (GTDB taxonomy): domain Bacteria; phylum Acidobacteriota; class Terriglobia; order Terriglobales; family Acidobacteriaceae; genus Angelobacter. Next base: position 20,576 of record DATFSU010000008.1, on the reverse strand, counting down.
ACAGTGTTCAACATTAAATCGCAGCGCCTGGGTTCGATTCGGTGCTTGATGGCGTTGACTACCCCTTCATAGCCGCCGGCAAAGCGAAACTGCTGATCGTCGCCGGCAATGGCCTCTTCCGCGCGTATGTCGCGTATGAGCGAGTGCACGCTGATAAGCGAGGGATCGGCAGCGTGAAAGCCTTCGACATATCGCAGCGCCTGCTCGCGTACCTCTTCGGCAGGGCCGGCACGGTCGACGTAGTGCTGGAAGGATTGATCCGGTTCGTCGGCGGGCATCTTTTCAAAAAGCTTTTCTACCTGGCCCATGAGCGGCCATGCGTTTGCCCAGCCGCCCTTGATTTTTCTGCGGAAGTCCCCCGCAACCGGAACAATTGGCAAACCTGCCTCTGCAGCCAACCCGAGAATCTCTTCTGGTCGTCCGTGAACAAACTCCGCTCCCAGTTCGACGGGATACTCTGCCGTTTGGTCGGTCCAGACGCGGCCACCAAGGCGATCCCGCGCTTCCAGCAGGGTAACGCGCAGACCTGCGTTGGCAAGCTGACGTGCAGCGGTCAGCCCGGCAACCCCACCGCCGATGACCAAAACATCAGACGTATCTTTCATAAGCTGGCGGCGGTGATGGGCTGCTTCTCAGTGGCCACCGGCATAGGATAAACTCCCAGTGATCTCGCTGCACCGATATCGACGGTAAGAACCTCACTTTGCGGCGTCTTTTTGAGCCAGGCTTCGGCGCGGGCCACGGCTGCAGCGAATGTGCCTCTTGGAAGCACAGTGAGATCGAGATACAGGATCTCCTGCGAGTTCGGCCCCAGGCGCACCCCGGTGAAAGCGTGGCCGGGAACGATCACCACCACGGGCTTCATGCCCAGATTTTCCATCGCGGAAGCAAAAGCAACGCTCACGTCAATGCAGTTGGCGTTGCTCAGCTCGAGAGTCTCGTGAGGCAGACGGATGCGCTGCGTTTCGTCAGGATAGTTTCCGAAGGTGTAAATGCTGCTGACGTAGCTGATGCCGGAGCGCCGCATCGCCTCAAACACAGCGCGGGCTTCTGCGCGCACCTGAGCGTCCAGCTTGATGCCCGGATAAGGATTGTACCCGCGCAGGTGCCGCCCAGGCACCAGGCGCTCAGCGCTTGAAACCAGTTGCAGCACGCGATCATCGTGCGGGGTTACCCAGCGAGCCAGCAATTGAGCGTTGGCAAACTTTCTTCCCCAGAATAAGTCCGACGCGCTGTGCAGAAACACCGGACGCTGTTGCGCAAAAGTTCGTCCGGTAGCCGGGTCTTGCACCTCGACCACGAGCGTAGCCGGGCGGATCTCGCCATTGTCGTACGCCCGGGGGAGCAATTCAGGATCAAGATTGAAAGTGCGGACTTCGTGCGGCCCAATGACCGCAGTCAGACGCAATTGCGCGCTCCAGTCTCGCACTTCGGCGGTAATGACCTGCAGGACCGGTTTGGTGGCGGTGTTGGCGATGCTGAGCGTCGCCAGCGGCCAGTAATCCGCTGCCTGGGCGCCTGCAAGCGCGGGAAAGATCTCACCGCGTCCGGGCATATTGAGCTGATATTGGATTTGCAGCGGCGAGGCAGGACCTGAGCTGGCCTGCATTCGCGCCGGTAGCGGCGGATCAGGCAGAGGTTTGAGCGCCAGCCGGGTAAAGAACATCCAGCTCCAGGCCAGGGCTCCGCCGAGACTGATCGTTGTCAAGAGAAATACCCAGGCAAGCGCCCGCGCCACCCTGCCCGGCTTCTTCGAATCGCTCATCTACATCAATTGGGTGACGAAGAGAGCTGGTGGGTTGCAAGAATTTTGTTTCAGCGGCGACGCAAGATCTTAATTATGCGTAGGTGACGGTCGCGGCTGGGGATCGGCCGGCTTTTTGGGTACCGGCTGGCGGGGCACCGCCGGTGACGACCTCCAAAAGCCAGGATCGTCGACAATCCACTCGCCGTCAGGATTGCTGATCGCAGGATTTACGGAGAATAGCCAAGCCTGGGAGCTCACCACGGAGGCTCGATTGTCCTCATCCAGGCGGCTGCGGGTGGATTCATCGACATCGCTTGAATAGTCTTCCACCGGAGGATCGAGCGCATTGCCGGCGATCTGGAGCGTCTGGTAAGCGGAGAAGATCAGGTAGATATTCTTCGCCATGCCGGAGACGACCTGGTAGATCACGCGGTTATCCGCGGCGCTGGCCCGCTGACGCGTCAACTTGAGCGTGCGGTGAATCTCTTCAAACTCGCGCTCGTGGCCCGGCCGCACCGTAACCAGCGTGACGATGAAGAAGCGGGTACGCGGCTGCACCAGGGAAACGCTGCTGCTGAGATCGTCTCGGTAGTGAGCAAAGACAACGCTGGCATCGCCCACCAGATTGGTTTTGGCTTCTTGCACGCGGTTCAGATCGGCGCTGAGTGCGGCATTCCTGACGAACGGCTCACCGCTCCGTTCCACCGCGGCGTACGATTCGAATCCTTCCATGTACCAGACCTCGGTCTGGGGCCCGGTGATGGTCTGTATCGCCATGTATGGCCAGGTGCTGGCGCGTGCGCACGCCACGGCCGCTTCGCTTTCCACCCGCGCATATTCCGGCATTTTTCCGGGTTTTACGGGATCGCGGTAAATCTCAAGGATCGCGGGCGGCGGAGCTTCCGCCTGCTGGGCATGGATCAACATGCCGGAAGGAAGCAGAGCGAGCAGGCAGAAAGCGATACGCAATGGTGACATGATGCGTATTTAAGCAAACAGAGCGGCTGCCTGCAACGCAGAAAACGAATCGTCGGTCACAGCCCTTTCGCGATCAGCGCGTCGCCGCGGGAACCTTGTTATCAACAAAAGCCACGGCTTCTTCCAGCATCTCCTGGACCAACTCCGGCGAAGACGCCTCCGCGTAGATGCGCATGAGCGGCTCGGTGCCGGACGAGCGCAGCAGGATCCAGGCTTCCGCACCGCGGTCCTTGATAGGGGTGTCAAGAAAGTACTTGATGCCGTCAAGGTTATCCTTGCGCAGAATCTTGTAGCGCCCAAGCGACGTAGTCTCATTTGCGGCAGCGCGGGCGATGGCGGCTTCTTTTACTTCATTCGGAATGCGCAGGTCGCGCCGGGCATAGAAGTGCGGCCCGTATTCCGACTGCAACGCAGCCACAAGCTGGCCCAGGCTCTTGCCATCATCGGCCATCACGTTGGCCAGGAGCAGGGCGTTGAGGATGCCGTCGCGTTCGGGCAGATGCCGCTGGAAGCCGATGCCGCCAGACTCTTCGCCGCCGATCACGATTTGCCGCTCCAGCATGAGATCGCAGATGAACTTGAAGCCGATGCCGCACTCGAGCAGTTTGCGTCCGTGCTTGGCCGCAATACGATCCAGCATGCGGGTGGTGTTGAAGGCGCGCACCACATCGCCGGGCCAGTCATTGTGACGCGTCAGCACCCACTGCAGCAGAATGGAAAAGATCTTGTGCGAATCCACGAAGCTGCCGTCTTCAGCCGCGGCGCCGATGCGGTCGGCATCGCCGTCAGTGATGAAAGCGGCGTGGCATTTTTCTGTGACAACAATCTCCTGGGCAGCGCGTACATGGGGAAGAATAGGCTCAGGATTGATTCCGGGAAAAAGCGGATTCACTTCGCTGCGTATCTGCACATGAGGAATGCCGCGCTTGGCGAAAATTTCGGACAGCACATTGCGGCCGGCGCCATACATGCAATCGATTGCGAATTTGAAGTTGGCCTTTGCGATCTTGTCGAGATCGGCGAATTTGCAAATGGCTTCCACGTAGGGCGCTTTGAAATCAACTTCCTCGATCTTGGCCGTCTTGCCTTTGGGCATAGTCCCTGCGGCAACATTGTCTTCAATCACCTTGATGATGGCCGGAGTCGCCGATCCGCCGTACTTGGCCTTGAACTTCACGCCGTTCCAATCCCAGGGATTGTGGCTGGAAGTGATCATCACGCCGCCGGCAGTCTGCAGATTTTTTACCGCGTACGAGAGCGCCGGCGTTGGCGTGTAATCATTGGCAATCTTGACGGGAATTCCTGCAGCGGCAATGACTTCAGCGGCAGCATGCGCGAAGCTGCGCGAACCAAAGCGCGTGTCATATCCGATGACGATGCCGCGAGTGGCGTCGGCATTCTGCAGGACGCAGGCGGCAACACCGCCGGCTACGCGCCGCACGTTTTCAAAGGTGTAATCGTCGGCGATTACGCCGCGCCAGCCATCGGTTCCGAATTTGATGTCATTCATTATTGTCGCTTGGCTCCAAACCGCTTTGAGAGTATCTTGCTGGCCCGTGTAATCTGCCTTACATCACGCGGCTCGGCTGCACGGGCCTCGCCGCTCTGTCGTACCCCTATGTCGCTTTACTCCAAACCGCTTCTAATAGCGTCTTTTCCTGGTAGGCCATCAGTCCTCTTTGTCGCTTCGCTCCAAACCGCTTTGAGAGCATCTTTGCTGGCCCGTGTAATCTGCCTTACATCACGCGGCTCGGCTGCACGGGCCTCGCCGCTCTGTCGTACCCCTATGTCGCTTTACTCCAAACCGCTTCTAATAGCGTCTTTTCCTGGAAGGCCATCAGTCCTCTTTGTCGCTTCGCTCCAAACCGCTTTGAGAGTATCTTTGCCGGCCCGTGTAATCTGCCTTACATCACGCGGCTCGGCTGCACAGACCCCGCCGCTCTGTCGTACCCCTATGCCGCTTCACTCCAAACCGCTTCTAATAACGTCTTTTCCTGGGTGGGCTATCAGCCCTCGCCGCTCGGGCGGCACGGTCTCCCGGCTCATCGAAACGAAAATTTGTCTCCGGAACCGATCACGCGCGAGGTCGGCGATGACGTGCGATCACGGCGATTCCTAAACCAGCTCCGTTAATTTCTTGTCGTTCAAGTATTTCACAATTTTGCCGACGTCCTGCGAGTGCTCGCGCGTGGTTACCAGGATGGCATCTTCGGTCTCAACGATGACCAGATTATGCACGCCGACGGCGGCAACGAACTTTTCGGGGGCATATATATAGTTCCCGGTAGCGTTGGCAGCGTAGGCGTCTTTGCCCTCCACCACGTTCTTGGCTTCGTCTTTATGACGAACGGCGTGGTGCTCGTAGAGAGCGGCCCAGGAGCCTAGATCGTTCCAGCCGAAGTCGGCGCGCAGGCAAAAAAGATTCGACGAGTGCTCGCCTTTGGCAGAGCGGGGCTCCAGCACCGCATAGTCGATGCTGATGTTTTCGCACTTGGGATAAAGCTGCGCAAACTTCTTATCAAAATCCTTGGTGCCCCAGGCGGCGGCAATCTCGTCCAGGAAGGGCGCGGTTTCAGAAAGGTGTTCCCGCAGCGCGCGGGTCAGCGTGCGCGCGCTCCAGACGAAGATGCCGCTGTTCCAATAGTAATTGCCGGCGCTCAGGAATTCTTCCGCCCGCTGCTGGTTGGGCTTCTCCGTGAAACGCTTTACCCGAAAAAGCTCGGACTCCAGCTTGTCACCGGTTTCAATGTAGCCGTAACCGGTTTCAGCCCGAGAGGGCTGTATGCCCATGACCACGATGTGATCTTCTTTTGCGGCCAGTTCAGCGGCACGCTGCAGCACCTTGCGGAATTTTTTTTCGTCGCCGATCACGTGGTCGGCGGGGAACATGCCGATGATCGCCCCCGGGGCCTGGCGCTCGAGCAAAAATGCCGCCAGCCCGATGGCCGGCGCAGTGTTGCGCGGCTCAGGTTCAACCACAATCTGTTGCCGGGGAATCTGCGGAAGCTGCCGCTGGATTTCGTCGGTCACGAATTCGTTGGTGATGATCCAGAAGTCTTTTTCCGCGCCCAGAGGAAGAAGCCTTTCCACGGTTTTCTGGATCATGGTCTGCTTGCCGTCCAGTGCCAGCACCTGCTTGGCCAGCTTGCGGCGGCTGCGCGGCCAGAAACGGGTACCGCTTCCGCCGGCCAGGATCACAGGATAGAAAGGCTCCTTAGCCAAAAGGCAGCTCCTTCTCCTGCGTCGATTTTGTTCTCAGGCGTCTAATGTCGATCCACTTTCCGCTCAAATCCGGCTCAAGGCAGCCTAGTCATGACCGTTACGGGGTGTCCAACCTTCTCCATCGGCAATGAAGCACATAAGAATTCAACTTCCCACTGCGGCTTGAGCATAAACCTGTCCACCGTGGCGGGGATAACCACGGTTTCCCCGCAAGCGAACGTCAGCGGAGCGCCGTGTTCGCTTTCGATCACGGCCGCGCCGCGCGTCGCTACCAGGCACCAGACGCTGCGTTTGGCATGCCGGGGCCGGCGGAATTCCCACGCGCTGGCAAAGTGAAATTTGTCGACGACGAAGCAAGGCGAGCTTATCAGGTTGTTTTGTCTTTTGCCGTTTTCGGTATGCGGCCGGCCGGCAAGCACTTTGCCTGCGCGCGTCTGTTCCCTGGTTGCCTGCAATGCGCGCTCAATATGCAACTCGCGAGGACGTCCGTAATCGTAAAGGCGAAAAGTAGTGTCAGAGTTCTGCTGCGTTTCCACGATGACCGAGCCGGGTCCGATGGCGTGAACCGTACCGGCATCGACATAGATCATGTCGCCTTCCTGGAGCTCCACCCAGTTGAGCAGCGCTTCGAGACGGACTTCGCGCACGGCGCGCTCGACATCCATTTTGGTGGTTCCGGGCTTCAGGCCCAGCCCTATCTGCGCTCCAGGCTCAGCGCGCAGCACATACCAGCATTCGGTCTTGCCGCAGGGCTGGCCCAACCGGGCTGCGATCTCGTCGTCCGGATGCACCTGCACTGAGAGCTTGTCTTTGGGGAAAAGAAACTTGATCAGTAACGGGAACCGCGTTGCATGGTTTGCGGTTTCGCCCAAGAGCTGTGTGCCGAGGACGCGGCTTAACTCGGCCAGCGTCTTCCCGGCGAGCGGCCCGTTGGCGACGCGGCAATCATCGCCGGTGAGCCAGGCTTCGCCAATGGGACTGCCCAGGATCTCCCGTGAATAGATCGGCGCCAGATCGCGGGCGCCCCATATGCGCTCATGAAATTGCGGTTGTAACAGCAGAGGATATAGGTCAGGCATGCAAGTCAAGTCCAGGACAAAGCGCTCGGGCAGGCCCTAGAAAGTCTTAGACTCGCAAAAAAGCCCGGACGTTGTCCAGCAGCAGCTTTGCCCTGCGCGGCTTCCCTAAAGTTTGCCAAACCACTCCTGCATGCGCTCCAGGCCGCGTTCGATCTCCGTAGGCGACGTGGCGTAAGACAAGCGTATATGCTCGCGCGTGCCGAACGCCTCGCCCGGAACCGTGACCACGTGAGCCTCATGGAGCAGTCGCTTGGCCACGTCTGCGCCGGAGGTGATCCCGGATTTGCCGAAGTACGCAGAAACGTTGGGATAAACGTAAAACGCGCCTTCCGGTTTCACGCAGGTGATTCCGGGAATCAGTTTCAGATGGCCCAGAGTCAGTTCGCGCAGCAGGACATAATCCTGCTTCATTTTCTCCACGCAATCCTGCGGGCCGGTAACGGCGGCCAGGCCGGCCATTTGCACCATGTGCGCCGTGCTGGAGGTGCTCTGGCTTTGCAGCTTGGTCATGGCGCTGATGATCGGCGCCGGGGCAAGCGCGTAGCCAAGACGCCACCCGGTCATGGCGTATGTCTTCGAGAGCGATCCTACGATCACCAGGTGCTGTTTCACATCGGTAAGTGAGCCGGCGGAGAACTTGCGCGGCGTGTAGTTCAGGTAGACGTAGCATTCATCGGCAATCACGTAGATGCCGCGTTTATGCGCCAGGCGCAGGATGGCACTGAAGTCCGCAGGATCAAGCACCGCGCCGCTAGGATTGTTGGGGCTATTGATAATAATGGCGCGCGTGTGCGGTGTAATGCTCCGCTCGATCATTTCCGGCGTCAGGCGGAAGTTGTCCGCTTCGTCGGTTTCGACGAAAACGCACTTGCCGCCGGCGTATTCGATGATGTCTTTGAATGAAACCCAATAAGGCACCGGAACGATGACTTCGTCGCCATGGTCCACCAACACCTGGATGGCGTTGAAGAGCGCCAGCTTGCCTCCGGTTGAAGCCATGCACTCGCTGGGCTGGTACATGGAGCCGAAGTCAGCGGCGTGACGCCGGGAAATGGCCGCGCGCAGCTCCTGAATGCCGGCGACTGCCGTATAGCGCGTGAAATCCTTCTGGATGGCCTGAATCGCAGCATCCTTGATGTGCTGTGGGGTGGAGAAATGCGGCTCGCCGGCGCCGAACTCCACCAGGTCAGCCCCGCCGGCTTTCAGTTGTGCGGCCTCAGCCACTACGGCCATGGTGGCGCTGATCTCAATGCGGTTTACGCGATCACTAAATTGCTTTACTGCGGGTACGGTCGCCATTTCATCCTCACTTCAGTAGGTGGCTGCGCCGCCACGGAATTTTTCTCGCAGCCGTTGCTCCACCAGTTCCGGCACCAACCCGCGCACGGAACCGCCGAGGCGAAAAATCTCTTTGACCAGCCGCGAGCTCAGGTAGGAATAAGCTTCGGCCGGCATCATAAAAACAGTTTCCAGTTGCGGCTGCAGTTTGCGGTTCATCAATGCCATCTGCAGCTCATATTCATAATCACTGATGGCGCGGATTCCGCGCAGCACCGCTTTGGCTTTCTTCTGCATAGCGTAGTCCACCAGCAGGCCTTCGAATGTTTCCACCCGCACGTTTTCATAGCGCTTCACCAGGTACTCAAGCATCTCCCGCCGCTCGGCCAGAGTAAACAGCGGATCTTTTTCCGAGTTGCGCAGAATGGAAACAATCAGTTCATCAAAAATTTTGCTGCCACGCTCAATCAGATCCAAATGCCCGTTGGTAACCGGGTCAAACGATCCGGGATAAATGGCGCGGACAAGGTTCAAATTCAGGTCCTGGTTTGAAATTAAAAGCTGTTTCAGAAAGTCGGGGTCTGAAATCTGATTTTAAGCTGCTTTGGCGCGCGCGGCAATGTGGGAATTACCGTATTGTCTGCGGAAAACTCCAGCGCAAGCTGCTGGCTTTATTGAAGAATTCCGGTTTGTGAGCTGCCGCGTTCGTTTGTCTTTACATCTCAAAGAACAGGCGAGTATGGTTTATTTGCCGGTTCATGCCGCCATTCAAGGAAGATCAGCCGCATGTTAAACAAATCTTCGCGCAGTGAAGAAACTTTGCTGTTTGCTAAAAACTTTCTCCAGCACCCCATGATGCTGGGTTCCCTCGTGCCTAGTTCGCGCTTTCTGATTGACCGGCTGCTCAGCAAAATTGATTGGAAGCGCGCGCGGACCCTGGTGGAGTACGGACCCGGCGTGGGAACCATTACCGCACACATTCTGCAACGGATGGATCCTGAAGCGCGGCTGGTCGTGTTTGAGATGAATGAGGACTTCGTCCGCTATCTCCTCCGTTCGTTTCCTGACAGGCGGCTGCACGTGGTGCACGGGTCGGCGGAAAACGTGCAGAGAGAGCTGGACCATCTTAAGCTCGACGGGGCCGACTACATCATTTCCGGAATTCCGTTCACTACCATGCCGATGGAATTGCGCGAGAAAATCATGCGTGAATCGCGCGAAGCGCTTAACCCAGGCGGAGCGGCGCTGGTGTACCAATTCACTCGCGCGGTGCTGCCTTACCTGCGCAGCCATTTCCACAAGATTGATCAGGATTTCGAACCGCGCAATATTCTGCCGGCAAGATTGTTTTATTGCACCTGATATCAGGGGACGGCTATCAGATCGTTCGCGTCGTCGCTGGATGGCGCTGTGGTGTGCGACAACTGCGTCAAAGCGCCGGTTACCGGATCGATCCCGTAGGTAAATAGCGTGCCCGGAACGGAAATGAAGGCAAACTTCCCCTGCTGATCCAGAGTGAATGAATTGGCATTGTTGACGATAGCTCCGGTGATCGGAACGAACGCTCCGACTGCAGGATTCACGGAATAGCCTTTGACCGTGGCAGGTGCAACGGCGTTGGCGGAGTTGAAGGCTGCAACATACAGGAATCTTGCGTCGGGTGTCAGCTTGATGAACTGAGCGCCGGGATCGATCGCGAAAGGAGATCCGGCGACCACGCTAAGAGCGCCGCCAGAGCTAACCGTGAATACCGTAACCGTACCTTCCACCTGGTTCGCCACGTACAGGAATTTACTGTCGGCGGTAATGGCCATTGGGCCCGCTGAACCAATCGTCGAAAGCGGCGTTCCAGCAACTGCCAGGAGCTGGCCGGTTGGGGAGACGATCGAGAACGCAGCAACCTGTCCATTGCCGGCGTTGAACAAAAACTGTCCATTCGGGCTGGCGATGCTGAAGCTGCCCACGGGCGGTGTGTTTGAGGTAGAGGTCGTCTTGGTTAGCGCACCCGTGTTCTGATCGATCAGGTAGACATCAAAGCCGCTGCTGGCGAGATTACCCTGGCCGTTGGGTTCGAATACGAAGTGGTCCGTGCCGTCCACTGCCAGAAGATTGTCATTGCCGGCCGGGAATACGATAGGGCTGCCGGGAACTGCCGTAAGCGCACCGGTTTGCTGATCAACTTTGAATCCACCGATACCAGGATTGCCGATGAGCATGCCGACCGCCGAGGCTTCGACGTTCAGCACGTAGACAAATCTGCCTCGCGAATCAGCCGTAATCTGGATGATGCTGGGCTGGCCTAGTCCTTCGCCGAATGGCGAACCTACCACGGGTGTAACCGAGCCGTCGCCGAGGATAGCGCCTGCCTGTATGCTGCCGCTCTCAAATCCTGGTGTTCCATAAATGAACCGGCTGACCAGCGTCGGAGTTGGCGTGGGAGTTGGAGTCGGACCGGATGGCGTGCCCGTGGGTGTCGGCGTGGGGGAAGGGTTGTTGGTTACCTGATTCCCGCTGACCGAGCCACAGCCGGTGAAAATCGACAAAAGAGCAATGACCAGAAGAAAACTCAGGAGCTGCCTGACCTGTATTCGGCCCATGTTGTTACTTCCCCGCGATTCGCATAGACGAGTGGCTACCGTCCCGGAGCAACTTGACGCGCAGTTACTAACCCCGGATCAACTGAGTGATCCCGGTCTCCAACCGGAGCGGCCGGCCCTTTTAATCAGAGATGCAAGCCTTCACTGAAACGTTAGTATCAGGATTGAAAATCGAAAGAATTGTTGAGGCAAAAGCACCAAGCCGGTAAAACGGCTCTTTCAGCCGGCTTTCCTGGCAGGAAATATCCGCGGTAGTGCTCCCGCAACTGCTGCTGGCAGCTCACAGCCTGACTACCACCTTACCGAATGTCTCGTTCGACTCCAGCCGCTGGTGGGCTTGGCCGATCCGGTCGAGTGTGAAAGTGCTGTCGATATTCGAACGAAGTACCGCATTGGCCAGCAGAGGAACGACTTCTGCGGCGAATCGTCGGGTGACCTCGATTTTTTCCTCCAGAGGCCGGGCGCGCAGGACCGTACCCCAAACCTGGAGACGTTTGCTGAGCATGTAGCGCGCTTCCAAGCCATAGTTGCCGCCGGCAACGGTGCCGACCAGGACGATGCGGCCCTTGTTGGCCATTAGTTTCTGGCTGGCTTTGACATAAGGGCCACCGACAAGATCAAGAACTACGTTGATGCCCCGGCCGGCGGTCCATTTTTGTGCGGCGCTCTCGAGGTCATCAAAGTCTTCGCGCACCGCCAATCCGTCTTCAAGGCCGAGCGCTTTTGCCTGTTCAATCTTGCCAGCCGTGCGCGATGTTCCAAAGGGCAAGGCCTGGATCGCCCGGCAGAGCTGGACAGCCGCCAGGCCAACGCCGCTCCCGACGGCATGAATCAGCACGGTTTCTCCAGGACGCAGCCCGGCTTGTGTCCACAACGCATCGTGCGCGGTGATAAACACTTCGGGTGCGGCAGCGGCCTGTTCAAAGCTCAGATTGGACGGGATCTCGGCCAGGAGATGTTCGGAGATCACAAGGTAGTCGGCGTGGGCGCCGCCGCCGATCAAGCCAAAAACTCGCTGTCCCGGTTTCCATCGCCGGACAGAGGCGCCAACATCGGCAACTTCGCCGGCGAATTCTATACCGGGAATTTCCGCCGGGAAGCCGGGCGGAGGGGGATATTTGCCTTGCCGCTGCAAAAGGTCAGCGCGATTGAGCGATGAGGCGCGGACCCGCACCAACACCTGTTCGTCGTTGAATGAGGGTTTGGCAACCTCCCGGATTTCCAGCACTTCCGGGCCGCCAAAGCGTGAGATCCAGACTGCGCGCATGGTGTTCATCAGTGAGTCCCGCCCGCGGCATTATAAGTCGCGGCAGCCGGTGGCACCGCACGGCTGCATCTTATCCAATAGAGTTGAACTCCAATAAAGTTGAACGCAAGAGCGGGACTGGACGATGATCGATTTGACATACTATCCTTAGGTAATCAGGCTTATCATTGCTGGTTCGGGGCTTGCTCCGATATATTTCTTATCCGACATGTACGAGGACTTTCACGCTACCGACCGCTGGACCGGCCAGAAACTGCATTGCGTTTACCAGGCCCTGATTGTTGCTATCGCCACCCGGCACGCTGACGCCATTGATATTAAATTTCTGGCGAGCGGCCGTCCCGTATGGATCGCATTACCGCATCCAACATGGGTGGAATACAACCAACACACGGGTCGGGTGATTACTGATCCGCTGGCCATTCAGACTGCCGGGCACTTCCTGAAAGCTGCCATTGAATCCGGTACCTATGAACATGGACGGGAGATGTATACGCTCACGGTGGAAGAAGCCCTCAGACATTTGAACGCGGTATTACAAGAAGTGGGCGCGCCAGAAAGTGCGCTGATTAAGACGGCCTAGCCGTCTCAAGCCAAAACCCGCTGTTTGCGCCACCCCGTGCCCTCCGGCGCCTCAGGTTTTGAGAACAGGAGATGTCACAATCATGTCACAAACTCTGCCGGCCATTGATGCAGCTTCCACCCTGGACACACTTCTCAAGAGCAGCAAAGTTCATAGCAACCTACATTCCGGTTTGCTGGTGGAGCATGCCGTGCGGCGGGGTGAAGGCCTGCTCGCGGACAATGGCGCCATGGTGGGCTACACGGGCAAATTTACCGGACGCACCCCGAAAGACAAATTCACGGTGAAAGATGCCGTGACCGCGGAACTGGTGAACTGGAACAACTCCAACCAGCCGTTTGACGCAGAGAAATTTGACGCCCTTCTGGAACGGGTAACGGCCTATCTGCGCGGCAAAGAGCTGTTTGTGCAGGACCTGTATGCTGGAGCCGATTCCAAATACCGAATGCCGATCCGCGTGATCAACGAATATGCGTGGCACAATCTTTTTGCCCGCGCGCTGTTTGTGCGTCCAACTGACGCAGAGTTGAAATCACATCACGCGGAGTTCACCATTGTAAGCGCGCCGGAGTTTCAGGCCGATCCGCAACGTGACGGCACCCGCTCTGAAGCATTCATCATCGTGAATTTTACGCGCAGGATCGTTCTTATCGGCGGGACCAAATATGCGGGCGAGATGAAGAAGTCGATCTTCGGCGTGATGAATTTCCTGCTTCCGCAAAAAAATGTCTTCCCCATGCACTGCTCCGCCAACGTCGGCAAGAATGGCGTGACGGCATTGTTCTTCGGGCTTTCCGGTACGGGCAAGACAACACTCTCCGCTGATCCGGAACGGCTGCTGATCGGCGATGATGAACACGGCTGGAGTCCGACCGGGATATTCAATTTTGAAGGCGGATGTTACGCCAAGTGCATCAAGCTATCCAAGGAAAGCGAACCACAGATCTGGAACGCGATCCGCTTCGGGTCGGTGTTGGAAAACGTTACTCTCGATCCGGAAACCCACGTTCCCGACTACAACGATGACAGCCACACAGAGAATACGCGGTGCGCATATCCCGTGGATTACGTGGAAGGCGCGGTCATCCCCGGAATCGGCGGACATCCCAAGAACGTGATCTTCCTTACTGCCGATGCTTTTGGCGTCTTGCCTCCAATTGCCAAATTGAATACTGATCAGGCTATGTATCACTTCCTTTCCGGTTACACGGCCAAGGTGGCAGGAACAGAGGCCGGCGTGGAAGAGCCACAACCGGATTTCTCGACCTTGTTTGGAGCGCCATTCTTCCCGCTTCGGCCCAAGGTGTACGCGGAGATGCTGGGACGGCGAATGCAGGAGCACGGCGCACAGTGCTGGCTGGTGAACACCGGCTGGTTTGGTGGACCGTACGGTGTGGGATCGCGCATGAAACTGGCTTATACCCGGGCCATGGTGAACGCCGCGATTGAGGGCAAACTGAATGACGGGGAGTTCGAAACCGATCCGGCATTTGGGCTCACAGTGCCCAAGAGCGTGCCTGGCGTTCCGGCTGAGTTTTTACGCGCGCGTGATGCCTGGAACGACAAAGCTGCCTATGACAAATCAGCCGCCAATCTTTCCGCCATGTTTGCCAAGAATTTCGAAAAGTTTGACGCGCCCGCAAATGTGCGCGCGGCCGGACCAGGGCTCAAAAAGAGCTAAGCGATAGCCGGTATCTGCGATAAGAGACCAAGAAGCGAAAAAGAGACGCCCGCGCGGCGTCTCTTTTGGTTTTTAGAGCACGACTGATTTTCGGGGCGCCGTCACGGACACCCATCAGGCGGGAACAAGTCAGGCGGCTTTTTCGTCGAGACTCTTCTTAACCGCTGCACTGATCCGTTCGATGAATGAAAGCGGCTGCTGCTCAGAAACAGGAGAATGGCTCAGCCGGTCGCGAAGAAGCTGTAAAAATTTGGTAACGCGTTGCAGACGTTGCGCTTCTATTCCGTCACGTACGCACTGAGGATCGTGCACGGATGCCGCCTCAAGGTACTGCCAGAGTAAGAGCCGCATGTCGTCCACGGCGCTTTTAAGTCCTGCGAGCAGATCCACGTCGAGTTCAGCCGCCGGAAGGGATGGTTTTTCTGCCGACTCAGGCGCCTGCATGGCCAACCAATAGAGATCGCCGTGCAGCGCGTTCAGCGCGTTGGTGAGATCTTTGAGATGGCTTACCAGCTCGTTGGTATCCGTGCGAAGGTGGCGTTCCGTCGTCATGGGGGAATCCTTAATACTTCTCCTAATACAACTATTAGTGCTTAGGATGCGCCTTATGTTGCATTTTTTCCGGTTACCCAAGGACATGTACGCAACGATAGAATCCCTTTAGCCAAGGTAATGAAAGCGCGCTCTTTACAGGGGAACAAAAGAATGCTTTGGCAGCAGATCAGTCCTGTTTACAATAGCTTACAGGAGGCGTGGATCTGCGGGATCGTTTTTGGGATCGCCCGTCTCGATGGGCGTGGCAGAGGAGGTACCCAGGAATGAGTAAGGCATTTTTCCACAGGGAGTAGGGTACCCGGACAGCAAGCAAATACTGCGAACTGAGCAGGTCCTTCCGGCAGCGGTTTCGGACCAGATCTGGGAAGCCTCCGGTTATCTTGGCGGCAGTAGTTATCGACCTATGTATGCGCGGCAGATCACGGTGAAGTACAAAACGGGCGCGGAAGCTCTTGCCTGTCCCATCAAATGGCTTGACAGCTTTTCCATGCGCAACTTCACCAACGATTCCATCTTCGATGACACGCTGCCCATGGCCGACGGCCTGATGCGCGTGGGCTCGCGCGTTCCTCTGGATCGTCTCAAGGAGGCAATGGAAGACTGGTTCCGCAGAAAGAGCTATCTGACCACAGAGCAGCAGTTGCTGGTGGAAGAAACCGGTTAGATTTGACTGGGCTGCAATGGGTAGGCTAGCCTCATAGGCTGGCCTGTGTACTGGGATTGCAGTATTGCAGGCTGCGCTTTTCGCGGCAACTACAAGGGGTACCCGAGTCGAGGGCCGCAATCAAATGAGAGTTCTGCGTAAATTTCTGATTCTTCAACTGCTTGCGTTGTGCGTAGCGGTCCAGATGGCCTGCGCGCAGGGGCTGCATCCGGTTCATGCCAGCAAGGCCATGGTGGTCAGCGTGCACCCGGAAGCTTCCAGCGTGGGCGCGGACATTATGCGGGAGGGCGGCAACGCGGTTGACGCGTCCGTGGCAACCGGCTTTGCGCTGGCGGTAGTCCATCCCGCGGCGGGCAACATCGGCGGTGGCGGCTTCATGCTGTTCCGCAAAGCCAACGGAGAGGTTCATTTCCTCGACTATCGCGAGAAAGCGCCCAAGGCAGCCACGCGTGACATGTACCTTGACGCCCAGGGCAACGTAATTCCCCAAGCCAGCCTGGTCGGTTACAAGGCCATCGGTGTACCGGGATCGGTTGCGGGATTGCTGTACGCGCAGCAGCATTGGGGCAAACTTCCGCTGCGTGCGGTGATGGCGCCGGCCATTCGGCTGGCGCGAGAAGGCGTGCGCCTCACCTACGAAGAAGCGCAGTCCATGCATAATCGTGATCTGGCTCAGTTCCCTGACTCCAAACGCATTTTCCAGCGCAACGGGGAATTCTATGAGCCGGGCGAGATCTTTCGCCAGCCTGAGCTGGCGCGAACGCTGGAGCGGATCGCCGCCAATCCTAAAGCCAACGAATTTTACAAAGGCGCCATGGCGCGCGAGCTGGCTGCGGAAGTACAACGCGGCGGAGGCCTGATTACCGCCGAAGACCTGGCGGAATATGAAGTCAAGGAACGGCAGCCGGTTCGCGGCAACTATCGTGGCTATGAGATCATCAGCGCGCCTCCACCGAGCTCCGGCGGTATCACCATGCTTGAGGCGCTCAACATTCTGGAAGGCTACGATCTGAGCAAGATGGGCAACCGCTCGGCGGATTCCATTCACCTGACCACGGAGGCTTTCCGGCGGGCGTTTTATGATCGCGCCGAACTGCTGGGCGACCCGGATTTCAGCCGGATTCCCGTAGCCCAATTGATCGATAAAAAATATGCTGCGGGTTGGCGTGGATCGCTGGACATGATGCGCGCCAGTGACAGCAAAGAGCTGCGCCGGCCGACCGGTTTTGGCGAACTCGACCGCCAGGCTGCGCTGCATCAGCCATACACCGGAGTTGAGTCGAACAACACCACGCACTATTCGGTGGTGGATGCGGATGGCAACGCGGTTGCCGTCACCACAACCCTGAACGACGGTTTTGGATCAGCCGTCACCGCCGGCAAACTGGGTTTTCTCCTGAATGACGAGATGGATGACTTTACCTCCAAGCCGGGCGTGCCTAACGGCTACGGCTTGATACAGGGCGAGGCCAATGCGATTGCGCCGGGAAAGCGGCCGTTGAGCGCCATGGCGCCGACCATTGTTTTGAAAGAGGGGAAGCTTTTCATGGTGCTGGGATCGCCGGGTGGTCCGCGCATTATCACCACGGTGGCAAACATCCTGATGGGCGTGGTGGATTACGGGCTGGACATCCAGCAGGCGGTGAACGCGCCGCGCTTCCATCATCAGTGGCAGCCGGATGAGATCGTTATCGAGAAGAATGGAATCTCTCCCGATACCATCAAGCTCCTCGAAGCGCGTGGACACAAGGTGAAAGAGCAGGGTTACTGGAGTGACGGCGAGTGCATTGCCGTGGATCCTAAAACCGGCGAACTGCTGGGAGCGCCTGACGGCCGCAACGGCGGCAAGGCTGTGGGCTACTGATGCTGCGCGCGATGTCGAGCTACGTATACATCAAGCGCCGGCTGCACCCCGGTCTGCTTGACACCATGGCGCGTGGCGGAGCGCAGGCGATCGAGATCTTTGCCGCGCGCGGGCACTTCAACTATCACGACAAAGAACACATCAAAGAGCTGGGAAGCTGGTTCAAGTCAGAGAAGATCGAATTTCATTCCATGCACGCGCCGCTTTACATGAGCAATGATTTTCGTTCGGGTGGGCAGCCGCTGAACATCGTCGATCCGGACAAGCGCATGCGGATCGAAGCCATGGATGAGATCAAGCGCGCGATTGAAGTGGCGGAGTATGCGCCGTTCCGCTACCTGATCCAGCACATCGGCAAGAGCGACGAGTATGACGATCCGCGCAAGTTTGAGAATGCGCTGAGCGGCATCGAGCATCTGCGCGCCTTTGCCCGGCCGCTGGGCGTGAGCTTGCTGCTGGAAAATATTCCCAACGACCTTTCCACGCCTGAAAAACTGAGGGAGATCACGCGGCTTCTGCGGTATGAAGATCTGGGCTATTGCTTTGACGTCGGCCATGCGCATTTGATGAGTTCAGTGCACCAGGCCTTCGGTGTGATGGAAGACCGCATTCGCTCCACGCACGTTCATGACAACGGTCGTGACAAGGATACGCACCTGTGGCCGGGCGACGGAACGATCGACTGGGGCGAGACCATGCAGGCGCTACGCGGAGCTCAGCACGGTCCGGCCCTGCTGCTGGAGATTGAAGGCGAAGAAGGAATGGATGTTCCGGGCAAAATGGCGACGGCGTTCGGCAAGCTGGAAGCCGCCGGCGTGGCGGCGGAATAAAGAAATCGCCGCGATCGCCGACATCCCACCCCAGCAAGCCAAAACCAGGCTTGCCGTGGGCCCGACATCGCGCGTGATCGCCGTGATCGAAAAACCGGCGCCGAAGGTGGAGCGTCATTTGAATCCCGCGCGCAGGCGCTGCTGTTGATAGCCCTCGCGGGCGACTTTCGGGGGTGAAGAGTTTTTAGAGTTTTGGACTCAAGTTCACATGGAAACCACAACACAGGCTCCAGTTACCACGATCGCGGAAGTCGGCAGGCATGACGGTCAGGCGGTCACCATTCACGGCTGGCTGTACAACAAGCGCGAGAGCGGCAAGCTGATCTTTCCCATCTTTCGCGACGGCACGGGTGTGATCCAGGGCGTAGTGCCGAAGAATCAGGTACCACCGGAAGTTTTTGAGACGCTGCACACGCTCACCGACGAGTCGAGCGTGGTGGTCAGAGGAAAGGTCCGCGCGGATAAGCGAGCGCCCGGAGGCTATGAACTGGATGTCAGCGACGTGAGAGTCGTGCAGCGCGTCCCGGAGGACGATCCGTTTCCTATCGCGCGCAAAGAGCACGGTATCGACTTCCTGATGGAGAACCGGCATCTGTGGGTGCGGACGCCGCGGCAGACGGCGATCCTGCGCGTCAGGGCGGAGATCATTCGCGCCGCGCGCAACTTCTTTGATGAACGCGGCTTCACGCTGACTGATCCGCCGATCCTCACGCCGGCGGCGTGCGAAGGCACCACCACTCTGTTTGAAGTCGACTATTTTGACGATCAGGCATTCCTGACGCAGTCCGGGCAGCTTTATATCGAAGCCATGGCCATGGCGCTGGGCAAGGTGTATTCGTTCGGGCCGACGTTCCGCGCGGAGAAATCAAAAACCCGCCGTCATCTTACCGAATTCTGGATGGTAGAGCCTGAGGTCGCGTATGCCCAGCTGGACGATATCATGCAGCTGGCGGAGGAGTTCATCAGCCACCTGGTGCAGAGCGCGCTGGCGAATCGCAAAGCCGATCTGGAAACGATTGGACGCGACGTGGCCAAGCTGGCCAACATCAAACCGCCATTCCCGCGCGTTACCTATGACGATGCTGTCAAGATGCTGCAGGAGGGACACGCCAAAGGCCAGGTGGAAGCGAAATTCGAGTGGGGCGGTGATTTTGGCTCGCCGGATGAGACTTACATTTCGTCGCAGTTTGACAAGCCGGTGATGATCCATCGCTACCCCGCGCAGGTCAAGGCGTTTTACATGGAGCCCGATCCGCAACGGCCGGAGCTGGCGTTGTGCGTGGACGTGCTGGCGCCAGAAGGATACGGCGAGATCATCGGCGGATCACAGCGCATCGGCGACTACAACCTGCTGCTGAAGCGCATCCATGATCATGGGCTGCCGGAATCGGCGTTCAAGTGGTACCTGGATCTGCGCAAGTTTGGCGGCGTGCCCCACGCGGGTTTCGGCATGGGGATTGAACGCGCCGTAGCCTGGGTCTGCGGACTGGAGCATGTGCGCGAGACGATTCCTTTCGCCCGGACTTTGACGCGAATTTATCCGTAAGCCAAGCCAAGACTGAACTATGACAGCGGAACCGACAACAACGCCTGTAGCGACCAGGACCGAACCATCCAATCCGCCGGTGGTAGCAGACAATATTGTTTCCAAGAAAATCAGGATTCTGGGTGTGCCGCTGGACCTGGGGCAATCGCGTCGCGGCGTGGACATGGGACCATCGGCGGTGCGGGTAGCCGGGCTGGAAGCGCGTCTGGAAGAGCTGGGCCACGTGGTGGAAGATGGCGGAAACATTGCCGTGGCCATCGCGGAGCAGAAGAAATCAGGCGACCCGCATGCCAAGTACCTGAAAGAGATCACGGCCACGTGCACCAAGCACGCAGAGCAGGTCTTTAAGACGCTGGAGGCGGGCAAGTTTCCCCTGGTCCTGGGTGGAGATCATTCGGTTGCCGCGGGCACGGTTGCCGGGGTGGCGGAATTTTTCCGGCAGCAGCGCCGCGTGCAGGAGCAGAAGGTAGGGTTGATCTGGATTGACGCTCACGCCGACATCAACACGCCTGACACCTCGCCCAGCGGCAACGTTCACGGTATGCCTTTGGCGGCGATCCTGGGGCTGGGACCGCCGGAGCTGGCCAACATCTTCAATTTCTCGCCGAAAGTCCAACCGGAGAATTGCGTGCTGGTGGGCGTGCGTGACATCGATGCGCCGGAGAAGGATAACATCCGCGAAACC
>DATFSU010000007.1:0-4109 GCA_035262465.1 Candidatus Angelobacter sp. | reverse complement strand
AACCTAAAGCGCTTTTTGGCCGGCCAGCCCTTGCTGAATGGGGTGGACAAGAAGAGGGGATATTGAACGGCTGATTTGAAATTTAAAATTTTAAATTTGAAATTTTAAATCTTTTCTGCAGACGGGGCGAAATTGCCCTCGAACAACGGCTCTCAAGCTAAGTACCAAATACTAATACCAACTGCTCTTTCCTACGGCTGCATGAACGTTCCGCGGTTCTGCACGAACTGAACGGAACTGTTGGGCGGCGGGTTGGGGACGAACGTGAATTCCTGGTTGGTCCCGCCGAATATGTCGGCAACCCAGTTGATCGTGGTGCCCGTAGCGGCGGGCGTCAGAAAGCCGGCCAGCGAGGTCAGGTCGGGAATCGCGATGGTGGTCGCGATGCCCTGGAAATTCGCTGTCGCCAGAACCGTGATTTGGTTGGATGTTGTCGCGCTAGTGGCCCAGTGGATGGATCCCTGCTCCGCAACCGCGGTTAAGCCCACGAAGCCTGGATAAATGAAGGTAAAAGTTGGGAACTTGGCCGGAGCGGGTCCAGCAAACGTCCAGGGTGTTGGCAATGTGAGGGAAAAAGCGCCGCCCCCGCTAGTAGTGGTAGTGGTAATGCCGACGGATTGATTGGTTACCGTATTTGATGTATTGCTCTCGTAGAGGTAAAAGTCGCTGGACACTATCGCTGTGGTCGGCAGAGCATGGTAGGGCTGCGGGTTGGTGCCGGCCACCGAGTTATTGGTCAGCAGAAGGCTGGTCCCGTTGGCGGTAATGAATTCGACTGACGCCTCCGGGGGATTCACGAACCCCGGAGGAACATTGTTGACAGTCAGGTCAGCAGTTGTGGTGGCGTCGGCCGGCGATGAAATGATGATCGAGCTGCCGGGCAAGATAGCGCCCGGGACAGTTTGCGAGCGCACCAACTTGACTCCCTGAACGTTGTTGGAACTGTCAAAGGCAACCGCAGCAACATCGTTGGTTCCGGTGGGCATGCTGACGCTGAATGAACCGGAGCCGCCGGTTACGCTGCCTCCAATCCCCTGATTTCCGATGATTTTGATGGTAGCGGTGCCGAAGATCGCGGAGGTTACGCTTCCGGTTGCCGTGCCGGTGCTGGGAGGACCCAAGCAGCTCGCGGTAAATGCCGATGTATCTTGCGTGGTGGCCTGGATCACGGTTTCAGAGGTGATGCCGGAAGCGGAAACCGGACGACAGACGTAGGCGATGGCGTACTTGGTGTTTCCCGGCGCCACCGGGAATGTGACCTGGTTGCCCGGGGTCATGAGGGTGAAGGGGCTCGTGCCGATCTGTGTCGCGACCGCTAAGGGTGTGCCGCCGATGAACGTTACCGTGACACTTGTCTGGGCACCGCCGCCACCCCCAATCGGCGTGCCCTTGGCGCATCCAGTGATCAACACGAACAGGATCCCTAAGACGGCGAGAACAGCCGTGCCCCAAGATCGCATGCATCCTCCTAGCTTCTTATCGAGCTTCCTACCGAACCGGGATAGTTTAATTCACTCGACAACTGCCTATTGTTACACGAGGCGATAGACGACCGGGTAGTGTCATCTTTTGTATCCTTAACACGCGATGTACCACGGCCAAAGAGCACACGGCGATCAGGGCACCAAGAAGAAACGCCGGCGAATCATCTGCTTTACAATGATGCCGTAGCGAACGATCCGAGAAAAATGCGAGGCCGTTCGCTTAGTGTCACCTTCCATGACTCTCCAAATCAACGGCCAGGCCCGCGAATTTCCCGACCGCCTGACCGTCGCCACTCTGGTAGCCGAACTTGGCATGAAGACGGACCGCGTAGCCGTAGAGCTGAATCTGGAGATTCTTCCTCGGGCCAGCTGGGAGTCCACCGTTCTCAAGGATGGCGACCGGTTGGAGATTGTCCATTTCGTAGGCGGTGGCGCGGACGAAACCAGCAGTTAGCAACTAGCAATTGGCAATTAGCCTTTTGTGATGCGAGTGCCGCCAGCGGGGCCGAGAGACGGACGAGAGGAACGTCTGTCCCGCGAGCGGGACCCGCCCGCGGCGGCGGCAAGCGAATCGCTGACGCTGATACTGCTAATCGGTCGGTTTGATCAAATTGACCCACTACCGTTCCCCATTGACTTTCTTGGTTCCTGTCCTACAATGTTTGCAAACATTTGAGCGGAAAATGTTTTAAACATTTCCTTGTAGTTATGGAGCAGGCGTTCACATCGGCGCAGGTGGTCCGGCTGACCGGGATTACACCGCGGCAGCTGCAGTGGTGGGATGAGCGCGGGATCGTGGTACCCCGGCGCGAAGGGCGGCGCAGGCTCTATTCCGCCGAAGACATCACCGAAATCGCCGTCATCTGCGCGCTTCGCCGCAAAGGGTTCCCACTGCAGAAGGTGCGCAGCATCATGAAGTTCCTGCAGAGGGAGCTGGGCCGGCGCCTGGCTGAAGCTGTCAGCAACGGGTCGGACTATCACCTGCTGACCGATGGCAAGCGTGTATATCTGGAAAACTCTCAGCGCGAGGTGATCGACATCCTCAAGAACTCCCGGCAGCCGCTGCTGGGAGTTTGCCTGAGCGATGCCGTGCGCGAAGTGCGAGCGGAGATTTTCAACCGGCGTCCGGCGCAGAAACAAACGGCGCGCGGGGCAGGCCGGCGCCGAAGTTCATGAGGTATTTGGGATGTGAAATTTTAAATTTTAAATTCGAAATTTTCCAAATCTTGCATCCAAGAACGGAAGGAACCTGAATCCCCGGAGGTGACCGTGGTGGCAGAACTGAACATTGTGACGGAATGGCTGCCCGAACAGATGGAGCCGGGCAGCATCTTTGTTCTGGAAAATGCCGGCGAGGTAGGCGATCAGGACGATCCCTACTGGGCGGTGCTGGCTTGCCCCGAGTGTGGAACTCTCGGCCTGATTACGCGCAAACAGATGCGCGGGCTGCTTCCAGTGATTTGCGGATCGAACCACTGTTCCGCGCAATTCTTGATTTTGAATGAACAGGTGGTGCCGAAGCGGCCGAATTAGCAGTTAGCAATTAGCAATTGGCAGTTAGCCCCTTCATTTAAGCAATCAGCAGCTTGGGCTAAAGGCTGGGAAAAGTGTTGGGACAAGGCTAATTGCTAACTACTAATTGCTAATTGCTGGTTTTCTACCCCACCACCGGCTTCTCCGTCGGGATCGGCACCTGTTCGACGATCGAGATACCGAATCCTTCGAGCGCGGCCACGCGCTTGGGATGGTTGGTGAGCAGGCGGATCGAGCGGAGATTAAGATCGGATAGAATCTGCGCGCCTACGCCGATGTCGCGTTGGGTTTTGCGCTGGTGGGCCGCGGCGGCTGCGGGCAGGGCTTCGCGTTGATGCGGTTCGCGATGAAAGATCAGTCTCTGTTCCGAGCTCACGCTGAAGCCCTTTGACGTCTGGTGCAGGTAGATCAACGCGCCGGCGCCTTCGCGCGCAATCATCTCCAGCGAGCGATCGAGGACGATGTGGCAGTCGCAAAGCGATCCGCCGAAAACGTCGCCGGCCAGGCAGTGTGAGTGCATGCGGACCAGGACCGGCTTGGTGGCGCGTTCCACATCGCCCTTGACCAGGGCCACGTGAGACTCGCCATCGAGCTGGCTTTCGAATGCGATCATGCGGAACTCGCCGTGCCGGGTCGGCAACATTGCCTCGCCCACGCGATGGACGTAGCGCTCGTTCTCCATACGGTATCGAATCAGCTCGGCTACGGTCAGCATCTTGAGGCCATGATGCTTGCAGAATTCGATGAGGTCGGGCACGCGGGCCATGCTGCCGTCTTCATTCATGATCTCGCAGATGACGCCCGCGGGAATAAGGCCGGCCATGCGCGCCAGGTCGACCGAGGCTTCGGTTTGGCCGGCGCGTACCAGCACGCCGCCTTTACGAGCGCATAGAGGGAAGACGTGGCCGGGACGCACGAGGTCGGCTGCGCGGCTGGCCGGATCGATAGCGGCTTGAATGGTGCGGGCGCGATCATGCGCCGAGATCCCGGTGGTCACCCCTTCGCGGGCCTCAATACTCTCGTAGAAGGCCGTACCGTAAGGCGAAGTGTTTTCCCGCGTCATGGGGCCGATGCGCAGGTAGTCGAGCCGCT
>DATFSU010000006.1:0-3930 GCA_035262465.1 Candidatus Angelobacter sp. | reverse complement strand
TGGCCGCCGACTTCCACGTGCACAGTTTTCCTTTCAGTTGGGCCACTCTCGGCCCGCTCAACACAGTGCTGGAGGCGCGGCGCCAGGGGCTCGACGTAATCGCCATCACAGGGCACAACCATGTGTGGGTTGCGAAAGCCGGACGTTGGTTTTCACGACTCATGGGGAGCCCGACAGTCCTGGTAGGCGAAGAGATTGTCGCGCCGAGGTATCACCTGCTTTCCAGCGGCATCGAGAAGACCGTCAGCTGGAAGCAAAGCGCGGCCGATGCAATTGACGAGGTTCACGGGCAAGGGGGAATCGCGATCGCGGCGCATCCGCTTGCGCCGTTCTGGCCCGCCTACGACGCGCGCGCAATGTCAAAGCTGGATGCAGCGGAAGTGCTGCATCCGGTCATATACACGCGTCCGCGAACGCGCTCTGAGCTGCAACAGTTTTTTGGACGCGCCAAGCTGACCGCAATCGGTGACTCGGACTTTCATGGCTTGGGGCCGATGGGGCTGTGCCGGACGTTTGTCTTTGCTCGTGACGATTCGCAGCCATCGATCCTCGAGGCGCTGCGGGACCGGCAAACCGTGGTCTATGACCGCGAGGGAAACGCCTTCGGAGCGCCCGATCTCGTCAATTTGGCGCGGCAAGATCCTCGATTCAACCCGCTCGCCTCGCCCAAGCCAGGAAGGCTGAGCCTGCTTAGCCGCACCGCGGGGTTGCTTGGAATGTTGGGAGTTTTTCTTTTTTCCGGCGCCCGCAAACGCACATAGAAGCGACGAAGCGACGCAGCCGTAAGCCGGGTGCCCTGACGTTTGCGCGGCAACAACGCAGCAGCGATTCGACGGAATGGCCGGATAAGTCGCGCGCGGCGCTCAACCGGCGCTCGGGATGACCATTCGCCTGCGACCACCCCAGCCCTTCCGGGCGCATCTGTTTTCTTATTCGCAACGACTAGAGGAGCACTATGAAGTCATTCTTGGCAGGATTGGGTATCGGCATTGGTGTCGGTCTGCTTTTTGCGCCGCTGTCGGGAGAGGAGACGCGGGAGCGTCTCTCGCGGCGGTCTCAGGACCTGGCGGACTCCGCGCGCCGGCATGCAGGGGAGATTGCCGATTCGGCGCGGGACATCGTCGACCATAGCCGGGAGCGCGTGCGTAGTACGATCGCCAGCATGAAGAAAAAGGGTGGCCGCCTGGGCTCAGCGAGCACTGGCACGTTTCATGACCTCTGATGGATCTGAGGGTTCCATGAGCTTCCAGCCCACCTGGGAACATGAAAACCCTCGTGGATCTGGAGCGCGGGCCCCGGGGTCCCCGGACCGGGCCGCTGTTGCCCGGGCTGGGTGGAGGTGCTCTCGCTTGCATTTGGTCGCGGCTTCTTCACGGTCGTGTCCCGAGTGTCCTTCGCGCGCAGCCGAGGGGCACCTCCCGGGGGACGCTGGCGAATGGTGGTTGACACTCTCTTAACACCGCCTTTATCCTAGATTGTCTCCAGCGTAAGCTCCTGCTCGGGCAGTTCTATCGAGTTCAGAAATCCGGAGCAACCTCTATGTTCATAAAAATAAAGGATCTTGAGCTCCGGAAAATGGAATTTGATGAAAACGTCTCGCCCGGTGTCATCGACTTGGGCGAAGACATCGTGCAGAGGATTCCACTGCACACCGCCGGCCGCGCGGAGCTGGTAAAGGAGAACCGCGGAGCTCGCCAGGTAGTTGAAGATATCCGGCTGATAGGAAATTTTTCAACTGAGATTGAAGTTCGTTGTGCGCGCTGCCTGGATCCGGTAAGCAACCCTGTTTCCGGAGCATTCGACCTCATCTATCGCCCGCAGGGCGTGGACTCAAGAGGTGAAGAAGCTTCCATCAGCAAAGCGGAGACGGAGATTGGTTACTACCAGGGTGATGGTCTGCTGCTGGAAGATGCGCTGAAAGAACAACTGCTGCTGGCTGTGCCGGCGAAGCAGTTGTGCCGCGAAAACTGCAAGGGACTGTGCCCGCATTGCGGCCGCAACTTGAACGTGGAAAGCTGCAACTGCTCCAGCACCATGTCTGACCCGCGCTGGTCGGCGCTGGAAGGCATTCGCAAAAAACTGGATCGACAAAAAGACAAAGAGATATAGGATTGTGCGTTGCGGCCGCAAGCCGGGCGCCAGGAAGGTTGAAGCAAAAATGCCAAATCCCAAACGGCGGCACTCGAAAGCCCGCACCTCGAGGCGCCGCGCCCATGACTATCTGACCACCGCCTCGGTTTCCGAGTGCCCCAACTGCCACGAGCGCAAGCTCCCGCATCGCGCCTGTCCCAAGTGCGGCTATTACAAAGGCCGCGAAGTTCTTGAAGTCAAAGAATCGAAGTAGGCGCAGGGGTCCGTGGAAACTATTATCGCTGTCGATGCCATGGGGTCGGATCGGGCCCCGCGACCGGAAATTGAAGGAGCCCTGCTCGCGGTACGCCACTATCCGGGGGTGAAGGTGTTGCTGGTAGGTCCGGAAGAAAAACTTCGCCAGGACCTGGCTTCCCATCCCACCGCGGCCAGCGCTCCGGTTGAGGTGGTCAACGCAACCCAGGTCATCGGCATGGATGAAAAGCCGGTGCATGCGGTGCGCACCAAGCGCGACTCCAGCATGCACGTCGGGCTTCGCCTGGTGAAAGAAAAGTGCGCGGTCGGCTTTGTGACCGCGGGCAACACCGGCGCGGCCATGGCCACAGCCAAAATGGTCCTCGGCGCGCTGCCGGGCGCCGACCGTCCGGCCCTGGCCAACGTATTTCCTACATCAACGGGCAAGCCGGCGATCATGATCGACGTTGGCGCTAACGTCGATTCCAAACCGCACAATCTCGCCCAGTTTGCCCTGATGGGAGAGATCTATTACCGCTCGATCTTTGAGAAGAATAAGCCGACCGTGGGACTGCTCTCGATTGGCGAGGAAGAAACCAAGGGCAACGAGCTTACGCGGCAAACCTTCTCGTTGCTGAAGGACCTTCCCGTCAACTTCATCGGCAACGTGGAAGGCCGCGATCTCTACAACGGCCGTGTCGACGTCATCGTCTGCGACGGCTTTGTCGGTAACGTCGCCCTCAAGATCTCCGAAGGCCTGGTGGAGGCGGTGCGCTTCCTGCTGAAAGAATCTCTGAACTCCACCATCACCTCGCAAGTTGGTGCATTGCTGGCGCGCAAGGCATTTACGAATTTCGGGCGGCGTCTGGATTACGCCGAGTATGGTGGCGCGCCCCTGCTCGGGATCAAGGGCGTGGCCATCGTGGGACACGGCCGCTCGAATGCCAACGCCATCAAGAACGCCATCCGCGTGGCCAAGCAATACCACGAATCGGGCATCAACGCCCGCATTGAAAAGGAACTCGCCGGACGGCGCGATGGAACCGGCACAGAACAGACTGCATGAGCTTGCCTACGATCGCCTTTCTGTTTCCAGGACAAGGATCACAGACAGCCGGGATGGGAAAAGAGCTGGCCGCGCTGTATCCCGTGGCGCGCCACACATTTCAAGAGGCCGATGACGCGCTGGGCTTCGCCCTCTCCGAACTTTGCTTTGAAGGTCCGGAGGACAAGCTGAAGATGACGGAGATCACGCAGCCGGCGATCCTGGCCACGAGCACCGCTGTATGCCGGGTGTTGCAGGAGAAGGGCGTGGTGCCGCAATACGTTGCCGGGCACAGCCTGGGTGAGTACTCCGCCCACGTCGCCGCCGGAACGCTGGAGTTTGCCGACGCTGTGCGCACGGTGCGCAATCGTGGCCTGTACATGCAAGAGGCGGTGCCACCGGGGCAGGGTGCAATGGCTGCGATCCTGGCCCTGCCGCTGGATCAGCTCGAGCAGGTGTGCGCCGAGGCCGCGCAGGGAGAAATTGTTTCGCCGGCCAACATCAACTCGCCTGACCAGATCGTGATCTCCGGCGCCACTAAGGCCGTGGAGCGCGCGGCC
>DATFSU010000005.1:0-189112 GCA_035262465.1 Candidatus Angelobacter sp. | reverse complement strand
AACTGGCGTTATCGTTGCAGCGGTCTGACTGTTTTCTGGCTGCGGCTGAATGGCAACAGGCGGGTCCCTACGAACTTGCACCGGTGGCTGTGGCCTCTGCGGTGGCCTCAAGAACAGAACGCTCAAGACCAGCACAACAAGCATCATCGCGACCGCTCCCGCCACCACCCAACGAACACTCCACCACCTCGCCTGCGGCTCCCCAGCTTCTCGAGTGCGGGCAAGAATTCTGGCTTCCAGGCCCGGCCGCGGTTCCACCGCCGAATAAGCTGAGAGACCGGAGTCCAGCAGGTCATCAAGTCGCTTATCATCATTCTGGTCAGCCATGTTTTGCCTCCAACTGTGACGCCATCTTCTCTTTCAGCAGCTTGCGTGCCCGGAAGAGCCGCGTCCGCACTGACGCTTCCGGAATCTCCATCACTTCCGCGATCTCGACCGAATTCAGCTCCTGCACGGTAGAGAGTTCCAGCGGTTGCCGCAAATCTTCGGGAAGGCCGGCAATCAGCCGTTGCAACAACTGCTGCATCTGTCGCCCGGCAAGCTGGACGTCGGCCCCGGGCGCGGGATCAGCCAGCGATTCCAGCGTGTGCTCGCCGGTTGAATCCTGATTCAGCAATGCAACCGGCCGCGCGGAACGTCGCTTATCCAGGGCCGTGGTCCAGGCAATGCGCGCCAGCCAGGTCTTGGGATTCCGTATCTTGCCCAGACGGCCTTCCTGTTTCATCACGCGTAAAAAGCATTCCTGCGCAGCGTCCTCGGCATCATGGTGATTGCGCAGGATGGAGTAGGCGATGCGAAACACCATCCCGGCATGTCCGGCGACCAGTGCCTCCACTGTGAGCGCCGACGCTTCCATGGGAATCGCGTGTTTCAGAACCATCTCTCCCAAAATCGCCTGCCCGGCCATTGCGCCTTCCTGAATAGAAAGACTGAAGAAGAACGAAGAGTGTTCTGATATTTTGCGGTATTAACGGATCAGGCGCGGAGCTTACGGCTGGGATGAGGAAAAGCAGACGCCAATCATGCCACGGTTATGTGCTGCTGAGAGCTGCTTGCGGCTCGAACATGCCCGCCTGGATCGGCAATTCCAATACGACTCGCGCTCCGCTCGGTTCCAGATTAGCTGCCGAGATCTCGCCGCCATGCTCTTTCACGATCCCGTAGCAGATGCTCAAGCCGAGACCTGTACCCTTGCCGACGGGCTTCGTCGTATAGAACGGATCAAAGGCTCGGTTCAGGTCAGTGAAGCCGGGGCCGCTATCGTCAAAGCAAAGCACCACGCGATCGGCGCGACGTGTGGCCTCAATGCGTATGTTCTTGTAGGTGGAGCCTTCCAGAGCGTCAATGGAGTTGTTGAGCAGGTTCAGAAGGATCTGTTTGAACTGATCTTCGTCCAGCGCGACCGGCGGAAGCTTCGGTTCGATCTCCAGTCGCACCGCGACATCATGATTGCGCAGATGATACTCGCGCAGCGCCAGGACGTCATGCAGCAGCGCTTCCAGGTTGGCTGATTTTCTTTCCAGGTTGTTCTGTCGCGCAAAGCGCAAAAGATTTTCGATAATGCGCTTCATGCGCTGCGCCTCGCGCAGCATCTTTTCCAGCTTCTGCCGCGCCGGACCGGCCGGCAGATCATCGCTGATCAGCTCCGAATATCCGACGATGGAGGTCAGCGGATTGTTCAGCTCATGAGCCACGCCTGCTACCAGCTGTCCCATGGCGGCCAGCTTTTCCGAGCGGGCCAGCTGGCGATGCAAAGCCGCATTGTCAATGGTCACCGCCAGGTCTCCGGCCAGTAACTCGATTTTTGACATCTCCTCGGCGTTCACGCGCGTAACATGACGCGGATCGGTCAGCGAAATGCACCCTACGTGGGCCCCGCGTGTGGACTGCAACGGCACCATCACCAGGCTGCCTTTTCGCCAGAACGGCGTGGGTTCGTATTGCGTGGCACTGGGTACCAGGCCGTATTTCGTCATTTGCTCCGGGGACAATATCACCGAGGTTTGGCCGAGCCGCGCCCCAACCTTACAGGCTTCCACCAGATCGCAGAACTTCCACACTTTGCTGCATTTGTACTCGATAAGCTTTGCTGCTTCGTCCAGATAACCGGCGTGCCCGGCAGCATACAGGTTCTCACCGTCAAGGCTTAGGATGATGACCACCCGGTCAAACGTGCTGGTCTCGCGGATGGTCTCCGCGATTTCCGCGCACAAGGAGTTCACGTCAACGCCGGTCAGCAGGCGTGACGTAATT
Organism: Candidatus Angelobacter sp.; assembly: GCA_035262465.1. GTDB lineage: Bacteria > Acidobacteriota > Terriglobia > Terriglobales > Acidobacteriaceae > Angelobacter. The sequence continues at coordinate 186,859 of DATFSU010000005.1, read as the reverse complement.
CCCGCGAATTTCTGCAGTTGTCGATTCACCGTGCGCTCACGCAGACGAGCCGTGCGCAGGAATTCCGATTTGTCCTCTAGAAGGGTGAGGATCATCCCAAACGCGACAAAATATTTTGGCGTGTTCCACAGCTCAGGATTGATTTTCAAGTTCGGCGCCCACTTGTCCAGCAAAGCGCCCACCGGCCACACTGCGCCCCAAAGGATAAAGCCGCCGGCGCTGGTTATCACTCCGGGAGTCCAGCGCTGATAGCGCCTCCAGAAGAGGAAGCCAGGCACGGCGAACCCGAGGGTGAGCAGAGCTAGAAAGCCGAAATCAAAATCGTAATGCCAGGCGCGGTAGATGCAGATCCCGCCACATATAGAAAGGACCGCCACCCAGTAGGCATACTCGAATGTCAATTTCCGCCGCAAAGCCACGAACAGAAGCGACCCATAGAATATCGTTGCCGTGCACGCTATATAAAGGACGCGCCATTTCAGCTCATAGGCTTCGGCGATCGTGTAGATGCTTACCGGAATCCCGGTAACCGCCAGCAAAGTCCAGGTAAGGTTCTTGTTTTCGAAAAACGCTGTCAGGGATGCGACAAAGAACAGGGCGGAAAGCTGCAGACATCCAAGGTCAATGATAAATGTGGCAGGAGTTAGGTTACCGTCAGCCGGCTCAAAGATCTGGACAAAGAAATGGACAAAGATCAGCCCCCACGCCGCAATCCAGAGACTCAGGCGAGCCGATTTCACGTGCCGCCGGAGGGCAACGAAAATGCCGACCATGACGGCCAAGACGAGAATGGTTGGGAGCTTATCGAACAAAGTGGCCATTCGTGCAACGTCCTGTCTTGGAACAGGCAGAGCGTATCACAGGCCAATTATCGCCAAGCGAGAGAATCAGTTGCGATAGGGTGACTGACGTAACTGTGATCAGAAAGATGCTGGTTCCAATTTGGGAACCGTTGGTTCAGGCTGGTTGATCGCCTGCTATACTCGACTTTACACGGGAACCTGCTCCATGTTCCCTGTGCCCTCAGGAGACTACTCTTTTTGGGGCGGTTAGCTCAGCTGGTTAGAGCGCCTGCCTTACAAGCAGGAGGTCCGCGGTTCGATCCCGTGACCGCCCACCATACAAATCAATAACTTACCCACAAAATACGCTCGCACGGAAGGACACCGTCTATAAGAAGTGGGTACGACCCGAGCGATCTATAATTCACATGGACAACGGCAGCCCCAAGCACATCATCCGGATCCAGGTTGAAGTAGCTGCTGAGCCAGCGTTCCTTTGCCGTGAGTTCCGCCTCGACCCGTACATTGGCTACTTCTTCTGCTTGAGCGTTGATATGGAGTCTTTAAGAGCAGCAGTAATGTCGGAGTCATCAGTTAGAATATGCGCCGGCCCTGGCATGTGCGATTGCCGTCCCAGCCAGGACTGCACTTCTGTCGGATCCGCAACTGTAAACCGCCCGTCGCGTTTCACAGGCATGCCTTGTCTTGCCCAAGTTTGAGCAGATGCAGGGCTCGTGCCGAGAAACTTGGCAATCGCCGCCCAGCCCTTCAGCGTCCCCGGCTCAGCTGTCTTCTTTTTGGCCACGGTGACAGTTTAGCGCTCACAATATGCCCGTGTCGCCTCTCTCGCTTGCAACTGTTCCCCCCACTATCGTTTGAAACACAGGTGAGCTTTCTCCGCGATACGGATGGCTCCCAATCTGTGACTGGCAGCAATGAACTCCCCGCAGGCTGTGCAATGCGAAGTAACCTGTTGAGTTGTTCCTTTAACACGACGGTGCTCGAAAAAGTGCTCGGGAAAACAAGGGTTGTCGAGCATCGCCCGATCAATATAAGGAGAAGTTGGAGCAGGTTTGCCTTCTTGATCTTGCGTCATGGGCTGGATTGTCATATGCACTGTTCCGATGAGCTAACCAAGATGATGGCGATGCGTCCGGCACGAGTAAATACTGTTGAGTGAGTATTTGTTGGTTAAAGACTTCTTAAAATCGAAAACCCGGATTGTCCAGCGTTCCCAAAACGCCGCTTAGGCTACTTAACGTGAAATCTGCATTCTTAAGCTGCTCGTTTTTTCTCGCGCCAAATGCTTAAGAAAACGGGTTGAATGAGGAGCCGCCGACGGAACGCAGCTCCTCGCCCTCACGGTCTTAGCACCGTGATTCCCGAGGTGGCGGAGCCGCCGCCACTCGAGGTTACGGTCACCACATTCGGTGGACCGACGTTAGAAAACACGATCGAGAAGGTTCCTGGCGCAGGCGGAACAGCGGGGCCCATGACTCCCGTCCACGGCTGTCCGGTCGCCTGATTGATGATATCCAGAGTCGCCGTAAGCGAAACCCCGGGCGTGAGATCGGTCGCAGTGATCGTGAGGCGCGCTTTGCCTGCACGATAGGTCACCGCGGTGATGATCACCCTGTCGGCTTGCGGATTGACTATCACAGTAAGGGTGCCGGTGCCGCTTAGCCCTGAAACTGCGCTCGTGCCTTTCACGGTGAAGACAAACGATTGTGGACCGGAAAGCGTAGGCACGATAGGAGCCGTAAAGCTTTGCACCGAACCGTCCGCCGCTCCTGAGGTAAGGACGATGCCGGCGGGCGCAGTCCATGCAAAGGTAACCGGACCACCTGCGGGATCGATGGCAGTAGAGGTCAGAGTGACGACCGCTCCGCTGGAAACATTGTTCGCCGGGCTGGAAATCGCTGTTACTGCAGGTGGGGTGGTCGGCGAAGCCTGCGCGATTGGCACCAGCAGGTTAGCCGTAGCGGGATTGCTGGTGTTGTTGCCGCCAACTGTAAGTTGGAAGGTTAGCGTGGTGGGAGAAGCCACAACCGGCGCCGAAAACGTTGCGGTTGCCGAATTTGCGTTGGTGATGGTCACGAACGGGTCACCGGGATTGACGACTTGCTGCCATGAGAACGGACCGTTTGTCGGCGTACTGCCGGCGGAGCTCAAGGTAACCAGGGTGCCCGTGGTGATGGGTCCAGGACCGGGACTAAAGCTCGCGACCGCTTTTGCGTTGTTAGTCCCCACCGTACTCACGCATGCGGTTGCCGGAGAATTGTTGTCTGGGAATGGATTCAGCTGGCCGATTACCTGCTTCGTAAATCCATTGGGATTGGAAGCGGCGCCCTGCACAATGTTGTCCGCAGGTGGCCAGGGGCCAATGCCATTCACCAGAAATGGGAGATCGCGGAAGTTAAACGTGACCGGCGGATTGCCGACGCCCAGGTTTTCGGCAAAGATAAAGTCAAAGTTGGGCGCCTGATACTGGTCGGTGAGAATATTGAGCGTCGGGTTGGCGACTGCCTTGAGGCCTCCGGAGATCTCCGCCCCAATCACCATCGAAGGAGGCATGAAGTTGCCCCCAGCCGGACGGAATCGCCACCGCCCTTTAACCGCGCCGGCCGGTGGGCCCGGGTCCACCGGAAAATTGGCGGCCCAGAACGGGATACGCTGCGACGGAACGCCGTTACAGTCAATATCAATTGCGTAAACGTCAATCCCACGGGAGGGATCGGTGCTGAATCCTTCCACACGCGTCCGGACTCCTGCTTCCTGCGGGAAAACGGGATTACCGACGCCGCCGGTGCCTTGCAGCAGAACGTCAATGGCAATATAGGCAGGATCAGTTCCGGGAGTTGTAAAAATTCCGAGATTCGCCGTGATGGTGTGCGCCAGCACGTAAGGCGCTCCCTGGCTGTCCAGGAATACTTCGCCTGAATAAGTGATGAAATCGCCGACTTCAAGCGGCGCAAACACGGTGGGATCAGTCGGTGGTTGCGTAAGATCGCCATTGAAAGCCACCGGTGGAGCGTTTGTCGCCGGATCGATAACGGGATCCATCGTGAAGATGCGCAAAAAATCAAGACCGGTTGCGTTTTTGGGCCGGTTCTTTTTCGGACAGAGCGGATCATCTCCGGTAGCAGGATCGGAACGTGGAACGCAGACCGGGAAGGCGGTTTCGGTCCGGATGGTCGGATTGTTCTCATCGATGGAGAAGCGCTGATCCTGCAGGTAGATCGGGTCCCAGCTGGCGTAGCCGGCGCTGAACTTTCCCAACGGATCATTGATCTGCACGCGCGTGTTGTTCACGATCACGATGCCGTTCTTGAAGTCAAAACCCTGAATAAAGCCTGATTGTCCCATGGCCGTTTCCTGCGCCACGAAGATCAGGCCTGAGATCATCTGTCCATTGACGATGTTTCCCTGGACGTGGGCCTCAAAAGTTCCCGGCAGTCTCACCGTATCGGCTAACGCCATTCCGGTTTCACCGGAAACGTGAGTGGAGTTGAACTCGAAAAGCTCTTCCCAGGTTAGCGTGTTCGCGGGAAACTCCACGATGGAGTTCGCGGGTACGCGGATGGTCTGGTTGTTGATGCGCAGCCAGCCGCCGGCAGTCTTACAGCCGTCAGGCTGCGGAGGATTGTCCGGGGTAGGATTGCTGTTCGCCAGGCAGAATGCATCGGCGGACGCGAATTCAATGTAGCCAACGATATCAAAGCCCGGTGGTATGGACTGATACGCAGGCAGCGGCACAGGAGCTGGCGGCAGCGTGGGTGCGGTAAACTGCGCCCAGACTGCGCTCGCCGATGCCAATATCGCCAGCAGAACGCATGTTCTGAGTTTCGAATACCGGGTTCTGGGTGCGCACGCTTTCATAGTTGGAAGCTCCCTCTTATGCCTTCTTCCTGGTCCTCTTTGTTGCGATTCTGTTTTGATTTTGTTGGCGATCAGCGTAAGCATTAGTGCACCGCCTTTCCGCTCAACAGATTTTCCAGAAATGTGGGCAGCGGTTCGCCGCCGTTCTTGCCTGTGGCTGGAATGTGGAGATGGTTATCCAGAGCCTGGCCCTTATGGTTCGGGTCCTTTTGCACCGGATAGCCGTTTGCGGAATAAGCCTCGCCGTTCGGCGTTGTCAGCTCCGGATGGTCAAAAGGCGCGGATTGTGCGACCGTGCGCGGATCCGTGAGACCGTTGCGCAGGAAATCCACCAGGTCCTGTTTCTCCTGCAAGGTAAAACCAATGATGCCGATATCGGTGTCCATGATTTTGAGATCGGCCACCGAGTTGAAGTCACCGCCTCGGTTGTAATACTCAACCACCTGCTCGAGCGTGAGTTGGCTTCCATTGTGGAAGTATGGGGCGGTCAGCGCCACGTTACGTAGTTGCGGCGCTTTAAAAAATCCCAGGCTTGAGATCTCATCGCCGCAGCTTAGCGCCGCCTGCGGGATGCCGTCACCCGGACGGCCCGGCACCATGAATACCTGCGATGGATCTTTGCACACCAACTGGCGCCCGATCTCCGAGGCCGAGAGCGACTGTCCGGAAATGGGATCAGTCCCGCCCAGCCCGGGATCTTCCTCGCCCGGGCGCACGCCAATATGGTAGTAACCGTTGTCATAAACCTTGATGTTGAAGTCGCCCATGAACATGCGTTCATATGGGTTGTCAGTAACTGTCTGCACGGCTGCATTCGAAAGCTCAGGCCCGCCATGGCAGGCGACGCACTTGCCCTTGGTCTCAAACATGAGCAGCCCACGAAGCTGGGGCACTGTGAGAGGCGTGGGACCCACGGAATAACTGATTTTGATCGGGAACATTGCCTTCGGCGGTACGTCAAAAAACACGGTCAGTGTGCCGCTGGTGTAATCAATGGTGGCCTGGGTAACGCCCACGCCTTCCACTACGCCAAAGCCATTGTCGAAGGCGTACACGTCCGAATCGCTGAAATCGTTGTGCGGGTTGATCTCGATCATTGAAAACGTGAACGGGTCGATGTTGGGCGAAAGCTGGACCGTGAACTGCTGTTTTTGCGTATCGCCGATCAGCGTGTACTGCTTTTGCTGTTCCAGGTATTTGTCCAAGGGGGTCTGATCGGCAATCAACGTACTTTCGTACATCTGGATGGCTACTCCCCAGAAGAGGGAGAAGTTGTACTCCATCTGGCTGTAGTCCTGGGTCGATGACGGACAGCTCTCATGGCGCGCGGGATCAATTGTGCCCACGTTCCTGCCGTCTCCGGCCACGCAGATGCGCCGCACATAACTCCACCACTCGGGCACGAATGCTTTCTGGATCAGGGCCGAGTACGTAGTGGTGAGTCCTCTCCCGCGGCGGGCCATCGGTCCGAGCACGCTGTCACTCGGATCGACCTGTTGCTGGGCCAGGGGGATTCGCGCCAGCATTTTTTTACCCACCTGGTGGAAATCCCGGCCATCGGCGGACATTTCTACCGCGCTCAGAATTGGGCCCAGAGCCTGCGAGCACAGGGCGGAATTTTTCATAGCTACAAAAGCCGGCAAGAGTGTGTCGGGATTGTTGCTGTCAATGATCAGCAGGTGGGCGTTTTTGTCCCGGGCGCCGAACGGATTATTGCCGTTGCAAATGTTTTGTGCGCGTCCGTCCCAGAAATTGCGAAAGTTGAAGACTGCGTCAACCACACTGGGCGTATTGCGTCCGGTGGTTCTCCGCGTGTTGATGCGCGCGCCGGCGTTGCCAGGATCAGGGTAGGAAAAGACCGGATCAGGAACAGAAGTTGTGCTCTCCACGCTGTTGCGCATGGATACTTTTGCGCTTTGTGCCTGGGCGATGCAGGTTGGCTTTACTGCCTGACCGGACGGCGGGCGGCGTCTCGCCGGGCTGATTACCAGATCACCGTCATGGCCGGAACCAGACACCGGATCGGGATCATCGCTGCCATTGCCTGCGGTCTGGCAGCCTTGGCTGCTGCCTCCATCGGAACCCACAGCGGTTCCGCCGCTCAATGTCACTTGGGGGTTGGCGGAGGCAAACACGCCTTGTGAGCCGCTCACGTCGTTCAGGTCAGAAACGATGCTGGCCCGGTCATCTACATCGGCGAGTTTGTGAAATGGATAATCGCCGTCATGATAGCCTCCGAAACCCGCGCCCGCACTTCCGGGATTCGGTAAATAGTTCGGGCCAATCGTGCCGTTGACGGTTGGGCCCAGCTCGAATGTGTTGTCACCGCCTGCCTGGCCCGGGTTGATGAGATTCATCGGGCGGCTGTCGGCGCCGGCATTGAAGTGGCAGCTGGCGCAGGCCTGCGTATCATCGCTACCCGCCTGCATGTCCCAGAACAGTGCCTTTCCCAGCTGGATGGCGGCAGTCTTGTCCGCCAGGATCCCCTCTATCCCGAATACCGGAGGCACAACGACGCTGGACAGGGGCGCCATCGGCCGCAACGGAATTCTCATAGTGCGCGGGTTGTTGCTCTCCTGGGCGCGCACGTTACAGAAATACCCAAGCGCAACTAGCACCACTACGCACAAGGCAACTAGGCGCAGAACACCCAGGGTCCCGGAAAACAATTTCATCGTACCTTCTCCTAAACCTTCGCAAGCATCAAGCACAGGTTCATTCATTCATCCCGCGCTCAACCGATTCACTTTTGTCCAGCCAGACCGATCGCCGCCCGTTGTGGCAGTTGACAGCGGAGCAGTCAGCAGCACTGGAATGAGTTCTTACTTTGCATGCCTGATGCCATGCTCAAAACGGGAGTCAATATCTCTTGCGCACTCTGCCTTGATTGCGATTTCGCAATCTTCTCTGTCAGTTACCGGCGCGAAGAAAACGGAACGTGTGGTTTCAAAAAAGAATTCATGCGTGAAAAGGGAAACACTTTACGCTCGGCAGGGGGCGAAAACCTTTCCCCCTGTAAATGAAGAATGAAGCGGACGAAGAGAGATGTGTTTGTGTCGAGCCACTATTGCATTGACGCATCGTGCAGGTATGAGTTCGGCGCGTCGGCAATGCAACTTCATGAGTGTGTCAACTGCGACGATGACTACGGTCCATATGAGGGAGGAAAGACAGATACAAACCAAAAGTGGGGTGAATGAGAGGCCCTCCCGGAAAGGAACCTCTCATTCGTGCTGCCAGTTGCTACCCCGTGTCGTTCAGTTGCAGGTCGAGCTGGAAGATCCGGACAGAGAGTCGCAGAATTTCTGCAATGAAGCGCCACCTGCAGCCCCGGTTGCGGGGATGGTGATGGATTGCTCCGTCCAGACACCGTTTACTTTTATCAACCCATTGGGCAGAGCCAGTGAGGGATGGTCAAAGGGCGCGCTCTGCGAACGAACACGCTCGTCGGTGAGGGACTTAAGGAAGGCCACGACGGCCGCCTTCTCCGTGTCACTGAAGCCTGCGCGTTGCAAGCTCGGATCCACATCGGCTGAGGGGAAGTCTCCGCCGCGGCTGTAGAAGTCAACCAACTGGCCAAGAGTGGCTTGACCACCATTCAGGAAGAATGGCGCTGTCAGTTCGACATTGCGTAAACCCGGGGTTTTGGCTGCTCCAGCCACCCTGACTGCGGCTCCAGGTGGAACTGCCGTGCCGGTCACAAGACCCTGCGAAGCAAGCTCCGCCACGGAAAGCGATGCCAGTCCCGACGGATCCGCCGCGGCAATACCCAGATCATCGTTGGTCGGGCGCACGCCGATATTGTGGAAACCAATATCGTGCCAGGCGCCCCCAGCCATGCGTTCAACCACTCCGTTTGCCACGTTGGAAACGGCGGCGTCGGTAAACTCGGCTCCGTTGTGGCAATTGGTGCAGCCCCCTTTCCCGCTAAACAGGTTCATTCCCTGCTGCTCCACAGAAGAGAGTGCGTTGTGATTGCCATCCATGAACTGGTCGAAACGCGAGTTGTTTGCGACCAGCGTGGCCTCATACAGCTGGATCGCAACGCCCCAGAACATGGAGAAGTTGTATTCCATCTGGGAATACTCGTTCGTGTTCAGTGGCGCTCCGGTGTGCAGGAAGTTGCTGTCAGCATCCACCACGGCATCGGAGTTCCACCACTTGGGCTGAAACGCCGTCTGGATCATGGTGATATAGTTCGTCGCCAATCCATTTCCAGGAGCAGCGCTCATACCTCCCAGGACGCTATCCGATGGTGAGACCTGTTGCTTCGCCAGCGGCGTGAGGGTGAGCATCTTCTTGCCCATCTTCACGAATGGCCTGCCGGTAGCCGACATTTCCACATCACTGCCCGGAGGTCCCACAGCCTGCGAGGCCAACGACGAGTTTGAAAGCCGCAGTAAGACCGACTTGATTCCATTCGGACTGGAAGCGTCGCTCTGCAGCAGTTGTGCGTGGGGATCGCCGGTGCCAAAAGGATTCACGCCGTTAAAGATGTTTTGCGCGCGGCCATCCCAGAAATTGCGATAGTTGAAGATGGCGTTAATGACCGAAGGCGCATTGCGTGGTGTGCTGCGCCGGACATTGACGCTGGCGCTATTGTCTTGCACGCTGAAGACCGGATCGACTACCGAGCTCTCATCCTCAGCGGCCTGCCCCGGTATGACGTCGTTGAAGTTGTACCGGAACACGCCCTGGGAACCGACAATGTTGTTATTGTCATCCAGCACGGTCGAACTCGGGTTGTTGATGTCGGCAAGTTTGTGGAGGGGAAAATCGCCCATGGCGAGCTGATGGTCGGCTCCGAATCCGGGTTTGAATGTAGTGGAATCAGCCGCGGGATTGCCGTTGCCGTCCACACGACGCAGTCCTGGATCTGTCTGATTGTATGAACGGCTGTCTGCGCCGGCATTGAAGTGGCAGCTGGCGCAAGCGGTGTTGCCGTCACTGCCGAACTGCATTTCCCAGAAAAAAGCCTTTCCCAGCGCAATTGCCGCTGTCTGATTACGAATCACGTTGCTGAGTTCAGCGGCCGTGGGGCCAGGTACGGGTACAGTTTTCAGCGACCCAAGGTTCCGTCTTGCGGCTCCTCCGCCGCCAGCTCCTCCGCCTCCGCCTGCACCGCCTGCCCCGGTTGTTCCGGAGCCTGTGCTGGGTGCATTCCCGCTACCGGAGCCTCCGCTGGCATACACCGGAGTGAAATTCAGCGTCAGCATCATGTAGCATGCGAAAACCGCGACAACCTTATTGAACGATCGGGCTTCCCGACTCATGAAATTGCTCCTCTCCTAATTAAAAAAGCCGGCCAGGAACGCTGACGCGCACCCGGCCAGCAAAACATTCATCGCGCAGCCACGAGCAATGAACTTGATTGGAGCTAATGCAAGCACGCTGCCACGTTGCCGTCAAAATTGTGGCATCGCGAAAAGAGAAAGTACCGACCGTGATTGCACTCTTTCTTATCTAATGGTTGCGTTGATTGCTGTTGGAGTAAATGGTGCACCGGCGTCAGTCCATGCCGGCCCAGGAAGGTAGAGAAGGGGAAAAAGTTTTCCCGCGCCTGGAGGGGGAATCCCGTTCCCCTTTTCAAGCGCTGCATCAAGCAATCGAGCCAATCAACGTGTTCGCCCATAGCTGCGAGAGCACGCAGCGCACAAGTCATGCAGAATGGATTTTCGCCGTACTGGAACTGGGACCTGAGAGCGAGAAATTCGAAGTTCAACCAAAAAGTTTCAAAGCGTAGATCATCCGTTTATTGCAGGGAGCGGCCGGCTTCAACAAGGAATCCGGCCGTGACCATCAGTTTGCCAACCTCATCGACCACTCACCATCATTGCTGCCTTTGATAACCCGCGCCGGGCGAAGAGACTGCGCCCATCGAAGGAGGCGCAAGGTGATATTGCTTGATCTTGTAGCGCAGGGCCTTAATGCTGATTTTCAACTGGTAGGCCGCGCGCTTGCGGTTCCAGTTGGTAGCTTGCAACGCTTCCTCAATCACCTTCAGTTCGGCCGAGTATTTCAGGCTCCGCAGCATGGACTTAAGATCTGCGCTGCCTTGGGGACGTGTCTTGGCATAATCCGAGGTGAGAGGAATTCCCAATTGCCGGCTTTTGTGTTCCAGCTCAGAAATTGCTAAATCCTCGTCGGCCAGGACGACGAACCGCTTGGCAAAGTTTCCTAATTCACGGAGATTGCCGGGCCAGCGGTAGTCGCGACAGGCTTCCAACAGGCGCGGAGAATATTGCGGGACTCGCAGGGAATACTTCACTGAGAATTCATGCAGGAAATGCTGCAGCAGAATCTCGATCTCCTGCCGCCGTTCGCGCAACGGTGGAATGTGCACGGTAAATGCGTTCAGCCGGTAAAACAGGTCCTCACGGAAGGATCCGCTCTCGAGCGATTCCTGCATATTGATGTTGGTGGCTGCAAGCACGCGGAAATCGGCAGCGATGGACGCACGACCGCCAAGCCGCGAGAACCGGCCGTCCTGCAGGACGTGAAGCAGCTTGGCTTGCAGCAGCGGACTCATTTCGCCGATTTCATCCAGCAGGATCGTGCCCTGATCACAAAGCTCAAACCTACCCGGCTTGGCACGGACGGCGCCTGTAAACGCGCCGCTCTCATAACCGAAGAGTTCGCTTTCCAGAAGGTCAGTGGGAATGGCGGCGCAGTTGACTTTCTCCAGCGGACGGCGCGCGCGCGCCGAGAGTTTGTGGACCAGACGCGCAACTACCTCCTTCCCTACACCGCTCTCGCCCAGAAGCAGGATCGGCACATCCACTTTGGCCAGGTGAGCGATTTGCGCGCGCATTTTCTTCATGGCCGGGCTGGCGGCGACAAAGAAAATATCGCCTTCAACCGGTTCGCAATCACCGCCGTGCTGCTCACATATTGACACCGCAGGTTCTATCCATCGCTTCACCATGGCCTCAAGATCGGCCCGGTAAAAAGGTTTAGTCATGTAATCGAGCGCACCCAAACGTACAGCCTCGGCCACCAGACTGGGGCTGCTCACGCAGGAAACCATGACTATTCTTTGTTCAGGACGAATACGCCGGCATGCCTCTATCGTGCGGAGACCGTCCATTTCTGGCATGGACATATCCACCAGCATTAAGTCAGGTCGGGCACCGTTTTGCAGACACCGGAGAGCTTCACTGCCGCAGGTGGCGGTATCCACCTTGTAATTGGCTATCTCCAACAGCTCCCTGGTATATCGAAGGATACTCGGATCATCATCTACTACTAGAATGCTTTCCTTACCGGAAGTCAACGAAGCGCCTTTCATTCGTTCTTCTCCATCGAGTTGTGTCGGTTCTTTCCGCTAGAGCTCCTTACCGACCCAGTATCCTTCCGGGATCAACTTCGGTAAAGCAGACCAATTCTTACCCCGCTTGTCAGTCAGCATCATGTGTGGTCTTGACGCGTTTTCTGAAATGAACCATTTTTTGTTTGTCTATTGACCCAGGCCCGATCCATCAATCGGCCGTCAGTGCTATAGACTTGATTGTCCGAAAAAAGATTCAGAGTGTTGTGATATAGCCCTGAAGTTTTCATGGTTTTTTTCTTCCGCGCATCAATTTGATAAAGGTCCGACAATCCCTGGAGTTTTTAAGGAATTTGCACGAACATGTGTACTTTATGGCCGTTCGTCAAGTCCACGCAAAACCTTGAATGCAACGTTCGGGGCATTTTTTTTTAGCGGCTCATGACGTAACGCTTTATCGGATCAATCGCTTACCGGATAAGAGAAAAATAATGTCGGTCTCACTCCCGTAGCATTTCTGGATTAAAATTTCTAATAAACAATTCAACAGATTTCCAGGACAGCGGGCGAAACCAGGTTCATTTCCGATTTGGTACGAAGAGCTCATTGTCCTGATTTGTTCAAGCTCTTTCTCCGCTGAGCGACTGCTCCGCGAATTTGCCCAATCTCAGCAGTGGGTCCTATATTCGACCGCCGGTTGATCACCACCAGCCACCACAGCACGGCGACGCGGAAGGAATTTTTGTTTTTCTTATAACTTAAGAACCTCGCCAGGTGCTAGCGCACTCTGCATGGCATGAGCATTCTCGGCTTGAGAGCCCCTGTCTGCCCACGTCAACACACCAGCTATTGCAGCAACCACGATCGAAAGCAGGTAGTAGCGGAACTCGATGCTGGGAAACAGGAGGAAATGGAACGCAGACGCCGTCAGCACAACCAGCAAAAGAGTGTGCAACGGGCCCCTTAGGGCCAATACCACCACCAGAGCCGCGAGCAAATACCAGTCCTTCTTTAGGACCAGCAAGCTCGATGATGTAAGCGCATGAGAATACATCGCGGCTGTCAAATGCGGTGTCATTGCTACCGGATAAGGGAAGGGACCATAAAAGTATTGCTGGATGAGAAATTTCCAGCCAAACGTGCCGCTGAAATGATTCAACAGCAGAACAATAGCCGCGCCACCGGCGCACGCAGCCGCTGCCGGTATGGTTTTAACTTGTTTGCTCAACCACAGGAAACACACCATTGCCGCCAGGACCAGCACATTGTCCGTGCGCACCAGAAGCGCGGCCAATAACAGAACGATCCCCTGCCAGTAAGCCTTCTGCTCCGCAATCATGTAGCAAGCCAGCAGCAGGACTGCACACGACATCTTGTCTGGAGTAGCCTCCCTGGCAATGCGTAGAAACGGAAGCATGATGAGCAACGTGACTGCCCACGCTTTGCCGTGGCTGACATATCGCCTGATCCAGGAAAACACGATCATACCGATGAAGAAATAGGAAATCGATGATATGAGCATCAAGCTGCGGAAAGGAGGAACACCGGCTTTGTAAAACAGGTATGCCGCGCCGATATAGGCGGGGCGAATGGAGTAAAACGGAAGATACTGTGCGAATGAATTTGGATCGCGTGCCCGCACCGCCGCATCGGGATCGGTAAGCAGTCGGACTCGAGCCTCGGGATCCTTCACCCCTTCGGCTTCCGCGTAGACTTTTGCATGAGCCGTCGCCAGGGACATGCCGTCGAGCAGGTATACATTCCCTAGATAACCCAAAGCATCCCAGTTATACGTGGGATAGACAACCGGGATGCTGGACAGTGCAAGCAGAATAGCTATCCCGCAAGCAGTCAGGAGTCGATTTCGCATGAACTCCCATTCTAACCGGACATTCTTAATGCCTCAGCTTCCGCTTTCCGCGATGACAGGGGGAGCGCGGGCAGTGTTATTCTATCTGGCTGCAGGCGGGTGCACCGCCGCTGAACGATGGCGAGAATCGAGAAATTGGTCATTATCGGAGGCTGTGGCCACGTCGGCCTGCCGCTTGGCATTCTGTTCGCACACAGCGGCATTACAGTTGTGTTGCTCGACATCAACGAGGAGCGGATTGCGACCGTCAACCGCGGCCACCTGCCATTCCTCGAGGAGGCAGCCGAGGATCTGCTCCGCGTCGTGGTGGGAAAGAGACTTTACGCCACCAGTGACCGCTCCTGCTTGCGCGACGCAGACGCAGCCATCACGGTGGTTGGAACTCCCGTAGACGAGCACCTGAATCCGACTGTGGCGGATCTCTTCCGGATCATTGATTCGGCGATTGACCTTCTCCCGGAAAAAGCACTGCTGGTACTTCGCAGCACCGTCTATCCCGGCGTATCAAAGCTGGTCTACGATCGCATTGAGAGTCGTGGGCGCAAAATCCAGGTTGCCTTCTGCCCGGAACGAATCGCGGAAGGCAAAGCTATTGAGGAAGCCCGCAGTCTGCCGCAGATCATTTCCGCTTTCCAGCCGGAAGCGCTCCGGCGCGTGAGAGAGCTTTTCTCCAGGATCAACAACGACTTGATCGAACTCACTCCGCCGGAAGCCGAGCTCGCCAAGCTGTTCAGCAACAGCTGGCGCTACCTGAATTTTGCCATTTCTAACCAGTTTTACCTGCTGGCGGAGAGCCATGGGCTCGATTTCTATCGTGTGTACGATGCGATCACGCGCAGATACCCACGGATGAAGAGTTTCGCGAAGGCCGGATTCGCGGCGGGACCCTGTCTTCTGAAAGACACGCTGCAACTGGCTGCTTTTTCCGGGAACAGCTTTTTTATGGGGCACGCCGCCATGTTGATTAATGAGGGACTCCCCAACTTTGTTGTCACTCAGTTGCGCAAGAATGGTTTGCAGGAGAAGCGCGTAGCGATCCTGGGTATGGCGTTCAAAGCCGACTCCGATGATAAGCGCGAGAGCCTCTCGTATAAGTTGCGCAAGCTCCTGGTGCTGGAAGCCCTGGAAGTCTTGTGCACCGACCCATATATCGCCGATGAAAGCTTCGTCGCGCTGGCCGACGCGGTTCGGCAGGCCGATATCATCATTTTTGGAGCGCCTCATTCTGTGTATCGTGAGCTGGAAATTCCGCCCGGCAAACAGGTGGTTGATGTTTGGGGCTTCTGGCAGGAGCAACCTTCCCCCAGAACTCTGACTGTTACTGCAGGACGAGAGCACCTATGAAGATCCTGGTCACCGGCGCGGCAGGCTTTATTTGCGGTTACCTCGTCCAGGAGTTGCTTGAGGCTGGCCATCATGTCATCGGGCTGGACAATTTCAGCAAGTACGGCCGCGCTGAAAAGTCCTTCGACTCCCATGCCGCCTACACTCTGGTCGAGGGCGACGCCAAGGACACCAGCCTGCTCAAAGAACTGATTGCGGATTGTGATCATTTCGTGGCGGCAGCCGCCATGATCGGGGGCATTTCGTACTTCCATCAATTCGCTTACGATCTGCTGGCGGAGAACGAACGCATCACGGCCGCTGCCTTCGACACCGCCATCTGGGCCCACCGGGAACGCAGGCTGAAAAAAATAACCGTGATCTCCTCCAGCATGGTTTTCGAAAGCACCAGCGAGTTTCCCACTCCGGAAGGCGCAGAACGTCGATCGGCCCCGCCGCGCTCGACCTACGGTTTTCAAAAGCTGGCCGTGGAGTACTTTGCGCAGGGCGCTTTTGAGCAGTATCGGCTCCCCTACACCATCGCGCGGCCCTTCAACTGCGTGGGAATCGGGGAAAAACGTGCGCTCTCCGATTGCGAAGTCATGAGTGGCAACGTCCGCCTTGCGCTCTCACATGTTGTTCCTGACCTGGTGCAGAAAGTGCTGAAAGGGCAAGATCCGCTCCATATTCTTGGCGATGGTAAGCAGGCGAGACACTATACCTATGGCGGGGACCTGGCACACGGTATTCGGCTGTGCATTGAGCACCCTGCGGCGTTGAATCAGGACTTCAACCTGTCAACTCCAGTGCGCACCACGGTTCTGGAACTGGCCCAGATGGTTTGGCGCAAGATTCATGGCTCGGCCAAGCCGTTCCGGCACGTGAGCGATCCGCCTTTTGAAAATGATGTTCAGGAGCGTTCGCCGGCCACGGAGAAGGCCGCGCGCGCGCTCGGATTTCACGCGGCCACTCCGCTCTGCGACATCCTCGACGAGGTGGTCCCGTGGATCGCCCAACAGATCGAGGTGGGAAAGATTTAACAGGCACCATGAGCCAGCTGAGCATCGTGATACCGGTGTATAACGAAGGTGCGAATTTCCCAGCTTTATGGAGCGAGATTTCAACTCTGATCAAGTCCGACTTCCTTGCTTTCGTGATCTATGATTTCACCGAAGACGATACCCTTCCGGTCGTTGCCAGGATCGTAAGCGGCGGAGAGAATCGCCTCCACGCCATCAAGAACCAGCGTGGTCAAGGCGTCGTGGGAGCGATCATGACCGGATTTGACGTCGTCCCGGATGGGCCGGTACTGGTCGTAATGGCCGATCTGTCAGATGATCTGGGACAGGTGGATCGGATGCTCGAGTTCTACGCGCGCGGATATAACGTTGTCGCAGGTAGCCGCTATATGAAAGGCGGTCGACTCATTGGAGGGCCTTTTTTCAAGCAGCTGCTTTCGCGAATCGCGGGCACATCCTTATGGTGGCTACGTGGACTTCCCACCCACGATGCCACGAACGCCTTTAAGATTTATGATCGCGCCATGGTAAGGTCACTCAAGGTTCAGAGCCGCGGCGGTTTTGAACTCAATCTGGAACTCACGGTGAAGGCTTTTTTGGCAGGTTACAAAATCACGGAAGTCCCCGCCACCTGGCGCGACCGTACTGCCGGCAAATCGCGGTTCCGGCTCTGGAACTGGCTGCCCCGCTACTTGCGCTGGTATTTCTATGCATTTCGCCCTTCTCACCGCGGCGCCAAGGACCACACTGCAGTTATGCAGGATTAGGCTTGAGAGTTCATGACAATCTCTTATCTATGACGGCCGGCCCCAACACGCAGCTCGAGAAAACCTATCACCGCCGTTTTGACCACGAACTCGAGTATCGCAATGCGGTTTGGAAGGTCCTCGTCCGCGACTTTTTCTCGCGCTATATCCGGCCGTCGGACACCGTCCTGGATCTCGGTTGCGGCTATGGGCAATTCATCAACAACATGGAATGCGCCCACAAGTATGCGATGGACCTCAATCCGGCATCGAAACAGTTTCTCCGCGACGGGATCGTCTTGCTTGAGCAGGACTGTTCCGAGCGCTGGCAACTCAACGACGGCAGTCTGGACCTGGTCTTCTCCAGCAATTTCTTTGAGCACCTTCCAGACAAGAATCACCTGACCAGAACTCTCAGGGAAGCGTATCGCTGTCTGCGGAGCGGTGGGCTGTTAATCGCCATGGGACCGAATGCCAAATACATACCAGGCGCTTATTGGGACTTTTTTGACCACAACATCCCGCTCACCGAACTTTCCCTGCAGGAGGCACTCGAAGTGGGGGGCTTTCGCACGCGCGAAGTAATCGCGCGCTTCTTGCCCTACACCATGGTGAATGCACGCCAATATCCCTTGCAGCTCGTCTCCATCTACCTGAAAAACCGCTGGCTGTGGCGTTGGTTCGGCGCACAATTTCTCGTGGTGGTAGAGAAGTAGCGGCTCCAAGAGTGATCCCCATGCGTCTGCTTCAGATGCGGCGCCTGACTGCCAGCTCGCTTTGAGGTGATTCTCAAATCGCTTGCCCGCCGGCTGTTAACCCCTCAAGCAGCTTTTGATCAATTTGCTCAAGCGATTGTGGAAGCGGCGAGTAATCCATTTGCGTCGATATCTGCTGGCCCGATGTAATCACGTATTGAACGAAGTCCTTCAGAACCTTGCGTTTATTTGGATCTGACCCGTCTTTGGGAATCAGGAGATAGGTCATGCCGCTGATGGGATATGCGCTCTGAGCAGACGATGGCGGCTGCACGATCGACGCACGCAGATCATTCTGCAACTGTCCCTTGAAAGCATCGATCGCCGCCGTCGCGCCTGCGGCGCTTGGAGTTACCCATTGACCCGCGGCATTTTGTATCTGTGCCACCGGCAGTTGGTTTTTGGTGGCGTATGTCAGCTCGACGTATCCGATGCCGCCCTCGCTCTGTTTAACATAACCAGTAACGCCCTCACTTCCCTTTCCTCCCAGTCCAACGGGCCAATTGACGGAAAGCCCTTTGCCGACGTTCTTGGCCCATGTGGGGCTGACCTGCGCCAGAAAAGTCGTGAAAATATTTGTTGTGCCGCTACCGTCGGAGCGATGAACTACGACAATGGGCTTGTTGGGAAGCGGAACTCCAGGGTTTGCCTTCACGAGTGCGGGGTCCCGCCAGTTCTTGATCGTTCCGCTATAAATTCCCGCCAGGGCTGCCGGCGTAAGCTTTAACGGCTCCTTCAATCCAGGAAGATTATATGTAATGCATACAGGCCCGGCACTCTCGGCGATCTGCACGAGGGCCGGCATATCTTTGAGCTGCTCATCGGACAGCGCCACATCGCTTGCGCCAAAATCCACCAGCTTATTCTTTAGCTGTTGAATCCCGCCTCCGCTGCCGATCGATTGATAGTTGATTTGAACATTGGGGTGAGACTGGCGATATTCCTCAACCCACTTGGTCATAATCGGATTCACGAAAGTGCTGCCGGCGCCGGTAAGCGTAACGGTTTCGGGTTGACTGGAGGAACTGCCGCTGCAGCCGGCCAGAACCAACAAGCTGATAAGCACCACCCAACAGATCGAACGTTGCATGCTCTCCTCCTTGTCCTGCACTGGCGAGCATCCTAGTCGGGCTGTGTTAAACCCGTGTTAAATCCGCGTACGATGAAATTGGGTTTCTTTGCCAACACCTGCAAAACAAACGCTTAACTAGTTCCCCAGATCTCTCCGATCACCCGCTGAAAGTTTCGTCCCAATACTTTCTCAACCACCGATGCAGGCTGCCCACGTTTCGCAAGTTCGGCAGCAACGATCTGCATGTGGTCAGGGCCGTTTAGATCCGGCACGTAAGGGTAACGGTCTTCTCCCGGCGCAGCAATGCCGAGCTGCTTGCGCTGAATGAAATTCTGCTCGAAGGCTGCCTTCGTTTCAGGTGTCAGAACGATCTGCTGGATTCCGGCATCAGAGCCAATGCCGACGTGATCCGCGCCGCACACGTTGATCGCGTGCACCAGGTGATCGAGCACATGCTCCCTGGTGGGAATCGTGGGCGAAGCGACCAGGTATGGCGTGAGGTAGAGGCCAAAGTATCCGCCGTGATCGGCCAAAGCCTTAAGAATTTCGTCTGGTGTGTTGCGCGGGTGCTGATAGAGAGCCGCACATCCGGAATGAGAAATAAGCACCGGTTTGAAGGATCGTGCGATCGCTTCGGAAGCTGTCCGGTATCCGCTGTGGCTGAGATCCACCGCAACCCCTATCTGGTTCATCGTCCTGATAGCATCGATGCCGGCTTCGCTCAAACCGCCATTTGAGGTTTCCAGGCACCCGTCGCCGAACTTGCTTCGTTTGTTATACGTGAGCTGCATGATGCGAACACCCAGCTTCCGGAAAGTGCTGAGTCGATCCACGTCTTGCTCGATAACGTTTGGAAATTGAAATCCCAGCATGAGCCCCAGCTTGTTCTCGCGTTTGGCGCGGGCTATATCGGGATGACGGCGAACGATCAGAAACATGTCTGGATAAGTGTCCGCCAGTTGCACGACGTTAGCGAGGCTATTCAGTGTCTCGTCGAAGTCTGGCGTGGAAATGCTGAAGTGAATGGCGGTAATACCTGACTCTCGCACAGCCTTCAGTTCTTGCGGTGACGGGCTCGAGTCCAGAAATGTGTCGCGCAAAGGAGCACAGAGAGAATCGACAACGATAGCGTTTGAGTAAACCTCATTCGACGATGACGCCTGACCCAGGAGGGCTGCAGCGGTCAGTCTGGGAAAGACAATGGCGGCGGCTCCTGCCCTGAAAAGCAACAAGCTAAAGCGCCGGCGTTGCTTATCGAATTGACGGCAAAGGACCACAGCACCGTGATTGTATGCTCATCCACGTTAATGAAACGTGAAAGTTACTCAAAGTGCCGTGATCCTGAGATCCGTCCATGATTTGCGGTCGCCTGGGATCCCGGCTGACCTCTTACTGTTTCGCGCCTCCTTCACTTGCGTTTCCGTCGATCAGAACTCCAGGCATTTAAGACGGTCTCCGCCATCACCTGGGTGACGGATCGACCAGATGACGATCACAGGGACTTAATGAACTCAGCCAAGTCCTTCTTTTCGCTCTCGCTCAAACCTAAGTTCATATGCTGGTCATAGTGACTGATTACGTCGCCCAGGGTCTGAAAGCGGCCATCATGGTAGAAACCGCGGCTCTGCCGGCTCCAGAGCCCCGCGAGCGGTGCGGTGCGATACATATGCGTCGGTGATCTGTCGGCTTGAAAGGAATCAACGCCGATCTCACTTGGAGAGTGCAAGTTGTTGCCGGGTTCTGTATACAGCGGCGGAACGTGGCAGCTGGCACACTTGCCTTTGGTTTCGAAGACGTTCTTGCCGCGTGCCGCTGCCGCCTCATCATAGCTTCCCTTCGGCGGCTTAGGAGCTGGGATTGCCAGCTGATAGAAGTGAAGGGCGGCAAGCTTAGAGGTGAGCTGATCCGGTTTACCGCGCGAGTTGTAAGAGCCACTCTTAGCGGAAACGGGATACTGGCTCTTGTCGTTGAGCCGGGCATCGAAGAAGGTGCCGGAGCCATGCATCTCCGTGCCGCCGACGTAAGCGTTCCAGTAGGGCACAGAACCAAATCCTGTCCAGGTATGAAGATTCACGCCGGCCAAGCCATAGGCCGGAGGAATCAGAGTGCAGGCGCGCTTCCCATCGGGTCGAAGGCCTTTGCCGTCCTTGTCCAGCTCGGCATCAAAGCAGCCCGGCCCCCAGCTTGCGAGGACCTTCTTCACGGTAGCGACATCGACTCCCAGCGAGTCGGCGATAGCCTGCAGGTTGGGCGCGAGCGAAATAATGGCGCCCACGTTAAGGTCTCGAGCGCCCCAGCCGTCGAGGCGGTGACCTATTCCGGGAACCAGCGCATCATCCACCGTGGAATGGCAGAGCGCACACTGAATTCCCATTGACACAAGTTTTCCCTGGCTATCGAAATGGCCGGTGACGCCGACGACGGCGTTGAGCTTGAGAAGCGCCAGCGTCGTCGCCGGGTCGTCCAGATTCACCTTGCCTGCCTTTAGCTGACTAACCAGGCTGGCGGGCAGTGCGTCCAAATCAACTTTCAGACCTACGGCAAGCGCAGTCTTGGGGCTCACCCCCGGACCGACGCCTCCGAGTTTTTCGCCGGCAATCGCCTGGTGAAGCCGCAGGGTGTCCCCCCAGAAGGCTTCGTCGCCGAACGTGTCGTAACGAAAGATCTGCTGTCCTTGTTTGAGCATCTGTTGCGCGTAGTTGTTGATGATCGCATCATTTGGCGATTGAGGTTGCGTTGAGGGTGTTTGCGCGGACTGAGCCCATACAAACCACGCCGTGGTCAGGAGCACGAATATCGGCAGCACAGCGATAGATTTTCTGATTTTCATAGACGATCCTTTCTTTCCTGCAAGATGGGAACATCGCAAAGACAACTCAACCGTGGCGGTCGGTACACAATATTAAGCGCAGTCAGTGGATTGCTCAACAAATTAATGAGCTAGTGATTTGCGGTATGAATGAGGAACCCGCAGCGGACGCCGCGGTGATTTAATGTGGAACACGCGGATGGCGCCCCAACAGCTCTGAACGGCTGTTGCCGGGCGCCAGTTCCGGTGCTTCCGTGACAATGGCTAGGCCGCCAATGTCTTCAACCTGCTTGAGGACTTGTCGTAGTCTTCGCGCATTTTGGCGATGCGCGTCTCAATTCTCGTTTTGGCATCACCCTGAAGCTTTTCCGCCTGTTTCTGCAGGGCCTGCACGCGAGCGTTGCGCTCGCTCTGAATTTGCTCTGACCGCTGCTTCGCCTCCTGCAATTTCTTTTGCAATCTGGTGTTGAGGTGGTCGACTTTGGCTTGGAGCTTCGCTTTGCCGTCGGCTCGTGCCTGGGCTTGTTCGGCTTTCAAATCGGCAATTTCGGATTTAAGTTCCGCCAGGTCCCGCGACCTCTCGTCGGCTTCAAATTGCCTTCTTGCGGTGCGAAATACGGTGCCGCCCAGCGCTTCCATCTGCGTATCGACGGGCGTTACCCAGTCTTCATCGACATCTGCCACCACAGCAACCTTGCCTGGTGTAAGCGCCTTGGAGACCTCGTTGACATAATCTGCATTGAGGCCGGCAATGTTCAGATCGCCCAGCGCGCCGGCTGACGAGCCCACAGCAGCGCCAATGCCCATTCCAACTGGTCCTCCGAGCAAGCCGATGAGGCTGCCCAGCCAGAGCCCCTTGGCGGTCTGGAGCGGAAAACTGCCCTCGGTTTGCTTCGAAGAAATTTTTCCGCTCGAATCTTTTTGCAGTACCTGGGCCGCATATGCGGTGATACTGCCCTCTCCGTTCAGTTGGTCGAGAGCACGCAGGCCCTCGTAGGCTTTCGCTTCATCGCTAAAGACAACTGCCAGCAGTTTTTCCATGACATATCCTCCTCAGTAACAATTCATCAGCACGCGATTACGATCGCAGCTGTATCAGGACGTTTATAAATACCGCCGGAATTTTCTCGCTGCCTGAAATGGGCGAAGCGATTGATTGATTGCTCATCGATCAAGTTGCGATAGGCCGTTTGAATGCAATTCAACGTCTTTCGAGTTGTTATTCGCGCTCTGAAAAAATGATTTTCGATTGCACACTAAACGTTGCAAACGCACCGTAATTGTGCTGGCGGGCACCTTTCTTTTCGGACGCGATTGGTTGAGAATTTTCCGCGACTGCCTGTCTTGAGGACGCCATTCACGACGAGGCAGTCAAAACGGTGAATGCCGACATCCAAAATCCTGGAGAGCAACCAGGACGCGCAACAAATGTGCTCAGGAGGAGACATAGCACATGGCAGAGAGACATACCGCCATCCCAATACGAGAAAGCCTTCGACCTCACCAGCCAGGGCAAGACGTTTTCAAAGCGATCCTTTCCGAGGATGTTGAGTGGAAGGCGTTCCCGGCGTTCCCGCCTTCGGTGCGCCTGGCCGTGGTTGTAGGTCAACCTTCGGAGAAGGCCCCGTACACAATCAGGGTCAAGGTTCCTCGCGGCGTGAAGTTGATGCCACACAAGCACCCGGAGGATCGCGTGTACACGGTCATTTCCGGCGTGTTTTACATTGGCTTAGGCGATCAGTTCGATGCTGATAAATTACAGGCCTATCCACCCGGCTCCGTGATCGTCCTGCCCGGTAATACGCCCCACTTTCATTGGGCCAGGTCCAGCGAGTACGTCACGCAGGTGAGTGCGATTGGGCCGTTGGGTCTTGAGTACTTGGATCCAAATGACGATCCCCGGAACGAGAGCTCCGGGAGGTGAGCAGCAGATCAGGGATTTCATTGGTCACTGAAGAACTGAGGAGCGGTGCGGCCTTAATCTGCCGATAGAGCGTTCGGGTGCGGCCGAACATTCAATGAAAAGCGCTTCGACGACTTCATTTGCTGTTAACACGGCGCTCGTTCCTTCCTGCCAGCTTGCAGGAAGTTCAAGTGAAAAAAATGAGTGACGCTCGACTTTCGTGGACACTTGCTCAATTGCTTTGATAGGCTCTTGAAAATGGACGGAGGCCACTATGCCAAAGGACGATCCACGATCGCACCAGGCAGGTACGACCGGCCGGGAATTTCCAAACACCACCGGCAGTGTAGCGGCACCAACTGTCAAATCGGCGTCTCCGCCAGGCCGTGCGAACACTGAGGTCGCGGGCGGTGGTTCGGTCGCCACAACCACAATCCCGCTGAACATCGAGACCGCAGTTCCGATTACGCTCCGCGTTAACGGCAAGGAACATCGACTTCGCGTCGATCCTCGGACAACACTGCTCGATTGCATCCGCGAAAGCGTTGTTCTCACAGGAACCAAAAAGGGCTGCGACCACGGCCAATGCGGAGCATGCACGGTGCATGTGAATGGCAGGCGTGTGGTCTCGTGTCTCAGCCTGGCCTTGATCCATGACGGCGAGGAGATCACAACCATCGAGGGCCTTGGTACGCCTGACGCGCTGCATCCGATGCAGGCAGCCTTTCTCGCCCACGATGGATATCAGTGCGGATACTGCACCTCGGGCCAGATCATGTCCGCGGTCGCTTTGCTCAAAGAACCGTGCGGGCCTGACGATGCAGCAGTGAAGGAACTCATGAGCGGCAACATCTGCCGTTGCGGGGCATACGCCAACATCATTGCCGCAATCCAACAGGTGCGCAAGAACACCTAACGCTTCGTATCGCGCAAGAACCTGAACTCTCCAGGAGGATCTCATGCGCATGTTCGAATTTCATCGGCCTGAGAATGCAGCATCGGCGATTGCAGCGGCCGAGCACGCAAAAACTGCCCAGCAGGGCGCGGACGTGAGATTTCTCGCCGGGGGCACAACGTTGATCGACCTGATGAAACTGGAAGTCGAAACGCCAGAGCGGCTGCTTGATATCAATCGTCTGCCGTTCGACAAGATCGAAGCAACGCCCGATGGCGGCTTGAGAATTGGCGCCACGGTGCGCAATTCAGACCTGGCATACCACGCGAAGGTGCAGCGAGATTATTCTGTACTCTCGCAAGCCATTCTCTCTGGAGCATCGGCACAGCTTCGCAATATGGCGACCACGGCCGGCAATCTGCTTCAGCGAACACGCTGCATGTACTTCCGCGATACCGCCATGCCCTGCAACAAACGCCAGCCTGGAACAGGGTGCGCGGCGATCACCGGGAGCAACCGCATGCTCGCCATCCTTGGCACAAGCGACCATTGCATTGCGACCCATCCCTCGGATATGTGCGTGGCCATGGCAGCATTGGAAGCGACCATTACCGTGCAAGGCTCCAAGGGCCGGCGTGAGATCGCCTTCAGTGACTTCCATCTTTTGCCGGGCAACACTCCACACCGCGAGACGGTGCTCGAACCGGGTGACCTGGTCACGCACCTCACGCTGCCGCCGCCAATATCAGGAAGCAAACAGGTATATCTCAAGCTGCGCGATCGGGCGTCCTATGAGTTCGCGCTCGCGTCAACGGCCGTCGTGATCACGATCACGAACGGAACCGTAAGCTACGTGCGTTTGGCTCTGGGCGGCGTCGGCACCAAACCGTGGCGGTCTGCCGAAGCCGAAGCTTTTCTGATTGGCAAGCCCTCTGGAGCTGCCAGCTTTCGCCGGGCGGCAGAAGCTGCTCTGCATGGGGCCAAACCGCAGAGCGAAAATGGATTCAAGATCGAGTTGGCGAAGCGCTGCATCGTGCATGCTCTTGAAACCGCAGTCAACGGTTGATCTCGCCGAAGGAGGAAATCATGGCCATTACAGAAACTCCACCTGCTGTTTCTCCGATCGGTCGCGACACGGTCCGCGTGGAAGGTGCGCGCAAAGTCACGGGAGTAGCGCAGTATACCTCTGATTTTCATTTTCCGGGAATGCTATACGCCGTTCCGGTCGGCGCAACTATTGCCAACGGAAAGATCACCGGTCTCGACACCGCTGCGGCAGAGAAGATGCCTGGTGTGCGGGCTATCCTGCATCGGGGCAACATTGGAAAGATCTTTCGTTCCACGGTGCAACCGGGATTCGAAGGCATTTGTGAAGAGCGACGTCCGCCGTTTGAAGACGATGTCATCCGCTATTACGGTCAGTACATTGCGCTTGCGGTAGCGGAGTCGTTTGAATCGGCCAAAGGCGCCGCAGATGCGGTTCGCGCAACTTACGTGCAGGAAAACCCGAATGTCGATCCGCACCTCATCGCCGACGATGAGCCCGACGAGTTGATGACAAGCTTCGGTTCCCGGCATCGTTTGGACAGCCTGCGCGGCGATCCCGATACCGCTTTTGCCGGCGCACCAGTCAAACTCGACCACACCTACGTCACACCCACAGAGACCCACAATCCTCTTGAACCACACGCTACCACCGCGATCTGGGATGGACAGAGCCTGACGCTGTACGAATCGGCGCAAGGCGTGGTCAATCTCCGCGGTGTGCTGGCGCAAATGTTTGGTTTGCCGATAGAAAATGTCCGCGTGATCACCAAATTTGTAGGCTCAGGCTTCGGAGGCAAGTTATTCCCATGGAGTCACTGTTCGCTGGCTGCGGCAGCAGCCCGGCAGGTCGGCAGACCGGTAAGACTGGTGCTGAGCCGCAAAATGATGTTCCATGCTGTCGGTCATCGGCCGCGAACCCAGCAGCGCGTGCGCATCGGCGCCACGCCGCAAGGCAAGCTGCTCTCACTGCAGCACGACTATATTTACCAGCGGTCAATGCTCGATGCGCACCACGAAGATTGCGGCGAGGCCACGCCATTCCACTACAGTGTGCCCAATCTTCGCGTGACTTTTGGCCGTGCGAAGCGCAACATCGGCGCAGGAGCCGACATGCGCGGTCCCGGTGCAGTCCCCGGACTCTACGCGACTGAATCCGCGATGAATGAACTGGCGCACCAGCTCAAGATCGATCCGGTTCAGCTTCGCCTCATGAACGAGCCAAAGATCGATGAAGGAAAGTCGCTTCCGTTTTCATCGCGACACATGATCGAGTGTCTCCAGCTTGGATCGGAGAAATTCGGTTGGTCGAAGCGCACTTCCGGCGTCGGCTCAATGAAGCGCGATGGTTTAACTCTGGGCTGGGGCATGGCCGGATGCGCATGGCTCGCCGGCCGATTCGCGGCGGCGGCGAGCCTCCAGTTGCGCGATGACGGCACCACGCGTGTGGCCTGCGCTACGCAGGACATCGGGACTGGGACCTACACGAACCTTGCTCAGCTGGCAGCGGAGAAGGCCGGCGTGCCTCTGGAGAAAGTTGAAGTTGCCTTGGGCGATAGTTCGCTTCCACCAGGTCCAATCTCGGGCGGTTCGTTGGCTACGGCGTCGGTAATTCCCGCCGTATTCGCGGCCGCGGATGCCGCCATCAGCTCGCTCAAGATGGTGGCAGTATCAACGCCCGCATCACCATTCCTTGGCCGCAATCCGGAAGATCTCGCGTTCGAAAACGGCAAGGTCTTCGTGAAGGCCGAAGGTGCCGGGAAAGGTGCGGCGTTCGCTGATCTGCTCCAGCGCGCCAATCTACGTCTGGTTACAGGCAGTGGCAATGCCCCGGCAACCTTCGGAGATCCCAACGCGAAGTTCTCCACGCACTCATTTGGCTGTCACTTCGCCGAGGTCACCTGGCAGCCGGAGATCGCCCGACTCCGCGTCAACCGCGTAGTAACCGTCATTGATGCGGGCAAGATCATCAATACCCTGGCCGGCCGAAATCAGATCCAGGGAGCAGTGGTGATGGGTGTTGGTATGGCTCTGCTCGAACACACTTCTTATGATCCCCAGAATGGCGCCCCAATCAACAGCAGCCTGGCCGACTACATTGTTGCGGTGAATGCAGATACGCCCGCCCTGGAAGTACATTTCCTCGACTATCCTGACAAAGAGATCAACGAACTTGGCGCCCGCGGCATCGGCGAGATCGGCTTGGCCGGAATAGCCGCCGCCATCACCGATGCCGTCCACCATGCCACCGGTATCCGTGTGCGGGAACTACCGGTAAAGATCGAGAATTTATTAGCGTGAAACTAGACAGGGCGCCCGTGGACTCCCTGCTTCCCTAAGCTGCCTTGGGGATTCCTTGCTTTAAGGTTTCTTTTCCTAATCCGAGCACTACCCGGCCCTGAACTTTTCCGTGCCTGAGCCTTTCGAAGACCTCGTTGATCGATTCCAGAGGCGTTGTCTCGATTGTCGCCTTCACTTTGCCGTCGGCGGCAAACATGAGCGCCTCCTGTAAATCACTGCGAGTACCGACAATTGAGCCGCGGATGGTGTAGCGATTCAGAACCACATCAAAAATGGAAATCGGGAATTCTCCGGGAGGCAGGCCAACCAGCACGCAAGTGCCACCGCGCCGAAGCATGCCCATAGCTTGTTTGAAAGCGGTAGTTGAGACCGCGGTTACGAGCACTCCGTGCGCTCCGCCAATCTGTTTCTGGATTTCGGCGGGCGGATCCTGCGTGGTGGCATCAATCGTAATGTCAGCTCCGAGCTCCTTGGCCAGGGCAGTCTTTTCCGCTCCCAGCTCGACTACCGCGACATTCAGTCCCATCGCCTTTGCATATTGAATCGCGACGTGACCCAAGCCACCGGCTCCAGAAATCACGACCCACTCTCCGGCACGGATGTCAGCCTCGAGGAGCCCCTTGTATGATGTGACACCGGCACAGAGAATGGGCGCCGCATCCACAAAAGAAACATTGTCGGGTAGCAGGCCCAGATAATCTGCTTTCGCAACCGCGTATTGGGCGAAGCTGCCATCCACGGAATACCCGGAGTTTGTCTGCTGCAGGCAGAGCGTCTCCCATCCGGAAAGACAAAACTGGCAATGCCCGCATGCGCTTTGGAGCCACGCCAATCCTACGCGATCACCTTCTTTCAGGTGTGTAACACCCGATCCACGCGCAACCACGACTCCGGTCCCTTCATGCCCCGGAGTGAAGGGTAGCCTGGGTTTTACCGGCCAATCGCCATCGGCCGCGTGCAGATCCGTGTGACATACTCCGCTGGCCATAAGCTCAACCAATACTTCATCGGGACCTGGCTCTGGAACCGGCACTTCCCGAATCAGTAGAGGCGCAGAAAACTTTTCAACAATTGCTGCTTTCATGGTTTTGGGCGTCATCCGTTAACCTCCTCCGAGTTGAAATAACTGATGTGCTGCAATTCGCTTTGTAGAGGCAAAGACGCAGTCAATGGCAGTGAGTGCACCGCCTTTTGCACTCTTAACGGCGATGTACGTTAGACGCCGTTTTGACCGCGGTTGGTTTTCGGCCGTGAATCTGTCGTCAGGAATCACCCGCTGGGCAGCGTGCATCGAAACGAACAAACTTATTCTCGTTCAGAGGATTCAGTGGAGGAAGTATATGAGCGCTGCCATCGAAGATTACGGGATCATAGGAGATTGCGAGACAGTAGCCCTTGTGGGCCGCAACGGTTCTATTGATTGGTTATGTTTGCCCCGTTTCGACTCTGACGCCTGTTTTGCAGGACTGTTAGGGACACCCGCGAATGGTCGATGGTTACTTGCTCCAGCCTCCGGTGTAAAGAACACAACTCGCAAATATCGGGATCATACGCTCATTCTCGAGACTCGATTTGAGACTGCGGACGGCGCTGTGACCGTGATCGACTTCATGCGTCCTCGAAGCGACCACTCCATGGTTTCGTCGAATGGCGACGCGGACCTGATCCGTATCGTGCGTGGAGAAAGCGGGCAGGTCCGCATGGCCATGGAACTCACATTCCGGTTCGATTACGGACTTTCCGTACCCTGGATCAGTCCGGTTGGTGAGGGCCTTTTGCATGCCATCGTCGGTCCACACCTCGTCGTGATCACCGGGGGCACATCTCTGACTCACTCTAACGGCACGGTCAAAGCTGACTTCACAATTAAGGCCGGTCAGACAGTGCCCTTCGTCATCGTGCACAGTCCCTCTCACTATCCCGCGCCTTTGCCCGTCAGTTCCAGTGCCGCTCTGGCGCAGACTGAACGTTTTTGGCTGGACTGGATCACGGACTGCACGTACAAAGGGCCTGCCGTCGATGCGGTTGAGCGCTCACTCATTGTTCTCAAGGCGCTCACATATGCGCCGACCGGCGGCATCGTCGCCGCGCCCACAACCTCGCTGCCGGAGGAAATCGGCGGCGAGCGGAACTGGGATTATCGTTATTGCTGGTTGCGTGATGCGACCTTCACTCTTCTGGCGTTCATGAACGCGGGATTTCACAGCGAGGCTGCCGCGTGGAAAGACTGGCTGTTGCGAGCCGTTGCGGGAAAAGCGTCCCAAGATCAAATCATGTATGGCATTGCCGGCGAACGGCGCCTGTTGGAGTGGGAAGTCTCGTGGTTGCCTGGTTACGAGAACTCCAAGCCGGTACGTGTCGGCAACGCCGCCGCTACTCAGCTCCAGCTGGATGTCTACGGTGAAGTTGCCGATGCAATGCACCAAGCCAGGAAAAGCGTAACGGCTGTCCCGGAGCAGAATGCTGCAATAGAACGGGATTGGATAACCCATCTCGAAAAGATCTGGATGGAACCCGATGAAGGCATCTGGGAGGTACGTGGAGAACGGCAGCAGTTCACTCACTCCAAGGTGATGGCGTGGGTGGCCGTGGATCGCGCAATTAAGGACTTCGAGAAGTTTAAGCTTGCCGCCCCTCTCGATCACTGGCGAACGTTGCGCGATAAAATCCACGACAATGTCTGCCAGCACGGATTCAATCCTAAGGTCGGTACCTTTGTTCAGAGTTACGGATCCACTGCCTTGGATGCCAGTCTCTTGCTCATTCCGCTACTCGGCTTTTTGCCTGCATCGGATCCCCGGGTGGTGGCAACAGTCGAGGCCATCGAACGTAAATTGGTCGTAGACGGGTTTGTGATGCGGTATGACCTGGAAAAATCTGATGATGGTCTTGCTGGGCATGAAGCCACCTTTCTCCTGTGCTCCTTCTGGCTGGTCGATTGTCTGCTGATGCTGCACCGGCGTGACGACGCCTTGAAACTGTTTAACAAGCTGCTGAAGGTCCGCAATGACCTGGGTCTGCTGGCCGAGGAATACGACCCAGTAACAGGCCGGCAGTTAGGAAATTTTCCCCAGGCATTCTCACACATCGGGCTTGTCAACTCAGCCGTGAATTTGAGTCGTGCCGTTGGATCTGTCGATCAGCGCACCGACACCGAGTCCAGCGGCCTTGCTGCGTAGACGAGCCAAGGCCGAAGCGGCCCGACATCTGTGTTGCCGGTGCTTGCTGCGGCTTTTGACCTGCTTAACACTCTCGCCGAAATTTCCACAACGTAACAGCTCTGCTCGCGGAAGGACAATCTGCATGGGGCCATCACGACTGAGGAGGGGTGCATCCTAAAAAAAACATGGCGTAGAAGGCGCACGAGGAGCAGCAGCATGACACGCGATCAGCGGCAACTTCGCAGCCAGGAACTTCGAACACACAACCATCAGGGAGACGCTCTTCGTCTGGGCATGAACTGGACGGAAGAAGATCTTTCCAAGCCTCAGGTATTGGTCGAAAGCGCATGGGGCATGGGGCATCCCGGCACATTCCACTTCGAGCCCCTCATCACCGAGGTAAACCACGGAGTCTTTGAAGCAGGCGGCAAACCTGGTGTTTTCACCGTCAGTGACATCTGTGATGGCGTTGTACAAGCAACAGCCGGCATGAGTTACTCTCTCGTTTCGCGCGATGTGATTGCTGCAATGGTGGAAATTCATGCACTCGGGCATCCGCACGACGGAATGGTACTGATCTCCGGGAACGACAAATCTGTTCCTGCACACCTGCTCGCCATGGCTCGCTGCAATCTTCCGTCGATTCTGCTCCCCGGCGGTACTCAACTCAATGCACCCGACTACGTTACCTCGGACCAGACATGGGAAATCGGGATGTCAGTTGAGCGCGGCGATACTCCTCGCGAAGAACTGGAATCCCGGCAGCAGACGGCGTGTCCTACCTGCGGAGCGTGTCAATTTATGGGCAGCGCCAGCACCGGACAGGTCATGGCTGAGGCCCTGGGTTTGGCATTGCCGGGCTCCGCTCTCACTCCCTGTTTTCTAACCATACATTTGCGATACGCACGATCCACCGGCAAACAGGTCCTGCACCTCATCAACAAAGAGATCCGTCCCCGCGACATCCTGACGCGGGAGGCATTTGAAAACGCGATTATGGTTCACGCGGCTACAGGCGGATCCACCAACGCCCTCATTCATCTGCCGGCAATCGCTTATGAGGCGGGTGTCGACATCACGATCGACGATTTTGACCGCATCAATCGTACCGTTCCGGTACTTGCCAACGTGAAGACAACGGGCCGCTATCCGGTCGAATACTTCTGGTACGCCGGTGGCGTGCCTCGGTTGATGCTCGAATTACGAGACGTTCTCCATCTCGATTGCCTTACGGTGACCGGCAAGACCCTCGGTGAAAATCTCGCGCAAATTGAGAAGAGCCGCTTTTTCAATGAACGGATGGGCTACCTGCGCAACTATAAAATCGCCCGCGACGAGATCATTCGCCCCCGCTCCAACCCATTCGGCGTCGAGGGGGGCGTTGCCATTCTTCGCGGAAACATTGCTCCCGGCGGAGCGATTATCAAAACCTTTACCGTTCCCAAGGAGATGCACGTTCACACCGGCCCAGCCCGCGTGTTTGACACGGAAGACCAGGCCCTGGATTCACTGATCGGGCGTCGCGGAGCCAGAAAAGTCGCCCCGGGCGAGGTCGTGGTGATCCGCTATGAAGGGCCACGTGCCAACGGAATGCCGGAAATGTATTTTGCGTCTGCAATCATGGCGGCGGACCCGGCTCTCAATCACACCACCGCTCTCATCACAGACGGGCGTTATTCCGGGGCCATGAAGGGCCCGTGCATCGGACATATCACGCCAGAGGCCATCGACGGCGGTCCGATCGCTCTGATTGAAGAGAATGACCTTATCGAAATCAATATTCCACAGCGCCGCTGTGAGGTTGTCGGCATCGGGAAGAAATCCATGGAACCCAGAGCGGTGGAGCGAACGCTGGCAGAACGCCGCGGTCGCTGGAGCCCTCCGCCATTCCGCCACAATCGGGGAATTCTGTCTCTCTACTCGCGAGTCGCCGCAGGTTCTTCGCAAGGTGCGTTGATGACGCCTCATGATGGAGCGAATCCCGATGCGGTTCCTGCGGCAGCTGAACCCGTAAGCCACAACGAAAGCGCCCATCTCGAATTTGCCATCAGAAAGCGCGCCTAAATCCCAGGAGGTACAAGATGAGCGCGGATCGCACACCCAGAGTGGTTATTGCCGATTACGATTATGGTGACGTTAACATCGAACGGTCCATTGTCACCGCGGCCGGCTTTGAATTGGTGGCGGCACAAGCGAAAAGTGAAGATGAAGTCATTGCTGTCGCCTCGGATGCCGATGCCGTCCTGACTCAATATGCCGAGATCGGAAAACGCGCGATCGACAGCTTCAAAAGATGCAAGATCATTGCTCGTTATGGAATCGGCGTCGACATCGTGGATGTCGACCAGGCGACACGGCGGAACATAGTCGTAACCAATGTTCCGAACGACTGGTGCATGAATGAAGTCGCGGATCACGCGGTCGCGCTTCTGATGGCGCTGGTTCGAAAACTGCCACATTACAACCACGCCACTCATGACGGCGACTGGCACTGGCAAACCGGACGTCCCATTCAGCGGTTACAGGAGGGAACGGTCGGTCTGTTTTCCTTCGGCGCAATCGCCAAGGAAGTTGCCCGCCGTATGAAAGGATTCGGTGTAAAGGCCGTAATCGCCTGCGATCCATACGCGGACAAGAAAGATGCCGCCGCACAAGGCGTCCCACTTGTATCGTTCGAAGAATTGCTGACCAAATCTGACTATCTGGTAATTCAAGCTCCGTTAACCAAGGAAACACGCGGCAGGTTCGGCGAGGCAGAACTCCGGCGGATGAAAAAGGGCGCCATCCTCGTCAACACTGCGCGCGGGCCGATTGTCAAAGATGAAGACTTGTATCGGGTGCTGAGTGATGGCTGGCTCGCCGGGGCTGGCCTGGATGACATCGAGGAGGAACCTGCGAAGCAGGCAAACTGGAAACCTGTGAACCCGTTGTTCAAGCTCGAGAATGTCATTATTACTCCTCATGCCGCCTATTACTCAGAACAGTCGATTCAGATCGTTCGGCGGTTCGCATCCGAGGAAGCGGTACGCGTTTTGAAAGGGGAGGCGCCGCTCTCTCCAGTGAACAAGGTCGCCACGCCGATCGGTATTGCTGCTTAAACAGCGCACGAACCCGAGCGTCGTGCCTTATCCACAGCTCAGATTTCGGAGATTCATCCATGCAAGCCCTGGCCGTATTTCCTTCGCAGAAGCATCTTCAACTTGTCGAGGTCCCTCCACCAAAGCTGCAGCGCGCAACCGACGTTTTGCTCCGCGTGCGCGAGGTAGGTCTCTGCGGCACTGACCGGGAGATCGTTTCATTTGAGCACGGCAGCCCCCCTCCCGGATCGGATCATCTGATCCTCGGACACGAAACGCTCGCGGAAGTGGCGGAGGTTGGACCGGGGGCACACAGTCTCAGGCGAGGCGATCTGGTGGTGCCAATAGTCCGCCGGCCGTGCTCTCACCCTGAATGTCGCCCCTGTCGCGCCGGCCGCTCGGATTTCTGTACTACCGGAGACTTCACAGAGCGCGGAATCAAGCACGCGGACGGCTATTTGACGGAATACGTCGTAGATGACGAAGAGTATCTCGTGAAAGTCCCGGGACCTCTGGCCGATGTCGCCGTCTTG
This sequence comes from Candidatus Angelobacter sp., assembly GCA_035262465.1. Lineage (GTDB taxonomy): Bacteria > Acidobacteriota > Terriglobia > Terriglobales > Acidobacteriaceae > Angelobacter. Next base: position 152,423 of record DATFSU010000005.1, on the reverse strand, counting down.
ATCGAACCATTAACCGTCGTCTCGAAAGCCGCGATTCAGGCCCGGGCAATTTCGGAAAGGCTGCCCTATGAGCCAGGGTTTCAGCGCGCCCTGGTTCTCGGAGCCGGCCCTGTAGGTCTTCTAGGAGCGATGGCTCTCATCGCCAATGGATACGAAACCGTGGTCTTTTCGAGAGAGCCTGAAGGCGGGGACAAGGGGAAGCTGGTTCACTCTCTGGGCGGCTCGTATGTCTCGGCCGCCTCACAGCCGATTGAAAGCCTCACCGACAAAACCGGAGAATTCGATGTCGTTTTCGAAGCGGTGGGGTTTGCGCCTGTAATGATGGCCGCGGCCCACTCGCTCCGTGCGAACGGCGTTGTTGCACTCACCGGAATACCTCCGGAAGGCAAAGCGCCTGAACTCAATATCGGACTGTTTTTGCGTGAGATGGTGCTCAGGAACCAGGTGATCTTTGGGACCGTGAATGCCGGCCGCAGAGACTACCTGGCGGCAATTCAGCAACTCGAGCAATTCATGATTCTCTTTCCCGAGAGTGTTCGCAAGCTCATCACAAGTCGCCGTCCTTTGGGCGAAGCATCGAGAATGCTCACACATCGCGATGGAATCAAGAGTGTGGTGCAACTGAGTTCACGAGCGGCATAACCAGGTGAAACATGGCACAAGCAACGCAAATTCTTCCTTCAGCCACAACAACAGAGTGGATCGATGTGTCCGTGCCAATCTATGACGGCATGGTCCACTTTCCGGATAATCCTCCCATCGAAATCGATACACTCAAACATGTAGACCGCGGAGACCTCTACACGCTTTCGGCGTTTAAGATGGGCGCGCATACGGGAACTCACATTGACGGTCCCATTCATTTCCTGCGCGGTGGTTCCGGGACAGACTCAGTTCCGCTAAAGAACTTGATTGGACCTGCACGCGTGATCAAAATCGAAGACTCGAGGGCCGTCACCGAGGCTGAACTTCGCAATCACAACTTAGGACATTCCGAACGCCTTCTGTTCAAGACATTGAACTCGCAACGATGCTGGAATGGCCCCGAGTTCGTCAGCGACTTTGTATCGATCGCGGAAGACGCCGCGAAGTATCTGGCTGAGCTCAAGACCCTGGCTATTGGAATCGACTATCTCTCGGCAGGCAGCCCCGAAGTACACCGAACGCTTCTTGGAGCCGGTGTGGCTATCATCGAGGGCCTCAACCTCTCCGACATCAATCCTGGAGAATACGAATTCATCTGCCTGCCGCTCAGGATTCCTGGAGGCGATGGCGCCCTCGCTCGTGCCCTGCTGAGACCGGCTGCTTCACCCCCGATGCCACACACTGCCCAGGAAGTATTCTCCGTTCACCGGACGCAAAAATACGAGCCTCTTATGCGCGGTGTTCACGGAACCTATCTTTTCGACATTGACAAGGTGGGATGCTGGTTTGTCGCGGTGGACGATGGGGCCATCCGCATTGAGGAGACCGAGCACGATGCCGACTGTACGATCAGCTGTAACGAGCAGGATTTCGTCGATATCGTTGAAGGCCGGCTGGACCTGATCACGGCGCGTAAACAAGGACGCGTGAAAATTCACGGCGATATTGCCCTGGCTCGGAAGTTCCATGGGCTGGTAAGCGCCAGAATCGAAGGAATACGAGACGCAGCATGAGAGCTAGGGTGGTCGCACAATGACCCTGAAAGTCCCTTCCAAAGAAGGACGACGCTGGGATTTGATCAGCCTGGGAGAGGTGATGCTGCGTTTCGACCCGGGCGACTATCGTGTCTCAACTGCCCGGACTTTTCAGGTATCCGAAGGTGGTGGCGAGTACAACGTGGCCCGTGGCATCAAGCGCTGCTTTGGACTCGACTCGGCGATTGTTACGGCCCTTGCCGATAACCCCGTCGGCCGTCTTCTTCAGGACCTCATTTACCAGGGCGGCGTGGATCAAACGCTGGTTCACTGGGTCGAGTACGACGGCATTGGCCGCAATGCTCGAAATGGACTGAACTTTACCGAACGCGGTTTTGGCATCCGGCCGGCGCTCGGCTGTTCGGACCGCGGGCATACGGCCGTCTCGCAACTCAAACCGGGAGACATCGACTGGGAGCACGCTTTGGGAACGCTGGGGGCGCGCTGGTTCCATACCGGAGGAATCTTCTGCGCGCTCTCTGAATCAACGCCTGAGGTGGCGTTGGAAGCAATGCGCGCCGCTAGGAAACATGGCGCAGTGATTTCCTACGATCTGAACTACCGCGAATCGCTGTGGAAAGGAATTGGCGGCAAGGATCGCGCGCAGGAAGTGAATCGACGGCTAGCTCCATTGGTGGACGTGATGATCGGCAACGAAGAGGATTTTTCTGCTGCGCTGGGTTTCGCGGTGGAGGGAATGGACGAGAGCATCAGCGTGATCGATGTTCAATCGTTTAAGCGAACCATTGAGCGCGTGGTGCAAGAGTTCCCCTTCCCGGTGGTCGCCACAACCCTCCGTCAGGCCAAAACAGCGAGCATCAATGATTGGGGCGCAATCTGTTATGTGGACGGACAGTTCTATGAGGCGAGGCGCCGGGAGAATCTGGAGATTTTCGATCGCGTCGGCGGAGGCGACTCTTTTGCTTCAGGGCTGATCTACGGATATCTCAGAGGCGAGAGCCCGCAATGGTCGCTTGAATGCGGCGCCGCCCATGGAGCGCTGGCGATGACCACACCGGGCGATACGACCATGGTCACCGTCCAGGAAGTGATTCGGGCAATGAAGGGTGTTGGCGCGCGCATAGCCCGGTAGCCGGAGTGGAACAGATGACTAAAAACGAAGTCCGGGAACGAATCCTGGATATAGGGATCATTCCCGTGATCCGGGCAGAGTCACCTTCACAGGCAGTGCAGGCGGCGGAAGCCGTTTGCAACGGCGGCATACCCATTGTTGAGATCACGATGACAGTTCCGAACGCAGTGGAGGCGTTACGGCAGCTTAGCAGGGACATGAAGTCACGCCTCCTCGTGGGAGCGGGAACCGTACTTCGCGCAGATATGGTCGAGCAATGCGTGGACGCCGGCGCTGAATTTATCGTCACACCTGGATACAACCGAGAGGCAGTGGCGAGGACAAAAGGGCTGGACAAGCTGGTAATGACGGGAGCGCTCACTCCCACAGAGGTGATGGAGGCATGGGCGGCGGAAAGTGATTTCGTCAAGATATTCCCATGTGGTTCGGTGGGCGGGCCGAAGTACATCAAAGCTTTGAAAGGACCGTTCCCCAACGTGGCGATGATTCCAACCGGAGGCGTCAATCTGCAGAATGCTGCCGACTTCCTGCACGCAGGAGCTGATGCCCTGGGGATCGGGGGAGAGTTGGTGTTAGCTGCTGCGTTGAAAAGAGGCGATCTGCGTGCGATCACGGCGGCAGCACAGCAATTTGTGGAGATCGTGCGGCAAACCCGTATTCATCGCGCGGCCTAGATGTGGTAAGCAGACGACGGTGCCCGCGCTCTCAGTGGGTCGACTTTCGCTGTCATACGACTTTCATTGTCATGAAAGGAGGTTTAAACCCGCTTTGAATGTCGAGAAAATCAGTTGATGAAACTCCACTCTCGCTTGCGTAAATGCGGGCGCGGGATGATTCAACGATCGTGGGCAGCTCGATTCAGGAGTGATGCCTCATCCGATCAACCAGCAAAACTGAAAGGAGTACGAACATGAGCACACTTGTGGCGGTTGTATTTAACGATGAATCCACAGCTTTCGAAATGCGCGCGGCGCTGGTAAAAATGCAACAGCAATACCTGCTGGAGATGGAAGACGCAGTGGTGGTCACCAGAGACCCGAATGGCAAAGCGAATCTGCACCAGGCCGTGAGTCTCACCGCGGCCGGCGCAGTCAGCGGTGGCTTCTGGGGCATGCTGATCGGGCTATTATTTCTCAACCCCCTGCTGGGAGCCCTGGTCGGCGCCGGGGCCGGCGCAATCTCCGCGAAGTTTCGCGACATTGGCGTGGACGACAATATGATGAAAGCTGTCGGCGAATCACTCAAGCCGGGAACGTCAGCGCTGTTCGTGCTGCTGCGGAGAGTGACCGCGGACAAGGTGCTCGATGGCCTGAAGCCGTTCGTGGGCAAAGGTCGAGTGTACCAATCGTCACTCAGCAAAGACGACGAAAAGGCACTGCGCGACGTGCTGGAAGCCACGGCACCCCAAGTCGCGGCCTGAATCAGTTGTTCGATTTCAGCCCTGGCAAAACGTGGTGATCCTCTATTTTTGTGTTTTTCGGTTCTCCCAGCCGGCCGTTGCCCTGTCCAGAAACTCGGCGACGCGATTGAAGTCTTGAAAGCTCATCTGGTAGCGTGATGCAACTTGCCGTTTCATCCAGGCAGGCCAATTCTTGCGATCGCCCATGGCTTTCCTCATTCCGGCTTTGATTCCAGGATCACCACCCGATTCGAGCTCTAGCAGCTCCACTGATCGCCTGGCCAGACTCTGTCCTCGTTGGCTTTTCGGGTTTTCCTCGAGGGCACATGCGGTTTCGCGATAGAGGTCGGCCCGCGCCTGTGACCTTCGCTCGCGTTCCTCCGGGTCTTTGAGTTCCTGCGTCAGTTTGGTCCAGGCTTCCTCGTTGTAGTACTTCTTCCAGGCCGCTGCGGACGCCTTGCCTATGAAATCAGCGATCTTCTCGAGGTCGTACGAAGCGATGTGCTCCTGAGATTCAGCTGGCCAGTGCTGGCGGTCGAGCCACGCTTTGGTCCAGCCGGCCCGGATGCCGCGATCTCCCTCGGATGTTTTCTCCATCAGTGCGATCCATCGTGCGGCCAGGGCCTGCGCGCGTTTTCCGTCAGGATCCGCTCCCAGCGCAGCCTCCACATCACAAAAAAGCGCGATCCAGTCGCGCGACGCTCGCAGCCGCGACCCCGGCGTGGATTGCTCTTTGAGCTTCGTTAATTTGGCCCAGGCTTCCCTGCTGAAGTACTTTTCTCTGAAATCAACACTGTTTTGCATCTTAATCGCTCCAATGATTTTTTTGAGAAGGGCTGGTTTGTCAGGCTGAACTCCGGTCACGCCATCGCGGATGGCGCCAATCGCGCGATCCAGCAGCTGCTTCTTTTCTTCCAGGATCTTGAGCTGCACCTGGAGCGCATCCGGCAAGCGGAGAGGTTCGCGATCAAGCAATGCCTTGATCTGACGCAGAGAGAGTCCGAGGAACCTGAGCGCGACAACCTGCTCAAGCCGCTCAAGATCACTCAGACCATACAAGCGGTAATCTGCGGCCGTGCGCGCAGGCTTCAAGAGCCCCAGGCGCTCGTAGTGATGCAAGGCGCGAACCGTAACCCCGGCAAATTCCGCGAACTCGCGTACCTTGTACTGCCTGTCCAAACCGGCCTCCCTGGATACGATCGTGAGGGCTGACGTAACGTTAGAGTCAAGCACTATCTTAGCGGACGCCAGGCAAAGATCTGCGTCTGCGAATGGCGAAGCAGTCATGCGCTGCTCTCGTAAAGCATTAACGGCAAACCGACACAACCAACGGCACTCGGTCAGCGTCCATCAATTGTCTTCAATCTTCAAACGCCTTGCATAAGGCGGTAGTCACTTGGCAGTGGGACTGAAGGGCATGAAACAGCTGACAACATCTGCAGCAGGCTCGACACTTCTTTCAACTATTGCCACTGCCGCAATCGGTGGAATTCTGGGAGGATCGGTTGCGGCATTATTGGTCATCGGATTTACGGAAATACTCAAGCTGATGCTTGGCGTCGTCTCGCGACAGGCCACATGGGTTCTCATCCTTATGCCTATTCTCGGATTGGCGCTTTCAGTTCTGGTGCTTTACGGATTCGGTTTGAGTAGTGGAACGCAGAGTTTCCAACGCCCACACTGGGCGCGGGTGTGGAGAACTTTCCCGCCGCGTCGCGCTCGCGCAGACCTGACAGGCGACATGGTGGCGTTCGCAGGCGAGGAAGACCGTTTTCCGTGGCGCCAGGCGCCGATCCGCATGTTTGCCATGGTAGCCACGGTAGGTTTCGGTGCGGCGATGGGAACCGAAGCGCCGGCGGCTTATCTTGGGGTGGCTACGGGAGCGGCGCTTGGCAACCGCTGGCGCCCACTTCTGCGGCCGGCAGCCGTGGGGGGCGGCGCTGCCGGCGTGGCGGCGCTGATGGGCATTCCCCTGCTAGGCACCGCATACATTCTGGAGCTGGGCCGGCGACACCACGCCCCACTCAATACCGAGCGGGTCACTGCGGCACTTCTGGGTGGATTCGTCGGATGGCTTTTACACATTGCTCTGAATGTCAACCTGCTGCGGCTGGTTGTTCCCAGGGAACCACCGCATGCCTTTCATCAAGCAGTGATCACGGCACTCCTCATCGGGTTGCTTTCCGGCACGATCACCGCGATCTCGGGAGCAGCGATCTCGCGCGCGAAATCCTTCACGGTCCATCCCATCGCCCGGCTCACATTGAGCGCGCTGGTTTTGGGTGCAGCCGCAGTAATTCTGGCGAAGATCGCGTCTCCTTCAGCCGCCGTAGGCCCAGGCGGCGGAGCGATCACCTGGGTGGAGGGTGCGCGGGCGTCGGTGATTACGGTATTTGCGGTCGATGTACTTCGCGCAGTGGCCACAACTGCTTCCGCGGCCGCGGGCGGTTGCGGCGGCTTGTTTGTGCCATTTCTGGCTATCGGCGATCTGGCGGGACGTGTGTTTGCACCGTCGCTTGGATTGCCCGACGATCTTGCCGGTGCCGCCGGTGCAGCGGGCGGGATCAGTGGAGGCTATCATTTGCCGTTCACAGCGGTGGCGATGGTTCTGGGCCAAGGCGGGAATCACCTCGCGATGTTGACGTGCCTGGCGACCGTCGTTGTTGCAGGCTTTGCGGGCAGGGTTGCGGCAACTCTGATGGGCCATGCCTATATAGAAAAGCGAACTATAGAAGAGCAAACTCCAACGCGAAAAACTGCCTAGTAGTTAAGTTGTAGAGTCGCATTTCCGGCCTGCTCATCGCCTGCCCACTCAGTTCGTCTTCGAAAGAAATTGCATGATTTGTCGTGCCTGTTGAAACGAATAGTCACTGACGTGAATCTGGCCGCGAAACGGTCGATGGATATCGGAGATGGCTACCAGGGTCAGAGAGACGAGCAGAGAAAAGCAAAACACCTCCAGGCTTTGCAGCTTGATGTTTTCACTGCCGAGTGTGCATGAGGAAATGATGGTCAGCGCGCCTCCCACCAGAAGCACGCACCAAAGCATGCCGGGAAGGCTGGATTTGCTTTGCCGAATACGGATCAACCGCCGTCGTGCCAAAGACTCCAGCTCTGACATGGCATGCTCTTGCGCATTGACCTGGGTCGGCGATGCCTCTTTGAGAGACATTACGGCCTTCCACATCTCCTGATTGATGGCCATGCTTTGCTCCGGTACTTGGCCGCGCGCCATCTGTGGCCAATCTTGTGAGATCACCGCGTCGACATAGTCACGCGCCAACCGCTGCAACTGGGTGCGCTGCGGATCCGGCAGCCCGGATGCCAAACGATACACATCAACTACGGCAGTCGCCTCAGCGTCCACGTTTAGATCTGCTTCGCCGAAGGTGCTCCAGACGGCGTACAGCATGAATCCCAGGATGACCGCATAGGTTGTGCCAAGAACGGCCAGCTGCCAGCCAATGAGCTCGTTGTAACCGCGCCGACTCTCCCGTGGCCAAACTTTGTTCAGCATTGCCATGGCGAACAGCGATACGAGCACCGTTGCTGCGACGACGGCAATGTTCTGACCAACAGTTATCATGAGCGTTCCAGCATCCGTGTTGCTCTAAAGCGCAATTCCCGTGCGCAGATATGCCAAATGTTTGCACCCCGATTGAGAGATCACTGCTCCCTACGGATAGATGCGCAAAGGTCGGCAACAGAACACCTTGAAATTGGAAACTGGCTGATCTTCAGGCACGCGATAGATCCTGCCAAACCGTTCAGGAATTCGCCCCGAAATGGTTCGCTCATTGGACTGGCCACTCTGTGCGCGTTCGGAGGCATCTACTGCTAGCAGGCGGCAGAGCTACAGTTTAAGATTACACTCGCATTCGAGAACCACGTTGCAAAGAGGTTCACAATGACAACCAACATTGGCACGCCACCGCAGGCCACAGTCAGCACCGACCACAAGGCTTATGCGGCGAAGGGGCTGGCACTGGTTCGGGTGACAATCGGGGCAATGTTCGTATGGGTTTTCTTCGAAAATCTGGGAAAAGGTCTCTACACCACTGCGGGTTATGCAAACCTGATCAACTACTACATCAAGGCGAGTCACTCGCCGGCCGCGTGGAAAGCCGTGATGGGTTTTATGGCTAGCCATGCCGCGATGGCGGCCCCGGGGCAAGCTGTGACAGAGATCTCCCTGGGAATCCTGCTGGTTCTGGGCTTGTTCACACGCCCGGCAGCGTTCGTTGCGTTCCTGTATCTCGGCAGTCTTTGGGTCTCCGAATGGGGCACCGCGTGGATCTGGGAATTGCTGGTTCCCGTGCTTGCATCGCTTGGCCTCGCGCTGGGACGCGCGGGTCGCACCTGGGGTGTCGACGCGTGGCTGTCCCAGCGGAATCCCTCTTCTCCATGGTGGTAATTTGAACCAGGCCCACATGCGGGTGTCGGTCATTATTCCAACGCACAACGAAGCGCAGGCCATTGGCCGCGTGCTCGCCGATCTTCCCTTCGATCTTGTCACCGAGGTCATTGTGGTCGACAGCAATTCAAGCGACGGAACGCCCGATATCGCCGAACAAATGGGGGCTCGCGTACTCCATGAACCTCGCCGCGGATATGGGCGTGCCTGCCTGACCGGTCTTGCGAACGCAGACAACCCTGAAGTAGTGGTCTTCCTCGACGGAGACTACAGCGATCGCCCTTCGGAGCTCGCGATTCTCTTGGCTCCGATCATCGGGGGCCGGGCCGATATTACCGTAGGTTCGCGCCTGGGCATCGACCGCAATTCCGGGGCGCTACCTTGGCACCAAGCGTTCGGCAACCGCCTCGCCGCCGGCATGATCACACTTTTGTACGGCGTGAAAGTGAGTGACCTCGGGCCGTTCCGGGCCGCGCGCGCCAACGCGCTTCGCGCTCTTGCGCTGGAAGAGACCACGTACGGTTGGGCTGTGGAAATGATCTTGAAAGGCGCCCTCGCCGGCTTGCGCATTGTTGAAGTTCCCGTCAGCTATCATCCGCGGATCGGAAAATCGAAGATCAGCGGTACGCTGAAAGGCACGGTCGGAGCGGCGTGGTTCATTCTCAGCCGGATCGTGCGCTATTATTTCCGACGTCGAAAGGCTGGGGCAGCCCGGCCGGCGTAAGTATCACTACATCGATTTTCTATGGACTCGCACAACCAGAACAGCGTGCGCTTGCCTGAGCCAAGCCGTACTTTGGTGATCATGGCGAAAGCTCCCAAGCCGGGCACGGTAAAGACCCGGCTTAGTCAAAACCTGCCCTCGGTCGCTGTTACCGCACTCTATCGATGCCTGCTGGAGGATACGGTAGCGTTGGCGAAGTCATTGACGAGTGTAGAAGTGGCAGTGATGTGTCCCGAGTCCGACCGGGAGCAAATGGCAAACTTCCTGGGCAGTACGGTGCAGATAGTGGCCCAGCGGGGTGAAGGCCTCGCGGCCGGACTCACCTCGGTTTTTCGACACTTCACCAGCGCACGTCGGCAGCACGTCATTGCTTTCAACAGCGATAGCCCGCACCTCGAGCCATCTGTCCTCGATCGCGCGTTCGAAATACTCGCCATGCATGACGTGGTTGTCGGGCCAACACATGACGGAGGCTACTATCTTGTCGGCGCCAAGGCAGCTCACCCGTCTCTCTTCGAAGGCGATGGACTGGGGACGAGAAGCGCTTTTGACCGATTGCTCACCCGCACAAAACTACTTGAGCTTTCAACGGGCTTCACCGAACCTTTCTACGACATTGACGTCGCTGACGATCTCATGCGGCTCGCTCCAGAGCTACAGCTTGCCCCCGCCAGGGCGCCGCGTACGGCAGCCTGGTTCTCCGAGTGGAAACAGGCAATCGGCCAACTGAGTCATCGCACGGGCGACCTGTGAAGCTCACGCCGGCGCGCAAATTGTTAGGGCTTGGCGGCATTTTGTTGTTGGCCCTCTCGATTTGCTCGCGCAGTTTCAGCAATGTGGGTGAGCCTGCGTTCATCATTTGGCTGAGTATCGCCGGCATCGCATATCTGCTGGCGATTCGTGAGTTTTTCCATACGCCGAGGTTTCCAAGACGCGTCATGGTCCTGGGCCTGGTAGTGGCCGCTGTGTGGCACGTCTTGTTTCTGCTGCAACCTCCAGGGCTGGATGACGATATCCACCGTTATGTTTGGGATGGGCGAGTCCAGCGGCTGGGCTATAACCCTTACATCCTGGTGCCAGGCAATCCGGCGCTTAGCGGGTTGCACACGTCCGAAACCCGTACGCTGAACAATCCCGATGTGCCGAGTCCATATCCGGCCGGCGCTCAACTGTTTTTCCGGGCCGTAACCGCCATTCATGAGTCAACATTTACCCTGAAAGTAGCTTTTGTACTTTGCGAAGTGGCGCTCGTATTTGTGTTACTTGATGTCTTGCGTCGCACCGGAAAGGGCGAGCACTGGGTTCTTGCCTTTGCCTGGCACCCCCTGCTGGCGACTGAAGTGGCAGGTAGTGGCCACATCGATATTGTCGGCGTGTTGTTGCTGGTTGTGTCTGTGGCTGCGTTTCTAAGACGCTGGCGGGCGGTTGCCGCCGTGGCATTCGCGCTGGCTGTTGCCGTGAAGTTCCTTCCCATTGTGCTTGTGCCACTCTACTGGCGACGCCTGCGCATTCGTGATGCCGTGCTGGCAGTCGTTGTTTTTGGACTGCTCTATTTGCCCTTCCTGCAAAGAGGGCGGATTCCGACCGGTTCGCTCGGCGCCTACGTGCAGAGTTTCCGCTTTAATGGTCCGTTGTTTGCCATCTTGGAGCGCGCGTTGAGGCCGCAGCTCGCGGTTGCGTTGGCAGTGCTTGCCGGTATTGCCACCGCAATCTGGCTGAGAAGAAGGTCCGCGGAATTGTCCGCTGACGCATTTGCGTGGCCGATGGCAGCATCGCTTTTATGCGCACCCGTTATATACCCGTGGTATATGGTGTGGCTGCTGCCCTTCTTGCGGTCGACCTCAACACTGCCGGTCACCATCTGGACACTGAGCATTATCCCTACGTACTATGTTTGGCATCTGCGCGCGGCCGGACGACCGTGGCTGGTTCCGGATTGGATTCTTCTGCTGGAATACGGATCTGTGGCAATAGCTGCTGCGATTATCGCTTTGCTCCGGATCAACCGGTCGGCTGCACCCCAATACTCCGCCGATCCCGCAGAGTAAAGGCAACTGCAACAGCTGATTTGTGTATCTAGGAGTTTGGTGCCTCATCCTACATAAGATTCATTTCAGTCACAGAGGAGGTTCTCCATGCCAACGTTGAGCCGTTCAATGACGATCTGCTTCCTGATTTTTGCCGTGCTGGGGTTTACTGCTACCTCACGGGCACAGACGAAGCCGCCCATCGCCGAACAGATTGCCAAGGCCTATGGCCTTGACTCGTTCGGCCAAATTGATGCGATCCGTTACACTTTCAGTCTTCCCGCTCTCAAAGTCCTGAGGACGTGGACCTGGGAGCCTAAAGCCGATCGGGTCACCTACGAAGGAAAAGACAAGGAAGGCAAGCCCGTGAAGGTCACCTACGTGCGTTCCCAGCTCGACAGCCAGCCTGAAAACGTGAAGAAGGAGATCGATCCGGGCTTTATTAACGATCAATACTGGCTGCTTTTCCCGTTTCACATGGTCTGGGATACCGGGGCTGCCGTCGAAGATAAAGGCATGGAGGCCGTGCCCACTGGAAAGGGTAAGGCCAGGCACATTGTGGTGAAATACGGATCAGAGGGATACACGCCGGGCGATACATGGGAATTCTATGTCGGTCCGGACAATCGAATCCTGTATCAGGTGTTCCATCATGGCGGAAACGCCAAGCCAAGCCTCGTCAAGATGACGTGGGAAGGCTACAAGCAGGCAGGTCCCCTGCTTATTTCAACCCTGCACAAGGGTACTGCCGACGGCCATCCGGCCGAGATTACCTTTTCTAATGTGGCCGTTAAGACGGCAGGTTCGGATAATTGGGTTGAGGCGAAATAAATCACGGACGCACAGCCCGGTTGCAAAACTGGGCTGTGCTTTGTGTGACCCCGGGATGGATCGATGGAATCGATCAGAGCAGGTACTTCGCAGCTGTGCAGCGCATTTCCCGGGCTACTTACGTGTCGATTTTAAGCGGAAGACAAGAAAATAGTCTTGTCCATCTCCCTTCACAAAGTCGTACTCTTCCAGTAATTGATAACCAGCCTGAGCGGCTTCGTTTATTACCACATCACGCGCAACGCCGTGGTCATCGCCCTTGCCATTACGATCAATGATGCCGATTCTGGCGCCGCTGCGCAGCGAGCCGCGCAAATTCTCCAGCAGAAGCACGGGATGCGCGACCTCATGATAGGTTTTTAGCAGCAATACGGAATCAATGCTGTTTTTCGAGAGTTTGGGATCATCCTCCGTGCTCAGGATCGGGTGAACGTTGTTCACGCCTTCCTGCTTAATACGCCGCTTTATATAAGCAATGGCATCTGGATTGATGTCCACGGCATAGATAACTCCAGTGGTTCCCACGCGTTTCGCGGCGCGAACGGTAAACCATCCTGAGCCGGCTCCGATGTCAGCGACATTGACGCCTTCCTTGATACCGAGAATATCCATCACACGCTGGACCTGTAACTTTTCGTCGCGGTCTTTTGCTTCAAAAACCGACAGATCCCCGGTGTAGGGTTTACTTGTCTTGCGCGGCGTCTGAGAACTGGTTTGCGCGCCGTTTTGTGGCGCCCGCGCCGTCAAGATCACCGGCCAGGAAGCAGCGCAAGTCACACTTCCAAAAATAAAAACAAGAGCGGCAGCCAATAAGAGGCTCGCCTTGTCTGTGGGAACGAAACGTCGCATGTTTAACTCCGCGCCATGACAATTGTGGTGCAGGAACTCTCTCCCTTGGGAAGGTCTCGTGCCGCGGCCATCGTGATGTCCAGCCGCTGCGTCTGCCCGCGAATGATTGGACAGTAGAAATCAGGTTCCGGAAGCGCGGCCTGCAGACGACGCCGCCCGGCGCAGCCGCCGTGACATGCGTCGCGAAAATGGCAAGGCTCGCATGCCGCGGGCAGCGATCGCGCTTCAATAAATGGATTCGTTTCGATCACCTTCGGTCCTGAATTTCTCAATTTGCTTAAGGGCGTTCCACTTCCCTGCCAATAGACGCACGGTTGAGTGGTACCGCGCGGAGTCACGCGAATGGTGTTGATACCGCATCCGCCAGTGCGAGGCGGAAGCCCCGCCATCGCCCGCACCAGCGGCTCGCCGATAGCGATGACGTCAGTTTCCGCAAAGAGACACCGGAACCCTTCCCAGTACTCTTCATACGTGAGCGCGTACAGATCGGAACGCACCGATTGATAAACATTCACGCGCAGAGGAGCACCAAACCTTTTGGCGACTTGCGCCACCTCTGCCAGGCGTAAGTAGTTCGATTTCATCATGACGGCGATGATGGTTACGGGTACTCCCAGCCGCGCACAACGTTCGGCCTGTTGCTGGATGAGTTCCCAATTCCCGGGGCCGCGTTGTGCGTCCTGCTCCGCTTGAGTGGGGTAATCGAGAGAAAATTCGATGTCGTGGAAGGCACGGAGTTCATGGTCTTCCAAAACAGCCACACTGTGTCCATTGGAGGTAATGGTCAGCTTGGCTGGTCGTGTTCGCAGATAAGCCAAAATTGTCTTGAATTCCGGATGCATGCCGTTTTCGCCGGTACCCAGATTCACCGAGCGTACCGGTACGCTTTCCATGACTGATTTGACTTGATCCAGGGAGAGACGGTCGGTTCGAGTCGGATCGCGGTAGCAAAAGGCGCAAGCAAGATTGCACTCGTTGGTGAGCCCGAGCCCGAGAGAAATGCCGGGAACCTCCTCGCGCGTATTCGAAATAGCGGATAAGGGCGCCGCATTGACGTTGCTCATGCATCCACCTCCAGGAGAGGCGCAGCATGACGCGCGAGAACATGCATGTAGCGGGCAATACCAAAAAATTCCCGCCGCTTGCCAAGCCGGCGTTCTAAGGCGAAGATTCGCTCATACTCTGCCGATCGAGAAATTTTTGCCGGCAGGTAATCCGCGATCACGCGCACTCCCCTCTGAGCGGTGAACGTCAGGGATGCGTCGTTGAGCGTCGCATCCAGGGCCTCCGGCGTGAACAATCGTACTTCGCCTCCATAGAGAGACTCGTGTCCCCAGTCCGCATCGAGGTTACGTTCCGCGGTGATCAGATCTCCCATCTGGAGTGCCGCCTTCAGCACTTCACCCGCCTGGTTGCGTACCAGAACAGACAACATCGCCGATGAATCGCGCAGGCCCCGGGCGGCGCTTCGCAAGACAGCGCCCGGATCATCGACATATTCCAAAAGGTTGTGGCAAAGGACGATATCGAATGATCCCGCCTCAAAAATGTCCGCCAACCGGGCGGCATCTCCGTGTTTGACACGCACTTTGTCACTCAACCCAGCTGCGGCGATGGCCCGTTCCGCCAGATCCAACATCGCCGGAGAGGCATCGAGCGATGTGACATCAACACCCAGACGCGCCAGCCGAATCGAAGCGTCTCCCGTCCCGCACCCAAGGTCGAGGGCGCGCAGTGACTTGATTCCAGATGGCGTGAGCAGAAAATCCTGTACGTTCGCAAAGGTCAGATCTCCGCGAAGGCGGCCTTCCGGGGTCTCGAGATATGCGGCATACCGGCTCGCATCGCTCTCGAAACGATTCTCGCTGTTGACCGTTGTCTTCACGGAGCCTCAATGAAGGGGTCTCAGATCCAGTCTCTGGTTAAAACCAAAACCATGAATCGGACGAACACATGGTATCGCAATAGGGCCACGCGTGGGCACAAACCGGCGATCCCGGAAATGATCGGTAGGCATTAGGAATAGGCATCGTCAAGGACAGATTTTCGGCTGCAATGAATCACTGCCGCCACATGCCTGGCCTTACTCTTTCACCGGCGTGTAGCGTACCTCTATTTGTCCGCCGCGTAATCTCGCCTCGAGGCAAGGTTGTGCATGCACTGCGGGACCGTCAAGCACCCGGCCATCCTCTAAAGCAAACCTGGAATTGTGTAATGGACATACAATGCTGTCGCCATCCAGTGTGCCTTCCGAAAGTGGTCCGCTAAAGTGAGAACAGGTCTCCGCCATTGCGAACAGGCGATCGCCGCGACGAACCAGCAGAATGGGCACGCCATTGTGGACAGCTCGGGTGGGTTTGTTGTCCGCTAACTCCCGTTCCGCCAGGACGGCCACAAAATCCGTTGGGAACCGTTGACCGGCCGTACGATCGACTCCTACTCTGTTTTCGTACACCATCTTTCCGCCCAGATGGGCCGCAAATGCCATCACCGCATAACCGATAGCCGCGCTCAAACGGCCGGCCGCACGCGATTTCTTCCCGCGCAGGACAAGGGAGGTCGCAAACAGCGCCGTAGCGCTGACATTCAAGAGTCCATGAATCAATCCCCTTCGGCGCGCCGGAGGATCAACATCCGACCAGTCGGTGACGCCGGCCGCAGCAGAGCATGCGGCACCCGCTAGCCCGATGGCGATAGATGTGTCAGCGGCCAATGCGAACTCACGGCCCCTGCGCGTGAGACTCAAAGCATCGAATATCATTGCGGCCGTCCAGGCTCCGACCGGTATGTCTGTAAGCACGACGTGCAGGGGTTCACCCAACCACGTGCCGTTCAGGAAGTTCCTGACGAGTTGTGCCCCGGGTCGTCCTCCTGCATACAACGCTTTATCCACCGCCTTTTGCAGCCTATCTTCGAACGGCTTGCGGGCTGGTATCTCGAATTCCTTGGAATGAAAGCCACTCACGCTTGAGGGCACCGCAACTCTTAGATTGGACATTCCGCCTCCTCCAGGAAATAACTACGAAGTAACAAGTCTCTTTTGGTGAGATGCCAAGTTACTTGAGCGCGGAAGTCCTGGCGCCCGACAACAAGACGGGAATTCAGGTAGGATCGCAAGCCCTCGCGGGGCCTCACGAATACGCTGGTTCCGGCGTCTATAACTGAAGAGCGAGGGGCCTATGACAAGAGTGGAGATCATATTGGGAATGGTGGTGGGATGTGCATGTGTCTTCATAGCCGGTGCATTGGCCGCCACACCGGATACAGGGACGGACGTTATGCAGCAAACTTCAATGCCAGCTTCCCCATCTGTCTCCCGGCGGTTGCGCGACGAAATCAAGGCAGTCGAAGCCATCACGCCTCGGTTCGTCGACCGCGGAGCGGCGCTGTTTCTGTTGGCTCACGATTACGCCAGACTCGGTGCGACGGCGAAAGCGTTGGACCTGTTGAAACAATGCGTGGCACTGGATGAAGGGTTTGATCCCGAAGGTGACAGCGCATTTGCGCCGCTAAGGAGCGATCCGGAATTTCGCAGTCTTGTCGAGCACGTGCGGCAGCGAAATCCGCCGGTACACCAAGCGCATGTTGCGTTCACAGTCGCGCAATCCGATCTCTTCCCCGAAGGCCTGGGTGTGGACTTTTCGCGGCGCGTCTTTTACATGGGAAGCGAATACCATAACAAGATCGTCAGGGTTTCTGCAGCGGGCGTGGTTACGGACTTTGTGAAAGAGGGGATCTACGATTTGATGCCGGTTGGAGGCGTACACGTGGATCCTGCGGACCACAGCGTGTGGTGTGCAACCGATCCCGGAGAGAAAAATCGTTCCGAAATCGTGCACTTCGACCCCCAAGGAAAGCTTCTGGAGCGGTATGCGCCGGCCACGGCCGGGCCGCACGTGCTAAACGATCTGGTTCTGCGCGGCGGGAGTGAAATCTACGTGACGGATTCGGAGGGAAACCACGTCTTTCGCTTTGATCGAAAGTCGCACCATTTTGCGGAATTGAACACAGGCCGTCCGGTCTTTGGGCCCAATGGCATCACGTTGTCCGATAATGGCGGTGTGCTCTACATCGCCGACGATCTGGGTGTAATCCAGGTGGATTTGCGCACCAACGCCGCGCAGGACGTAAAGCCTGCGGCGCATGACACGATGGCGGGAGTCGACGGTTTGTATTGGTACCAGGGCAGCCTACTGGGCGTTGAGTACGGTACCGGCGCCTATCGCGTCATGCGTTGGAACCTGTCGCCGGACGGGCGCGAAGTGAGGTCCAGCGAAACGCTGGAGCGAGGGACCGAAATGGTTCGCAATCCCACGACCGGCGCGATCCTGGGCAGAAACTTCTACTTCATGACGAACACCGGCCTTCGGAACCTTCATGATGGCAAAATTGCTGATCCATCGAAGCTCGAGCCATTGCACATCGCGGTTTTGCTGCTCAAGTGAGCACAGATTGCCAGGGAGTGTGCCACGAAAGGTACGCGTTCTCGCTCATTCGTACTTCAACGCGACCAGCGGATCCACCCGAATGGCTCGACGGGCAGGGATATAGCAGGCCAGCAACGCCACCACGGTCAGCAGAAAGCCCACAGCAGCAAAGGTGAGCGGATCATACGAACTCACGCCGAAAAGCTGGCTGGCCATCAGTCGCGTGAGCGCCAGGGCTGCGGCGATGCCGACGAGCACGCCCAGGAATGCCATTCGGAGCCCCTGGCCGAGAACCAGGCGCATTACGTCGCCGGGTTGCGCTCCCAGCGCCATGCGTACGCCGATCTCATGCGTGCGCTGGCCCACCAGATGCGAGATCACGCCGTAAATCCCAATGCAGCAAAGAGCCAGCGCGAGTACAGCGAATGCCGTGAGCAGGAGCATCGACAGCCTGCGCGGAGCAAGCGAATCGGCCAGCACGCCTTGCATGGTTTCGACGCCGTAGACAACTTCCCGCGGATCCAGTTCTGCCACGGAGCGGCGCACTGCGCCCATGATGGCCACAGGATCGCCCTGTGTGCGCAGTACGGCGGCAGCGCCGCCGGCAGCCAGCGGCATGATCTTTTCCGGCAGCTGCATGAAAGGATAAAAGAACTGCGCCTGGATGGCCGATGCCGCATCGCCGCCCGGGCCCCATTGCTTCACATGGCCGACCACGCCCACAATCTCGGCATCCACATTGAACTGCTCAAGATGGACGTGTTTGCCAATCGGATCTTCATGCGGGAAGTACGTGCGGGCAAACGCGTCGTCGATATCGATCACCACGGGCGCATTCTCGTTGTCCTGGGCGGTGATGAAGCGGCCGCGCTGCAGGGTGATACCCATCGCCCGCTGGAAGCCCGCTTCGACAAGATAGAACATTGACTGCGGCATCTCATTGTCATTGGCAGGCTTAGGACGGCCTTCAATCCAGAACGGCAGAGAAGAATCATGGATCATCGGCCTCGAGCCGAGCGTAACCGATACGGCTTCAACGCCGGGGATCGAAAGCATTTTGTCGTCGAACTGGCGCAGGCGCGCGCGGGTCTCGGCGGAGGTGGTCGACGGCGAGGACGGCATCGACACAACGAAAGTGATGGCGTGGCTGGGATTGTATCCGGGATTCACCCTCCAGAGAGCTGCCAGACTGCGCAGCATCAGTCCTGCACCGATCAGCAGCACCAGAGCCAGAGCGACTTCACTGGCGACGAACACTTTTTGCAGCCGCTGTCGCGCGCCGCTGAGCCCGCGGCCGGTTTCCTTCAGAACTTCCAGGACATTGATTCGTGAAGTCTTCAGCGCGGGCGCCAGCCCAAAGATGATCGCAGCAAGCAGTGAAACAGCGGCGGTAAAGAGCAACACGCGCGCGTCAAGCGAAACCTCACTGGCCCGCGGGAGTGTTCCGGGCAGGGTTTTCACAACCGTCTTGGTCCCGTAAAAGGCGAGCAGAAGCCCCAGCGTTCCGCCAAGACCGGAGAGGAGAATGCTCTCCGTAAGGAGCTGGCGAATCACACGCGCCTGGCTTGCTCCAAGTGCCGCGCGCACGGCAAATTCGCGCGAGCGCCCGAGCGAACGTGCCAGCAGAAGATTGGCGACGTTGGCACAGGCAATCAAAAGCAGGAATCCGACCGCCGATAGAAGCACAATCAGCAACGGCTGCACGTTGCCTACGATGTCCTGCTTCATGGAAACCAGAGTGATACCAGTTTGTTTGTTGGCTACAGGATAGGCAGCGGCAAGATTGCGCGATATCACATCCATGTCGGCCTGGGCCTGCTCGAGGTTAACGCCGGCTTTCATGCGGCCGATGACCCGCGCGCTCACACTGATGCGGCGATCGCGAAATGATGGATTCGTCCACTGGCCGATTGGCGTGTACACATCGCGGTCCTGGCCGTAAAAGGTAAAGCCGGAAGGAATCACGCCCACCACGGTGTAGGAGGTGCCATTCAGGATCAGCGATTTTCCCAGCACCTCAGGCGAGGAGCCGAACTTCCTGCTCCACAGCCCGCCGCTGAGAACCACCACCGGTCCTGCGCCCGGCTGATCATCGCCAGACTCGAAGATGCGCCCAATCGTGGGCTTCACTCCCAGCGTCGGAAAAAAGTCCGCGGAGATCATGTAGCCGCTCAGCCGCTCTGCTTCACCCGAGCCGGTAACGTTGTAATCCTGATTTCGGTACATGGCCATGGAAGAAAACGTTTGCGTCTGCCGCTGCCAGTCGAGAAAGTTGAGATACGTTGCGGGCCCGCGCTCCACTCCGGGTGCGGTTGCATAGACAGCCACCAACTCGTCAGAATGCGGATACGGCAGAGGATTCAGCAGCACGCCGTTGACGACGGTAAAAAGCGCGGTGTTGGCGCTGATTCCGAGCGCGAGGGTAATCACCGCGACCGCAGCAAAGCCTGGCGACTTCAGAAGCATTCGGATGGCGAAACGCAAGTCCTGCAGGAGAATGGTCATAGACACCGTTGGTTGGACTGTCCAGCGGCTTCAATCGTAACCATGGAAAAGCGCGAGCGCAATGATGTTCCAGGGGCCAAACGTCTGGCCCTGATCCCAGCCGGTCTGGCCGGCGGGTCATACTTCGGCTTGAGTTGCAGCCCCGGACCCAGCGATTGTCGTGGCCCAAGTGCAGGCCTGACCGCCGGGTCTGGGCTCTCCATTTTGAGTTGAAACTAAGCGACCAGTCTTTCAGCCACCCTGCCTTCGATGATGTGCCCGATAAGACGCCGCGTGCGCTCAAGGAACGCAAGCTTGTCCGCAAGAACACTTTCCAGGAGGACGCCGACGGCATAATGACCGCTTACCTCCGCTGCAGCTATGAGCGCGACATACTCAGCAACCCGGAGGTGGGCCAGATGCGTGGCTTTGGCCAGAATAAAAATGTGCCTCGCCACGGGTGATTGTATTTCCGAGAGCTCCCTCTTGAAATCTTCAACGAACACGTCATGCAGGCGTCCGCTAAGCTTTACCGGCTCTTCGTCAATGATTTCAAAAACCTTATCGAGTGTTTCCAGGTTCTTTTCCGCTACAAAGGCACGCGCCTCCAGAGCTTCCTGTACGTCTGGGTTCTCGGCTGTCTTGCTGAACTCTTCAAACACTTTGACGCTGCGCTCGGTGTTGTGCCGGGCATCGCTCAGGAGTCTCACAAAAACTTCTTTCGGATCTTTAGTCATCGGCTTTTTCTCCTTCATTTTCAAATACATTTCGATCGTTGCAGGGTTGAAGGTTCACGCACGTTGGGTCCAATTGCGTGGCTGGAGAAAAGAAGCCTCACCGGGAGTGAGGGCTGAATGTGAAGCGCTGATCGTTATTGGATGATGAGCGTCACCGCGTTGGAAGTTTGTCGCGAAGAGGCAGGTTGTCCTTGTGAAAAGAATTTAACAAGGGCGACGACATAGAGTCCGTGTGGAAAAAGCTGGGCTGCAGCAGGTCAGGCTGAAGCTGGCCATCTCAGGTGTTAGCTGAATGCGCAAACCTGATGCGCAAGCTTTCTGATGTTGCGTTTCTACTTCCCTTCCATCGCCGCCTCAACCTGTAAGCTCTGCATATCGCGGAAGACGGTTACCACCGCAAGAGTTTTGCCGCCGAGCTGATAGGAAACCGCACAATCCTTCGCATCGAGGCTGCCCTCGATCTTGGTGGAGTCCCACTTCTCAGCATGTCCGACATAGTTGATCGCCACGTCATAGTGCTGGCTCCAGAAGAAAGGCACGGCATCGAACTTCTCTTTCCGCCCGAGAATGTTTCTGGCTGCAGTCTGCCCCTGCCTCTCAGCCACCACCCAGTGTTCCACGCGAATGCCCTCGCCGGAATAGTGATCCGGCCAGCGGGCGATATCTCCTGCAGCGAAGATTCCCGGACTGCTGGTCTCGAGGTATTCATTGACCACCACACCGCGATCGATCTTCAGGCCGGCTTTCTCCGCCAGCGCCAGCGACGGACGCACCCCCACTCCCAGCACAATGAAGTCGGCGTTGAGCGTAGTGCCGTTGCTGAGAGTCACCTTGTTGCCATCGACGCGGCTGACCTTCGCTCCCAGATGGAAGGCCACGCCTTTGCTTTCATGCAAGCCGCGAATGAACTTTCCCACATCCGGACCCATGACCCGCTCCAGCGGCTGGTGGTCCGGCGCAACCACGTTCACGGCAAGCCCACGCGCCCGCAGCGACGCAGCAACTTCAAGGCCAATGAAGCTAGCGCCCACTACCACGACCTCTTTCGCCGATCCCGCTTTGGCGATGATGGCGCGGCTGTCCGCATAGGTGCGCAGATAGAACACCTTCGAGCCGGCAGCGCCTTCGATCGGCGGCTTGACCGGATCGGCCCCGGTCGCCAGCAAAAGCGCGCCGTACTCATACGATTTGCCGTTTTCCAGCACTACACGTTCAGCCGCAACATCGATTGAGGCGACTCTCGATCCCAGCACCAGATCAATCTTTTTGCTGGCATAGAAATCCGGCGGACGCAACGGAATCCAGTCTTCTGACGCTGTGCCGGCAAGAAAATCCTTGGAGAGGTTCGGACGGTCCACGGGCGCAGACTCATCGGCGCTGATCATGGTGACCGGGCCATCGTAGCCTTCGCGCCGCAGCATCTCTGCCGCAGCCAGGCCGGCTGCGCCGCCGCCAACAATCACAATGGATGAAGGGAGCTTGCCCGACGCTTTCTTTGCCGGTTCGCTCAGCTTCTCGCGAGCAAACACTTTGTCACCGACCCGCTCCACCCTCCAGCAACTCACCGGATCCAGAGCAGGCGCGCGCAACGCTTCACCTGTCCTCAGGCTGAAGCAGGCATGGTGCCACGGACAGCGCACCGTATCGCCTACCACAAGGCCATCAGCCAATGGGCCGTGATAATGAGTGCAGAATGCACCTACGGCAAAGAATTCATTGCCACGCCGGGCGAGGATCGCCTCTTCACCATCTACCTGGCCCAGAACAGTACTGCCATCGCGAAGATCTTGAACCGGAAAGCCATTTTTGAACTCGGGTTTGGCGGTGTCTTCCATGAGCGAACAAAGCCTCCATTGAGATTTGCTTGGTTACTGCGCGGACCTGCAAAAACTTATTTCACGAAGCGATTTTCAGGACGATCTTTCCCCGCTCGTGCGGGGCGCCGGCCAGCATATCGTGGGCAACGCGCGCCTGGCTCAGCGGCAAGACCGTGCCAACCGACGGTGCAAGTTTCCCGCTGTCAAAAAGCTCAGTGATGTGCTTCAACCGGTCCGTGGTAACTTCCACGTAAAAGAAAACAGCTTTTACGCCATATCGCTTCGCCGTTTCCTCGGACACTGGCGATACCACGGAAACAAGAATCCCGCCGGGCTTCAGCACGCGAAAGGAACGCTCCCTGGTCGTGCCGCCAACCGTGTCAATCACCACGTCGACTGCGTGTGCAGAATCTTCAAATCGGGCGGCATGGTAATCCAGAACCGTGTTGGCACCGAGGCGGCGGACGTAATCCAGATCATTTGCGGCCGCGGTTGCAATCACGTTGAGTCCGGCGTCGCGAGCAAGCTGCACCGCGTACGCGCCAACATTTCCGGCGGCTCCATGGATGAGCACCGTTTGCCCGGACTGAGCATGCGCATAGTCAAAGAGCATCTGCCATGCGGTAACCGCCACGACTGGGGCGGATGCAGCTTCCAGAAAGTTCAACCTTTTCGGTTTGGGAGCCATCATTCCAGCGGAGGCGAGCGCAAACTCGGCATAAGCGCCGACGAAACCCTCGTTCGTGGAGCCGTAGACTTCGTCACCTGGCTTAAATCCGGAAACGCCTGGGCCGACCTCGGCAACGACGCCGGAGAGATCTGACCCGAGAACCAGTGGCGGAGCGGGGCTGACAGCGCTCTTCCCTTCGCGAATCAATGCGTCCCAGGGACCCACTCCGGCTGCCTTCACATGCACTAAGAGTTGTCCTGCTCCAGCCGCAGGACGTTCCATATCCTGATTGACGATTACCGAAGGTGGACCAAAATGCAGAATTCTTGCAGCTTTCATCGTATTGCGGCTTTTTGCATCCATAGACATGTTACCCCTACTGAGTTGTGACGGCGATCTGAAGTGACAAGTTGCTCTTGGTCTCGAGGTGCATAATGAAGAAGATCGCTGAACGCCATGACCCAAGAAGAAATCCGCCTCAAGGAATCACTGCACCGCCTCAAACACTGGAAGCGCTGGGGACCGTACGTGAGCGAACGGGCCTGGGGTACCGTGCGCGAAGATTACAGCCCGTCCGGTGAAGCCTGGGAATATTTCCCCCATGACCACGCGCGCTCGCGGGCCTACCGCTGGAATGAAGACGGTCTTGCCGGCATCTGCGATCGCCACCAGCGGCTGTGCTTTGCCGTGGCTTTATGGAACGGCCGCGATCCCATCCTCAAAGAGCGCCTGTTCGGGTTGTCAGGCAATGAGGGCAACCACGGCGAGGACGTAAAGGAGTACTACTTCTACCTGGATTCCACGCCGACTCATTGCTACATGAAATATCTGTACAAGTACCCGCAATCCGAGTATCCGTATGACCGGTTGGTGGCGGAAAACCACCGGCGCGGGAAAGATCAGCCCGAGTTTGAGCTGATCGATACCGGCGTTTTTGACGAGGATCGCTATTTCGACGTCTTTGTGGAATACGCCAAGGCCGGCATCGAAGATGTCTGCATCCGCATCACGGTGGCGAATCGCGGTCCGGAAGCCGCTGAACTTCATCTGCTGCCGACGCTCTGGTTTCGCAACACCTGGTCATGGGATGAAAGCCGCAACAGGCCATCACTCGTATTTGATCCGGCTTCCGGGGCGATTCATGCCCTCGAATACTCTATTGGCAGCTACTGGCTCTACGCCGAGCAAGGCGGCATGCCGCTCTTCACTGAAAATGAAACCAATTTCGAGCGGCTATTCAACACCCGCAACAGCTCGCCGTTTGTCAAAGACGCTTTTCACCGTTACCTGATCCATGGCGAGAACGACGCGGTAAATCCGGCTCTGCAGGGCACCAAGGCCGCGATCTGCTACAAGCTGGCTGTTTCTGCCGGCGGAGAGCAGACGCTAAACCTCCGCCTGAAACGCTCCGACGCCGCCATCCAACCAGATGCGGCGCTTGGGGAAGAGTTCGGGCGGATCTTTGCGGCGAGAAAACAAGAGGCCGACGAGTTTTATTCCACCATCATTCCGGAAGCCGCCTCTGCCGATATACAAAACATCATGCGCCAGGCTTTGGCAAGCATGCTATGGACCAAGCAGTACTACCACTATGTGATTCGAGATTGGCTAAGCGGTGACCCCGCCATGCCGAAGCCGCCAAACTCCCGTAGAGACGGGCGCAATCATGCCTGGGGACACATCTACAACGCCGACATCATCTCCATGCCCGATAAGTGGGAATACCCGTGGTACGCCGCCTGGGATCTGGCTTTCCATTGCGTCTCACTGGCGTTGGTTGATTGTGAATTTGCCAAGGACCAGCTCGTCCTTATGCTCCGCGAGTGGTACATGCATCCCAACGGTCAAATCCCGGCATACGAATGGGCGTTCGGCGATGTCAATCCTCCGGTGCACGCGTGGGCTGCCTACCAGGTCTATAAGATCGACCGCGCCAAGAATGGCGGCAAGGGAGACACTCAATTCCTGTCACGCGTCTTCCATAAACTGCTCTTGAATTTCACCTGGTGGGTCAACCGCAAAGACGTGGAAGGCATGAACGTTTTTCAAGGCGGATTCCTCGGTCTGGACAACATCGGCGTGTTTGACCGCAACATGACTCTGCCCAACGGGAGCCACCTGGAGCAATCCGACGGAACCAGCTGGATGGCGATGTACTCGCTCGACATGATGGCCCTTGCACTGGAACTGGCGAGTGAAGACCCAACGTACGAAGACGTAGCCAGCAAGTTCTGGGAGCACTTCATCTACATTGCGCGAGCGATGAACCACATGGGCGATGACGGGCTGAGCCTATGGAATGAAGAAGACGGTTTCTTCTATGACGTTCTGCATTCAACCGACGGCACTTCCCTGCCTTTACGCGTGCGCTCGCTCGTGGGCTTGATGCCGCTCTACGCGGTGCAGACCATGAATCCGGATCTGGTGGACGCCATGCCGGCATTCAAACGGCGTTTGCAATGGTTTCTCCAATACCGTTCCGATCTCACTGCCAACCTGGGGGCCATGCACGTCGAGAGTGAAACATGTCCCAAGCTCTTTTCGGTGACGAACCGCACACAGCTCGAGCGCATTCTGAAGGTCATGCTCGACGAAGATGAGTTTTTATCGCCGCATGGGATCAGGGCGCTCTCCGCTTATCACCGGAAGAAGCCCTACATGGTCGAGTTGGACGGGCAATCGCATGTGGTGGATTACGAACCGGCGGAATCTGAAACTGGATTCTTCGGCGGCAACTCCAATTGGCGAGGGCCGATATGGTTTCCGGCAAATTACCTGATGATCCACGCGCTGCGCCGGTTCCACAAATACTATGGTGACACCCTCAAGGTTGAATGCCCAACCCGCTCAGGGCGGATGGTGGACTTGAATGAAGCAGCCGATGAGATCAGCCGCCGCCTCATCAGCACCTTTCAGCGCGACGAACAGGGGCGCAGGCCGGTGCTGGGCAAAAATGAAAAGTTCCAGTCTGATCCGTATTGGCGCGACTACATCCCGTTCCATGAGTACTTCCACGGCGATACCGGCGCGGGCGTTGGCGCCAGCCACCAGACCGGCTGGACTGGGCTTGTAGCCAATATGATTGATGAAATCTTTACGAAACAGAAACGGCCAGTCGGCATTGCCACAACCGTGGCTCAACCCAAGGTGAAGACAACGTAGATGATTACGATTTTCAAAAAATTGGGCCGAACATTCCCAGGATGAAATTCGCGGCATCATGTTTGTGCAGTGAGAGCAGCACCGCAATCTGAGCGCGAATCACGTTGGGCGACGAACAACGATTGCATTAAGTGCGGCATCCATTTTTCCAAGGCCTGCCATGATTAATCTGGATAAACAAATCTGCACTGACTTACATGCTGGGCTCAGCCGGGAATGGCTGGAGACCAATGGGCTGGGCGGCTTTGCCTGTGGGACCGTCGCCGGAGCCAACACGCGCCGTTATCACGGCTTGTTGACTGCAGCACTGAACCCGCCCGGCGGACGCATGCTGCTGCTATCCAAGCTGGAGGAAACGCTGGTCGTAGGTGACCGGCGGATTGATCTCTCCACCAACGAGTACCCGGGAGCAATTCACCCTGAGGGCTTCAGGACGCTGGTTGGCTTTCGGCTTGATCCCTTTCCTACCTGGACTTTCGAGGCCGATGACGTCAGACTCGAAAAAACCGTCTTTATGCCCCAGGACAGCAACACCGTCCAGGTGGAGTACAAGCTGCTGCACGCGCCGCCCGGCGTTGAACCGGTGCTGGAAGTGAGGCCGCTGATCGCCTTTCGCGACTATCACTCCACGACCCACCAGAACGACTCCCTGAATTCAGCGCTGGGCCAAAGCGCCAACTCCGTCAGCGTACAGCCTTATACTCTTCTGCCAAAGTTGCACTTCGCTCACAACGCTGACCGGCTCGAGCATCAAGGGTTCTGGTACAACAATTTCCTCTACCGGGAAGAGCGGGAGCGTGGCCTGGACTTTCAGGAAGACCTGTTCAATCCCTTCGTGCTTTCCTGGAAGTTGAACCAGAATCGCGACGCGCAGATCATCGCCTCAACCGAGCGCCGCGATATTGGCGGAGCGGATAAGGTTCGCCGAGCTGAAATGCAACGCCGACAGAAGCTGGCTGCGTCGGCGCCCGTCAATGATCCGCTGGCGCAGGCTTTGGCCGTGGCGTCCGATCAGTTCCTGGCTCGCCGCGGCAAGGATTGGACCGTGATCGCCGGCTATCCCTGGTTTATGGACTGGGGGCGGGACACCATGATCTCCCTGCCTGGGCTCACGCTTTTCACCGGCCGGGCAGATATCGCCCGCGGCATCTTGCGAAATTTCGCCCAGCATACTGACAGAGGGATGCTGCCGAACCGTTTTGTCGATTCCGGCGAAGCCCCTGAGTTCAACACCGTGGATGCGACTCTCTGGTTTTTTGAGGCGGCTCGAGCTTATGCTGCCGCCACCAACGATTATGAGTTCGTGCGCAAGGAGTTGTACCCGGTCTTGACTGAAATCATCGATTGGCATATCAAGGGCACGCGCTACAACATCAAGGTTGATGAAGATGGCCTGCTGAACGCCGGCGCTCCCGGAGCCCAGCTTACGTGGATGGACGCCAAAATCGGCGATTGGGTAGTGACGCAACGAAGCGGCAAGCCGGTTGAAATCCAGGCGCTCTGGTACAACGCTTTGCGCGTGATGGAAGCCCTGGCGGCGCGCTTTGGCGACGATGAGCGAAGAAAGAAATATTCCAGCCTCGCGTCACTCGCAAACGCCAGTTTCAATCGCATCTTCTGGAACGAGCAGGCGCGATGCCTGTATGACGTTGTCGACGGCGGTTCGCCCGACTCGTCCATGCGCCCGAGCCAGATTCTGGCCGTGAGCCTGCACCATTCCATGCTCTCGCCGGAACGGGCCCGCTCGGTATTGGAAGCCGTGGAGCGCGACTTGCTCACGCCTGTGGGACTACGCACACTCAGCCGCTCGGATTCACGCTATCGCCCGACCTATGGAGGCAATCAGTACAGCCGCGATTCCGCATACCATCAGGGTACAGTGTGGCCGTGGCTGCTGGGGCCGTATGTTTCCGCCTATGTGCGAGTGAATGGCGGAAAAACACCGCAATCCCGGGAACGCGCGCATGATTTGCTGCGTGGGATCGAACAGCACCTCAGCGAAGCCGGGCTGGGACAAATCTCAGAGATCTTTGACGCCGACGAGCCGCATCTTCCGCAAGGCTGTTTTGCCCAGGCGTGGAGCGTCGCAGAGATTCTGCGCGCGCTCTGTGAGGACGTTTATCAAACCAACGCAGTTGCAACGCGAGAGACGGCAGCTGCGGACTGATCCTTCAGCGCGCTAACCTGTTCATGGAGCTGGCGGGCCGCATCCTTGCGGTCGGTAAAAACTTTCGCGCAGTCCCCAAATCGCACGGTCGCCGCAATGCCGTTCTTGCCGAACAGCTTCATGGAATGCGATCCCAGAACATGGTCGCCGTAATAGCAGACATCCGTGGCAGGATCGCCGTCTGCAATCGCATAGCTGATGCCGGCTGCGGCAATCGGAATGCGGTTCTCAACCGCCGGCTGAAGCAACGAGGAGCGGAAAGGTAAAACCTCGCGGCCATCCGAGCTGGTGCCCTCGGCGAACAAAACCACGGGTACTCCCTCGGCTAAGGCAGCCGCCATTTGCGGTTGAATGGAGTGGGTGGCATGCTGGCGCGAGCGGTCAATATAGATGCATCCCGCCAACGTGGCTGCCCAGCCGATTCCCGGCCACGACCTGACCTCTCGCTTAGAGACAAAGATGCACGGAGTAATCGCGCTGAAAACCAGGATGTCGAGATAGCTGAGATGATTCGCGACCAGCAGCCCGCTTGCGGGCGCAGATCCCTCCCAGGAATAGCTCACGGCCAGCCCGCGCAGGGTGCGGGAGGTCCATCGATGTAGCGTGTAAGCCCGGTGACGCAGGCTGGTTTTACCGGTAAGAGCGTTGAGCAGATATTCCAGAAGGCTGCCGATAATGCAGAGCATGATGGCCGCATAGCGCCGCAGGACGCGCAGAAATCGCCGAATTGGACTTGTAACCGCCTTCAAGCTTCAAAACAACCTGCCCCGGATGGCCGGTGAAAGACTATTTAAATCCATCAGGGTCAAGAAGTCGATGGTTTTGAATTCACGGTCCAGGGCCGGTGGACCGCAGACCTCGGCGCCCAGAGCCAGATAGGTGCGAAGCAGCTTGGGAGGATCCGCCTTGATCGCCGGCTCAGACAAATCAAAAGCATAGTCAGGCGTAGGCATGGTCCGCAGATGTTCCGGCGCCAGGTTTTTCTTCAGCCTGTGATACATGGCAGAGCCGGCCTCGGTATCCTGCGAGGTCAGCGAGCTGCACCCGATCAGGTAACGCCCGCCGCGATCGCGAACGTAGCGTGCCACTGTCTTCCACAGGAGCATCAGCACTTCGTACTTGCGATGGTTGGGATGGATGCAGGCGCGGCCAAGCTCCACCATCTGATCGCGCAGCGGCTCATAGGGCGCGAAATCAAACTCCCGCGCGCTGTAATAACCCAGATGGCGTGCCGCATCGCTGCCCGTCTGAAGGCGGTAGGTGCCGACAACGTTGCCGGTACCCCGCTCTTCGACAATGATGTGGTCGCACACCGCGTCGAACTCATCCTGGTCTTCGCCGGTGGCAAACGCTGAATCCAGACCTTCCTGCAATTCAAGGTTGAAGACCCGAAAACGCAGGCGATACGCGGCTCGGCGCTCCGCTTCCGTCGCGGCGACATAGGCACGGTACGGCGCAACGGGTTTCCGGGCAAACGAAATTCCGGGAAGCGCAATTTCGCGCGAAAATCCCGTAGCCACCCGCATCGCCATCTGGCGTACGGAATTGACA
This sequence comes from Candidatus Angelobacter sp., assembly GCA_035262465.1. Taxonomy (GTDB): domain Bacteria; phylum Acidobacteriota; class Terriglobia; order Terriglobales; family Acidobacteriaceae; genus Angelobacter. The sequence continues at coordinate 122,392 of DATFSU010000005.1, read as the reverse complement.
CCGGATTCCCAGGAGAAAAGCGGCCTGCCGGAGACTTTCCCGCTTCTTCGCATTCTCATGTTGCAGTGATATCAAAGCGAAGTTAAATCGAAGTTAACGGCAGGTGAGGATTTGATGAATCGGGGAACACTGACGTACATCCACGTTCGTCACTCAAGGCGAACGCTGCCGAAAAAAAAAGCGCGGAGAGAAAGGATTTGCCTCTCCGCGCTCCCTGGTGGAGCGGGTTAAGCCTTGTCCGGCGAACGCCAGGGCATAGTCCGCAAAGCTTCGATGAAGTCGATGAATTCGGCCTGATCGAGCGACCGGAAGACCCCGGCATCATGGGCGCGGATAAAGCTCCCACCGTTGGGAACAAGGCAATCCATGGCCTCGCGGATGTTGGCATGTTGGTGTCCGCAGGAATAAATGCCCTCATCCTCCGTCCAGCAGGCAACGTAGTGAAGGTCTGATATAGTCGTACCCCGGAAAAGCAAATATATTATACACCTTTTACGGTGTAACCGTATAAGGGGTAGATTTTAACGGAATGCCGAAAGACCCTATCAAGCGTGCCCAGCGCCCTGGATTTGTTCGGCAAACAGATTCGCGTAATGCGAAAGGAACGGCGGCTCTCCCAGGAGAAGCTGGCGGAGTTGTGTGCCGTGCATCGGAACTACATCGGGCGCGTGGAACGGGCGGAGACCAACATACGCTTTGATTCTGTCATTCGGCTCTCCGCCGGCCTAAAGGTGAGGCCGGATAAGCTGTTCAAGCTGATCTCACGGCCGACCATCGCCGACGCGGACGCGATCAAGAAAAAAACCAGCGAAGAGTAGCTATACGCTTGGCGGTGTTAGCAGCAGGGTCGGGCTTTGATTCCGTCAACTCCCTCTTTGGCGATGATCGGAACCATGACTAAACCGGCAATCGGGTCGGTCCACCACCAGCCGAGCGTGGCATTTAGAAGAAGGCCCGCGAGCAAAATGGCTGACAGGTAGGCGCAGAAATCAGTTTGCCTGGCGTCTGCACGCATGGCCGCGCTCGCGAGCGAACCGGCAACGCTCTTTTTAGCGCGGGAAAGAAGCGGCATCACAAGCAGGGAAATCGCCGCCAAAATGATTCCGGCGATACTCGGTTCCGCACGTTCCCTGTTTAGCAGGTCGGAAACCGATTGATACGTGACGTATGCGGCGAGGGCCAGGAAACAGCCGCCCACGATCCTGAGACTAAGTTTCTCGTTGCGCTCCCTTCGTTGCTCGTCAGAGTCAACGGACCTTCTCCACAGCAGCGTGCTTCCGGACGTAACCTCAATAAAGCTGTCAATTCCGAAACCCACGAGTGAAACACTCCCCGCCATCAAGCCGGAGACAACTCCCACTACTCCTTCGAGGGCATTCCACGCAATAGTGAAGTATTCCAACCGTCTTCCACGCTGGGCGGATATCTGACGGGACTGGGCAATCTCTGCCACAACTGGCATCGTAACAAATGGCGAGTTTTGCGTCTGCCTCCGACTGCCTATTTCAAAGCAAACCAGAAGAACAGCACGTTTGAGATCAGCATGCCCATAGCGGCACAGCCGAGCCAGAAATTCTCAAAATGCGAATTGGTGGTGCGCATGATGCGGGAGTTGTTGGAGAGCAACAGAATGAAGGCAAAGATCGGCACCAGGACAATTCCAGCCAGCACCTGCGACCAGTACAGAACGCGGACGGTGTGAACGCCGAAGAAATCGACTACCACCGCCAGGAAGACGGTGACCGAAATCATCACGTAGAACATGCGCGCGTTCCAGGGCTCGATAGAGAGTCCGGAGTTCCAGCCCACGGCCTCAGCAACGCTGAAGCAAAGCGAAGCCACGAGGATAGGCAGGGCGATCAGGCCGGAAGCGATGATCCCAAGCGAAAAGAGTATGGTTCCGGCAAAGCCGAAAGATCCCAGAGCCTCAGAGGCGCTGCGCGTCGTCATGTTGGACGGATCGGCGACGTGCAGGTGCGAAGCGGCCACCATCACGGAGAGCGAAATCATGCAGGCTACAAAGGTCCCGGCGTGAGATTCGCTCACATGAGCGCGAGCCAGACCTTCGGGAAGACCGCGCTTGGAGCTGGTTTGCCACACGATGACGTCGGGCGTCAGCAACGAACCGAAGACGGCGACCACACCCATCATATATGCGGTACTCACCTCCATGTGCGGCAAGAAGACGTCCCTCGCGAGACCGACAAATGAATCGGTGACGCGCCATGCGGCCACGACATAAGAAATCAGGATGAGCGTGAGCGTGCCCAGGACCTTGGTGGTCTTCTGATAATTGCCGATAATCAGCACATACCAGACCGTAAAACCAACGATCGCAAGATAGAAAACGCGGGGAGAAATCGTGATGAGGGCGAAGCTGTCGCTGACGGCTACGATATCGCCCACGATCATGGCCATATTCACCCCGGCAACCATCAGGGCAATGACAAGGGCAACCCTGGCGCCGTAATTCTCCCGCACTAGCTGCACCAGGCCTTTCCTGGTCTCATGTCCTATGCGCGAGGAGACGGCAAAGACGCTGAACAGCACCGGAACGCACAGGACAACGACCCAACCGAGTGAAGTGCCAAAACTGGCGCCCGCGACCGTGGCCGTGAGCACAGCAGCGGGGTCCAGGTCAGCGGCGCCGGCAATGATGCCGGGAAGCAGGCGCGCAGCACGATCGAACAACGACGAGTTGGGATTGTCGGAAGAACTTGTCTCCGCCAGACGAGAAGTTCCCATTCGGAAGTCCACTTAGATTAGAAGCAGATGCAGCTCTGGCAGTTGGACTAAGTTCAAGGTCAAGAATCACATAAAAAGAGTGCAGGATTTCCGGCCAAGCGGGGTTTGAGGCGAAGCGCTGCCACAGGAGCGCGCTCTACTGCCGCACTCACCGCGCCGCAGCTATTTTGACTTTAAAGTATCGGACTCCAGCCGGAGCATTCTTGCACGCCGATGGGCTCGGACAGCGGCGAGCCATATCGGTAGCGAACGATTGCATCAGAGGTCAAACAGAAGTTCCTGGATCCGGTTGCCGTGCTGATCGGAGTAGCAACCACAACAAAGTTGCATTCGGCGCCGGTATCTTGCTGGCCCTCCTGCAAGCTGACCGCCTTTTCATGGCAGTTCCCTTCGGTGCTCACGCTGAACCTGTATCCGCCCTTGTCGCACCAGGTACCGGCCACGCAACGGGCGTTGCCCAACACCTTATCGGGGAGCAAACAGGCATGTTCGGCATTGCCTACAGAACAGGAGCCGCTGGGTCCGGGGCCCAAGGTCGCCAGATCCGGCGCGTATCCCTTGTCAGGATAAGTGGTCCTATAGGTGGTCTGGACGATATTGATGGTGCGCACGGTACTCATAGCCACCGCCTCGTTGGCGGCGATTTTTGCGCGCGATAGGTTGGGAATCAAGACGGCCGCGATAATGATGAAGCTGAAGAAACTGCCGAAATAGCCCATGATCAGGCCGGCCATCGCCATGCCCCCTCCGGACAAACGCCCCATGCTGCGTTGAATGTCGCCGCGAGAGATATGCCCCAGGATGATCGCTGGAATCCCGGCAAAAATGTTGAGGCAAAGAAGGATCGAGGCAATGCCCAGAATCAGACTGGCAATAGCCTTTCCATCCGTGCGCGGCTGCTGCTGCCCGTAATATGGGCCCGGCTGAGGGTAGGGTTGGCTTTGCGGATATTGTGGTTGCGCCGCTGGCGGATTGAGAAAGTCTGACGCAGGCTGCCCCGCAGGAGGCGGTGCGGGCGCGCTCTGTACCGGTGTGGCGCACTGGGGACAGGTCTTGGAGTCGTCCGGCATGGATGCGCCGCATTTGAAACAGAACATGCTCTACCCTCTTTCTCGAATCAGTTGGATTTTTGTTGCAACGTACTTCATCCGCGCGCAAAAGGCAATCGGCTGATCAGCGAGGAATCTTTTTTGCCAGCAGCTTCATGCTGGAATCAGGCAAGCTGCTTGAGCGCGGCCTCAGCCGCAAAATATCCACACATGCCGTGAACGCCGGGGCCGGGCGGCGTGGAAGCCGAGCAAAGGTAGACATTCTTTAGCGGTGTGCGATACATGCTCGCCGTGGGGCGGAGGAAGAGCTGGCCGAGGTTCACGGCGCCGCCGCCGATATCGCCTCCGACCAGATTGGCATTGTGCTGCTCAAACTCCCCTGGCGTCATGATTGAGCGTGCTGCAATGCAGTCGCGAAAGCCAGGCGCGTAGCGCTCCACCTGGCTCTCAATCGCCTCCGTGATGTTGCCGCGGAAACCGTTGGGCACGTGGCAGTAGCCCCAGGCCGTATGTTTGCCTGCCGGAGCGCGCGTCGGGTCAAACAAGCTAGGCTGGGTTAGCAGAACGTAAGGACGGGAGGAGACTTCTCCACGCCAGGGCGCACTTTCTGAATCGGAGATCTCTTTGAGCGTGCCGCCGAGATGTACCGTTCCCGCACTTGCGCATTCAGCGGCGCGCCACGGGATGGGCTGATGCAAAGCCCAGTCGATCTTGTAAGCGCCTACGCCGTAACAATATCGCTCCAGCTTTCGCCGGTATCCAGCAGGCAGCTTACCACCCATGATCTTGACCAGCTGGCGCGGTGTAACGTCAAAGAGTATGGCGCGCACCGGGGGCAGCTGATCCAATGAATCCACACGACAGCCGGTCAAAACCTTGCCACCCAGTGATTCCAAATAGCTGACCATTGCCGACGCAAGTTGCTGGGAGCCGCCGCGGGCAAAAGGCCATCCGCCGGCATGGGCGGCGACCGCCAATACCAGGGTCGGAGCAGAGGTTGCTATTGCTTCCAGTGGAAGCATGGAGTGTGCAGCCATGCCGGCGAAAAACCCACGGCCTGGTTCGGTTCTGAACTGCGCACGGGCCAAAGAAGCCGCCGAACGTAGTGCGTGCAGTCCAAATCCAGCCATCAGAAATGGATGCCGGGGAAAATGCAGTGGCGCGAAGATATCCTGCAGCAGATCGTGCGCGCGATTGCAGAGGCCGCTCATCAGCGAGCGATATCGGCTCCCGTCGGCACCCAGCGTGGCTGCCGTTTCGTCGACAGATCGGTACAAAACTGATGTTGGGGCACCTTCCAGAGGATGTGCCAGTGCAGCGGGTGGAAAGACCCATTCCAGCCCGTGTTTATCCAGCGGCAGTGTACTGCAGAAAGGTGAACAGATTCCCATCCCGAAAACGGAGGAGCAGACATCGTGGACGAAGCCGGGAAGGGTGAGTTCAGCCGACCGTACACCTCCGCCGGGGACGTCAGCTGCTTCGAGCACAACGACCGACTTGCCCGCCTGGGCGAGACGAATCGCCGCCGCAAGCCCGTTGGGGCCTGAGCCTACAACGATCGCGTCACTCTTTGGAATATCGATTTTCGTCTGCGCCGTCACTCACGCTCAGGATAAATCATGTCGTAAACGGCGGACGGCTGGTTTCGCGGCGAGGCTATCGTTTGAGGCGGAACTTTCGGGTGACGGATTTTCCTTGCCGCTTTGCCTGCACCATGACCGCTCCGCGAACCAGGACTTCGTCTGTCAAGGGAATCAAGAGTTCGGCTGTGCCGTCATCGTCGGCTGCTCCACGCGCCAGTTCCAATCCGTCAGAGGCGATCACGCCGCGCACGACAATCTCCGCTCCGGTAGCCGGGTTCCCGGAATCGAGAACACGGAACGTCACCGGAAGAATGCTTGCATCACCGGGGGGCGCAGCGGTCCACTGCAAAGACAAACCTGAACCACCCACATCCTGCACTTCAGAAGCGTTGCCGAGCTCGCTTTCAAGACGCCCTTCCTGGATGGCCTCGAGCACGGTCTTGTGCTGTGACTTCAATAGCTCGTGAATGGCCTCGGTTGAGAATTCAGGCTGGGAAACCTGGTGAGCATAGGAAACCGTGCGCTTGCCCACGCACTGACCCTTCACAAAAACCAGGGTCTGCAACAGCAGATCATTCTGCCGGGCCTCACTTTGCACGTGATAAACGACCTCAGCGTGTTTCACGTCTGTATTGAATCCGAAAATTGTCATAGACCTGGGATTGGAAACTGGCTCCTATACGGATCACGCCGGGTTGTTCACTCGGGTGCTGCAGCACATCGATTCAGAATCACTAACTCCGTGCAAAGTCAAGGCCTTGACACTCCAGCGAATGGAAATTACATTCGAATGTTCAGCACTCAGCGGTCACACTTTCTGTAAGGGCTTGCATGCCGGAGAACAGCTACTTCGCTCATTATATTCCGTTGTTGATCCAGGTGATCGTAGCCATGGCGCTGGCTGCGGTGATGGTCACCCTTTCCCACCTCCTGGGCAAGCATAAATGGTCCCGTGCTAAAAACCTGCCTTACGAATGCGGCATTACTCCCACCGGTGACGCTCAGCAACGCTTCAGCGTGAAATTTTATCTGGTGGGTATGCTCTTCATCCTGTTTGACGTGGAAGCCGTGTTTCTTTATCCCTGGGCCGTGGTTTTTCGGGACCTGCCCAAGCTGACTGGCTCCCGCTGGTTTGGCTTCACAGAGATGCTGGTTTACATCGGTCTGGTATTGGTAGGGTTCTTCTATATATGGAAGAAGGGTATTCTGGACTGGAACAAGCCAGAGAGGAGTGACGGCTAATGCCTCTGGCGCCGGCCATCACCGATCTCGGGCAGCTGAAAGACCGGCCTTTGGTCGCCGATCTCCTTTCCTGGAAGGCTGACGCGGTGCAACGCGCTCGCTTTGATCGCGATGAACTTACGATCTTTGTTGCCCGCGAAGTTATCCGCGACGCCTGTGCCCGGCTGAAATCACAGGGCCTGATTGATTTCCTCTCCGATCTGACCTGCGCTGACTTCTATCCGCGGGAGCCGCGCTTTGAAGTCGCCTATCACCTGCTCTCCATTAAACGAAGAGAACGCGTCCGCCTGAAAGTTGTACTGTCCGGCGATGACGCGGTGGTCGAATCGATCACGCCCATCTGGCCTGCGGCGAACTTCTTTGAGCGCGAGGTCTTTGATCTGTTTGGCATTCGCTTTCTCGGCCATCCTTATCTGCGCCGCATCATGATGCCGGAAGATTGGGAGGGCCATCCTCTGCGCAAGGATTACCCGGTGGAGGGCTATCGTTAATGGGACACTTGAACGCCAATCCGGTGCTCGATCCCACGCAAGACAAAACCATGGTCCTCAACATGGGCCCGCAACACCCGTCCACCCACGGGGTGCTGCGTCTGCTGCTGGAGATTGACGGCGAAACCATCATCCGCATGATGCCCGACATCGGTTTTCTTCATACCGGCATTGAGAAGACGTGCGAAGCCAAGTTTTACCAGCAAGTAGTCCCGCTGACCGACCGTATCGACTACCTCTGCCCCATGGTAAACAACCTCTGCTATGTGATGGCGGTGGAGAAGCTGCTGGGGTTGGAAATTCCGCCGCGCGCACAGTGGATGCGTGTGATGCTGGCCGAACTCCAGCGCATCAGCTCGCACCTGGTATGGCTGGGGACACACGCCATGGACATCGGCGCCATGTCGGTGTTCCTCTATTGCTTCCGCGAACGCGAAGATCTGCTGCGAATCTATGAGATGGTAAGCGGCCAGCGGATGATGACCTCGTACTTCCGCATCGGCGGGCTGGCGCTTGATCCTCCGCTCGGTTTCTTTGAGAAGGTAAAGAAGTTCCTCGATCTTTTTCCGGAGAGAGTCGACGAATACGAGAACCTGCTTACAGGCAACCGTATCTTCATCGATCGCTTGAAGGGTGTAGCCAGGGTCAGCGCTGAAGACAGCCTGGCGATCGGGCTGACTGGCCCTTCACTGCGCGCCAGCGGTGTTGATTTCGATATCCGCCGTGATATGCCGTACTGCGGCTATGAAAACTTCAAGTTCAAGGTTCCGATCCAAAAAGATGGCGATGTGTGGGCGCGCTACCTCTGCCGCGTCGCTGAATTGCGCGAGTCACGCGAGATTGCCAAGCAGGCGCTGGAAGGTATGCCCTCCGGTCCTACCAAAGCTGAGGCACCCAAGGTGGTGCTGCCGGATCGCGAGAAGATGAAGACGCAAATGGAAGCCCTCATCTATCACTTTAAGATTGTCACCGAAGGCTTTACTGTTCCTGAGGGTGAGGTCTACCAGGCGATTGAGTCGCCACGCGGCGAGATGGGCTATTACATCGTGAGCGACGGCACCGCAAAACCGATGCGCGTGCACATGCGCTCGCCTTCGTACGCCAACCTTCAAGCTTTACCTCAGATGTGCGAAGGCCGCCTGATCGCCGACGTGGTGGCGGCGATCGGCAGCATTGACATTGTGCTGGGAGAAATCGACAGATAAGGATTTGGTAATTGCGTAATTTGGTAATTTGGTAATTGTGAGTAGCCCGGAAGAGATTCGTGACAGAACCAAGAAGTTTGCGATTCGTATCGTGCGGCTTTTTCGGGCGCTGCCAAAAAGTACAGAAGCTCAAGTGATGGGTAAGCAGCTTCTGCGGAGTGGTACTTCGGTGGCCGCAAATTACCGGGCAGTTTGTCGTGCGCGCTCGACACCAGAATTTATTGCACGAATCGGGATTGTAGCGGAAGAAGCTGATGAGAGCGTTCTTTGGCTCGAACTATTAGAGGAAACAGAAACGCTCAGCAGTGCGAAGTTGCGGGATATTATGCGGGAGGCAAAAGAATTGGCAGCTATCTTCTCAGCCTCTCAAAAAACTGCGAAAGAAAACAAATAAATTACTCAATTACCAAATTACTAAATTACCAAATCAACGAATCATTTCATGGCAGCAATAAGCGATAAACTCGACGCTTTTTTTACCGAGAAGATGAAGGAGTACCCGACCAAGCGCGGCTTCCTGGTGCCTATGTTGCTCTACAGCCAAGATGAGGTCGGATATCTTTCAGACGCGGTGATCGCTCATCTGGCCAGGAAGACCGAGCTGACCGAGCTCGAAGTCCGCAACGTGATCAGCTACTACTCCATGCTGCACACAAAACCAATGGGTCAATATCACGTGCAGGTGTGCACCAACATCAGCTGCATGCTGCGCGGCGGCGAGGAAATTCTGGAGCATTGCAAGAGCAAGTTGGGCATCGGCCACAAGCAGACCACGCCTGACGGCATGTTTTCTCTGGAAGAGGTCGAGTGTATTGGCGGTTGCAGCTGGGCGCCGGCGGCACAAGTGAACTACGATTTTCACGAGAATTTGACCAACGACAAGATCGACGCAGTGATAGAGCAGTACCGGAAGAAAGCAAAACAATAGCAATTGCCAGAAATGCCAACACTGCCAAAGAATCCAAATTGAACGGCGTGTGGTGGCACGGCATCCTGAAGCGGGACGCAATGGACAGCAGAACAGAAGGATTGCGAAGACGGACAAAAGAATTTGCGATTCGCATTATTCGTTTGTTTCAGGCTCTGCCGCAAAATAAAGAGGCTCAGATTATCGGCGGCCAACTCTTACGGTGCGGTACTGCCGTTGGAGCCAACTATCGGTCTGCTTGCCATGCAAGATCTAGAGCAGACTTTATTTCAAAGATCGGCATAGTCGTAGAAGAAGCTGATGAGTCAGTATTTTTGGATTGAGCTGCTCGCTGATTTGGCAATTGTCAAGAAAGAACGGCTGGATGATGTGCTTCAAGAAGCTCGAGAACTGAATGCTATATTCTCAGCATCCAGGCAAACAGCTAAACGTAATACATGATTTGCAATTTGGATTTTTTGGCAATTTTGGCATTATTGGCAATTTAGAAAACATGGCTGAACTCACCTCCCATCCCGATGAAATAAAGATTGTCTCCAAGCGTTTCGGCAAGGGCGCAACCGACATCGAGACTTATCTGAAGCTCGATGGCTATAAAGCTGCCCAAAAAGCGCTGACCATGGCGCCGGACGACATCATCAATGAGGTCAAAGCCTCCAATCTCCGCGGACGCGGAGGCGCCGGCTTCCCTACCGGTATGAAATGGGGATTTGTACCCAAGGAATCGGCCAAGCCAAAATACATCCTGGTCAACGGTGACGAAAGCGAGCCTGGCACCTGCAAAGACCGTCCCATCCTGGAACAGGACCCGCATGCGGTCATTGAAGGCGTGATCATCGCCGGGCTGGCCGTCGGCGCGAAGCAGGGCTTCATCTATATCCGCGGTGAATACCGCTACCTGGTCGATATCATGCGCAAGGCGCTCGCCGACGCCTATGCCAAGGGCTTCCTGGGCAAGAACATCTTCGGCAGCGGCAAGCAGTTTGACTGCTACTGGCACACGGGAGCCGGAGCATATGAAGTCGGCGAAGAGTCCGCCTTGATGGAATCCCTGGAAGGCAAACGCGGGATCCCGCGCATCCGTCCGCCCTTCCCGGCTGTGGTCGGATTGTGGGGCGGCCCGACGGTCATCAACAACGTCGAGACCATTGCTTCGGTCCCGCATATCCTTCTTATGGGCGGGCAGAAATTTGCCGACTATGGCCCCCCAAAAAACGGCGGCACACGCCTTTTCGCCCTGAGCGGACACATCAACAAACCCGGCGTTTACGAACTACCTCTGGGATACCCGTTAAAGAAGCTGATCTACGACGTGGGCGGCGGCATTCCCAATGGACGCAAACTGAAAGCTGTCGTGCCGGGCGGATCTTCTACCTTCATTCTCACCGCGGAAGAGGCGGAGCAAATGAATATGGACTTCGATTCGTTTGCCAAGCGCGGCGAGTTTCTGGGCTCGGGCGGCGTCGTCATGCTGGACGACACCACCTGCATGGTTAAATTTGCGCTGCGGATCATGAAGTTCTACCAGCACGAAAGCTGCGGCTGGTGCATTCCCTGCCGCGAAGGCACAGACTGGCTCAAGAAAACCCTGACCCGCTTCCACAATGGCGGCGGGCTGCGCAAAGACATCGATAACATCAAGTACCTGGCGCAAAACATGCTCGGCCGGACCTTCTGTCCATTGGGCGATGCTGCCGCCATTCCAACCATGTCTATCGTGGACAAATGGCGCAGCGAATTTGAAGCCCATCTGGAAGGCCGTCCGTGTCCGTTTGATCCGGCGGCCAAAATCACTGAACTTCCTGTGGTGGGGGCGCACTGATCATGAGCGCACAGCCAAATCCGGCTACCCCCGTCGTGATCGACAAGTCCTTCCTGCTGGCTCAGCTGCAGGAGACCCGCGATATCTTTCTCAACAGCTTTGCCGGGGTCACCGAGGAGCAAAGCCGGTTGAAGCCTGCTTCCGACCAGTGGTCGGTACTCGATACGGTCGAACATCTCACAACCGCCGAAACCGTCCAGCTCAAGTTAATCAGTACCCAGCGCGCTCCCCGTCCGGCTGATTCGCCCAACCGTGAACATGCGTTTCTGCAGATGATTCCGAACCGCACTCACAAGCTGGAAGCCCCGGAAATAGCGAAGCCAAACGGGCGTTTTGCGACGCTGGCGGAAGCTGCTGAACAATTTAAGACCACGCGAGCCGGCGTGATCCGGTTCCTGGAACAGTACACGGAAGATCTGCGTGCCAGTGAAGTAAAGCACCCTCATCCGGCTGCCGGGATGGTCAGCATTTGTGAAATGCTGGTTGCAATGGCCATGCACGCCAAGCGGCATGCAGCGCAAATCGAGGAAACCAGGAAGACATTGAAGCTAAGTTAGGCATTATTGCTGGATTTGGTAAATGGGTAATTGGGTAATTTAAAAGGCAAGGAGCATCGCGGTTTGGATTTTCAATTACTAAATTACCAATCTACTCAATTACCAAAGCAGCTAACTGTTAAGGGCTGGTTGGGACTCTAAAATCATGGCCGAAGTAAAAAACGTAACCATCACGGTCGACGGCAAGCAGGTGACGGCGCCTGCAGGCACGCTGCTGATTGAAGCCTGCAAGGCTGTGGGCATTGAAGTTCCATCGTTCTGCTACTACCCCGGCCTGGCGCTGCAGGCGGCCTGCCGGATGTGCCTGGTCCGGATTGAAAAGATGCCCAAGCTGCAGACCGCATGCACGGTTCCGATTACCGAAGGCATGGTTGTAGCCACCGATACCGACGAAGTCCGCCAGGCGCGGAAGTCGATGATCGAACTGCTGCTCGGTAATCACCCGCTGGACTGCCCCGTCTGCGATGCCGGCGGCGAATGCGAACTGCAGGACATGACGTTCAAGTACGGCGCGGCCGAATCGCGCTACATGGAAGGCAAGCTGCACAAGGAAGAGCAGCAGTGGTCGCCGGTGGTCTTTTTTGACCGCCCGCGCTGCATCCTCTGCTACCGCTGTGTACGCGTCTGCGGCGAAGGCATGGACGTCTCCGCTCTCGGCGTGCAGCTTCGCGGCTCCAGCTCGGTAATCGCCCCGAACGAAGGCGACCATCTCAACTGCGAAGAATGCGGTATGTGCATCGACATCTGCCCGGTCGGCGCGCTTACTTCCGGCGCCTATCGTTACAAGACGCGGCCGTGGGAGATGAAGCACGTGGGCACCATCTGCACGCACTGCGGCGATGGCTGCAAGACCACGCTTGGCGTCCGCCGGTCTGATACCGGCATGGATATCGTGCGCGGCGACAACCGCGACAAGAGCGGAATTAACGGCGACTTCCTCTGCATCAAGGGCCGCTACGCTTTTGACTTCTTCGATCACCCGGAGCGCCTGCGCCAGCCGCTGATTCGCAAAGAGGGCAAGCTCACGCCCACCACCTGGGAGGAAGCCATCGAGCATGTGGGCAGGCGTGTGCGTGAGGTGCGCGAGAGCAAGGGCGGACAGGCCATCGGCGTGATCGGCTCCAACCGCGCCACCAATGAAGAGAATTATCTGCTGCAGAAATTTGCCCGCACTGTGCTGGGCACAAACAATATTGACCACCGGCGCACGACCGACTTCGCCGGCTTTGCCCACGCGGTTGCCGGGAAGCAGAACATCACCGCCAGCATGCGCGAAGTAGCCAGCGCTCCCGCCATCCTGCTGATCGGCAATGATCCCACGGAACGCCATCCGCTGCTGGCCTGGAACATCCGCAACAATGTCAGGTTGAATAGCGCGAAGCTCTACGTCGTAAACTCGCAGGCCATCAAGCTGCGCCGCCAGGCTGCGCGATTTGTGCAGATTCCCGCGGGCAGCGAAGGCAAGCTTGTCTCCTTCCTGAATGGCGACGACGCTGCCGCCGGCTCGCTCACCAGCGCGGGCGCTTCGAATGACGCGCTCAAACAGCTTCGCGATGAGCTCAAAGCCCAGAAGGACCTCGTCATCATCTTCGGCTCGGAAATACAGGGCGCCGATATCGCATCTCTGGTCAAGTTCGGCGCAGCTTCGGGAGCAAAATTCATCTGTCTGGGCGATTACGCCAATTCTCGCGGCGCAGCGGACATGGGCCTGTACCCTGACCTGCTGCCAGGCTACACCGCACTCAGCTCAGCCGGGAATTTCGCGGAAGAGTGGGGCCAACCTCCTACCGCCAAGGGCCTGAGCCTGGCGGAGATGAAGCAGGCGATCAAGGATCGCAAGTTAGGCGCGTTGATTGTGGTCGGCCCGGATGCGCCCGACGATCTTGGTCTGGAGCTGCTGCACGCCTCGGACACATTTATCGTCACACTCGAACTGTTCCAGGAACAGAACGGGAACGGCGCCTCACCGAGCCGCCGCAATTGGGCATCCGTGATTTTACCCGCAGCTTCCGCCTATGAGAAGGCCGGTACCTTCACCAATACCTGCGGCGATCTGCAGTTGGTGAAGAAGGCGGGGGACATCACCGGCATCAAGAGCGATTTTGAGATCATTGTCCGCATCGCCGAGCGCATGGGCGCCGATATACACAAACTGGTGCCGTTCGGACAGGGCGTCCGGGCCGACATGGGACAGACGCGCGGTGCGCAATCGGGTGAAGCGGATCGCCATTCGGTCTGGCTGGCTGCGAACGGTCTGGAGCCGCGCCTCAGCCCGTTTGATCCCATGGCGATCCTGGATGAGATCCAGCGCCTGGTGCCGGGCTATGATCTTTCGCGCCTGAACCTGCTTGCCGGCAACGATCAGCACATGCACGCCGATGAGCACAGCAACGCGGGAGCAACCAGCGGATTGGTGCAGATTTCTGCGGCAAAGGATTCGCTCTTTACCTCAGGCACTCTGGGCCGGTACTCCAAGGTTCTGGACGATGTGATTGAACGCCATGGCGCGCCGGCGAATAGAGAGGTGATGGCGGATTGATTGTGGTATCAGCCGGCTGGAGCATGGATCGAGTAACCGGGCATGAGTTTACTCATGCCGTATTGCGTATGAAAAGATTCGGGCTTCAGGCCCTTGTATAGGAATCGTGGACATAAAGACCTTCATTATCGTTGCTGTCATTAAGATTGCCCTGGTGGTCTTCATCATGTTGACCGGCGTGGCCTATACCACCTGGCTGGAGCGCAAGCTGGTGGGACGAATCCAAAATCGCTGGGGACCGACGCGGGTTGGGCCCTTCGGCCTGCTGCAGCCGCTGGCGGACGGTATCAAGTTCATCCTGAAAGAAGACATGATCCCGGATAACGTCCACCGGGGTTTGTTCATCCTTGCTCCCGCGCTGGCACTGACTATGTCACTGATTTCGATCGCCGTGATTCCCTTCGGCGAAGAGATCACCATCGCCGGTCACACTACGGCTCTGCAGATCAGCGGCATTACGCAGTCGACCGGCTACATCAGCGATATCAATATTGGCCTTCTGATCATTCTCGGAGTGACTTCGATCGGCGTCTACGGCGTCGCGCTCGCGGGCTGGTCTTCGAACAGCAAGTACTCGCTGCTCGGCTCACTGCGCGCCAGCGCGCAGATGATCAGCTATGAATTGGCGCTCGGTCTGTCTCTGGTCGGCATTCTGCTGCTCGCGAATACGCTGAGCCTGCGCGGGATTGTTGGCGGCCAGAGCGGAACCTGGACTCTTGCCGGGCAAAATACCCATATTCCTCACTGGTACATCTTCCCTCAGATCATCGGCTTTTTCATCTATCTGCTGGCGGCCTTTGCGGAAACCAACCGCATCCCGTTCGATCTGCCGGAAGCGGAAACGGAGCTCGTGGCCGGCTATCACACGGAATACAGTTCCATGAAGTTCGCCATGTTTTTCATGGCGGAATACGTGAACATGTTCACGGTGGCATGCCTGGCCAGCCTGCTGTTCTTTGGCGGGTGGCATGGTCCAGCGATCCCTGGGCTGCCATTAATACTGCAGCAGCTTCTGCCGGTGCTGTGGTTTGCGATCAAGGTTTTCTTTTTTATCTTCTTATATATTTGGATTCGCGGGACGCTGCCGCGCTTCCGTTATGACCAGCTCATGGCCTTCGGCTGGAAGTTTCTGCTGCCGCTGGCTATCGCCAACATCATTGTCACCAGCCTGATTGTGACTTGGAACGGATAACCGATGGTCCACCAGGTACTTTTCATCGTGTTTGGCCTGATCTGCGTGGCAGGGGCAGTCAACCTGCTGGTGCAGCGCCATCCTATTAACAGCGCGCTCTCGCTGGTGGTGGTGATGGCTTCGCTGGCATTGATCTATCTCTTGCTCGGCGCCGAGTTCGTTGCCGCGATTCAGGTAATTGTTTATGCCGGCGCCATCATGGTGCTGTTCGTCTTTGTCATCATGCTTTTGAATGCCGGAGCGGAAGAGCGAACGCGCGGCAGCCATATTGCTCTGTTTGCCGGCGTGCCCGGCCTGGCGGTGCTGGCGGGAACGGTGGCGTGGCTTCTGATCCACAGCAGCGGAAAGCTGGGCAGCGTGGCCATTGGTTCTGAACCGCACAACATCGCCTTCGGCGATACCCACAATATCGCGGGCCTGCTGTTCCACAACTTTCTCTTGCCGTTTGAAGTCACCTCGGTGCTGATCCTGATCGCCATCATGGGCGCCGTGGTGCTGGGAAGGAAGGAGGTCTGATGGTTCCTCTCTCCTGGTATCTGATCCTCAGCGCGATTCTGTTTTCCCTCGGCGTCTTCGGCTTTCTGCTCAAGCGCAACATCATCACCATTTTTATGTCGATTGAGTTGATGTTGAATGCCGTTAATCTGAGCTTTGTCGCCTTCGCCAAATACTGGCATGCGAATCCGATGAAGCTGCCGAGCGGCGCGGAGGTTGTCCCCTTGAGCGGCCAGGTTTTTGTGTTCTTTGTGATGGTGGTTGCCGCGGCGGAAGCGGCAGTTGGGCTGGCGATCATCATCTCGGTTTTCCGCACGCGCGAAACTTTGAATGTTGACCAGGTGAACCTGCTGAAATTATGAACCAAAACCTGAATCTTTGGGTGATTCCCCTGCTGCCGCTGGTAGGCGCGGCGATCAATGGCTTCTTTGGCCGTCGCTTCAAGAACGCCGTGGTCTCGACCGTTGCTCTGCTCTTTACCGCGGCATCTTTCGTGTGGGCTCTGCGCGCCGTGTGGATGGCATGGCCGGGCAGCGGCATTTCGCTTCCATACATCGAGAGTCACGGCACCTGGATCACCGCCGGCACGTTCTCAGCGCCTTTCGGTTTTTACCTCGACCAGCTCTCCATGGTCATGGTGCTGGTGGTTACGGGCGTCGGTTTTCTGATCCATCTTTACTCCGTCGGGTACATGGCGCATGAAGGCGGCTACTACCGCTTCTTTTCCTACCTGAACCTCTTCATGTTTTTCATGCTGACGCTGGTGCTGGCGAACAACTACCTGCTGATGTTCGTGGGTTGGGAAGGCGTGGGACTCGCTTCATACCTGCTGATCGGCTTTTACTTCCTCAGAGATTCTGCCGCGGACGCCGGCAAAAAGGCGTTTATCGTCAATCGCATCGGCGATTTCGGCTTCCTGATCGGGATGTTCCTGATCATCAAGCAATTCGGCACGCTGAACTATGACGGGGTTTTCGGCAAAATCGCCGGCGGGCACTATTCACCCGAACTCGGCTGGGGAGTGTTCACGATTATCGGTCTGTGTCTGCTCTTTGGCGCCTGCGGCAAATCGGCGCAGGTTCCCCTTTACGTCTGGTTGCCGGACGCCATGGAAGGCCCAACGCCGGTTTCGGCGCTGATTCACGCGGCCACCATGGTCACCGCGGGCGTCTACATGTTGGCCCGCTCGCACGCGATCTTCAATCTCGCGCCGCATGCGCTGGAAGTCGTTGCCGTCATCGGCTGTGTCACGGCGATCTTCGCCGCCACCATGGGTATGGCCCAGACCGATATCAAGCGCGTTCTGGCTTACTCGACGGTATCGCAACTCGGTTACATGGTGCTGGCCTGCGGCGTAGCGGCTTACGCAGCAGGAATCTTTCATCTGATGACGCATGCATTTTTCAAAGCGCTGCTCTTCCTGGGAGCCGGCTCGGTGATACATGCCATAGGCGGCGAACAGGACATGCGCCGCATGGGCGGCCTGCGCAAAAAGATCCCTGTCACCTTCTGGGTGATGACCGTTGCTACCTTTGCAATCGCCGGATTCCCGCCTTTGGCGGGCTTCTTCAGCAAAGACGAAATCCTGGGCGCAACATTCACCAGCCCCCACGGCGGACACCTCCTCTGGGCTATTGGCGTGATTACCGCAGGGTTGACGTCCTTTTACATGTTCCGCCTCTGGTTCATGACGTTCTTCGGCGAATACAAGCCCGGAGTAGTCGATGTGGGTGAAGAAGCGCATGCGGCCGCTGCTCCGGCGCACGCAGCCCATACGGCGGCTTCACCCTCTCACGGCCATGCCGATGACCACGCGCACGGCCACGGCGGTGTCCATGAATCTCCCTGGGTGATGTTGCTTCCGCTGGTGATTTTGGCTATCCAGTCATTCACTGGCGGCTGGGTAGGCGTTCCCAAGTTCATGGGCGGGCACAACCAGATGTCAGCCTTCCTGTCGCCGGTTTTGGAATCCCCCGGTAACGTCGGTGCCGAACGGCTGGCTGCGGGTGAGAACGGGACATTACCGGAGAAGGAAGCAGAGCAGGAGCGCGAGGAATGGCTGCTCGCCACAACCTCTGTCGTTGCGGCCGCGCTGGGCCTGTTTTTTGCCTGGCTGCTCTATTACAAACGGCGTGACCTTCCCGACCGGATTACCGCGAAGATGCACGGCATCTACACGATCGTTCTACACAAATACTACATTGACGAAGGCTACGGAGCGATCATCGTCAAGCCTCTGCTCGCTCTATCTACCGTCGTTTTCTGGCGCGGTGTGGACCAGGGCATTATTGACGGTCTGGTCAACGGCGCAGGCAGCGCCTCGAAAGGTATCGGTGGCGAGCTTCGCCGCATGCAGTCCGGCAATATACGGTCTTATGCTGCATGGGTGGCCGTGGGAGGCGCGGCTGTCATCGCCTTCATGGTCTGGCTGGGGGTGAGCAAGTGAACGACTCGATTCTTACCCTCGTTACCTTTGTGCCGGCCATCGGCGCCCTGGTGCTGATGCTCATGCCGCGCAATGACCGCGCGCTGCGCTGGGCCGCTCTTATCATCTCGCTGGCAACGTTCGGTCTGTCTCTCTACCTGCCGCTCAATTACCAGCACGGCGTTGCAGGATTTCAATTCGAGCTGAACCGCGTCTGGATTTCCACGGTCAATATCCACTACCACCTGGGCGCAGACGGCATCTCCATGTGGCTGGTGCTGCTTACGACACTGCTGGTTCCCCTGAGTGTGCTGATCTCCTGGAAGTCGATTCACGACCGGGTCAAGGAATTCTTCGTCCTGCTCCTGCTGCTGGAGATGGCGATGATCGGCGTCTTCCTGTCGCTGGACATGTTCCTGTTTTATGTCTTCTGGGAAGCAACCCTGATCCCGATGGCGCTCCTGATCGGGATGTACGGCCACGAGCGGCGTGTCTACGCGGCAGTCAAGTTCTTTCTTTATACGATGGTCGCCTCGGTCTTCATGCTGGCGTCAGTGATCTGGCTTTACGTGCACACGCCCGGGCCGCAACATAGCTTTGAATTCACGGCGTTCCGCGATCTGATCGCCGGCGGCGCAATATCGCCCACGGCGCTGCAATGGCTCTTTCTCGGGTTCTTTATCGCCTTTGCCGTCAAGGTGCCTCTGTTCCCGCTGCACACATGGCTGCCTGACGCGCACGTGGAAGCTCCTGCAGCCGGCTCCGTCCTGCTCGCCAGCGTCCTGCTCAAGATGGGCACTTACGGCCTGCTGCGGTTCAATGTCGGCATGTTCCCGGCCCAGTCGGCAGCCAATGCCACATGGATTAACACGCTGGCCGTCATCGGCATCATCTATGGCGCATTGGTCGCTCTGGTCCAACCCAATCTCAAGAAGCTGATCGCTTATTCCTCGGTCAGCCATCTGGGCTTTGTTGTGTTGGGCATTTTCACGTTTACACAGATCGGCACTGACGGCGCGGTTTACCAGATGTTGAACCACGGCATCTCGACCGGCGCGCTGTTCATGCTGGCTGGGATGATCTACGAGCGCAAGCACACCTACGACTTCAAAGAGTACGGCGGCCTGGCAACGCCGATGCCGGTTTATGCCACGTTCTTCCTCCTGGCCGTGCTCTCCTCCGTCGGTTTGCCCTTGCTCAACGGATTTGTGGGCGAGTTCCTGGTGCTGAGCGGCACATTTCAGAGCACAGCCTCCCACGCCATGCTCTTCTCCATTCTCGGAACCAGCGGCGTGATATGGGGCGCGTGTTACCTGCTCTGGATGTACCAGAAGGTCTTCTACGGCCAGATTCATCACGCGGAGAACAGGACGCTGGCGGACATCGACGGGCGCGAACGCATTTCGCTGGTGCCGCTGGTTGTGCTGGCGCTGATCATGGGAGTCGCTTCGCCTTACTGGATGAAATCGATCGATCCGTCGGTCGGCGCCACGGTGCCGAAAACAGCAGCAAAACTGAAAGTGTGCCAGGACCAGTGCACCAACGCCGCGGAAGTGCCGGCTCCAGAAAAAATCTCTGCGGTCGCGCCAAGTGGAAAATAATAGATGAACTCGATTCAAACCATCGACTACATTCGCATCCTGCCGGAACTGGTGCTTACGGCCTTCGGCATCATCGTGATGATGGCGGACCCGTTGCTCAAACCCGGGGCCAGCCGCAAAAATCTTGGCGTGATCTCGCTGGTGGGAACCCTGGCAGCCATCGCTGCCACATTCGTCCAGATCTCCTGGATGCACTCCGATGCCGCCTTTTCCAACCCCGGCTGGTTCGGCATGGTGCGTGTCGATAATTTTGCCATCTTTTTCCACCTGCTGATTTCCGCCATCTCGGCGATCTGCATTCTCGCATCGCTCGAATACCTTGACGCGCAGAACATCCGCAGCGGCGAATACTATGCTTTGATTTTGTTCGGCACCGTAGGCATGGTCCTGATGTCCTCGGCGATCGAGCTGGTGCTGATCTTTATCGCGCTGGAAATCTCGTCGATTGCCACTTACGTTCTTGCCGGATACCGGCGCCGCAACGCCAGCAGCACGGAATCATCGATCAAATACTTTCTGCTGGGTTCGTTTGCGACCGCATTTTTCCTTTACGGTGTAGCCCTCATGTTCGGCGCCACCGGATCCACCAGCATTCCCGACATCCGGGCAGCCCTGGCAACCGGCAATCCCAGCCTGCTCGCGATCGCCGCAACCGCGCTGATGATCGTGGGACTCGGCTTTAAGGTGGCTTCCGCTCCCTTCCATGTCTGGACGCCGGACGTTTATGAAGGCGCGCCCGCTCCCATCGTAGCGCTGATGTCCACCGGACCGAAGGCCGCGGCATTTGCCGTTCTGCTGCGCGTGCTCTTTGCCACCACCACGACAGAGTGGTTCTGGCTCATCTGGGTTTCCGCCGCGCTCTCCATGACGCTGGGCAACTTCGGCGCGCTCGTACAGAACAACGTGAAGCGCATGCTGGCGTATTCATCCATCGCACATGCCGGATACATTCTGGTGGCCTTTGCTGCGGGCGGCGAGACAGGGATATCCGCGGCCATCTTCTACACCGCTGCCTACGCTGCCATGAACGTGGGCGCATTCGCGTTGGTGAGCCACTTTGCCGCCGGCGGTGAACGCTATGTCAGCATCGATGATTATGCCGGGCTGGGCCGCCGATCCCCATTGCTGGCCTTCACCCTGACGATCTTCATGCTGTCGCTGATCGGCATACCTGGCACGGCAGGCTTTTTGGCGAAGTATTTCGTTTTCCAGGCAGCATTCACGGGGCACTCATACGCTCTGATCGCGCTTGGCATAATTGGCCTGATCAACTCGGCGGTGGCCTCCTACTACTATCTGCGCCTGATCGTGGTGATGTATATGCGCGAACCGGTCATGGCTGAAGCTCCGGCATCTGCTTCTGCGCCTATGCGACTGGCGCTCGTGCTGGCAGCGATCGCTACGATCTATCTCGGGGTGATCCCAGGGCGGGTATTGAACTCATCGCAACTAGGCGCTCGCGATCTGGGACCAACTGAAAGTCCGGGCAGAATAGCCGTTCACGTTACCGTCCACACTGGCGAGCCGGTGGCAGCGACTACTCCGGCGAAATAGTCACATCGCGCCGGGCAAAAACCGCAGCCGCGGCAAGCCAGAAGATCGCAGTCTGGCATAGCGCCGCGGCGATGATCTTCACAACCTCGCCGTCCGGTGGCTGGAACTTGAAACCCAGCAGGAAGTGAAACATCCATGCCACGGGAGACAACGCCCAGACCGGGGTACGGCCTGCGGCCTCAAGAGCGAATGGAAAGCCCAACAGCATTGACGTAGCCGCGATCGCCAGCAGCGGATGGAGGAAGGTAGCAAAGAACAGCCCCACTGCGGCAGCTGCCATACAGCTCATAAATAATGCCAGAATGGCCGCCGGAATTCCCTGACTGTTAAACCCGCCTTCCTGGCAGAGCCACTGGGCGATTCCACCCACCAGCGCGCAGAAAAGTGCAGCCGCCATGGAGCATCCGAGCAGAAGCCCGCCGATATATTGCCAGCGGTAAATGCCCTTGGAAAGCACAGCAAGAATCCGGCGCGTCTTGCGCTCCATCTGCAGCGCAGGGACAGCCATCATGGTAGCCAGGAACACCGCGTAGCCGGCATGCCACCGCAAAAAGAAGAGCACATCTCCGGGATGCACGCGCAGGCGAAATACCCCGCCAATGCCAAGGATATACACCGTCATTACGGCAAGCGCGATCCATTGGGTTCGGAGGAAGTTCACGCCCAGCAGGAAGATGGCGCGCACGTTTCAATTTCTCGTGTGGTACAGGACAAGCGATGTGCCGTCCACCACGGCCAGCGTCCCTTGCGCTGTCAGGGCGTAATAAACCCGGTCACTGTGCACCGGAGCGGAGAATACCGCTTTGTGGTTCGTGGTGTCGTACACATCGATCCGCGTTGGCTTGGCAATTTCCACCGGGACGTTGGCGGCATTGTTCATCTTTATCTGGTGCTTCTCTATCTGAACCGCCAGATTGCTGCCGTTTCCCTTCACCGAACCGACATATTCCTTGGAAGAGCCTTTCAACGTAAAGACCGTGCGGCCATTTTGGGGAAATACTGACAAAGTGCCGCACCCGTAGGTGGCGTAAAGACGCGCATCAAGCGCGGTGGCCTGATAGGCACAGGGCTGGCTCGGTGAGTACCAGGCAAACAGCAGTGGCGACCAGTTGCCGCGATAATCCATTAACCCGAACGTCGTGTGGTCGTCTGAGGGCCAGGGCTTGGAACTCACCAGCACATGTTCACCGGCCGACCACGATGCCAGATACCAGGGCAAACTGAAACTGCTGATGGTTGCGAGCGTTTCCTCGTTCAAGACTTCCACGTCGGCGCTGGCTCTCTGAACATCAGAGGTAGGGGAAAGCTGGTCTCGTTTGTAAATCCGCTGATGGACCAGAGTCACCTCTTTCCCTGACGGTGAGACGCCGATCTGCCACAC
Organism: Candidatus Angelobacter sp.; assembly: GCA_035262465.1. Lineage (GTDB taxonomy): Bacteria > Acidobacteriota > Terriglobia > Terriglobales > Acidobacteriaceae > Angelobacter. The sequence goes on along the minus strand of DATFSU010000005.1, from coordinate 99,583 downwards.
TTCTTCCGCAACGTCCTTTTGCAGTGGGAGTGCTTTCGAAGCGATGACGCGAAAATCGGCCGAGTACAGATACAGAATGTCTCCGGTGCGGACCACAAACCGGCCGTCGCGCGTGGCCATCACCTTGGTGGAATCGGCGTTTGTAGTCAGGCGCAATGCTTTGATTTCATGGCCGTCCTGCGTGCTCAGGATCTTCATGTCCAGGATGAAATTGCCGCCGCCGCCGCTGGCGTCGCGCGGGGAGAGCCTTACCGGAGCACGAGACCGGTTGACCTGGTAAACCAGAACCTTGTCCGCGGAAAGAAAGACAACATCCTGATGCAGGGTCCAGCGAAAGCTGATGGAGCGATCAAATGCTTGAAAATCGAACTTGTCCTTCAAGTCGATTTTCCAACTGGGCTCGGTATTGGTATTGGGATGTGGAGTGCCGCGACTCAAGGAGCCAAAACCGGCCAGCGCCAGCAAGACGAGTGATTTTGTCCACGCTCTCATCTCAGTTCCTCCCTGTCGTCAGGCTCCTCGTGGCCGCCGCCGTTCTGGCTTGTGAGCTCCACGAAAAGGTCTTCCAGCGTGCGGCGAATGGGGTTCAGGGCAATTACCTCTCCGCCGGCGAGCCATATCTTTTCGATGATGCGGCGCTGCTCGAGAGCGGGTACGGTAATCTTGATAAAACCATTTTGTTTTGAACCCTCGAACATCAACGCGTCAATGCCTTTCGCGGTAATCACAAACCTGTCCTGCGCTTCCAGCAGTTCTGTTACCGTGCCCACGCGAGCTACCCGCCCTTTGATCACGATCGCCAGACGATCACAGATCTGCTCCACCTCTGACAATAGATGCGAGCTGAGGAAGACCGTTTTTCCCGCTTCCCGCGCCCGCAACAGGATCTCTCTGACCCGCACGCGGCCCAACGGGTCGAGCGCTGAAGCCGGTTCGTCCAGAATCAGCAGCTCAGGATCATTCACCAGGGCCTGCGCCAATCCCAGGCGCTGGAGCATGCCGCGAGAAAACTTGCCGGCATTGCGCTCCGCCGCGAAGGCCAGTTCCACCTCGGCAAGCATTTCTGCCGTACGCTGGCGGAGCAGCGGATCGTGCAGTCCGTTCAACGCCCCGTAAAACCGCACCAGCTTCGCCGCCGGCCGATGAAAGAGGGCAACGTTCTCTGCCAGAAAGCCAATGCGCCGCCGTGTTGGCGCATGTCCAAAACTGTGGCCCAGCATCTCGCCGTGGCCGCTCGACGGAAACATCAGACCGATGGCAATATGAATCGCCGTTGTCTTGCCTGCGCCGTTCGGACCTAAAAAGCCAAAAATCTCGCCCGGCTCGACGCGCAGGGAAAAGTCGCGCAAAGCCGTAACCCACTGGCTGCGAAAGAACCCGCGGTACTGTTTGCTGACAGCGCTGAAGGCGAGGGCCGGAATACTGGGCATCCGCGCTTAAGAATAACACCTTAGCCGGCAGCAGGCACTCAGTAGTAAGCACTTCGCTTACCTTTCCAACCCCTTGTGAAATGGGGCCAAACGGATGTCCTGGAGAATGAAATATGCATTGAATTTCAGCTATTAGGAATGGCGAGGGCGCATTCTTACCGTCGCTGAAGGTTCCGCCTCGTTCGGTGGTTAGCGATAGGAATTTGTTTACTTGTCCAAAAAGGAAAAGCCCGGCCCTAACGGCCGGGCTGATGCAAACTTTTGCTGGCTACTTCATCTTGCCGATGATCTGGAAGGCGATAACGAGTGCGTAAAGCGCCAACGACTCAATCAGCGCCAGACCGAGCAGCAGGAAGATGAAGATTCCCGGACGCGCTCCAGGGTTGCGGGCCAGGGCCTCCACGGCGGAAGCGGTTGCCTTGCCCTGCCCAAGGCCGCAAAGGCCGCCGGCAATACCGATGGCGGCGCCTGCGCCAAGCGGGATGGCCCAATAAAATGTCGTGTTGCTCGCAGCGGCTTGACCGCCTTGAGCGTAGACCGGCATGGCCACGAACATCAGGACCATCGCCAGGAAGATAAACGCTGTTGTTTTACTCATGTTGAGTCTCCTATGAATTGCTTCCAGTGGGTGGTTGGCATCCCGCCCTGGGGGACGAGGCCCTCACGCTCGAAGCGAACTTGTTTGGTCCCTAGTGCTCTTCCGCCACCACGCCCGACAGGTAAATCGTGGTCAGCAGGGTGAAAATGTATGCCTGCAGGAATGAAACGCCCACGTGCAACAGTAGGAAGATTACGGGAATACCGATCGGAATCAGGGCAAAGAACGCAGCCGTCACCATGTCGCCGGCAAAAATATTGGCGTAAAGACGAATCGTGAGCGACATGACGCGGGCCAGCGTGCTGATGATTTCGATGGGAAAGATGATCCAGGCCATCCACCATACCGGGCCGGCAAAATGAGCTAGGAACTTCAATGGGCCCTGCTTCTTGATGCCGTGCAGGTTGTAATAGATAAACGCCACAACGGCGCAGCCCAGCGGTACCGCCGCCGTCATGGTCGGTGACTCAAAGGTGGGAATCAGCCCGATCAGGTTCATCAGCAGGATAAAAATAAACAGTGACACCAGGAACGGCGTGAATTTTTCACTGTGATGCCCAATGATTTCTCCGCTCTGGTTGGTGATGAACTCATTCATGGTCTCAGCCAGGTGCTGGCTGCCTCCGGGCTTCTCTACCGATAGGCGCGAACGGACCCAGAGAAAAATAAGCAGCAGGATGACGATGACCAGGATTTCAACCGCGACAGCATTGCTGATCGGAGCCGAGGGATCAGCGGGATGGAAAACCGGAGGCAAAGCTTGAAGAATTGCGTTCACCGGTCCCCCAAAGAGCCGGTTCAAGAGCGCAGTAAACCACAATTGTTCCATTCGTCTCAGTTATCCTTAATTTGTACCTGGAAATTAGAATCCCTGTCGAAGCGCGCCGTAGATCGCATAAGCAGCTTCAATCAGGACCGCCCCCACCGGCAGTGACAGGCCCGCACAAAGGCCCAGCAAACTCATTGTGGAACTTTTGAATATAGCATACGCAGCGATGGCGATCAAAGCGTAGCGCAGCAGGAAACGCAGGATGATTCCCGCTGCAGAGCGCCGCTTTCCCTTGAGGGCGACCGCATCCACCAGAGAGGCCAGCGTTCGCTTGAGCCAGTAGAAATTCACCAGGGCGATCCCGCCCCCGACCAGGAAACTCAGCCCCATTCCTCGCCCGGACGTGGCCCAGAGCACAGGCGCGACCAGAATCAGCAGAACTACCATGCTGTAGAAGATTCGCCGATAGGTCTCGGCGGCGAGCCGTTCAGCTTCGCGACCGTCAATCGCTGCGGGGGTAGTCAATCTTTGAAGTCCTCAGACATAGCGGTGCGGACGAAGTAGACGAAACCGGCAATGGTCCCAAGGATCAGCCCCCAGAGCGCCAGCGAGCTCTTTCCCAGCCAGCGGTCCAGACCCGCACCGATCAGCCAGCCGACAAAGGTCGAGGCCGGAATGGTAAATCCGAGCTGGAGGTACTTTTCCGCGGCGATCCACTGCTTTTTGGGGCTGCGCGGTTCATTGGCCATATGCCTCCATTTTGCTGCGGAAGCGGCTTCTTTGCAATCAACGGGTTCCAGCTACCCAAGCCGCATCTTCGAACCCTTGGCTATAATCAAATATTGGCTATGTCGCAGACTGCCCTCCATCTCGGACTGGCTTCAGCCGCCGCCAAGTTCGGCTCCTATAACGGGGTGGAAACAGCCCTGAATTTCGGCTCGACGACCGGGGAGTTCGCCGCTTTGCGGAGCGCTTGCGGGCTATTTGCTTTGCCCTGGAGGTCGCGGATCAACGTCACCGGCAAAGACCGCGTCCGCTGGCTGCACAACATGGTCACGAACAACGTTCGCGATCTGCCGGTCAATCGTGGCAATTACAACTTTGTGCTCAATGCGCAGGGCCGCATTCTGGGCGACATGTATATCTTCAACCACGGGGAATCGCTGTGGCTGGAAACAGACTCCCGCCAGGTGGAGACCCTGATCGCCGCGATGAAGCGATTTATCATCATGGATAAGGTAGAGCTGACGCCGGAGAACGAGGCGCACGTGGCGCTTGGCCTTTGCGGCCCGAATGCTGCCAAAGTTTTGGCAGCCGCAGGGACCGACGGCACGGGAATGGCAGCTCTGGAAACGCGGGATCTGACGGTTGACGGCGTCTCTGTCACGCTCATTGCGGGGCCGGAGAAAAAGCCTGGTTGGTTTGAGATCTGGTTTGACCAGGCGCATGCGCAGGACGGCTGGAACAAGTTGCTCAATGCCGGGGCACAACCTGTTGGGTCTGAAGCGCTGGAGATATGGCGGGTGCTGCACGGCATTCCCAACTACGGGCAGGACATTCGTGAGCGCGATCTTCCGCAGGAAACCGCGCAGACTGATGCTCTGAATTTCACCAAAGGCTGCTACATCGGGCAGGAAATCGTGGAACGCATTCGTTCGCGCGGCCATGTCCACCGCCAGTTCACCGGGTTTGAATTCCCGAACGGAGCCCCGGCGCTTGCCACTGGCGATCCCGACCGCAAGGCGCCAGCCGAGATCACCAGCTTAGCCAACATCCCCACGCCGTCGGGGGTAAAGACTATCGGGCTGGGCTATTGTCGCCGCGAAGTTATGGAATCCAGCCCGCAGATCGACGTGAACGGCATTGCGGCAACGGTCGTAGATTTACCTTTTGAAATCCAATAAAGACTCGAGGAAGTATGGCAGAAAAACAACCAGAATTCGTTGTAAGTGATCGGCGCCGCTTCGGTGCGGAGGGCGAATTGCGTCCGGACGCACAGACTCCTGAAGAGGAAAAGGCCGCGACGCCGCCGGCAAAGCCCGCTGATGCCGCGCCCCAGGCCGCTCCCCAGGCAAAAGCTGCTGCAGCCACACCGCCCGCCGACCCGCAGGAGCAGGAGATGCCTGAACCGCCGACAGCGGAAGAGCAGCACGAGCAGAATGAAGCTTACAAGGCCTCAGGCAAAAAAATTGACGAGATGATTGCCGCTGCCGGGAAGTCAGGCCACGGCCCCATGGAAATGACTTTTGAGCGCGTGGTGGAATCTTTTTATATGAGCGCGCTGATCCAGATGGGCGCTCTCCGCCAGGAAGGCGAAACGCCGCGCGTCGACATCATCGGAGCGCGCCAGACCATCGATTCGCTGACCATCCTGCAGGAAAAAACCAAGGGCAACCTCACCGATCGCGAGAAGACGCTGCTGCAAAACGTTCTGTTTGAGCTGCGGATGGCCTGGATCGAAATCACCAACGCCGTCGCCAGCTCCGCCACCAAGCCCGGGGCTGCGCCACCGGCCGAGAAGAAATGAACGCAGTTCTCACCGTGCTGGGCAGTGGAACGTCCATGGGCGTTCCCACCATCGGGTGTAATTGCCGCGTGTGCACATCCGCCGATCCGCATGACCATCGCACAAGGCCCTCAGTGCTGGTGCAGTATGACGGCCGCTCCGTGCTGATCGACACCACGCCGGACTTCCGCCAGCAGGCGATTCGCGAAAAAATCACGCGGCTGGACGCCATTCTCTATACGCACGCTCATGCCGACCACATCCTGGGCCTGGACGACGTTCGCCCGATCAGCTTCAAGAGCGAAGGCAAGATTCCTCTGTACGCGCAGGAAAAGACCGCGGAAGCACTCGAAAGTATTTTTCGTTATATTTTTGAAGCCAATTACAAATTTGGCGGCATTGCGCGCGTGGAGATGAAGCGGTTTAACGGATCGATGGAGCTCTTCGGCGTGCGTTTTGAACCCGTCAAGGTGATTCACGGCGAAGCGGAAATTCACGGTTTTCGCTTCGGCTCAGCCGCATACCTGACCGATTTCAGCGAGATCCCGCCGGAGTCGAAAGAGCAGCTGCGCGGTCTGGACATTCTCTTTCTTGATGCTTTGCGTCATCGTCCGCATCCTACCCATTCCACCGTGGCGAATTCGCTCAAACTGGTGGAGGAACTCAAGCCGCAACGCGCCTTCTTCACGCACATCTCCCACGACCTGCCGCACGAGGAGACCAATCGCAGTTTTCCGGAGCACGTGCGCCTGGCGCATGACGGCCTGAAGCTGGAGTTTAAGATCGCATGAGAATCTTCCGCTCTCTGGAGGACGTCCCAGCAGATTTTGGGCCGACCATCGTCAGCGTCGGCAACTTTGACGGTGTGCATTGCGGCCACCAGCAGGTGCTGCACGAGGTGGTGCGGCGCGCCCACGCCAACGGCAGCAAAGCCATTGCAGTCACGTTTGAACCGCATCCGTTCCGGATCCTGCGGCCTGACATGGTGCCGCGGCTGATCACGCCACTGCTGAAGAAGGAGGCGCTGCTGGCGCAGACCGGCCTGGACGCGTTGCTGGAAATCCCTTTCACCCGCGACTTCTCTATGACCACGGCTCACGATTTTGCTGCCAATATACTTGCCGGCAAGCTGCGCGCAAAAGAGGTCCACGAAGGCGACAATTTTCGCTTCGGCCACAATGCGGAAGGAAACACGGAGAAACTGAAAGAACTGGGCCGGGAACTGGGCTTCAAAGTGGAAGTCTGCCCGGTGATGATGGTGCGAGGCATTCCGGTTTCGAGCAGCCAGGTACGCGCGCTCTTGACCGCCGGCAAGGTCAGCATGGCTCGCAGGCTTCTGGGAAGGGTCTTCAGCGTTACCGGAGCGCCCGGACGCGGCCGGGGGTACGGGCACAAATATACGGTTCCGACCATCAACCTGAGCCGCTATGACGACCTGGTTCCAGGAGACGGCGTTTACTTCACACAGACGCGCGTGGACAACGAAACATTCAATTCCGTGACCAACGTGGGTCTGCGGCCGACTTTTGGCGACGAATCGTTCGCCATTGAGACCCACCTGCTCGACTTCCACCCGATCGACGTCACCGCGCAAACCGAGGTGGAAATCTCATTTCTCCATTGGCGCCGTCCGGAGATCAAGTTTCCGTCGATTGACGCGCTGAAAGAGCAGATCGGAAAAGATGTAAGGAGAGCGCAAAGGTATTTTGGGTTGCTGAAAAACAATCAACTCACCACGGAGACACGGAGACACGGAAACAGCTAGAAAAGGCGTTTTGCCGCTGATCTTCGCGGATGAACGCTGATAAACGCTCCTAACCTTGCCAGAACCGTATTCATCTAAACAGATTGCTCCTATCAGCATATCTGCGGCGATGCGCGTAAACCTGCGACGAATATTGCTTTCTCTGTGTATCAGTGGTGGATTTGAGGTGGCAAACTGCTAGAATCCACAGGTCCATGGCTTCCACCACGCTCCCAAAGCTCAGCCAGGTAACATCCGCGCAAAAGCGCACGCTTATTGCAGCCGCTCTTGGCTGGGGGCTTGACGGCTTTGATGTGCTGCTCTACAGCAACATCCAGGTCAAGGTCATGCAGTCACTGCAGATCTTTCCCACAGACCTGCACTACAAAGCCATCTCAGGACTGCCGAATGCCTTCATGCTGCTGGCGTCCGGCATAGGCGGCATACTTTTTGGTTTCATCGCCGACCGCATCGGGCGAACCAAGGCCTTGATGCTGAGCATACTCACATATTCGCTGTGCTCGCTGGGATCCGGGCTCTCTACTTCCCTGGCTGCGCTCATCTTCTTTCGGTTTGTTTTGGGATTGGGCATGGGTGGCGAATGGAACACCGGCGCAACCCTGGTGGCGGAGACCTGGCCAACGAACCTGCGCGCGCGCGCCATTGCGATTGTCCAAAGCGCATGGGCCTGGGGGCTGGCCGGAGCAGCGCTGGTTACGTGGATTGTGCTGGACGTCTGGCGTCAGAACTGGCGCATGGTTTTCTTTGCCGGCGTGATTCCCGCGCTGGTCACGCTGTGGATCAGGAAGAGTGTTCCGGAATCAGAGATGTGGAAACAGCACCGGGACCAAGCCAAAGAAAAAACAGCTCCGTTTTCCGAAATCTTCTCTCCCTCCCTGCGCAAGCACACGATCTTTCTGCTCCTGATGAACATCTTTGGCCTGTTCGCGTGGTGGGGGCTGTTCAGCTGGATTCCTCCCTACCTCACTCTTCCGGTCGAACGCGGCGGACGCGGTTTCAGTCTGATGAGCACCGCCACGCTGCTGGTAACGCTCAATCTCGTGGGCATGTTTCCCGGATATCTGTTTTACGGCTGGGTAGCGGACAAGCTGGGACGCAGACGCTCGCTGATTTTGTACACGCTGTGCGCGGCGGGCCTCATCCCGCTCTACGCGGCAGCGCGCGAACAATGGACCATCCTGGTCCTGGGGGCATTTGTCGGCTTCTTTGGCACCGGGTTCTTTGCCGGTTCGGGAATCGTCGGCAGCGAGCTCTTCCCTACCCGCGTGCGCGCCCGCGCGCTGGGCTTTACCTATAACGGCGCGCGTGCGCTAAGCTGTGTTGCGCCCTATACGATTGGCGCAATCGGTGACAAGTATGGGTTGAGTGCGGCATTTCTGCTGTGCGCGATTGCGTTTGTTCTTACAGCAATCATGGCCGGGCAATTGCCGGAGACGCAGGGGAAACAGCTGGAGTAGCTTTTTGCCCGTCCCGAGCGAAGCGAGGGAGCCCTATCGCCGACAAGCATTGCGGGAACACCGCCGTAGTCAATCCGCCCAGAAATCACCCGAGTGATCCGTAAAATAGAATGCTTCGGGTCCACGACAGTCTTCGTCGCGAAGAGACATTGTCCACACCTCATTGTTATCAAAAGCAATTGTCAGTTCTTCTTCGGTCAATTTTGTCTTTTGCACGGTGCGTGCTGACAGCTTGCAGAGAGCATCACAATATCCTGGTTCGCCCCACGCGATCTTGGATTCTCCAGTTGTAATCCAATGCGGGCTATAGGCGTTTAGACAAGATCCATTAAAGCGGAGTTGAACGTAGTCCTGCAACACGAACTCGACGGAAGACAGCTGTTCGCCTTCCAAACGAGCTAACGCATCTGCAAAAGATTGGTCCATTAAGCACAATTCCAGCCAATAGGGATCTCTCGCTTCGCTCGAGATTTCAGAAAAAGCTCCGCTCGGGACTACGGAACAACTTCAGCCGGCAGCGCACTCTTCTTCGGCCTGCGGTTCGACTGCAGAATCTTCTTTCTCAACCGCAGCGACTTCGGCGTAACTTCAACCATCTCGTCGTCGGCTACAAACTCAATCGACTGCTCCAGCGTCAGGTTCTGGAACGGCACCAGCCGGATGGCTTCGTCGGCGGTCGATGCGCGCATATTGGTCAGCTTCTTTTCCCGGACAGCGTTCACGTCCAGGTCGACTTCGCGCGCGTTCTCGCCAACGACCATGCCTTCGTACAGTTCCACGCCAGGGCCCACAAAAAGCACCCCGCGTTCCTGCAGGCTGAAAAGCGCATAGGCGGTCGACGTGCCCGGACGATCGGCGACCAGCGCGCCGGTCATGCGATGCGGGATCTCGCCCAGCCACTCCGTGTAGCCGTCAAAGAGCGAATTCATGATAATCGTGCCACGCGTGTCGGTGAGCATCTCTGAACGCAGGCCGATCATGCCCCGGCTGGGGATGGTGAATTCCATGCGCACACGCCCCGAGCCGTGATTATGCATCTTGGCCATCTGGCCTTTGCGCTGTCCGATTTTTTCAATCACCACGCCGACGAATGCATCCGGAATATCGACCATCAGTTTTTCTTGCGGCTCCATCAGCTTGCCATCGATGCGCTTGGTGACGATCTCCGGCTTGCCGACCATCAGCTCATAACCCTCACGTCGCATGGTCTCAATCAGGATCGAGAGCTGCAGTTCGCCGCGGCCCAGCACTTTGAAGGTATCGGTGGACTCGGTTTCCTCGACGCGCAGTGACACGTTCGTCAGCAGCTCTTTCTGCAGGCGCTCACGCAGATTGCGCGACGTGACATAGGTCCCTTCGCGCCCCGAAAACGGCGAAGTATTTACCGTGAATTGCATCGCGATCGTCGGCTCATCGATCACGATGTGCGGCAGCGGGGCGGCGTTTTCGACGTTGGTGATGGTCTCGCCGATGTTGATTCCCTCAACGCCGGCAATCGCCACAATGTCGCCCAGCTCGGTCTGGTCGATGTCAACGCGCTTCAGCCCGCTGAAGGAAAACAGCTTGGTGATCTTCACCTTCTGCAGCGCCCCATCCAGCTTGGCGATGCCGACCTCTTCTCCGGTGCGCAGCTGTCCGTTGAAGACGCGCGCAATCGCCAGCCGGCCGAGGTAGTCGCTGTAGTCCAGGTTCGCTACCAGGATTTGCAGCGCGTTGGCGGCCTCGCCCGCGGGCGGCGGCGTGCTGGCCAGGATCGCGTCAAACAGCGGCCGCAGGTTTTCTCCGGGAACATCCATCTTGTCCGACGCCGTACCCGCCTTGGCATTGGTATACAGCACTGGGAACTCAAGCTGATCTTCGCGGGCATCAAGGTCTATGAACAAATCAAAAAGTTCATTCAGAACTTCCTGCGCGCGCGCGTCCGGCCTGTCAATTTTGTTGATGACCACTACCGGCGGCAGCCCTGCTTCCAGCGCTTTGCTCAAAACGTAACGCGTTTGCGGCAGCGGGCCTTCGCTGGCATCGACCAGCAGCATGACGCCGTCCACCATTTTCAGTGCGCGCTCCACTTCCCCGCCAAAGTCACTATGGCCGGGCGTATCGACGATATTGATCTTCACATCCTGATACCAGATCGCAGTGTTCTTGGCCAGGATAGTGATGCCGCGTTCTCGTTCCAGTTCGTTCGAGTCCATCACGCGTTCCACGACGGCCTCATTGGCGCGAAACGCGCCGCTCTGCCGCAGCATGGCGTCCACCAGCGTAGTCTTGCCGTGATCAACGTGCGCGATAATTGCGATATTGCGAATCTTGGAATTCAAAATCGATCTCTCTGGTTTAAGGCTCTAAGAATGGCTTAGTTTCTATTCTATCTGCAAATGCGAAACAGCGCCCCATCGGGGCGGGCACTCAACAAAAAAACGGACGGCAGGAACAACCTGCCGCCCGCATCCGTCTTGCATGGAACGTTCTAGTGTGAAAGCGCCTTATCGATCTTGACGCGGTCATCTATCCCCACGATCGCGCTCTCCTTGATTGGTTTGTAGCCGTCTTTCTCGATCGTGATGTCATAGCTGCCGGGTTCAACCTGGATCTCCACCGGCGTGGTCTTTTGCAGCGGCGTGCCGTTCACCGTTACCAGCGCACCTTTGGGTTCCGACTTGATCTCAATACGCGCCTTGCCCTGTGATGATCCGCTTCCCCCGAACACTTTGCCCATGCCGCCGTTCACCAAGCGAATATTGTCCGTACGGCCGGCGGCCATCATGCTCGGAGCATAGTTCGCGGTCTGGCCCGCAACCATCTTTAGGTCGGTACTGGCATCGAGATACCCTGATTTGCGCAGAACGATATTTTGCGGGCCGGGATCGACCATAAATTCAATCGGAGTCACTCTGCCCGTATCGCGTCCATTGATAAAAACTTCCGCGCCTGCAGGCGAACCGGCAATCGTGATAAAACCTTTGACCGGATTCAGCTTCACGTCCATCGGCGTGCGCGCTCCTGAAGTCACCTGGATGCTGCGCGTCTCCGGAGCATAACCCGGCATGCTGAACGTAACTTTATACGTCCCTGGCGCTAACCCGGTGACCGTCTGCGGAGCTTTCCACGACTGTCCGGGGCGGCCTTCAATCTCAACCGTCGCGCCCATCGGAACTGACGACACAATCAACTGGCCTTCGCTTGGAGCCGGTGGAGGCGCTGGAGCAACGCGCGCATTTTTTGCCGCCCGGCCCGACCGTCCTGCATACGCGCGTGGCGGCGGCGACTGCGTTTGCGCCTGCGATTCAGGCTGCGTCTGCGTCCCGCCTGCAACCGACGGCTGGCTGAACGGCGCCGGAGCGGTCGCTGCCGAATTTGCCGGTTCCTCGCTCGCGTTCTCCGTCGAAACTCCTGCCGGCCGATGTTGAAAGATCATGGCCAGGCCCAGGATCAGGCACAGTCCGCCCACCACCAGGCCTACCAGCTTCCAATGATTCGTAGCCTGCACCCGCGCTCTTGAGGTCGCTGCTTGCTGGACAGGAACTCGCGTCGTACCTGGTGAAGGCGTCCTGATCACCTGGCTCGAGTTCGCTGACGGCATTGCCTTGAATGACTGGCTGGCCGAAGGCGAAGGCGGATTCCACATGGACTGGCTTATGTTGAACGAGCCCGTCTGTGACGCCTTCGTCTGCTGGCTGGCCGCCGGCGGATTCCACATGGATTGGCTTATGTTGAAGGAGCCTGTCTGTGACGCCTTCATCTGCTGGCTGCCCGAAGGTGAAACTGCGCCGCCCTGATATGCGGGCCGCGATCCCGTGGCATTCGCGCGCGCAACCGGCTCGGCCTTCGCGGCTTCTTCCAGCGCGGCAATTAATTTCTCGCCGCTCGCATAGCGTTCTGCCGGATTCTTCGCCAACGCCTTCAGTATCACGTTGGAAATTGCTTCCGGCACGCGCGGATGCGCCATCCCCAGCGGATGCGGATTGACATCGGTGATGCTTCGATCCACCTCGCCCAGATGTTTTCCGTGGAAGGGGCTGCGTGCCGTGTACAGCTCGTACAAGATCGTTCCCAGGCTGAAGATGTTCGCCGCCCGGTCTGCAGGCCGGTTCCTCACCTGCTCGGGTGAAAGATACGGCTCGTTCTCGAGCTTCTTGGCTGGAGTCTGCGTGAGCAGGTTCTTGTCGCGCAGCAAGCCAAAATCCAGGACCTTCAGCGTGCCGTCACTCTGAATTTTGATGTTCGAAGGGTTCAGGAAATTGTGGAATACGCCTTTTGCGTGCGCGGCATCCGCTGCGGCGCACAGCTGCTTGGCAAACTGCAGAACCTCAGCCATTTCCGGCTGGCGCTTCTGCATGACCTCACGCAGCGTCTGCCCTTCAATAAACTCGGCCGTCATGAAGACGGTAAAATCTTTGTACCCGCACGTGTACAGCTTCGCGATATTCGGGTGATCGAGTGTGCTCGCGGTTTTAGCCTCGGCCACAATCTTTTTGATCAGGTCGCCGGCGTCATCCAGCCACTCCGGCACTTCGAACTTGCGCAGGACAACATTCTTGTTCTGTTGCGGATTTCTGGCCTGATGGACTGCCCCGATGCTCCCTTTCGGAAGCTCTTTCACCAGCTCCAGGCGATCGGTTCGCGGAGCCGTGGGTGCAGTGGCCGTGGCGGTAGCGGTATCGGCGGTAATGGTCTCTGGGTTTTCCTGCATCGTTGGCGCACCTATGCAAGTCCGGGGAAGGAGGAACAAGGGGATCATACCCCGAAGCCGCCCGGGCTATGTCCACAAGAACAGTACTCTCTTATTACCAAGGTAATTCCAGATTCTCATCCTCGGCGGGTGGTCTGAGGTCGATTTCATGCAGTAAATACCGGGCTTTGTGAGCGGGCGATTTCGCAGCTGCGATATGTGTGCCGCCATCGAGCACCAGATTCTGCGCGCTATCCCCGGATCTCTCGATCCTTCGCCTCCTTTGCGTCCCTCGTGGTGAATGGTTTTCCCTTCTTTTTGATTTCGGCCGATTTCTGTGATCGCTCTTTATCCGTGTTCATCCGTGGTGCGGTTTTGCCTTTGCTTTTGGCTGATCGCTGATAGCTGATAGCTGACTGCTTCACTGAGCGCAATCACCTCCAGAGGGCATCCCTCCCAGTTGTCAAACCAGCACACGATCAAATCGCAGCCTGTCAGAGGGTGCATGTGTTCCAGAAAATTCCGGCTCTCATACTCGATCTCGATCCGCAAGCGCTGCCACTTGTTTCTGCCCACCTCGCGCATCGCCTCACAATCCGGAAACTCCGTCTGCAGGCGCTGTATGGCAAATCCCAATTCTCGCGCCATGCAGGCAAAGGCCGCCAGCACCCCAGCCTCGTTGGTCGGCGCAAAAGTCAACGGACCCTCCAGAAATGGCCACCCATAGACCGGCCGGTCAGGCAGAATCCGTGGCTTGAAAGTTGATCCCGAAGGCAATTTGTATTTCGTTGCTTCTTCCGGCGATATCTGCAGGTGCTCCGCAATAATGTTCATAACGTCCTGCCATTCATCGCCTAGCCCTTTTTCCACCATGTAGGCCAGCATGCCCGCGGGCACCTCTCGCCAGTACCTGAAACGGCTCATGTATGGGCGGTTGCTGTACGTCCCCTGCCGGTCATAATCATTTACCGTGGGTATCTTCCCCATGTTTCGCACCACCGTCGCCCAATCCACATACATCGCCTCTGGTGTCAGCGGCACACCAGAACCGTGCCGTTCCAGCCCGCATACCGACAGCAATCGCGTATAGGTGCTGAAATGCTTTCGCACGCAGTGCTTCCTCACCTGCATGGTCACTCGAAATTCTTCCTGTCTGGGCACCCGTCCCAGCCTGGCTACACATTCCTTCATCGCGGCAATGATTTCTTCTCTCGTCACAGTTCGCTCCGTGTGTTTCCGTTCGCGCGTCGTCTTTGCGCATGATGGGCAGAAAGCCATTTGCGCGCGTGAATCGGGCAGAAATAAAAAAAGCCACCGATAGGTGGCTCAGTTTCCTTTTAGATTTTTGGAGCGCAGGCGCCCACGCCTGCGGTTTTGATTCTCAAATTGACAACGTTGGGGGCGATTTTGGCAATCGCTTAGACACACTTATGCGCGCAATTTGCCAAGGCAGGCAGACAAGGGACAATCTTATTGCGGACCTTTGGCGGGTTGCAGGCCTTTCGGAGATCAAGTGGACCGCAGGCGCCCTCGCCTGCGAACGACTCGCTTCTTCCCCGACGCCGCTCTCGGTCAAACGACTACATTCTGCATTATAGGCGAAGATCTCTTCGCTGCCAATGAAAAAGCGAAGATCGTGTGCCACTGAAAAACCCTCTACAAGCTCGTCATCCCGAGACTCGTTCATGAGGCCGCGCTCTCTTCAGCGGCCGAATAGAGGCGAGGGACCTTGCCTTTCCAAAGCCATCAAGCTGCACAACCGCATCGAAATGAGTCGCACAAATAGGAGAATGTCGCACCAAATCTGCGTGCCATGGCCACACCGCCATCCCGCGAGACACTCCAGTCCCGCAGGGACAACCGATAATAGCCCGGTATGTTTCCGAGTCCCAGCGAAGCTGGGATGAGGAATAAATGCCGGGTAAGCTAAAGAAAAGATTCCTTCCTCTCTGCCGAAGGCCGCGCGCGCAGCGCAGCGCCATGGAACATTGTGCCCGGCTTGTATGGCTGGTACAAGCCGGATTTTTTCGTGGTATACATCAAGTGTGATTGCACGAGGACTGGACAACAGCCGGGTGCCCCATCCTTTCGCAGAAGCTGGCTTTTTGCTTTTTCAGCTTCTGCAAAAGGGTGGGATGCTGACTCTTGCTACGAACACTCGGGGTTGAAACAGACTCCATGACCCTCGATGCTCCAGCGCCGGAGGCGCGAACGAGGTTAGCCCACCCTGAGCCGAGCGCATGCGAAGGCGTAAGGGTGGGTAGGAGTCAGAAGAAGACAAGCCCCGTAGGGGCGACACGCAGGGTCTCGCGGAGACGCCCGACAGAATGAAACAACTTTCTTTCTCAGCTCCTTGGTTTTTCAATTTTGGCGATTCCGGCGATTTTGGCAATCCTTGCAATTCTGTTAGCTTTCTCCTGATGTCCCTTCTCCACGAAATCGCCGACGGCCGCACCGACCTCGTCTTCGATTATGTGGCCGCAGGGCACCCCGCTTCTTCCACCGACGAAGACGGCGTTTCGCTCTTCAAATGGTGCGCCTACTATGGCGACGTCAGCGCCATCAAATTCCTCCTCAGCAAAGGCGAATCGCTGCCATCGCTCGGACCGGACCTTGGCCTCCATGCCGCCTGCTTCCACGGCCACTGGCGGCTCTCGAAATTTCTGCTCGAAAGTGGTGCAGACGTGAACCGTCCCTCAACCGATACCGGCGAGACCCCGCTGCACTCGGCGGTCTCGAAGTCCTGGCCGCAAGCCGCTCTGGTTGTCAAGGTGCTGCTGGCGCACGGCGCTAATCCAAATACTGTAACGAAGCACTCAGTAGAGACCGGGGCCTTCATGCGCGACGTTCGCACTCGCGGCGAGACCCCGCTGCACCGCGCTGCCGCCTTCTGCGACGAAGAGACCATCCAGCTTCTTCTTGATGCCGGCGCCGCCCGTGACGCCAAAGACATGAACGGCGATTCCCCGCTCAGCTGGGCCAGCTGGCACCTGCGCCCAACCTCGATTCTCCGCATGCTCCTCTACGGTGACTTCCGCGTCAACCCCGGCCACAAAGACATGGCAGCCTACCTGCGCGGCAAGCCGACGGAGTTGAAACCATCCTGACGTCGCTTAAAGCTGGCGGAATCAGATCAAGCCAAACTTGTCCTTCGCCGGCCCGTTCGCGGCAGGCGCACTCATCAAGTGGACCAGGGCAACCACCGCGACCAGATTGATTCCGAAGAGCCAGTAGTCCACTTGCCGTGAAATCTCGAAATGTATGCTGGATGACAGGTTGAAGCCGAAGCGCAAGATCGGCGCCCGCTCGCTGATCGCGAAAGAGATGCGCAATCCGGTAAAGAAGCCATCAAAAGAAAAGCCCGGAACCGTGAAGATTGGGATCTGGGCTGCGACAATGACCTTACCCCATTTGAACGCCCAGGGCTCGCCGTGCCACAGCTCAAAGCCTACCCATGCGCTCCAGCCAAACAGAAGAACAAAAAGTCCAACCAGTGCAGCAGCCCAAATGCCGACCTTGGCTAAGGTTTGCCACTGTTGATAGAGCCCGACGACTACGCCGAAAATCCCTCCCAACGTCAGCATCAGCGCAATCAGCTTTATCCCGATTCCGGGTGAACCGTCTCTCTTGGCCATCCTGTTTTACCGCACACCCAGCCTCTTGTTGAAGAACTCCGCTCCTGCCTTGTATCCGCTCACCCAGCTCTTCCACAGCAGCAGATCATGAATCTCATCAGGAAAGATGAGCTGTTCGAACTGCACATGCTGCTGCCGCAAGCGCTGCGCCAGGTCTACAGTCTGCCCAAAAGGCACGTTGCGGTCGTCGTCGCCGTGAATCAGCAGCACCGGCGATTTCCAGGTCGCCACCGAAGCCACCGGCGACGAATCAAACGCCAGCTTCAATGCTTCCTTATAGTCCGGCGCATCTTCCGTGAAGCGCCGTCCGGCCAATTCTGACCAGTCATGTACGCCGTGAAAATCAACGCCCGCCGAAAAAATGTCTGAGTTGCGCGCCAGCGCCATCGCCGTGAGGAATCCGCCGTACGATCCGCCCCAGATGCCGATGCGCTTGCGATCGACATAGGGCAGGCCCTGCAGATACCTGCCCCCCGCCACCACGTCCTTGTATTCTGAGGCTCCTCGCCAGCCCGCATTCGCCGGATCACGGAACGCCCGCCCATACATGATGCTCAAACGGTAATTCACCGAAAGCACCACGTATCCCAGGCTCGCCAGGTACTGATTCTCGGCATAAGAGTTGTGGTAGTAGTACATGTAGTGGAAGCCCAGCAGCATCTGCCGCGGCGGGCCGCCATGTACAAAGATCAGCGCCGGGGCCGGCGGCACAAGTTTTGCGGCGGTCCGATTGCGCGGAACAAAAAGCTGGCCATGCACCTCCAGCCCGTCCTCGCTGCGAAAAATGGCCTGCTCGGGCTCGACCAGCTCAGTGGAAGGAAAGTCTTTCGGCAGCGCCTCGGCCGCAATCATCTCCCGGCTTTTTTCGGTCACCCGATAAGGCATGGCCGGCGACGTGCCGCTCGATCCCAGGCACACAATCGTCTTGCCGTCCGCCAGCATGAGCGGATGCCACTCGATGGTCTCTCCGCGAGTGACCGGCACTGTAACGCCGATCGATTTACCGTTTACGATCTCCATCGCTCCCAGCGGAATCTTGAAGATGTGCCGCCGGTCCTCGTCGTTCTGATTCGATGTGTACAGCACCGCCGTCTTATCTGGGGTCAGCTCCACGTCTTCGACATCAAAATTTCCCCGGGTCAGCAGGATTACCTGCCCTCCACTGGCCGGTGTCAGGTACAGATGATTTCTTCCATCCTGCTCCGAGCAAAAGACAATCTTGCCGCCATCGGCAAACTTCAGCGACTCCGAGGCAAACGGCGGCAGCGAATCGTTCATCGCCTTGCCGCTATGCCAGATTTCACGCGCTTCAACAGGTGCTGATGCGCTGCCGCCATCGGCTTCACCTGGCACGCTGGCCAGCCAGATGGCCCACGGCCGCGGGCGCCGCGGAATCAGCGGCAGGTGGTTCTCTGCCCCCGCCACGCGTAGAAACACCAGCTGCTTCCCATCGGGCGACCAGCGCGGCGCGAAATCCCGGTCCACGCTCGGCGCAACGTAATGCACTCGCTGCGCGACACCGTCCTCAAGATCCAGAACCGCCACAAAGCTGTGACTCTTCCGGTCGGAAGTAAACGCAATGTGCCGGCCATCTGCAGACCACTGCGCGCTTTCCTCATCTCCGCGCAACTCGGTTAACTGCCGCGCCGGCTTGTCGCCATTCACGGCGGCGATCCACAGCTGATGCTTCGCTCCCACCCACACCGCCCACTTTCCATCCGGTGATATCTGTATGTCCTCACAATCCTCTTCGTTACAACCCATATCGCCGATGAGCCGCGCCTTTCCGCTCTCCAGGTCCACAGCCCACACCTGCTGCCTGGGCTCTTTGACCTCGCTGGTGGGGTTCGCCACGTGGCCTTCGCTGCTCACCTCTGATCCTCGCGCATAGACCACGGTCTTGCCGTCCGGCGTGAGCTTTACCGCAAAGATGTCCTGGCCATCGTCCCCTTGGTAATGCGTCACCTGGTGGGCAGCGAAGTCCGGCGCATCGGCGATCCAGACATTGCGTTCGCCTCTGCTGTTAAACACCCAGGCAATCCGGTTTGCCTTGCCCGCCGATGTGAGCGCCGTCGGAAAAGGAGAACTCATCACCTGTTCGAGAGTAAAGCCGGCCGGTTTTTGCGCGAGAGAGACAGTGGCAAGAAAGAATGAAAGAAGCAGTGTGAGCCGTTTCATAGACGGGACATCATAGCACTGCCCCCGCACGCCATATTTCAGGCATGCATGAAGGATTCGCACGGCACTGCTGCTGACAACTAAGGATGCTTTTCCAGATATGAACCCACCAGCGCCGCGCACGCTTCCACAAATTGCTGGTCGTCCGATGTAAAGGTGTTCACGAAGTAGCTGTTGATGTCGATCTCGCCGTAAAGCTGCTTCTTGACCATCACCGGAACCACAATTTCCGACTTCACCAGCTCCGAGCCGGCCAGGTATCTGGGATCGGCGGCCACGTTATTGACCACGATCGTCTTTCCCGTGCTGGCAGCAGAACCGCACAAGCCTTTATCCAGCGAGACACGGTCATGCGGCTCAAAGCTGCCTACATGCGGTCCGAGCACCAGCGCATCGCGCGTGACCTGGTCGAGAAGGTAAAAGCCTACCCAGTTGTAACGGGTCATGGTTACGTGCAGCCGCTGGACAATATGCTCCATCAGCGCAATCGCAGTCCGGGCAGACTGCGAGAAATACCCAAATTCCCTGAGCAGCTCGCTTTGCTTCGCCATCTTCTCTTATACCGCTTGAAATGTTGCTGTTGTTATAAACCCGGTCATCGGGCGGCGGCAATGGCAATTTGGGTTCTTGCGGCAAAAACCTGTTACGGTGGTACCGTCCTGACGGGTGAGCAGAAGCGCCGCATGCGCTATCTCTTCTTATCCATGAATTTCCCTACGATCACGGCAATGTTCTCGGCAAACTGCTGCTGCAGGGCGGCCCGGTTCGCGACCAAACCCCGCATCTGATTTGATAAAGATGCGCCGTAGCCTTTACCCTTGAGTGGGAATGACTTATGAAGATCTTCTTTTCTCGCAAGCTCGCTGCCTTTCTTTGTTTCTTCTTCCTCTCCACCGCTCTTCTCGCCCAGGACATTAAATCTTTTGAGAAGCGGATCACCGTCAAAAAGCTGGCCAATGGCCTGACCGTGGTGATCATGGAACGACCGGAGGCTCCCGTCTTTTCTTTCTATACGAGAGCCGACGTCGGAGCTGCTCAAGAGGTCCCCGGCATCACGGGCCTGGCGCACATGTTTGAGCACATGGCGTTCAAAGGCACGCATGAGATCGGCACCTCAAATTGGCCCGCCGAGAAAGTAGCGCTGGAGAAAGTGGAACAGGCATACGCCGCCTACCAGGCTGAGAATCAGAAACAGGTGGACCGCGATGCCGGCAAAGTCGCCGGCCTGGAAAAAGCCTGGCAAGATGCGATCGCCAAGGCCGAAGAGTACGTCATTCCCAACCAGTTTGGCGAAATCGTGGAAAGCGAGGGTGGCGTCGGTCTGAATGCCTCTACCGACCACGATGAGACTGTCTATTACTACTCGTTCCCGGAAAACCGGTTTGAACTGTGGGCATACCTGGAGTCGCAGCGCTTTTTGCAGCCGGTAATGCGTGAGTTCTATAAAGAACGCGACGTGGTCTATGAAGAGCGCCGCATGAGCGTCGACAGTTCGCCGCAAGGCCGGCTGATCGAACAATTCTTGAGCGCGGCTTATGTCGCCCATCCCTACGGCTGGCCCGTGGTGGGATGGCCATCTGACTTGCGCGCCTTTTCCGCCACTGATGCCATGCACTTCTATGACAAGTATTACGTGCCCGCCAACATGGTGATTACCGTGGTGGGCGATGTGAGAGCCAGTGAAGCGCTTCCCATCATGGAAAAATATTTTGACCGCATTCCCGCGGGTCCTAAGCCTGCGCCGTTGCGGGTGAAAGAGCCGCCACAGGCGGCGCAACGCTCCGTGGTCATCCATGACCCCAGCCAGCCGGTTTACCTGGAAGGTTATCATCGCCCTGACTTCCGCGATCCCGATGATCCCGTCTATGACGTGCTATCGGACTTGCTTTCCAAGGGCCGTACCTCCAGACTCTACCGTTCGCTGGTTCGTGATAAACGGCTCGCTCTTGTGGCCCAGGGCGGCAGCTTTCCCGGCAGCAAGTATCCCAGTATCTTCTATTTCTATGCCGTACCCACGCAGGGGCACACTGCTGAGGAATTGGCCAAACCGATCCACGAAGAGATCGAACGTCTGAAAACCCAGGACGTAACCGACGACGAACTGGAATCGATCAAGACCCGCGCCAAAGCCGACCTGATCCGCGGCCTGGGGAACAACCAGGGCCTGGCCCTGCAGCTGGGTGAATATCAGGCCATGTATGGGGACTGGCGCGAGCTTTTCCGCCAGATTGATGAGCTCGATAAAGTCACCAAGGCCGATATTCGCCGCGTAGCCAACAAAACTTTCCGGGACGACAATCGCACCGTGGCGGTGATCGATACCGAAACAACCAAGCAGCCGGCCGCGGCCACGGGTAAAGGAAAGCAGCAATGAAACATACAAAATCTCTCTCCGCTGCTTTAATTCTGTTTACGCTGTCGCTTTCTTTGTCCGCACAGCCTGCCGGTCAGGCCACCGCCAAATCTTCCGGCACACAGAAATCCGAGGCGCCAGCCACGGTACCCAAATCGTGGCAGAAAGTGCCAATTCCGCCTTTGCGCGCTTTCAAGCCGCAGGAGCCCCGGCGCGTGGAGCTATCGAACGGCATGGTGCTCTTTCTTCAGGAAGATCACGAGCTGCCTTTGATCGATGGCACCATCCGCATTCGCGGCGGATCGCGCGATGAGCCTGCGGAAAAAGCCGGCCTGGTAGCCATCTACGCCGATACCTGGCGCACCGGCGGCACACAGTCCAAGACCGGCGACGAGCTGGACGATTTTCTTGAAGCCCATGCCGCGCGGGTGGAAGCCTCTGAAGGCGGCGACTCCACCTTCCTCGCCTGGTCATCGCTCAAGGAAAACTTTGACCAGGTCCTCCCTGTCGTGCTCGACCTGCTGCAGCACCCGGAGTTTCGCCAGAACAAAATTGACCTAACCAAGCAGCAATTTGCCAGCCTGATTTCGCGCCGCAATGACGATCTGGATGAGATTGCCTCGCGCGAATCCACCCGGCTGGCTTACGGGCCGGAGAATCCTTACGCCCGCATCGCCGAGTACTACACCATCTCTGCCGTCACGCGCGATGATCTGCTGGCATGGCACGCCCGCACCGTTGCGCCCAACAACATGATCCTTGGCGTCGTAGGTGACTTTGATTCCGCTGCCATGGAGCAGCGGTTGCGCCAGGCCTTTGCCGGCATGCCCCGCGGCGCCTCCATTCCTCCACCGCAGCTCACTTTCCGCGAACCGAAGCCGGGCATTTATTTCATCGAGAAGGGTGATGTGAACCAGAGCGCCATCCAGATGGTCGATCTCGGAATCGAACGCAACAATCCTGACTTCTACGCGATTGAAGTGATGAACCAGCTTTTCGGCGGCGGTTTCTCTTCCCGGCTGTTCGCCAATATCCGTACCAAGCAGGGGCTCGCTTATTCGGTAGGCGGTGGTGTCGGTTCTTCCTATGATCATCCCGGCATCACACACCTCGCCATGGGCACCAAGAGCGGAAGCACGGCTGCGGGCATTGAAGCCCTGCGCAAGGAAATGAAAGATCTGATTACCGGCGAGGTGAAGCCTGAAGAGCTAAAGAAAGCCAAGGATGCTCTGCTGAACTCCTTTGTCTTTGAATTTGACTCCAAGGAAAAGGTGCTCGCCGAACGCATGCGCTACGAATTTTACGGCTATCCGCCGGACTTCCTGGAGCGCTACCGGGCGGGCATCGAAAAGGTCACGGCAGCGGACGTCGACCGCGTGGCGCGTAAATATATCCATCCGGAAAAAATGGCCGTCTTGGTGGTAGGCAAATCCGCGGATTTTGATCGCGCTCTGGCGACCTTCGGAGAGGTCAAGACCATCGACATCACCATTCCGGAGAAGAAGCCGCAGCAGTGAAGGCTTGTCTCAGATCGCGATACATCGCCGCTTGCTACTGCGATTTTAGAGGGAGGCGCAGTACGATGGTCGGTCGTGCTCGCTCGGCGGCAAAGGCGCCGGTTCGGCCGTCGCCGAGATCCAGTTGGCTGTTGGCAACATACAAAAAGTCATTCCCGGCCACAACGCCCTGAATCGGACCTTCATATTCCGTGCGAGCCATCTCCAGGGTCTCAACTTTGGTGAGGCTCTTCCCGTTCGGGTTAAGTTGCAATCGGAGCAC
The DNA here is from genome assembly GCA_035262465.1 of Candidatus Angelobacter sp. Lineage (GTDB taxonomy): Bacteria > Acidobacteriota > Terriglobia > Terriglobales > Acidobacteriaceae > Angelobacter. Next base: position 76,441 of record DATFSU010000005.1, on the reverse strand, counting down.
CCGCTCAGGCTTGGGACCGATTTGTACCGAGATAAGCGAGTCCCCGGCGCGCGAAAGCCCATCCATTCCAAATAGCCAGACACCCGAGGGTGCTTCCAACCGGTGTTTGCTCCTGGTGGCCACATCCACGGCCCACAGCCCGTCCACGTAGTCGGCCACGTAGAGCGTCCTTTCATCTCTGGAGAACGCAAGGCCTTGCGTTGCCGTGAAGCCGCTGGCCGGTATGAACGTCTCAAGCGAACCGGCGCCCGGCCGGAGCAGATAGATTCCCGAAGCGCCCGTATCGGAGATATATACATTTCCTGTATGATCCACCGCCAATGCATTCAGCAGGTGTCGCTTGCCATCGGCTGCGAGCATGGCTTTCCTGGCCAGCTTCCCGGATTTCAAGTCGAAGGCGAAGAGCCCGGTGCGGCCAGAATCTTCTTTTTGATATCCAAGCATGTACGGAGCCGCAGCGGTGGTGGCGTATAACAAATGCCGTGGAGAATCGATCGCCAGTGAATTGCCGGACATAAACCCATCCTGGCCCTGCTGGATGAAATCTGAGACAGCGCCCTGCCTGGTCCGGCGAAGGATCTTGCGCTGCCTTACGCTGGCGATATAGGTGGTGCCGGTTGCCGGATCGACGGCAATGCCGGTGGCCACGATGGCCGGATCGGTCAGCGTAAAGGCGATTTGGCTGCGAGCCAGCGGCTTGCGCAGCTCCGCCAGACGAGACGCGAAGCCGGCCCATTCCGGAGTTTTCCGGATGCCGTCGAAATCAGGATCAGTCTCCGCGCCGAGATCGACTTTTTGCGCGAGGAGCTGATCGAGACGGCGCACAGCTTCCTGAGTATTGCCCCGCAACGATTCCCCGCAAGCCACGTTGTACAACCATCGCAGATTCTCGGGCTCCAGCGCGAGGGCACGCTTTTCTAACGCGAGAAACTGGGCGTAGTCTTTTGCCTGGTAAGCCTTGATGGCTTCGGCATTGGCCGCGGCGGCGGTGGCCGGGGACTCCTGGGATGATGCCAAGCCCGTCAACAGGAGCCCGGAAAGCATCGCTAGAATGGCCGTTCTCATTCGCCTCACTTCCTCTAACTTCTCCTGGTCTTCAAAATTTCAAGATCGATTGTAACCGCCTCCTCCCAGGAATTCCCAAAAGTTAGACCCGCCCCGACCTTGTTGGGAAGCAGGCCAGGTGCGGGTTTGTCGGAAGCAAGAGGATTCCGTTTTTCAAAATAGCGGCTATTGAGGTTGTCATTCTCTAGGAATCGGCGGCGCTGCCCCGATGCAGTTTCAGTCTTAAAACCGCAACGCTTCCGAGCCGATTCTCTGCTTTTCGGGCCGGATTTCCATGTGTAAAGCTTCATTCATCAAAAAGTAATCTGCTGTTCATCTTTCCCAAGTTGAGACCTGTTATCCGTATATGCGGGTGGCGCGATGGTCCTCGGGACTCGCTCTTAAGTGACCTGAACGGGCTACAAGGTCGCCGCCAATCTCACAAAAATTCTGGAGGTACCAATGCTGCACCTCAGACGTCTTGGCATGCTGGGCTCACTTGCCCTCTTGGCTGCACTGTGCACCTTGAACGCCCGCGCGGAAGATAACCGTGGCGCAATCAAGACCGTTTTCGTGATCGCGATGGAAAACCACAACTGGACCCAGCCGGCCAACCAGTTTTCCGGCGGAATCCAGCAGATTTTTCAAAATCCCAACGCGCCCTTCATCAACAGCCTGGTGAACGGAACCGCGACCGCCACGATTAATGGCCATAAGGTCAATATCAGCGAGCAGGTGTCCTACGCCTCGAACTATCGCAATGCTCTGGCTACCGCGGGCGGCGCCAATCCTCACATTCACCCATCCGAGCCCAATTACATCTGGGCGGAAGCCGGCACGAATTTTGGTGTTTTCAATGATAACGATCCTTTTGCACCAGCGAGCGGCACCTTGCAGACCAGCAATGTGGACAATCAGCTGCACCTGACCCGTCTCTTGGATCGCTGCGGGGTGAGCTGGAAGTCATATCAGGAAGATATAGATCTGGTGCCGGACGGCACGTCTTTCGACAACGTGGTTCTGCCCCAGGCTCAATGGACGTCTCCGATCAAGAGCCACTCCGGAATTTTTGTCAGCGGCGTCAACCAGTTCAACGGCTCCGCGCAGTTCAATTACGCCGTAAAACACAATCCGCAGGCGTACTTCACCGACAGCAACGGCGGCAATGATCTTACAACCGCGAATCCTGAGCGTCTGCAATATGCTCCGTTGCAACAGCTGTTCCTTGATTTGGCCAGCAACAAGCTGGCGCAATACAACTGGATCACGCCAAACCAGTTCAACGATCAGCACACGGCACTCACGGGCGGGTTCAAGGGCGTGACTGGCGACGCGGCGAACATCCTGCAAGGAGACTTCTTCCTGCAGCAGGTGATTCCCGTGATCATGGCTTCCAAGGCCTACAACGACCATGGCGCGATCATCATCTGGTGGGACGAAGCCGAGGGCGACGGCGTCTCCGGCGACAACCCGGATGACCTGACCCACACGATTGGCGAGATCGTTATTTCTCCCGAAGCTCATCCCAATGAGGGCGGCGTTCCTTTTGCCAGCGATGTGTTCCTCACCCACTCGTCCGATCTGCGCACCATGCAGGAAATCTTCCACGTGACGAGACCGTTCTTCCTGGGTGACGCAATCCACGCGAACGATCTTTCCAGCCTGTTTGCCGAAGGCGCGATTCCACGCGGCGACCGCGATGGCGACGATGATCGCGGTGGTTGCAGAGGAGATCGCGACGACCGCTAGAACCAGATAGCTTCATCGCCTGACGTTTCAACTGGCGCAGAGATCGAAACAACCTGAGATCTCTGCGCCATTCGTTTTTCCAGCCGTAGCAACGATCAACTCATGCCTGGGACGAAGCGTTTGCATCCTGTTTCGGACGGGCTTATCATGGCGCGGTTCGCGGGAAGCGAGTTCGAGAATCGCATGCTGCAATTCTTGCTTCGGCAGAAAGGTGGTCCCCATGATTCGTATGCTGCTGCTGTGCGCAATGCTGTTCCAGACTTCAACGCAAGCGACACTGAAGCCTGCCATCGATAATGACCGGGTTACCGTGCGCGATGCTTCCGATTACACCGTAGCGGCTCAACCACTCGATGCCGTGGTTGTCTCTGCCTCGGGCACTGCGACCTTCCTTCCTAAAGGCGCAAAGGCGAAGATTTTCGGTCATTTGCTGGTAATCGACCTGAAGGATCATCCCGTGCCGCCGATAGAAAATAAGACCGGCTATCCTCTCGGCTTTCCCCGCCCGGGATCGAAAAAGCTGCTGGAGAACGCGCGCGTCATCGTATGGGATTACACCTGGCAGCCCAATGTGGCTACGCCGATGCACTTCCACGATAAAGACGTCGTAGCGTGGTTCCTTGAGGATGGTGATCTGAGTTCAACCACTCCGGATGGAAAGTCCACGGTAACCCAATACACTGCCGGTACTGTAAAGTTCAATGCCCGTGACCGGACGCACACGGAAACGCTCATCAAGGGAAAACAGCGCGCGATTATCACCGAGCTGAAGTAGGCTGGCGGATCAATTCTGTCGCTCGCTCCAAACCGCCAGTGGCCATCGTTTCACCGGACGGTTTTCTGCGTCTGAGGCACGCGGTTCGGCACGCAAGCCGGCCACGTTCGAATGCAAAAATCAAAGCCGTGTTTCCGCATTGCTCAGAAGCTTGCGGGAACACGGCGATTTCTTCTAAGCAGAGAGTGTGAGGGCGAGCCCGGCTTGCGTGGCGAGCCCGCTGCTCCTGGAGCTGAAAAAATCTGAAGTGATACCAAGTTCCGTGGCGGTTTGGAGCGAAGCAACAGAATTGAAGCCTATATCCTGGCTTTCACGCAATGCTTTTCAAACGCCTGTTTCAGCCGGGAGGCGATGGTCATCGGGTCGCTGACCTCAATGTCGCTGCGCTGCATCATGTAAACCAACCGGCCATCGCGCAACAAGGCGATGGATGGCGAAGACGGAGGATAACCGGTGAAATGCTGCCGGGCAGCTTCGGTTGCCTCGCGGTCCTGGCCGGCAAACACGGTGATCATGTGGTCCGGCCGCACGCCGCTCTGGATGGCCGCGCGCACCCCGGGGCGCATGCGTCCTGCGGCGCACCCGCAGATAGAATTCACCACCACCATCAGCGTTCCCTTCTGCCGGATGGCGTTTTCCACGTCCGTCGCTGTACGCGCCTCATCAATGCCTGCACCGGTAAGCTCCTGGCGCATCGGCGCTACCATTCCTTCTGGATACATTCCTTTTCCCCTCCAACATATGATCTCATCTTCAATTTTAGCAAGAACTGCTCTGGTTATGCTGGTGTCTTTCCCCTCGCCCGCAAGACAATCAACGGCCGTTGCCGTCCGCGCCGATAACCGCCATGAATCGTGTAAAATAGAGTTCTCCTGTCACGGTGGGTATAGTTCAGTGGCAGAACGCCAGACTGTGGCTCTGGATGTCGTGGGTTCGACCCCCACTACCCACCCCAACATCTTCTTTATTCTTTAGATCCGTAGCAGTCCATCAAGCTCTGACGGATTCGGCAAGTCCTGGTTCTTGTGAGTCCTGGTTCTTGTGAGTCCTCGTTCTTGTGAGTCCTCGTTCTTGTGCCACAATGATCGCCCAGGCGTTCGCAAGCGACGGAGGACGAACAACGCATATGTCAAGAAACGTGCTATCGGTCGGTACGCTCTCAGCCCCACACGGGCAAAAGCAGTATGGTGTGAACGAATTTCTAGTCCAACGCCAGCCTTACCGGCTTCCGATGTGGCTCATCAATGGAGTCGGCGAAGGGCCGACGCTCGTCGTGACTGCTGGCGTCCACGCGGCTGAGTACGCCAGTATCGCCGCCGCACTCGAACTCGGACGTTCTCTTGATCCGGGAAGCCTTTCCGGGCGCGTGATCGTGGTGCCGATTGTGGATGTGCCGGCGTTCAGTGCGCGTTCTATTTACGTGTGCCCTCTCGACGGCAAAAATCCAAATCGCGTATTTCCCGGTAATCCGCAGGGTAGCGCTTCCGAACAGATCGCCGATTGGTTGTTTCGCAACGTAATGTCGCAAGCGAATTATTACGTAGATTTACATGGCGGAGATCTGATCGAAGCATTGGTTCCGTTCACGATTTTCTATCGCTCCGGCGATATGCGTGTTGACGAAGCGTCGCTGGCAATGGCCAAGGTCTTCGGCATTCCTTTTCTGGTGTGCAGCGAGACCCCCGGGTCAACGTTCTGCGCGGCATCACGCGCAGGCATCCCGTCCATCCTGACTGAGGCCGGCGGACAGGGAATCTGGACCGCCGAGGATGTCTTCTGCCATACGAATGGCCTCAACCGCCTGATGCGCCACCTGAAAATGATTCCAGGTAATGCTCCGGACACCGTGCCGTGCACACTTCTCGAACACTTCCTTTGGTTGCGCAGTGAACACGAAGGTTTCTGGTATCCCGCGATCGCGGTCAACGATCGAGTCAAGGCCGGGCAGAATTTGGGCTACATTAAGGATTGCGAAGGGCACGTGCTGCAAACGGCCATCAGCCCAGCCGATGGCATCGTTCTTTTCATCGTCTCGTCATTAGCGATCAACCGAGGTGATCCTTTGTTGGCAGTCGGCGCCTGACGGCGTAGTCAGATATATACGCTGACCCGTTACTCGCGCTTCCGGTAGCCGCAACTCGCGTTAAAGCCCTCCTTGGCAGTCACGCATATAAAAACCATGTGCGATTTCCGTCAGGAAGCGACGCTGCGCCTTCAAAACTCAACCGCTCTTTCGCAATCCAACTGCCGGTGTCGCTTTACCTGCAGCAGACGCAGAAACCCGCCGCTTGGTTCTGTTTAATTCCTGCGCAGTCCGTTTGCCGTTCTTTTTTGCATTGACAGCCGGGATGTGCGAGAGGAGAATGCAGCACGGGCTGAGTGGACCGAAGTCGGGTCGTATGCGTGCATGCGGCCTCCAGATCTTTGGGGAAAGGGTTGTTTCACATGATCTCCCGTCGCTCTGCGCTATATTGGCTTGGGCTCTCCGCTGGCGGAGCCGGCGCGCTCAATACATTTTCCGCATTCGCAAAAAACATGCCACCCGAAAATGGGACGCGCGTGATCGCATGGGAAAGCTTTTGCGTCAGCGGTGCCGCTCAGGAGCAGCATCTTCGCTCCTATATTGCTAAAACGTTGCTTCCCTGCGTGAACCAGTTGCGCAGCACCCCCAGAATGTGCCTTGAGGCTGTCGTCGCGCCTCATACACCACAAACGCTGCTGCTCACGATGTACTCCAGTTTCAATGAGATGCTCGACGTGCGTGCCCGCATCGCGTCTGATCCGCACGTCCGCCGCGCCTGGGCGGGAATGGAGTCGGCGCAGGTGCTCGATGAGGTTCGATCTCAGGTGTTGATCGTCAGCGAGGATTCGGTGCGATTCCCGGCAGAGGCGGCGTTCGCCAAGACGGGCTTATTCGAAGTTCGAACCTGGCATGCACCCGCGTGGCACGAGGGGCCGGCGCCAGAAGTTAGATCCGTTCTCAGCCGTATTGGCGTTGATCCGATTGTGGCGGGAGCTACGGTTGCCGGTGAACATCTGCCGCGGTTTACTTACGTGGTCCCGTTTGACGACCTGGCTGCCCGCGAGCAGGCATGGTCCAGGCTGGATGGAGACGCGCAGTGGATGGAGATGCAGCGGGTGTCCATGAACAGATTCGGATCCGGCGCGAGGACGACCGCAAAGGCGATTTATAAACTCGCTCCCTATTCGCCGTTGGGTTAGGCGGAGGAACTTACAGATGAGCTGGGTTTTCAAGATTTTCCCCTCGATTGGCGTCGCCAGGATCGGCAACTGCCCTGATGATTCAACGTCCGGGTTCTACGTGGGACCTGAGATTCCGGGGTCAGTGATTGTTCCCCCGAATGGCTACAAGGACGCGCAGGGTCGTGTGCGCCGCCAGGCCGCCCGTTTCCGCATTTACGGCTGGGAAAACGGCGTGTTTATGGGCGAGATTACCTCATCCGTCGCCAACATCACCTGGACAGTCGAACTCGCGAACACGAAGGCAGCATTTAACGCGTTCGCCGGTATCGGCCATACAGGCCCACTCCGCAACGCATCGGTTACCGATCGCAGCTCCCTCATGATTACACCCGGGCCTCGCACGATCACCGGTCCCAACGGCGCCGCGCTCTTCGATACCGGTCATTTCATGGGAACCCCAGTGCCGCTCGGAGAAATTCAAACCGACGGAAGCGGCCGTCTTCTCGTACTCGGCGGATTCGGTTCTTCCAGTTCGCCCACCAACGCGCCGCTCGTGCAGTTTGCCAACAACGACGGCTGGCACGATGACGTTTCCGACGGTCCGGTGACCGCGACGGTGACACTTCACGGCAATCAAACCGTTCAGGCCAGCGGCGCGTGGGTGATCTGTCCTCCGCCGCGTTTTGCACCGCCGATCTTCCATATCATTAGTCTCTACGACGCGCTGTTGCAGACCGCGGTCGATCGCCTGGGCTACCAGGTGCCGGCGACCCCGTCGTTCACAAACGATATCTACCCTATCCTGAAGCGCGCGATAGACTATCAGTGGGTTACTACCAAAATCGGCAACAACCATAACCCGCTACAAACCGTTATTCCGCCGCCGGCCACCGCCGACCAGCGAAACCTCGTATTCCAGGCGTTGCGCAATCCGGCCATTACCCCCACGGTAGATACTCCACATCTCATGCCGGCCGTTTGGACGGATTTCTTCGCCGATGTCTTCGGGATCAGAGGTCACGGAGGCCCGAACACCGGTCATTGGGCGAACCATGCGTTGACTCCGACGCAGTACAATGCGATGAAAAACTGGGCTGCCGGTAATTTCATCAATGATTGGGTTGGACCTCCTGCGCCCGCTACAAACATCACTCCTGACGGCCTTACTCGCGCGGCTCTGGAGAACTGCAGCGGCGGTCCGTTTTTCCCTGGAATCGAGACCAGCTTTTTCACCCGCGATGTGTACCCGTATGTCGAACCCTTCCGGCTCGATGGGACTCAACTGAGTGCCGGTGACCTCAGCAAGCAGCAGGCTATACCCTGGCAGGCAGACTTCTTCGACTGCGCCTTCCAATCTCCTTTATCCTGGTGGCCGTCGGCACACCCCGACAACGTCTTTACTGCGACCTCCAACAATTACGTGGCGTGGGACCGAGGTCTGAACAGTTTTCAGGACATGGTGAATTTCTGGAGCGGTCTGGGGTTCCTTGTGCAGAGTGGCGATGCAGTCATCGAAACCGAGCGAACGCTCTAACCCTGACCGCCGTGAGGCATTGCTTTGACGTTTTAGTGGCCGGCGGCGGACCCGCCGGTGCGGTCACCGCGCTCGATCTTAGCCGCCGTGGGTTCCATGTTGCGTTGATCGAGCAATCCGCCTACGAGAACGTTCGCGTTGGCGAGACGCTGCCACCAGACGTGCGCAAACCTTTGGTCGAGCTGGGTGTCTGGGATCGATTTCTCTCGTCCGATCGACTGGAGTCTTACGGTATCCGCTCTTCGTGGGAGTCGCCGGCCGCGCGCCATCGCGATTTCCTTTTCAATCCGTATGGTTGCGGCTGGCACGTTGATCGCGCCCGCTTTGACGCCATGCTGGCAGGCGCTGCTGCCGACGCCGGAGCCGAGCTGCTCCTCTCCGCCCATGTGAAATCCTGCACCATGACGGGCGATCAGTGCCGGCTCGACGTGACTCATGACAAAAACAACGTCACCTTCTCTGCCCGCATGTTGGTAGACGCCACGGGACGCAAGGCTCTGCTCGCCAGCCGGTTGGGAGCGCAGGCCGATGTGGCGGACCGGCTGATCGGGGCAGTTACGTTTTGTAAGCTCTCCGAACCAGCGCAGTGGGCTTTGATCGAAGCCGTCGAAGACGGGTGGTGGTACTCTGCCCCACTGCCAGATGCCCGTATGGTCTTTGCCTACATGACCGATTCCGATCTATGGAATGCCGGCACTTGGCATAAGCTGATTGAACTGGCGCCCTTGACCTTCGAGCGCGCCGGACGCGGACGGATTCCCACGCCTACTTTGGTCATCTCGGCCGGCTCCCTGGTGCGCCGTCCCCTTGTCGGCGCGAATTGGATAGCTACGGGCGACGCGGCCCTTGCGTTCGATCCGCTCTCCGGGCAGGGCGTACTTAAATCTATCGAGACTGCAACTCAATGTGCCGCGGCAATTGCCCGCCATTTTGCAGGCGACCCAAACGCCCTTGGGTCCTACGACAACTGGGTGCAGGAAACCTACCAAGCCTATCTGTCTGTGCGCCGTCATTTTTACGGCGCCGTGCTGCACTGGCCCAATTCGCAATTCTGGCAGCGACGACAATCCAGCTAAGCTTACGCCGATCAGCTCGAACATTTTGGCAAGGACAAGAAGGATGCGCTTGCGAAAGTTATGGATGCAGTGGGCCGCGTCCCGGCCGTCAAGTACCGTATCGAAGCGGCAAAGTATCGCGCCGAAGCTGCGCGCCTGCGTGATCAGCTGGCCCAAGTCGAAAACCAAAACCAGTCCTGCTCCGGCTTCCCTTCTCACTAGCCTGCACTCGTTTATTGAGCCTAAGCTCGCAGGCAGGTTGGTCCCACTACCTGCTCAACTTTTCAATTCCTTACAAAACCATGGTCTATTTGATATGCCGATAGTCTCCGCTGGCCCGTCCCTGGTGCTAAAATAGCGTCCCTTCTAAGTGCATCGGGTTCATCCGCGCGGGGTGATTCGCATGAGGAAAACTGTCGTCTGTTTCCTACTCAAAATTATTGTCCATTACTCAACGAACATACTTAGGGCGCTGGTGTTTTGTGCTTGTTTTGGCACGTGCATTACCTCTTTAATCGCGCAAGCCACCGGGCATGCGGCCGCCTCTGATGGCATTGCTAATCCTGCTCTGGTAACCATGGCACAGCAACCGGCGCCAATGCCTCTGCTCCAGCCAGGAAAGCCCATTGAACGTGAATTGTCCGGCGCGGAAACTCACTGGTATCGCCTCGACGTTCCGGAACACCAGTATGCCAAAGTTGTCGTGGAGCAGCGTGGCGTCGATGTCACAGTGCAGGTGCTGGACAACACGGGTGCGGTGCTGGCCGAGTACGACTCGGAAAGCAGGCTCACCGGCGTCGAAAAGCTGGGCATCGCAGCAGACTCGACGGCTGTGTATCAGCTGAAAGTCAAGGCAAGCTACCCGAAAATTGCTGCCGGCCGCTATCAAATTCAAATCGGGGAACAGCGTGCCGCTACAGACAAGGACCAGGCGGAATTCGAGGCGCATAAGCTCGCTACCCGTGCAGCCACTCTACGCGACTTCGGCGGAACGGAAGAAGCTCTCAACCTGACGCAGCGAGCTCTCGAAGACGCGGAAAAGTCGTTGGATCCTGACGATGCATACATCGGCGAGCTGGCCATGCGGGTTGGTCAGTTGGCGCTCATCCGAGGCAACCTCGAGAATGCTGATGCAATGCTGAGTCGCTCGATCGCCGTGTACGAGGAAGTGGCGCCAAAGCAGGATCCTCGAGAAGGCCTGGCTCTGAGTTATCTGGGAGGGACGTATAAAGCCAGATACGACATGATCAAGGCCGAGCAATACGAAGAGGAAGCACTGGACATCTTCCGAAAAACGCTGGGCGAAGAGCATCCTTGGGTTGCAGGCTCCCTCGCAGACATATCTGTCTATCGCCTGCGGCGAGGTGATGTTACGGCAGCTCAGTCGAGGCTTAAAGCCGCATCCGCCATTGCTGATAAGACACTCGAACCCGACGACGCTATCTCGCTCAAGTTGACGCACGATCTCGGGCATGTCTATCTCGAACAGAACGACTACGACCGCGCAGAGCCCCTGACCGAAAAGGCTCTGGAAGGGCTGGAAAAGAAATTCGGGCCGAACTCTTACATGCTGGCGCCATCCCTGCAGAATCTGGGATCCATTGCGCGAGTGAAAAAGCAATACACGCGCGCTCTGGAGTTGCTGGAACGGGCCGAAGCCATTCGGAAAAGGGAAATAGGAGCTACGAATCCCGACACGGCCGGCCTATTGATCAACATTGGCAACGTCTATTGGGACCAGAACGAGCTGACCAAAGCTGCCGAATACTTCCAGCGCGCTCTCGGTATTCTGCAGACTTCAGCCGGCCCGTACCATGCCCTGACCCGCGCTGCGATTACCAATCTGGCACAGCTATATGGCGAGATGGGCGACAAGCCTCACGCCCTGGAATACCAGCAGCGAACGGCCGAAGTAGTCGATAAGGAAATCGAATTCAACCTTGCTACCGGCTCGGAAAGACAAAGGCTGGCTTACAGCAAATGGATGGCAGTCCGAACAGATCTCATCGTTTCATTCCATATTCAAACAGCTCCGCAAGACAAAGCCGCAGCCGAGCTGGCTGCCCTCACGATTTTGCGGCGAAAAGCCCTGGTACTGGATTCAATGTCGGGAAACCTCGCGGCCATTCGAGCACACATGAAGCCCGACGATCAGAAGTTGATTGACGAGCTCGGCGGTACAGACACCCAACTGGCCAAGATCGCACTCAGCGGTCCGGGAAACGCGCGACCTGGGGAATACCTTCAGCAACTTCATCGCCTGGAAGAAAAAAAAGAAGAACTTGAACGTGATATCAGCGAGAAAGGCTCAGGCTACTTCGAGAAAATGGACGCAATCACCCTGGAGGCGATCCGGTCCGCAATCCCCGGCGACGCCGTACTGGTTGAATTCGCGATTTATCATCCCGATTTTTCAGGTCAGCATCTTCTAGAGGGGTCTTACGATCCGCGCTACTGCGTCTACATCATCCGCCATGAAGGCGACATTCAGTGGGCTGACCTGGGCAAAACGAAAGAAGTGGACAAAGTGGCTGACGCTCTGCGGCAAGCCTTGCAAGACCCAGGCCGCAAAGATGTACAGCAGCTGGCGCACGCCGCCGACGCAAAAATCTTCAAGCCCATTCGGCCCCTGGTGGGCGACGCGACTCATCTCCTGATCGCGCCCGATGGGGAACTTGATCTCATCCCGTTCGAGGCACTGCTGGATGAGCAGAACCGCTACCTGGTGCAGCAGTTTTCCGTTACCTACCTGACCACGGGGCGCGATCTGCTCCGCCTGCAGAAGCCACGCCCCAACAACAACCCGCCGTTACTGGTCGCCGATCCGTTGTTTGATTCGCCGGGAAATAAGCTGCTGGTTAAAACGGCAAAACCGGTTCTGGGAACCGCGGCCACCGGGCGCCGAAGCATCACCTCCGGGCAAAAACTCTCCGATATCTACTTTGCTCCTCTCATCGGTTCTGAACGAGAGGCGCGGGCGATTCATGCTCTATTCCCCGACGCACAAATGCTCACCGGAGCTGATGCCACCAAGGCTGCTCTTGAACAAGTGAACGCGCCAAGAATCCTGCACATCGCCACCCATGGTTTCTTCCTGGAGGACCAAGGAAATGCAACGCCAACGGGCACAAAAACAGGTGTTGCCGCCGGCGAACTGGAAAATCCTCTCATGCGTTCGGGGCTGGCTCTGGCGGGCGCAAATTCCAACCATGATCAGGTTGGCGGCGGCATACTCACAGCCCTGGAAGCATCGAACCTGAACCTCTGGGGAACGAAGCTGGTAACCCTCTCCGCCTGCGACACGGGAATCGGCGACGTTAAGAACGGCGAAGGCGTCTACGGATTGCGGCGAGCGTTTGTCCTGGCCGGCGCCGAAACCCTGGTGATGAGCCTTTGGCCGGTAAGCGATGAAATCACGCGCGAGATGATGACCTCGTATTACACCGGTCTGAAAAGAGGATTAGGGCGGGGCGAAGCGCTTCATCGCGCGCAACTCGCCATGCTCAGGCAAAAGGGGCATACCCATCCGTTCTATTGGGCCAGCTTCATCCAATCAGGCGAATGGGCCAATCTGGACGGTACAAGGTGATCGCTGCACACGAGAATCCTGGTTTCTTCGTTGCTGTTGACCCGCCACGGCCCGGGGCCAGCATCGCGAGTGGCTGGCGAGAAGCCCGGGAAGTGATAGTATTCACTAACAAGTTCTTTGTCACACCCATGAAACTGCCCGGAATTACTCTGAACTGCTGGCTTAATCCTTTATGCGATGAGGGCGGCCCCGGCCGTGCGCGAGCTTTCACAGCGCTGTGTGGTCTGCTTCTGGCGACCATCGGTCCATCTGGAATTCTCTGCTCGGGTGCTGTCGCACAGCAGGTTGCCCCGCCGGCTCCGGTCGTGGTTCAGCCGGGAGCGCCCGGAAGCCCCAGCAAGCGATTACCTGCGTCCACAACCGCAAAGCTGCCGCCACGTTCGCCGGCCGACGTGGAGTTCATGCAAGGCATGATCATGCATCATGCCCAGGCGGTAGAAATGACGGCGCTGATCCCTTCACATACCAAGAATAAAGAACTTCGCTTGCTCGGAGCCCGCATCAGCAGCTCCCAGACGGATGAAATCAACTTCATGAAACGATGGCTCACTGCGCGGGAAGAACCGGTCTCCATGGCAATGCCGGGAATGCCCGGCATGGATAAGTCTGGCCATCCGATGCCTCTTATGCCCGGCATGCTTACACCCGAACAAATGGAGGCGTTGCGCAAAGCGCAGGATGCCGAATTCGATCACCTGTTTTTGACCGGAATGGTTCAGCATCACAACGGTGCTTTGACAATGGTGAAGGACTTGTTTGACGCCGCCGGCGCCGGCCAGGACGCTGAGGTGTTCAACTTCGCCACGGACGTGGATACCGGCCAGCGTGCCGAAATCAGAATTATGCAAGCAATGTTGGAGAAGAAAACTCCAGAGGAGAAACAATGAATCGAGTGCCCTGTATCGCTTTTCGTCTGGCGGTCGCCGCAATCATCTTATTTTTTGGTTTCAACCGGCAGCATGCACAAGCGCAGACCCCGACGCCGACTCCGGCCCCGGCTGCACAGCAAGCCGACGGGGACAACGGGAACCCGTTTGCTCCAGAAGCTGCTCCCGCACTGCCCCCGGGCATGACGGGATCCGATGCAAACGATCCTCGTGCCAAGCTCGCCCCGGGCCTCTATAACGCAGGCGAAGCATCGATGGGCATGAAGCATCTCGTGCTTCTCAAAAAGCCTGAGGCATTTCAACTCAGCTCCACCGATCCCGACGATCCCAAGGTGCAGAAGACGCTGAGCCAGCTCCGCGGAGGCAGTCTCGCGAAGATCCCGAAGCCGATGCAGCTGGTGATCGCGCAGCTTGCTTTCGCCAACTCAGATCTTGCGTTCCAGGGAAACCACCTCTTCCAGGGAAACTTCTACGGTGTAAACATCTTTGACATTTCCAATCCGGCAAAAGCCACCCTGCTGACTTCGCTGGTATGCCCTGGCGGCCAGGGTGACGTTTCGGTGTACAAGAACCTGCTCTTCATGTCGGTAGAGATGCCTAATGGGCGGCTGGATTGCGGCACGCAGGGCTTTCCTCCTGATCCTGCCCCACCGGCAAGCGAGGAGAAGGAGCAGAAACGTCCGTTGCCTTCCGCGCAGAAGGACCGTTTCCGCGGCGTAAGAATCTTTGATATTTCTGACATTAAGAATCCCAAACAGGTTGGGGCCGTGCAGACATGCCGTGGATCGCACACTCACACTCTCGTGGTCGATCCCAACGACAAGGACAATGTTTATATCTACGTGTCGGGTACATCGTTTGTCCGCCAGCCCGAAGAGCTGGCCGGCTGCTCGGGTGAAACTCCGGACAAGGATCCGAATACAGCGCTGTTTCGCATCGAGGTGATCAAGGTTCCGGTGGCCCACCCGCAGGACGCGAAGATTGTCTCCAGCCCCCGGGTATTCATCGATGCACGTACGGGCGCGATGAACGGTCTGAATAATGGTGGAACTCACGGCAAGAAGGGCGCAGAGAAGCCGAAAGATACTGACCAGTGCCACGACATCACTGTGTATTCGGCCATCGGCCTCGCAGCGGGCGCGTGCTCCGGAAACGGCATTCTGCTCGATATCAAGGACCCGGTGAATCCCAAGCGCGTGGACGCGGTCAACGATCCCAACTATTCCTACTGGCATTCAGCTTCGTTCTCCAACGACGGAAGCAAAGTGGTGTTTACCGATGAGTGGGGCGGCGGCCTGGGCGCGCGTTGCCGTGCCAATGACCCGAATAAGTGGGGCGCAGACGCAATCTTCGCACTGCAAAATGACAAGCTGACGTTCCAGAACTATTACAAGATGCCGGCTGCGCAGGGTGACACGGAAAACTGCGTGGCGCACAACGGATCGCTGATTCCTGTTCCCGGCCGCGATATCGAAGTTCAGGCCTGGTATCAGGGCGGCATCTCCGTTGTGGACTTTACTGACGCAGCTCACCCGCAGGAAATTGCCTACTTCGATCGTGGGCCCATTGATCCAAAAATGCTGGTGCTGGGCGGCGATTGGTCAGCCTATTGGTACAACGGCTACATTTACGGCTCTGAGATCGCGCGCGGCCTGGATGTGTTCGAACTCACGCCCACCAAATTCCTGACGCAGAATGAAATCAACGCTGCCAAGGCGGTCAAGGTAAAAGAGCTGAACGTGCAAAACCAGCAAAAGCTCGTATGGCCGGCCAAACTGGTGGTGGCCAAGGCATATCTGGATCAATTGTCGCGGTCGCAGGCTCTGCCGGCGGATAAGATCGCGGCTCTCGAAAAGGCCATTCACACCGCTGAAACTTCACACATGAGCAAGAACGCCGTAGCGAAGCTGAACAGCATGGCAGCGTCGTTGGCAAAAGAAGCCGGTGCGGTCAAGAACCAGGCGGACTCCGCACGGCTCAATGCTTTAGCCAAAATCCTGCAGCATCCCGCCGCGTAATCGTTCACAGGGCTGGGCTCGTTAGTAACCATTTCTCGGCGGCATGAGGCGAATCACGCTACTTGCCGCCGAACTCTTTTGCGCCACGGACGTGGTCCAGATGACTCCCGCCAATAGATTGTCTTTTTGAGGGCGATCTCGCAACCCCTCAGAGCCGCTTAACGCACTACGTCCCACTCACATAGAATAGATTCATGGACAAGATCTCCATGAAACTATCCCTCGCCGCAGTATTCACCCTGTTGCTTGTCGCCTCGTGGGTTTCCAACTCAGCGCAGGAGCAAGCCGCAAAGCCTGTGGCTCACGGCATTGCCCTTGCGAATATGGATCGATCCGTGGTGCCGGGCGATGATTTCTACGCTTTCGCCAACGGCGGCTGGATCAAGCGCACTTCTATTCCGCCGGACCGCGCCGGCGTGGGCGTCTTTACCCGTCTTTCCGACATAGCCAACAAGCGCACAGCTGACTTGATTGCGGAAGCCGCCAAGTCTTCCGCGCCGGCAGGTTCCAGTGAGCGGCAGATCGCCGATCTCTACAACTCGTACATGAATGAAGCGGCCATCGACTCACGCGGCCTGGCGCCGCTGCAGGCCCATCTGGATTCAATCAAGGCCATCAAGGACAAGAAAGAACTGGCGCATGCTTTGGGAGAGACTCTGCGCGCCGACGTGGATGCCCTGAACAACACCAATTTCCATACTCCCAATTTGTTCGGACTGTGGACCGCGCCCGGCTTCAACGATTCCGAGCACTACGCGGCCTATCTGCTGCAGGGCGGCCTCGAGCTTCCCGATCGCGAATACTACCTCGACGATTCGCCGCACATGCGCGAATTGCGTAGCGCTTATCAGATCCATGTCTCGGCGATGCTGAAGCTGGCTGGCTTCACAGACACCGATGCCCGCGCCAAAGCCATTTTTGACCTGGAGCATTCCATCGCGGAGAAGCATCTCACCCTGGCCGAGAACGACGATATCCACAAAGCCAACAATACCTGGAAGCAGTCAGACTTCGACGCGAAAGCTCCGGGCCTGGATTGGGCGGAGTACTTCCGCGGCGCGGGCCTGGAAAAGCAGGCAGAGTTCACGGTCTGGCAGCCAACAGCGTTTGCCGGTGAGTCCGCGCTGGTGGCATCTGTGCCGCTCGATACTTGGAAAGACTGGCTGGCCTATCACCTGATAGAAAATTACGCCCCCTTTCTACCCAAGGCAGTAGCCGAAGAACGATTCAACTTCTTCGGCAAAACGCTCTCCGGCGTACCGCAACAGCGCCCACGCTGGCAAAGAGGGGTGTTTGTTGTCGATGGCATGCTCGGTGATGCGGTGGGAAAGATCTACGCAAACAAATATTTCTCGCCGCAGGCAAAAGCGCAGGCCGAGGCAATGGTGAAAAATATCACTGACGCCTTCCGCAAGCGTATTGACGCTCTTACCTGGATGAATCCTGCCACTAAGGCCGAAGCCAAGACCAAACTCGATGCACTTTACGTAGGCGTTGGGTATCCCGAGCACTGGCACGACTACACGGGCCTGGAGATCAAGCCAGACGATATTTTCGGCAATATATGGCGGGGCAATTTGTTTGAATATCATCGCCAGGTCAACCGGCTGGGCAGCAAGGTGGATCGCCAGGAGTGGTCCATGTCACCACAAACGGTGAACGCCGTGAATCTGCCTTTACAGAATGCCCTCAACTTCCCGGCTGCGATTTTGGAACCACCGTTTTTTGATCCGAAAGCTCCCGCTGCGGTGAACTATGGCGCCATCGGTGCGGTGATCGGCCATGAGATCAGCCACACCTTTGACAGTGAAGGCGCAGCCTTTGACGCCAAAGGCCGCGTGCGCAACTGGTGGACAGAGGCCGATCTGGCGCACTTTAACGCCGCTACGGCCAAACTCGCCGCGCAGTACGATACCTACACGCCGTTTCCCGATCTGCACGTGAAAGGCGAGCAGACGCTGGCAGAAGACATTGCGGACGTGGCCGGCCTGGCCGCGTCGTATGATGGCTATCGCGCATCGCTGGGCGGGAAACCCGCGCCGCAGCAGGCTGCATTCTCCGGCGATCAACAGTTCTTTATTGCCTTTGCCCAGAACTATGGATCAAAAACCCGGGACGCCGCGCTCCGCCAGCAGATCATGACCGATTCGCATGCTCCGGGACAGTTTCGAGCTGCCACCGTACGCAACATCGACGCTTGGTATCCGGCGTTCAACGTGAAGCCCGGACAAAAGCTGTATCTGAGCGAACAGGAGCGAGTGAGGATCTGGTAGCCGGTCTCGGTCATTGCACGATCGCAAAGAACTAGATATCCGCTATAGTCACCGCGATTACGGCGGAGTAAGGGAGAGTATGACTGCGCTTCAGGTGCTTCGCACCGCGATATGCTAAACTATTCTTTTCAAGGACATACGTCAGAACAATAAGCATGCTCTTCTCCAAAGAATATGTCGGGTATCTAGCCCGGCAGGTGGCCCAAAAACTGATCGCTGGCGAATTTATCGAGGCTGAAAGCGTCAATGAGGTCTCTACGGCGCTGAATACTGCTCTGCTCGAAGAGCTGCAGCTCGAAGACCGTATTAATGATGAAGTGCGGCTGATCCTGGAGCAATACCAGGACGAGATGCAGAAGGCAGGCGCCAGCTACCAGGAAATGTTCAAAAAAGTGAAGGGCGAGCTGGTGCGCAAATATAAGGCGGTGCTGTGAGGCTCTCTCGTGACAAGGTAAACAAGCTGGCGCACAGCGTAGCCGACGCCCTGACTGCCATGGACCAGGTGGAATTTATCGAGGACCCAAACTCCATACGCATGGAGGCTCGGCGCATTCTGGAAGAACTGCTGGCCGCGGAAGAGAAGATCGATCATGCCGCGCGGCAAAAAATCGAGAGCCAGCGCCGCACCATCACCGAAGGCACCCAGGAATGGGACATTCTCTATCGCAAGTACTACAACGAGGAAGTCAAGAAGCTGGGAATCTAGGCAAAGAAAATCATCCGACGATCAGTAGCCCGCCAGATGCCGCTCCTGCGGCGTCATCTGCGCCCATAGTTGATCCATATTTCTCTGGATCCACGTGTTGGCCGGCTCCAGCTCGTGGGCGGAATTAAACCAGCGATAAGCCATCACGCGGTCCTGCTTCACGCAGTGGCCGCTGGAGTATAGAGCCGCCATCTGGATCGCGGCTCCTGGATCATTCTTTTCCGTCGCCGCGCGCAGATAGAGCAAGCCCTGTTCACAATTCTGCGGAACGCCGCGCCCCTGCAGATACTGTTGCGCGCGAATCAACGCCGCGCTCGGTTTGTGGTCAGGGCGAACTTCGATGACTTTTGTATCGGGGATGGATTTCGCGTCGTCGCTGGGTTTCGCATCGTCGCTCGATTTCGCATCATCGCTCTTGGCGGCTTTGTTGTCGTCATTGCTCGCGACCAACGCCGTGGGCTCGGCGTTTGCCTTTGGAACCACGGAAGGAATCTCGCTGTCAGCCTGGACTTTGGCATCGTCCTTCGCAGCAGCATCAGTGCTTCCGCTGTCCTTTGCCGACGGGTCCTTGGACTGATTGGCTGGCTGGCCAGCGTTGGCAGGCGCAGGCGGCTGGTTATTGCTCTGCGGACCGGGTGAGGCTGCAGGCTCCGCCTTCGCCGGCGCAGGCTTCGGGTTGGCCTTCAAATTCGACCGCCACTGCACAAATATCAGTCCGATGATGGCAGCGAGAACCACGAGAAGGATCAGCTTGCGCAACCCGCCGTGCGAGGGCTCGTCTTCCAGCAGATATTCACCACCCTCTTCCGTCTGTGAGTTCAACCCCAGAAATGACGGGCCGCTGATTTCGGAACGAGTGCTTTCCGAATGCACTCGACGCGGATCTCTGATTTCAAAGTCACCAGCGGGCGACCGATGCATCTGCGTGGTTCTTACAGTCGAGCCCCGGCTCGTTGATTCATCTTGGAAGATCGCCGGTTCGCCGTTGTGACGGGCGCCGGGTGCGGGAAGATCCGCGGTTGCCGTGGATGTCGCGCCTACGGACGCGCGTTCTGTCTTCGCGTGCCCTGAGGCTTCAGGCGTGGGCAATTGCGCGTTAGCGATAGCAGCGGCGCGAGCCTCATCTCCCGCTCCGCGTCGCTCCTGCATACGGCGCTCCACACGCGTTCCGCACATGCCGCAGAACTTGAGGCCGGTCTCATTCATATGGCCGCACGAAGAACACTTGATGCTTGGACCGCTCTGTCGCGCACGCCTCTCGGCTTGCCGGCGCTCCAGTCGCACGCCGCACATGCCACAAAATTTGTATTCAGGACGGTTCTCAGTCCCGCAGAAAGCACATTGCATCCGGATCTGATCCCTTCAGGCAATACCGTCTGAGACTCTCAATCCACAAACAGCAGCTCACTTTACACAATACTAGGATGACGCTTTGACCTAATAAGCTGCAAGCCCTTTATCACCTTAAGCCTTCTTATCCGGGATCTTTACGCTGCGGGCGTAAGGCGGAGTTCGGCTGGCTAGGCCAAAAATAGTAGGAGTATGCCACTCACTCTGGCGCGCTCACACTTTGATCGCCAGGTTACCGGATGCGTCCAGAGAGTAAGAGAACCCGGGTGGGACGACCGTGGTGGCACTGTATTCGGTAACAATCGCGGGACCACGATATTTGCGTTTCAAGAGCAAGTGGTCCCGGGGCACGATCTGCGTCGTATGTCGTTTGGCAGCGAAATATACCTTGGCGCGGGCCGGTTGCAGCTGGCCAGCCCCGGACTGAATTCTCATCCGCGAAAGCTTCTCCGGCGACGCAACGCGGCCTCGCATGCGCACCGTCACAATTTCAACGTCGTTTTCCGGGCTGCTGTAGCCGTAGCGCCGCCGATGCTCGGCATGAAAGCGTTCAAGCACGTCAGCACCGTAGGGAAGATTCAGCTCGTATCCCTGGCCGCGATAGCGCAGATCGCAGGTGGCTTCGTACACGGCTCTTCCCTGCCAATCTTCCTTCTGCAGCTCGCCCGCAATCCCGCGCTGAAGCTCTGCAAAGATGGCCTCCAGCTTCCTGGTCGGCAAACTTTTTTGGTCTGATCGGGTCCGTTGTGGCATCGGCTGAACGTGCAATAGCACGGTACGGGAATGATCTTTCACCACGTCACTGATCAGGATGCCCAGAGCGGAAAGCGCGCCGGGGTAAGCAGGAACAATCACACGTGGAATTCGCAGCGCTCGCGCCAGTTCACAGGCATGCATGGCGCCCGCCCCGCCGAATGCAACCAGAGAAAACTGCCGGGGATCATAGCCGCGTTCAATGGAGACCACGCGAATTGCCTTCTCCATATTCGCGTTCACCACGCTCACCACGCCGGAGGCAAACTCATCCAGTGAGAGGTTGCTTCCCTGCTCTTTCAGCCATTGGGCAACCAGCTTTTGTGTGCGGGGAACATCGAGCTGGAAATCCCCGCCAAGAAACTGGTCTGCCGGAAGACGACCCAGCAGCAGGTTCGCGTCGGTAACGGTCGGACGTTCGCCTTTGCCGTAGCAGATGGGTCCCGGATCGGCTCCGGCCGACTCCGGTCCCACGCGCAGTGCTCCACCGGCATCGAATCGGGCGATCGATCCGCCACCTGCGCCGACGGTATGAATATCGAGTACAGGAACGCGCACAGGAAGGCCGGCGACATCGGCTTCATTGGTTGTCGCGGGTTTCCCATCCACCAGCGCCACATCGGTGGACGTCCCACCCATATCAAAAGTGATGATGCGATCGAAGCCGCTGCGCTCCGCAACCGCGGCCGCGCCTACAATCCCGCCGGCCGGGCCGGAAAGCACCGTGCGCACCGGCTGCTCTGCCGCGGTGGAAAGAGCGGTGATTCCGCCGCTGGATTGCATCACAAAAATTCGCGCCGCTTTGCCCCCGCTGCCGGATCTCTGTTGCAGCTTCTCGAGATAACTCTGCATCACCGGCTGCAGGTAGGCATTCACCAGGACTGTACCAGCACGTTCATATTCGCGAAATTCCGGCAGAATCTGATGCGAGGCGGAGATCGGGAGGTTCAGCGCGGCCAATGCTTCCATCACCGCCTGCTCATTTTGCGGATTGGCGAATGAAAACAACAACGACAAAGCAATCGCCTGGGGTTGCTGATCGCGAATTTGCGCGGCCATCGCCGCCAATCCTTGCCGGTCGGGAGCGCACAGAATCTTGCCTTCTGCCGAGGTCCGTTCATCCACGCCAAAACGCAGCTCCGCCGGCGCAAGAGCAGGCTCTCTCTCAAAAAAGAAATCGTAGAGCTTGGGGCGATGCTGCCGGCCGATCTCAATTGAATCTTCGAATCCTTTTGTCGTGACAAACGCCACACGCGCACCTTTGCGCTGCAGCAGCGTGTTGGTGCCGACGGTGGTCCCATGCAAAACCACAACATCGTCGGCTGCCCCGGCAATTTTGTGGACAGCTTCAGAAATAGCCTGCGCTGGGTCAGCCGGAGTGGAGAAGACTTTCAGGATGCGCAGAGTGGAGTTCTCAAGCCAAACACAGTCAGTAAATGTTCCGCCGCTATCGATGGCGATCCGGAGAGGAGCGTGCGCGGACGGACGGCGCGTGGTTGCGTTCATTGTTTTTGATCGAATCACTCTATTGTTATCTTCCAGGACAGGCGGAATTGCGCTTCAATATGCTCGTACGCGTAAGCGAAAAGCCAGAGCTGTTCATGCTACCATGCCGTCGAAGGCCACTTCGTGGAGGTGACCGCAATGAAGCGGCTGCTATGGATCGTTGCGCAATTCATATTGCTGGGATGCACCCTGTTCGCCCAGGACGTTACCGGTGACTGGCAAGGGACACTTCACACCGGCTTCGGTTTGCGAATCATTTTGCATATCGAAAAGCAGGACACCGGCGCGTTGACCGCCTTGTTGTACAGCATTGATCAAACACCGGATATGGTGGCTGCAAACGCAGTGGTATTCAAGGATTCAACGCTGAAAGCAGATTTTGACTTGCTCCAGGCCAAATATGAAGGAACGATCAGCGCTGATAAACAAACCATTACCGGAAGTTGGACTCAACTTTTCAAGCTTCCGCTTGAACTCCACCGTGCCACCAAAGAGGCGGCCTGGAAGCGCGATCCATCTCCACACACCACTCAGTTCATTGCCGTTGATACCAACGTAAGATTGGAGGTGCTCGACTGGGGCGGCACAGGGCGTCCTCTCGTTTTCCTGGCAGGCTTGGGCAACACGGCGCACGTATTCGATACGTTCGCGACCAAGTTCACCTCGAAATACCACGTGTACGGCATCACGCGTCGCGGATTCGGCGCATCCAGCGCTCCTGATTCCGGATATTCAGCAGATCGACTGGGCGACGACGTGCTTGCGGTGGTTGACGCGCTCAAATTGGACAGGCCGGTCCTGGCAGGTCACTCAATCGCGGGTGAAGAACTAAGCTCGATCGGCAGCAGGCATCCGGAAAAAATCGCGGGGCTCATCTACTTGGATGCTGGCTATGCTCACGCCTTCTATGATCGCTCCCGCGGCGATCTGAATCTGGATGCGCTCGAACTCAAGAAAAAGCTGGATCTCGTGGGCTTCGGCAGTGGTCAGGATGGCGCGCCGATCATACAAGAGCTATTGGCAACCGACCTTCCTCAATTGGAAAAAGAGCTGAAGGAAGCGCTAAAGGACGTGGAGTTGGAACCCGCAAACCTGCGCACGCTTAAATTGCCAGGGCCATCCCGAGCGATCCTTGCCGGAGAACAGAAATACACTGACATTAAGGTTCCGGTTCTCGCTATCTATGCGGTGCCAGTATCCAACGGACCCCTACCGGGCGATCCGGCACAGCGCGCGGCGGCTGAAGCCAGAGATACGGAAAAAGCTGAGGCGCAAATCAAGGCTTTTGAGGCGGGCGTTCCTAAGGCCCGTATCATACGGCTGCCCCACGCAGATCATTACGTCTTTGTCTCCAATGAGGGCGACGTATGGCGCGAGATGAATACCTTTCTCAGCAGTCTGCCATAGGTCCGGGCGCCCGTGCACTGCCAAGAGATTACAGCCGCTTTCCCATCAGCAGGCCGTCAATTGAATCCAGATAATACCTGGGCAGCACCTTCAGCACGGTGTAACCGTGCTTCTTGTAAAAATTGAGCGCCGGATCGTTGTCCACGGCGACCTCCAGGGATACGTAGTCGCAACCGGCTTGTTTCAGCTCATGCTCCGCCGAACTCATGAGCAGTGTGCCCATTCCTCCGTGCTGCGCCTCCGGAGCCACGTCAATGGTGATGATCTTGCCTATCGAGCGCGACGCGCGGCGCGGCCGGAAGCGATCGGCAACGACGAATCCGAGAATGCGGTCGCCATTCACGCCGACCAGCGATATTGCAGTAGGCATCGCCAGGAAGTAACGCAGCTCCTGCGTCGAATAGGCAATGCCCGCTACGAAGCAGGATTGGTCAATCTCAAGGAGACGTTGGAAATCTGCCGGCTGATACTTGCGGACCTGAAGCACGCAAGCATTGTACCGGGAGCCGGCAACTCACCTTCGCGCATGGAGCCAGATTTCAGGAGAAGTTAACTAAACGCGGCGGCTGTTTTTGCGGCAGTCTTCGCACACGCCATAGATCTGGAAGTTGTGCCGGGTGGCGTCGAAGTGGTACTTGCGCCCGATCTCTTCCTCAATCTTGGTTACTTCCGGAGAAAAGAATTCCACCGACGCCCCGCAATCGGTGCAAACCATGTGATGGTGGTTGCGGCGGTTGAACTGGTGCTCATAGCGGGCCATGCCGTCAGGAAACGGGACAGCACTGGCCAGCCCGCACTCAGCGAGGAGTTTGAGCGTGCGATAGACGGTGGTGAAGCCGATCTTCGCGTCTTTCTTACGCACCAGCCGGAAAAGCTCGTCGGTAGAGAGGTGATCGCGGGTTTCCAGAAAGGTACGCAGGATGGTATCGCGCTGGTCGGTATGCTTCAGGCCGACGCGCTTCAGGTGCCGGTAAAAAATGTCCTGGGCCTCGCGCATGGATTCGCGTGAAGGCGGCGCATGATCGTCGATCCGTCGTTGCAGCATTCGAGTCTTGCCGGCTGTCCAGTGCCCGGCTAAATGAAAATGAATTTCATTTTCATTATACTCACCGCGCAACGCTATGAAGGCCAAA
The DNA here is from genome assembly GCA_035262465.1 of Candidatus Angelobacter sp. Taxonomy (GTDB): domain Bacteria; phylum Acidobacteriota; class Terriglobia; order Terriglobales; family Acidobacteriaceae; genus Angelobacter. Next base: position 51,458 of record DATFSU010000005.1, on the reverse strand, counting down.
AATGCCAAAAATCGCCGGTCAATGATCCCGGCCTTACTACAAAGGAGTACCTGACCCTGTCCAACCCGATGCAATGCTGTTTGCCGCCTTCCAGGGATTTCCACAAAGCCCGATTTTGGCTTTGTGGGGTGGAGCGGTTCCCATTAGAATCTTGATCTCATGGCGACCACCACTCCTGTTGCGGCCCCACCAGCCCGGCGCAGCTTTCTTGGCTTGCTCCTCAAGATTGTTCTCGGCGTTCTTCTGCTTCTGATCATCGCCGGTGCAGTGGCCTTCTTCTGGTTTTATCGCACGGCTCACGCATCTCTGGCGCAACTGGACGGCGCCATCACGCTCAATGGGCTGCAGTCCACGGTCACCGTAGCCCGCGACGCGCACGGCGTCCCTCACATTACGGCAGCAAATCTTCCTGACCTGTTCTTCGCTCAGGGATACGTAACGGCGCAAGACAGACTCTGGCAGATGGACCTGACGCGACGCGCCGTCGGTGGAGAGATGGCGGAAATTTTTCCGGCATCCAGTGGACCGCCGGCGCCGGTTTCGCGCAGCACGGCCGCCGTTCGCCCGCGCCAGAGCTGGGTTGACTACGACAAGCAACAACGCATCATAGGCTTGCGCGCAGTAGCTGAACGCGTCGCCCAACAGCTCCCGGACCGGGATCGCGTTTTCTTTGAGGCATACGCCAGGGGCGTGAATGCGTATATCAACCAGCACGAGAATAATCTTCCCATCGAGTTCCGCATTCTTGGCTACAAGCCGCGAATCTGGACGCCGGCCGACTCCCTGCTGATTGGGATTGGCATGAGCCAGCTCCTCAACCCGCAATATGAAATCGAATACTCACGCGAGAGGATTGGAGCCAAGCTCTCACCCGAGCTGATGGCCGATCTTTACCCGCCGAGTTCGCCACGCGATCATCCGCCGGCCAGCGAAGCAGGGTTCCCGACGATCCCCGGCGGCTCAGGCAAACGTCCAGGAACAGCTGCGCCACCTCATGCTGCTTTGTCTTTGCAGCAGTCTATTCCTGCGCGCCTGCATGGATCCAGTTCTCCCCTACCCATTCGCGCTAACAGCGGGCGTAAATGGGACTGCGAAGCCTGCCTTCCCGGCTCGAACAACTGGGTGGTCTCCGGAGCGCACACGGTTTCCGGAAAGCCGCTGCTCTCGAATGACATGCACTTGCCGCATCGGGTTCCTGGAACATGGTATGAAGTCCAGCTCCACTCCGGTGACTTCGACATCGAAGGCTTCTCTCTGCCCGGCCTGCCGTTTATCAGCGTGGGACACAACCAGCGCATCGCCTGGGGATTCACCAATCTCAACCCTGACGTGCAGGATCTTTTCATTGAAAACTTCAATGCCAACGGGGAATACCAGACGCCCACCGGCTGGCAGAAGCCGGAGATTGATCACCAGATCATCCATGTGAAAGGCCGGCCCGATGTTGCTATTGACGTTGTAAACACGCGTCATGGGCCGATTATCAGCGGCCTATTCCCTGGCGAAACGCGAAAGATAGCCCTGGGTTGGCTCGTCTATGATCCCCACACCATCAGCGTGCCGCTGTTTGATCTGAATTCGGCGCAGAACTGGGACGAGTTCCGAAAAGCGCTCTCTCAGTTTGCTACGCCGTCGCAGAACGTTGTCTATGCCGACATCGACGGCAATATTGGCTACCAGCCGATGGGCTTTGTACCGATTCGCGCTGCCGGTGACGGCACTGTTCCGGTTTCCGGGGCCGACGGCAAGCACGACTGGATCGGATACGTTCCTTTTGACAAGCTGCCCAGTCTTTACAACCCGCCGTCTGGCATCATTGCTACAGCCAACTCCAGGATCACGCCAGACGGATATCCCTATCAACTAGCGACGCAGTGGTTCCCGCCGTATCGCACCGAGCGCATTTTTCAACTCCTGAAATCGGGCAAGAAGTTTTCTCCGGCTGACATGCTCGCCATCCAGACCGACGTCACGTCGGCCTATGACCGCTTCTTTGCCGAGAAGCTGGCTTACGCGATAGACCACAGCTCCAAGGCGACCGACCGCACTCGCCAGGCTGCTGCAATCATGCGCGGCTGGGATGGATTGATGTCGGCCGATGCGATCGCGCCAACCATTGAAGTCCGCTCGCGCCGCTATCTTTGGGAAATGCTGCTCGATCCCAAGCTGGGAGAGGATGCCGACAACTATGAATGGTCAGAGGCGGCAGTTGCGCTGGAGAATATCATCCGCGACCAGCCCGCGCGCTGGCTGCCACCCGGCTATGACAATTTCAATGACTTTCTCACCGCAGTGGTCGAGCGGGCGCTTAAAGACGCTCCGGCTGATCTTGGCTCCTGGAAGTACGGTGAAGAATATCCGGTGGTGATCGGACATCCGATCTTCAGTGGGTTACCCATCCTGCATGGCCACGCCAGCATTGCTGGTCCGGGGCGGCATCCGCAGTCGGGCGGCGGCTATACGGTCAAGCAGGTTGGCCGCGGCTTTGGCCCTTCAGAGCGCATGACCGTGGACTTCTCCAACCTTGACGCTTCAACTTTCAACATTGTGCTGGGAGAATCCGGCCAGCCCTTCAGCCCCCACTACATGGATCATTGGGATGCCTGGTACAACAATAAGACGTTTCCGCTGGCGTTCTCGGATGAAGCAGTCGGGAACACGAAGGCGCACGAGTTGAAGCTGGAGCCGGGGAAATAAGTGTGTGGTCGAGCGTAGAGGGGCCAGGTACGCGGATCTGAGTACTCGCCAACTTCAGATCCATCCCCGCTAACGCTACGTTTTTAAGACGTCGAGGGCTGCTGGCGCGCCTTACGGATCGATCTGAACGCAATCAATCGCATTGCCAAGAATATCAGGCTGGGTGATGCCCGTTTCCAACGCGTCGGTGGTGGTATCGAAGATATCCAGCTCGCCGCCCTGAATCACGTAGATCACATTGCGATTGGTAATCGGTTGAAATCCGGTTACATCAAAATCCTGACGGAATGACGATTCCAACGGGAATGTCGTGGCCAGCGTATTCATATTCAGGATTGTCAGGCAGCCTCTTACCGTATTCGCTACCGAACCCTGATCCACGCTGCACCCGCTGGCACCGATATAAAGGCGGCCGGTGGTTGTGGAGGCGATCTTTTCATGCAAGCCGTCAGTAATGGGAATGCTTGACGAAACCGTAGACGAACCGGTGTTCACAACGGAGAGGATCCCGCAACGTGAAAGCGGACACGATGCTCCAGGACCGGTGGGCGCAGGAACCGCCGTGCCTGCGACAAAGAGGTTGTTTCCGCTGAGAAAGCCCGATGTGGCTGCCGCCACTGGGATCACCGGGCCAAAAGTCGCGGGCGAAGCCGGACTGGAAAACACCCCGCTGAAATCAAGCGAGACCACGCTGGCAGGGTTCGGTACCGGCACACCTGCCACAAGATGGGTGCTGCCGCATTCACCTGCACAATTCAGAATAAAGGCCTGTGTATCGCTGGCGCCGAAGACTGCGCTAAACGGTTGATCAAAGTTGGGCGAAGTAATTTGCACGATCGCTTTACTTGCCGTGTCAACGACAAAAATGCTGTTGATGTTGGTTTGGGACTCGGGATCGCTGAACACCAGCAGCTTGGCGCCGCCGGGGCTCATCACGAGCCGGCGCGCAGAGGGAACGTGAAGGATCGAAGGGCTTACGTTCCCGTCGGCAGTCGTTCCAAACCTTACCTCGTCCAGGTTGCGTTCGGCGGCAAAAACCGTTGCACCGTCTTTGGTAATCGCAATATCCACCGGTTGGTCGTCAAGCTGCATGGTGAATGCAACCGCCTCGGTGGTGTTATTGATTATGGTCAAAACGTGCTGTGTGCTGCTTAGAACGGCGGTCTGGCCATTGGCGGTGATGATCTTGGTCGCACCCGGAGCAGCCAAGGTCTTGGGGAAAGGAGCGTCCTTACTTGCGTCAATGATATTCACTACGCTGGCTTCCACGTTGGTAAGCAGCACGCGTTTCTTCAAGCCGCTGGGTTTAGGTGCGCTCGACGTTGAAGATGAACTGGATCCGCAGCCGATGACGGCAGCGAGGGCCATCACCCAAACCACTGAGGCATAACCATTTGGACGCATTCTGTACTAGACCGTTTCCTCTAAGAAGACAGGCAATTGGGATTGAATCGCGATTATAGCAGAGCGACTTTGCCCCCTGCTCCCGCCCGGAGACCCGCATTTCCGGGCAGAATTCTCCCCTGCTCCTCCACAGAACGCATCGGCTCGCCGTTTGTGCGCAAAAAAGTTTGCGCCTCAAGACTTTGTTGCCCTTGAAAAACGGCGAAATAGCGAAAGCAGCGTGCCTGCTGATATTCTTGAAGGGACATGTCGCAAAACCTCCTATCCCGGTTGAAACAGGGCCCCATACTTGGTGATGGCGCAATGGGTACGTTGCTGTATGCCAAAGGCGTCTTTATTAATAAGTGCTATGACGAGCTCAACCTCACCCAGCCTGACATGGTGCGAAGCATCCACCAGGAATATCTCAATGCCGGCGCAGAAGTGATCGAGACGAACACTTTTGGCGGCAATTCTTTCCGCCTGGCCCGGCACGGACTGGCGGAGAAGGTGGCTGAGATCAACCGTCATGGCGCAGTTCTGGCCCGGGAAGCTGCGGATGCGTTTAACCTGAAGAAAGCCGCGGGCGTTCTGGTGGCCGGCTCCATCGGCCCGCTGGGAATCCGTATCGAGCCGCTGGGCAAGACCGCGCGTGAGGAGGCCCGGGAATCTTTTCGCGAGCAGATCGCTGCGCTGATCGATGGCGGCGTGGACCTGCTGATGCTCGAAACCTTCGGCTACCTGGAAGAGTTGCACCAGGCGATCCTGGCAGCGCGCGACGTCTCGCCTTCCACCCCGCTCGTCGCGCAGGTCACAATCGACGAAGACGGAAACTGCCTGGATGGCGCCAGCCCTGAAACCTTTACCGCCAAACTCAACGATTGGGGACCGGACGTGATTGGCTGCAACTGCAGCGTTGGTCCGGTGGCCATGCTGGAAGCCATCGAGCGCATCCGCCGGCTGACGGACAAGCCCCTCTCCGCCCAGCCGAACGCAGGCATTCCCCGCAGCATCGAAGGCCGCAATATTTACCTGTGCTCGCCGGAATACATGGCCAGCTACGCGCGAAAGTTTGTTAATGCCGGGGTCAACCTGGTCGGGGGCTGCTGTGGAACCACGCCTGAGCACATCAAGGCGATGAAGTCAGCGCTGCGCATGACCGATGCCAAGGGCAAGGCGGGCGGTTTTCGCGTAGTAACAGAATCCAAGCGCGAATCCACCATCACGCCGCCTCCGCTGGCGCAGCGCTCCAATCTGGGGCGGAAACTGGCGGCAGGAGAGTTCGCCACCCTGGTGGAAATCGTGCCGCCCAAGGGCGTTGATTATCACAAAGAAATCGAAGGCGCAAAGTTCCTGAAAGCTGCCGGCATTGATGCCATCAACATTCCCGATAGCCCGCGCGCCTCTGCGCGCATGAGCAACATGGCTCTGTGCATGCTGATCCAGCAAAAGGCCGAGATCGAAACCGTGCTTCACTTCACCTGCCGCGACCGCAACGTCCTCAGCATGCAGTCAGAGTTGCTGGGGGCGTACTCCACTGGAATTCAGAACCTGATCTGCATTACCGGCGATCCGCCCAAGCTTGGCAACTATCCTGACGCTACGGCTGTCTTTGACGTTGACGCCATCGGCCTGGTGAATCTGGTACACAATTTGAATTTTGGACTGGATCTGGGCGGAAACCCGATCGGCTCGGGCACCCGCTTCCTGGTGGGCGTGGGCGCCAATCCGGGGATCGTGAACATTGACGAGGAGGTTCGCCGTTTTGAATACAAGGTTGAGGCTGGAGCGGAGTACGCTGTCACGCAGCCGGTATTTGATACTGCTCTCCTGGAGCAGTTTCTTCGGCGCATCGATCACCACCGAATTCCTGTGCTCGCAGGCATCTGGCCTCTGACCAGCGTCCGCAATGCTGAATTCATGAAGAACGAGCTGCGAGTGTCGGTTCCTGACTCCATCATCGAACGTATGGCCAAAGCGCCCAGTGCTGAGGCCGCCAGGGCGGAGGGCATTCTGATCGCACGCGAGATGCTGCATCAGGTGCGCGGCCTGGTACAAGGCGCGCAGGTAGCAGCTCCGTTGGGGCGCTACAGCTCCGCTATCGAGGTACTCGACGGCGATATCGGCTCTGCTGCAGTAGGAACCTGAGAGCCCTCGCATGACGGGGCTCTGACAAGTCCGACAGGATTTTTGAATCTTATTCATTTTCCGTTTGTGGAACTTGCTTGGAAAAAATTTAGAAAAATATCCAGAACCGCCTTCTGACCCCGGAGGTAGAATGTGACATGGAGTCCCGGCTCAGTGCCCAAATTTGAAGATTGTCTTCAACGCCTGGAACAAATCGTCGACGACCTCGAGAAAGGCAATGTGCCGCTTGAGCAGGCTTTGAAGCTCTTTGAAGAGGGGTTAAAACTTTCGTCATCCTGCCGCAAGGAACTGGAGGAGGCGGAAGGCAAAGTCGAGATTCTCCTACGCCAAAACGGAAAGCTACAGCCTGAGCCTTATGAGGCAGCGCTCGAAAAGGCTCAGCACTCGGTCAAAAAATAATCTCTGAGAGCCTGCGGCAGCCCGCAGCGTGCAAGTCCCGCGAAAACACATATGTTTTCGCTCCAGCCTATTTGAGGTAAAGCTCGATGAGACCGCTCAGTGTAGTTGTCGCTCAAAGCAACGGCAAAACAGCGGAAGTGCTGGCGAGATCCCTCAACAACCATTTCCGCTTGGTCAACGTGGCCGAAAATCTGGACGACCTGCGGCACGCTATTCCCCGGCACCGCGCCGATGTGGCTATCGTTGATCTTGAACTGGCTCCTCTCAACCAGGTGCAGATGCTTACGCGCGAATTTACGGCCACCCGAGTCATCTGTACCCACCGTCTGGCAGATGAAAAGATGTGGTCGGACGCGTTGGCCGCCGGCGCAGCTGATTGCTGCTACTCCTCCGATGTGCGCGCCATCGTATTTGCCGCTACCGACACAAAAACCGTTTCGCACGCCCACGCGGCGTAACACCCGGTTCGCTCCTCCTGTCCACTGACAAAGAGGGAGTTGCCAAAGGCACTCCCTCTTTGCATCCTCGCGGATCAGCCGATCCCGTGTTTTATACTCATGGTTCATGCTGAAACAAATTTTGGAAGAGGGCCAGCAGACCATTGACGCTGCCCTGGAAAAACTCTTGCCTGCAGAAACCGTACGGCCTGATTCGATTCATCGGGCCATGCGCCACAGCGTGTTCGCCGGGGGCAAGCGTCTGCGCCCCATTCTGTGCATGGAAGCTGGGCGTATGATCGCGGGCACGCTTCCCGAGGGGATTGAAGAGTTGGGCAGCGCTCTGGAAATGCTGCACACCTATTCCCTCATCCATGACGATCTTCCGGCTCTCGACAATGATGATCTTCGCCGCGGCAAGCCGACTTGCCATGTCGTCTTTGGCGAAGCAATCGCCATCCTGGCCGGCGACGCGCTGCAAACACAAGCCTATGAGGTGATGTCACGGCTGAAATGCTCGACCGAGGCGCGGGTGAAGATCATCGAAGAGATTGCCCGCGGAACCGGAACGGTTGACGGAATGATCGGCGGACAGGTTAAAGATCTTGAAGCCGAACGGCAGAGGCCCGACGCTGCCACATTGGAATATATTCATCGTTCCAAGACCGGCGCGTTAATTACCGCGAGCCTGGTGAGTGGCGGATTGTATGCCGGCGGCTCACATGCTGAGATCCAGCGCCTGCGCGACTTCGGCCGCGCTGTTGGACTGGCATTTCAGATCGTTGACGATGTTCTTGACGTAACGCAGTCATCAGAACAGCTGGGAAAGACAGCGGGCAAGGATACAGCTTCAGAAAAAGCTACGTACCCGTCCCTTTTTGGGATTGACGAATCGCTTCGCCGTGCTGACGCCCTCATCAACTCCGGCTGTGCTGCCCTGGATTCTTTCGCCGAACGAGCTCAGACACTTAAGGAGCTGGCCCATTTTCTGGTGGAACGTAAGAAATAGGAAATGGGGTTATCTGGTGCGATACACCCCTGAACTGAAAACCGCTTCATTCCCGCAGCACCGCCATGATAGTATTCCTGCGCATATTTGTCCCTATATGTGTGCAAAATTAAACCTTTGCCGGCGGTGCGCACCGCCGCTCATGCATGAAATGGAATCCAATCCGTTTTGAACTGCTGTCCGTACTTCAAAAAGACTTGTCGAGGGTGCAGTGCGGTTGCTGATGCTCTCGGCAAAGTTCGATAACAAAGGAAGGGAGACTTACACATGACGAAGTCCGTGCGTTTACTGCTTATGGGCGCGGCCCTGACCGGCTTTATGGCCGGCCAAAGCGCTTTCGCTCAGAACTCCGGCGGAGACAAGAAGGACCAGAACCAGACCTCCTCCGACAGCGGCAAAAAAGCCAGCAAGAGCAAGAAAGAAAAGCATGCCTGCAAGGGCCAGAACTCCTGCAAAGGCAAGGGCGGCTGCGGAACAACCAAAGGCAAGAACGACTGTAAAGGCAAAGGTGAGTGCCGCACTGACGGCAAGCCCATGCCAAAAGAGGGATAGTCCTGGGTCCTCTTAGTTGTTGAAGAGGACCGGTGGAACGCCCGCTGGTCCTCTATTTTCTTTCTACCCAGTTCTTCCATCACATAGGTATATGCCTGCAAATCGTTTTAACGGACACAAGGACTACGGCGTAGGCATTGGGCTGCGCATCCCGCACTACAATCACATTTTTGAAAAGAAACCGGTTGTCGACTGGTTTGAAATCATCTCAGAGAACTTCATGGTCGATGGCGGCCGGCCGCTTCATGTCCTCGACCAGATCCTGGAACGTTATCGCGTGGTGCAACACGGCGTTTCGATGTATTTTGGCTCAGCCGAACCGCTGAACCGCGAACACATGCGCCGTCTGAAACGGCTGGTTCGCCGCACCAATACTCCCTGGCTCACCGATCACCTCTGCTGGGGCAGCGTCGACGGTCGTTACTCCCACGATCTGCTTCCCATGCCTTACACCTTTGAAGCCGCCAAGCGGACGGCGGAAAAGGTCCGCGAAGCGCGCGATTTTCTGGAAGTGCCCATCGCAGTGGAAAACGTGAGCAGCTATGCCGAATACCACGTCTCAGAAATGACGGAATGGGAGTTCCTGAATGAAGTGGTGGAGCGCGCCGACTGCGGCATTCTGCTTGACGTGAACAATATCTACGTCTCTTCGCGCAATCATAATTTTGATCCGTTCGAATATCTTCGCAGCGTGCCTGTGGAGCGTGTAGCCCAGATACACATCGCCGGCCATTCCAACTACGAGAAATTCATCCTCGATACGCACGATCACCCGGTGATCGATCCGGTGTGGCAGCTTTATGCCAGAGCCATCGAGTTGGTTGGACCGACGGCAACGCTGCTCGAGTGGGATGATCACATTCCATCGTTCGATGAAGTTCACCGGGAAGCGCTTAAAGCCAAGAAATATCTTCCTGCGAATGCGGCGGTGGCGTCATGAACCAGGGTCATATGAGCTTAGAGCAGCTCCAGCGCGCGGTCTTTGACGTGATCCGCCAGCCCCTGACGGAAGACGAGCGCATGCGCGAGCAGACGCTCGATGGCCGGTCAACCAAAGCAATTGCCGAAGAGATCGTGAAGCCCAATGACCGGTTGACGTCAGTCGAGCGCCTGGAAATCTACAATCGCGTTTACTGGTTCCGTATTCTCTCTTCCCTGGCCGACGATTTCCCCGGACTGCGCGCCGTCGTGGGACAGGAGACGTTCGACAAGATCATCCTGGCCTATCTCACCGAGCTGCCATCTGTGTCCTTTACCCTGCGCGATCTTGGATCGCGGCTGGAAGAGTGGCTGCGCCGGCATCCGGAATTCATCGCAGAGCGGGAACAGATCGCGCTCGACATGGTGCGGCTGGAGTGGACCGACATTGAAGCCTTCGACGCTGCCGCCTTGCCCAAATTGACCCAGGAAGAGCTGCAGTCTCTGGGCGAGGACCCGGTCTTCCATCTGCAACCCAATCTTTTTCTCCTCGACCTCGGATATCCGGTGGATGAACTGCTCTTGAAGATCCGTGAAACTGAAGAGCCGGAGACCGATATCGCCAGCAACGTGGTGATCATGGAACACTCCGACCAGCCGGAAAAGCACTACAAGTTGCCGCAGGCAAAGAAGACGTATCTGGCGGTGCACCGGCAGGAAGACACCGTCTATTTCAAGCGTTTGAAGCCGGAAGCATTCGCGCTGTTGCGGGCCTTGCAACAGGGCAAACCGCTTTCGCAGGCCATCGAATCTTCGGTCGACTGGTCAGGAAAGAAGCTGGAGCGCGTCATGGAGCAGTTGCATGACTGGTTCGCCAACTGGTCAGGCCTGGGCTGGTTCTGCCGTGCTCCGGAGGACGCAACACAAAAATGATCGCAAAAATCGAACTGCTCTACGGCTGGTTGCGCAAGATCGGCGACTCTCTCCAATCGCCTTTTCTATTGCTGATCAGGCTCTACTGGGGCTGGCAGTTTTTTCAATCAGGTTGGGCCCACCTGCACACTATCCCCAAATTCATTGAGTACATGGCCAGCCTGGGCATTCCCGCGCCGACACTCAATGCGTACTTCGTCGCCGTGCTTGAAACCGTCGGTGGCATTCTTCTGGCGCTGGGGCTGGGTTCGCGTCTCATCTCCTTGCTGTTGGCCGGCGATATGTTCGTTGCGTTCGTGACCGCCGATCGCGAAGCCCTGCTCTCCATGTTTTCCGATACTGACAAGTTCTATGCCGCGGCGCCTTACACGTTTTTGTTCGCCTGCTTAATTATTCTTTTCTTTGGTCCCGGAAAACTGTCACTTGATCACCTGATCGCAACAAAACGCCGGAAGGCGGCGCCCGTTCCCGCAATCGCTACCAAATGACCAGACAAGTGTTAGTCTTTCACTATGCGAATTGGCAGGCTCGGTTATCTCATTCTGCCTGTGTTGCTCTTTCTTTTGACGCCCAGAAAGGCAGTGGCCAGAGACGGCGGCGACGGCGACACAGCAACTCTGAAGGTCTCCGGCGCTACCATCGACGTTACCCTGCCTGAAGATGAGATGAAGCTCTCACACCAGGATCTGCTCAACTGGGTCAAGGGCGCAGCGAATGCAGTTTCAACTTATTATGGGCGCTTCCCTGTCCCGCATCTCGCGCTCAAGATTCGCAGCACTAATGGTTCCGAGATTCGCCACGGCGTGACTTATGCCCGCGACGGCGGCCTCATTCTCGTTAGCGTGGGGCGCGATACCGACGTCGATGAAGCCAAAGATGACTGGGTGCTGGTCCACGAGATGATCCACCTGGCGTTTCCTTCCATGCCGGATGACCAACACTGGATCGAAGAAGGCATATCCACTTACGTTGAGCCGGTGGCTCGCGTTCACGTAGGTCTGATGTCGCTGGACGAATTCTGGCGGACCTTTGTTCGCGATATGCCCAAAGGCGAGCCTGCCGCGGGTGATCAAGGTCTGGACAACACCCACACCTGGGGCCGCACATATTGGGGAGGCGCCATGTTCTGCATGCTGGCCGACGTACGCATTCGCGAACGTACGGGCAATCGCAAGGGCCTGCAGGACGCATTGCGCGGAATCCTCAATGGCGGCGGCAATATCACCGAAGATTGGAACATTGAAAAAGCCCTGGCTTTGGGTGACAAGGCCACCGGGACTACTGTCCTGCGCGATCTCTATCACGAAATGCGTGACAAGCCTGCGCCCGCGGATCTTGATGCCCTGTGGAAGAAACTCGGTGTTGAACTGAAAGACAGGGCCGTCACGTTCAATGACAAAGCCCCCGAATCCAACATCCGGCAGGCAATGGCCGTGCCGCCCTCATCGTCCTCTGCCCGCCAGGCAAATTAAGACCAAAAAAAGAGGCGCCCCGGTCAGAAGCGCCTCGTCGAGTCGAGGAGACTTACTTTGCTATTCACAGAGTCATCGTCCGAAAATCTTCTCGCAAATTTGTTACGACCATCCTCAATAGTGAAATCTGTAACGGAGCTGCACCGCCACGATCCGTGGGTCGCTGACATGCGACCCACCAAAGCTGTTACTGTGGTCAATGAAATAGCGCTTGTCGGCCAGATTGGTAGCGGTAATCTTGGCTGACCAGTTCTCGCCGAAGGACCTCCCTAACGCCAGGTCCACGGTAGCGTAGGCAGGAAGGTGTCCCGGTCCATCGCCGTCCAGGAAGCCGGAGCCTGCATACACATTGCCGGAGAGCCAGAGTTTGTGTGGGAGGGTTGAGGTGAATCCAGTGCTCAACGTTTGCCGCTGATCGTGATCAAGATAGAAGAAACCTGCAGCCGGAGGCGTAAAATCCGTCAGCCCGCCCGTGACTGCTCCCGAGCCTTCGACGGTCTGGTGCGAATACGCCACATGAACGTCAATTCTCTTAAACAGTTTGGGTGAGCGCACTGTGGCTTCGTAGCCGACGATGCGCGCCGCTTGAATCGTCAAAGGGATGAACAGGCTGGAATTGCCCAGAGCATCGTGATCAAAGTAGTTGTGCGCGCCGGTGCGAAACTGGTCAAAGTCGAGCGTCCAGCCGCGCACCGGGATGGTCAGACCGATCTCATGCTGCTCATCGCGCTCGCCATGCAGCGGCAGGAAGCCCGATGCAGGATCCACTGCGTTAAAGATATCGCTGGAAACCGTATCGAGCGGCGGCGCCTGATAGTACCGGCTGTACGCGCCGCGCACCACCCACTTCAACCTCGGTATCTGGATGGCGACACCCAGGCGCGGGCTGGCAGCAGTCTCCGTCAGCAGGCCGGAGAAGTGTGTAAGACGCACACCACCGGTGAGCGAGAGCCACGAAGCCGCCTTGTACTGGTCTTCCACCCAGACCGCGCTCAACTGCGCGCCCGCGATATTTCGCGTGGCAGGAATATTCACAGGTGCAAGGATCGGTGGATCCTTGCTGTCATCGACATTGGTGCCGGTAAGGCCGATCAGCGTGTTGTCATGCTGATAAAAGCCGTAGACGCCTGCCTTGGCATTGTGCCGGCCTTTCACCACACTCAATGAAGCCTGGCCGCCGATGTAGGAGGACGCGCGATTGTCCGTGGTCACGATCCGCTCATCCGGCGCTCCCAGGCCTTCAAAAGCGGCACGATTGAAGTGGTACGAAGGCGAAAGCGTAAACATGACGCCCGAGCCGATCGTGTGCACCCAGGAGAAGCTGCCGAAAATGTCCTGCTCGCGTTCGCGATCGCGTATGCCGGCAAGCTGCTGTTCGGGAGTGTTGGGCACCTGGAAGTAGTCTGTGCGGGCCGAGCCTACAAAGCTCAACTGGTCATGGGGCGTGATGTTGTAGATCAACGAGGTAAACGCTCCTCCGCCGGCAGCCTGGTTGTGGAGGTTGTCGCTGGTTGGCGTCTCCAGGCCATGATCGGTGCGATTGCCGTTCACGCTGAAGTAGTATGCGGAGCGATCGTTGTGATCGCCGAAGCTCAATTGGTTGTCAGTGGAATTGAGACTGCCATAGCTGGTAACCAGCTCGGCCTGTCGTGAACGCTCAAAGCCGGAGCGCGTAACCACATTGAAGACGCCATAGGTGCGATCGCCGGACTCCGCGGAAAAGCTGCCGCGCTCGACCTCGATGTAGTCCACATCCTTGGGGTCGAATTGCGGCCCCACGTTGGTGGCGATGTTGGTGTTAGGCACGGGGACGCCCGCAATCGCCCAGGTAACCTGATGTCCGCCGCGCACGTGTAACTGGTCATGCACCATGGCGGCGCCGGGAACAAAATCCGTGATCATCGACATCGAATTGGTGCGGTCAGCTCCCGGCGTCTGCGCGATATCGCTGCGGCTGACCAGCGTCTCGGTCGTGGGTGATTCAGGATTAACCGTCTCCGGCGCTCCCGAAACTTCCACTGTCTCTTCATGCCTGGCCAGCGCCATCGCGAAGTGAAGCTCCTGCACGTTTCCAGAAGTCACGGTCACCGATTGTTCAACCGCCGCGAATCCGGGCGAGGCGATCTTGACGGCATATTCGCCCACAGGGACGTTCAGCACTGTGGCAATTCCGTCTTCATTTGTGGTGGCAGAGGTCTTGAAAGCAGACGTGCGGCTCTGTATCTCCACCTGCGCCCCTTGCACGGGACGGTGCTGCGGATCATGAACAATGGCCTTAACCGTTCCAAAGACCGAAGCAAAAACCGGCAAGGAAGCCAGCAGAGCCGGCAAGATAATGAATGCGATCAATCGTTTTGACATTTTGCTTTCCCCGCAAACGGAAACTCAAATTCCATTTAATTCAGCACAAATGACCGAACCGGCCCAATCCTCAAAATCGAATAACTTTTCAAGACGCAAAGCCAGGAAAACCTGGTGCGCGTAGCGTCAGCGAACTTCAAATTGAGGGATTTCAGCGGAAGAGCTGGGCATCAGAAACGCAGTCGAAAAACTCTCCGCTTTTTGACGCCGCGATTCAGGCGCGAGGTGGGCCGCGATCCGTGTGCGATGAAAAACCGGCGCTGATGAAACGAACCGGAAGCACGTGAATGTTCTGGTCGCTCACTGCCAGTGGGGGAAGCGTTGATGAAGAATATGCAGCAGCGCTGCTTTGCCGGTGTCCCGGAGTACAGCAATCCATAGGGCACTTGGTATCGCTGTCAGCGGCGGAAATGGATTGTGACGACGACGGAGATTCGGCCATGTGATGATGCTCATGGCCCATCCGATCACAATGAGGAGCCGCGCCGCCATGGCAGGAAACCGCCTTGCCGGTTCCCGAACAAGCTGCCGCTGTGAGGGGCGACATGATCATGGAAAGCAGCGCCAATATCGTCGTGATGGATAAAAACCGCCGCATATAACAAGCGCAATATACGCCTATTTTCTCTCTAAAGGCAATCTGAAACCGGGTGGTGACAAATTTAAATTGGCTAATCCCGGTGGTCTCGAAAAACCAATGAAATGCAAAACTTTCCCTCATTTATTCTAGAGTATTGAGCCCGCAGGAGGTTACAGGCACCGCGGGATAACCGCCGTGGTCGGCTTCAACCTACTGGGTTCGACCGTTCACCTGGCGGGTGCCATTTCAGGCCGGCTCAGCCGGTTTATGTTTACCCAGATAGAAATAGACTGCCGGGGTAACGATCAACGACAGCACCATGGAGACCATGATTCCTCCGATCACGGCAATCGCAAGCGGCTGCAGCATCTCCGAACCGGCACCCAGAGCGAAGGCCAGCGGCAGCATCCCCGCCATGGTCGCTAACGCAGTCATAAAAATTGGACGCAAGCGACGACGGCCTGCCTGGATCATCGCTTCTTCGCGTTCGAAACCCGCATGAACGAACTTCTGGTGCGCATCCAGCAGCAATATACCGTTCTTGGCCACAATGCCGACCACCATGATCAGCCCCATCAGCGAAGCCAGGTTCACCGTTGTCCCAGTCACCAGCAGAGCCAGAACTACTCCGGAAATCGAAAGCAACGCCGAACTCAGGATGGCCGCAGGTGCCGAGAAGTTGCGGAATTCAAACAGCAGCACGGTAAATACCAGCACAATGGCCAGCGCCAGTACCATCGCCATGTCGCGAAAATCTTTTTGCTGCTGCGCGTAGGTGCCGCCGTAAACTACGCGAATACTCGAAGGCAGATGTAACCCTGCAACCACGCTCTGCACCTTGGCAACGCCCGTACCTAAACTCATGTTCTCCAAACGCGCGGTGACCTCGACCATGCGCAGCAGGTTTTCTCGATTGATTTCCGTTTGCCCCGGCAGTTCGGTGAGTTGGGCCAACGATCCCAGGGTCGCAGTACGGCCAGAAGAGCTGACCAGCAGGGTGTTGCTCATCGATTCCAACGAGCTCCGGTTTTGATCCGGAAAACGGACGCGGATGTCGTACGCGCGATTGTTGGTCACCACGGGATTGGCCGCTGTGACTCCCTCGAGCAACGCGCTTGCATCGGTTGAAACCTCTTCCGCGGTAAAGCCGGCTTTGGCGGCGACCGTCGGGTTCACCCGAAATTCCGCGGCCGGGCCGCTGGTGGTGTTCTCGATCCCGTCTTTCACATCCACAACACCTTTGATCTTTTCAATCGCATCGGCCACACGCGGCGCCTGCTCCTCGAGCACCTTGGGATCATCGGAAAACATTTTGATCACCACAGGTTCCGGTTCTCCTGTGAGATCGCCGATCATGTCCTGCAGGATCTGCTTCAGATCGATGTCCACCGACGGCTCTTCCTGCTTTACCCGGGCGCGCACGTCAGCCATGATGTCATCCACCCCGCGGCTGCGCCGGGCCTTGAGCTTGACCGAAATATCGCCGGTATTCGCTTCCGTCACCGCCGCCAACCCAAGCTGCATGCCGGTTCGGCGGGATGTGCTTTCGACTTCCGGAGTCTCATGCAAAATCTTCTCAATATGCGATATGACGCGGTCCGTTTCCTGGAGGGAACTACCGGGAAGCATGACATAGTCGACAATAAAACCGCCCTCATCCATTTCCGGCAGGAGATCAGAACCCAGAAACTGGAAGCAGACAAAAGAAACAATCACCAGCGCGATAGCTCCGCCCAACAGCCACCAGGGGTGCTCCAGCGCGCGGCGCAGCCAGCGTTCATAGAATTCAATCACCCGGCCAAAGAAGCCCTTCATCGAGGCTTCCTCGGCGGCCATCAGCTTGCGGATCTCCTGATCAACGTCTGCGCTCTCCGCGGACGTCGTCTCCGAAGCATCGTTGCGCCGCAAAAGGAAAAAACTGAGCGTTGGTGTCCAGGTGAGCGCCAGAACAAGCGAGGTCAGCAGCGCCACGCACATGGTTACGGCCAGGGCGCGAAAGAACGTGCCATTCACGCCGGTCATGGAGATCAGGGGCAAGAAAACCACAATCGGAGTGAGAGTCGAGCCGATCAGCGGAACGGTAATTTCCGCCAGTGCGCTTCTGACGGCTTCGATCTTCCCTTCACCGGCATCGCGATGCAACACGATGTTTTCCACTACCACAATCGCATCGTCGATCACCAGCCCGACGGCGGCTGCAAGCCCTCCCAGCGTCATCAGATTGAAGCTCTGGCCCAGTATCTTGAGCGCGATGAAGGTAACGAAAATCGTGACCGGAATCACCAGACCGGCAACCACTGAGCTGCCCCAATCCCGCAGAAACACCACCAGCACAACCGCAGAGAGAATCAGGCCAAGAAGAATCGCGTCGCGTACGCTCTTGATGGAATCCTGCACGATGCCGGACTGGTCATAGAACGGAATAAGTTTGATGCCCGGGGGAAGGGTGCTGCGAATGCGCTGCACCTCGTCGTGTACGGCGTTGGCGACGGCCACGGTGTTGCTGTCGGGCTGGCGATTGATGTTGAGCAGCACCGCAGGCTTTCCGTCGGCGCGGACAATGGTATAGAGGGGCTTTACCGATTGCTGCACGGTAGCCACGTCGCCAATGCGAACCGGAATACCCGCCGCCGTATTTTTGATGACGGTTTGGGCCAGATCGTCAGTGGTGCGCGCCTGGCCGTTCACCAGTCCGAGAACCAACTGGTGGTTGCGTTCAAAAAGTCCGGGCGATTCCACCAGGTTGGTGGCTTTCACGGCATTCAGAATGTCGGTAACGGTGACGGAGGTCTCCAGCAGACGCGCCGGGCTGGGCGTAATCTGAAATTCCGGCTCCTGTCCGCCCTGGACAATCACGGTAGCCACTCCGTTCATTCGATTGAGCCGCGGCGCAATCTGATAGGTCGCCATCTCCCACAGTTGCGTTTGCGGAACAGTATCTGACGTCAGGCTGTAGCCGAGAATCGGAAACGATGCAAAGGTCAGCCGGTGGCTCTGAATTTTGGTGCCGGGAGGAAGTTCGGGCTCCACTTTAGACAGTGCCGCGTCCACCAGTTGCAGTGTCTGGAACATATCCACGTGCCAATCGAAGAACAGATCAACCTCAGCCGATCCGCGGCTGGTAATGGAGCGGACCGTCTCCAGCCCCTGCACATTGTTCACTGCCTGCTCCACCGGCCGCGTAATGGTGACCATCATCTGGTCGATCGGCATGACTCCGTTATCGATGCCGACAACAATGCGAGGAAAATCGGTGGAAGGAAAAACCGCTACCGGGATGGTGAATGCCTGGTAGGCGCCAACCAGCGCTACCGCAATGATTACAAAAATAACCGACTTGGAGTTCTGCGCAAGCCAGTGGCGTCGCGGGGCGTTGATCTGCGCTTGCGTTTGCGCGCCATTCCTGACCTTGGGTTCATCCGCCATTCGGCCTAGTCCTTTTTGCCCTTGGTCTTTCCGCCATCGGCCGATCCGGCCTTGGCTTTACCGGCATTGTCCGGATCGGCGCTGGCCTCATCGTCCTTGTCTTGAGCGGCAGGACCCTCCGGTTTCTCGATCTTCACCTTGGTCTTGTCGGGCAGACCGTATGCCCCTGTTGTCACCACGATCTCGCCCGCTTTGAGACCGGAGACGATTTGCGCCTGCTGCCCGGACTGAATGCCGATCTTCACATCGCGGCTTTGCGCCTGGTTTTGTGCGTCGACCACCATGACCTGGGCTGCGCCTTCTTTGGCATTAAGCAGCGCTGAGGCAGGCACGACCAGTGCATCCTTCACGGTTTGCGCAGTAATCGCAATCTGCGCCGTCATGCCCGGGCGCAGCTGCTGCTCAGGATTCGCAGCCTGCACCCAGATTTCAACTGTCGTGCTGTTGGGATCGAGCGCCGGGCTCACCAATGAGACTTTGCCGGGTACCGGTTTTTCCAGACCAGCCATCACAATCGTGGCGGGATCGCCGTTGTGCAGCAGGACAGCGTCGCTTTGCGGAACGTGTGCCTTGGCGACCACCTGCGAGATGTCCATGACCGTGAGCAACGGGGCAGAAGTGGAAGCCATCTCTCCGGGATAGAGCGGACGATCCGTCACCACGCCATTGATGGGACTGCGCAGCTCGGAATAGCTGAGCTGCGCTTCAGAGCTCATCAGCTTGCCCTTGGCTGAGGTCAGCTGTCCGCTGGCCGACTTCAATGCGCCCTGTTTGCCGACTGCGTTCAGATCGTCCAGGTGTTTCTTGGCGACGTTATAGGCGCTGCGAGCCTGAGTCAGCGAAACCGCCGCTGCATCCAGATCCTTGCGCGGTAGCGCACCCTGTTTGAACAGGTCTTCACGGCTGGCATAAAGCTTCTGCTGCGCATCCAGTTCCTGTTTGGCTGTCTCAACGTCGGTCTCGGTTTTCGCCACTTCCTCGGGCAACGTGGCATTTACGTTGGTGTTGTAGGCCGCCTCCGCCTGTTCATATGCGCCCTTGTTGTCCATGGCCGCGGCCGAGAGATCCCGGTTTTCCAGGGTGGCCAGCAACTGCCCCTGCCGGACCTTCTGCCCGCGCGTGACATAGAACTTCCTTACCGGCGCATTGATCTTGGGCGTAATGGCCGATTGCGCGATCGGAAAGATGACAGCCTCTGTGCTCACCACACGCGAAATATCCGTTGTGGCGACGGGCGCTGCCTGCACGGTGACTTCCGGGGCTTCTTCCTTATCACCCTTGCCGCAGCCCGCCATCATTACGGTGAGCGCCGCCAACAAGGCACAGCACCGCACCAATCCTGTTCGTGAGTTACGGTCTCCCATAGTAGTTCGAAATTACATTGTACCTGTTAGGGTCTGCAGGTTGGCCAGTGCGGTCCTGGCGCGGACTTCGCCGTCATTGAAAGCGTTTCGCGCCTGGTTGAGGGTATTTTGCGCGTCCACCACCTCCAGTACCGTGGCTTCCCCACCGCGATAACGCAAATTGGTCAGTCGCAGGCTCTCGGCAGCCAGATCCGCGGAGTTCTTCAGCGTCTCCAGCTCAGCGTGAGCAGCCTGGGCCTCGGCGTAAAGCTCGCGCATATCGGCCTGCAATTTGCGCTGGGCCAGGGAAAGCTCACGCTGCGCCTGTTTCCGCTTGAGATCGGCCTGCACGACCTTGCTGTGCGTCGCCCCCCAATTCCACACCGGGATATTCAACGTAGCCGTCACGGCGTATCCCAGGTTATGAGTGCCATCCGGTTCGCGCGTGGCAAAGTGCGCGGCATCGATGCCGTAAAAGTAGTCGATGGTCAGTGTGGGGAAATAGCCGCTTTGCGCCGACGTCAGCTCAAACTGCGCTGCCTGCGAATTGGCGGTCGAGGCACGCAGGTCCGGGTTTTGCTTCTGCGCTGCCTGCATAAATTCGTCAAAACTCATCAGCGGCGGGGCAAACTGCGCCTCATCGACCAGAGTGAAATTCAGATTGAAATCCGGGAAAAGGAGCACGGCCAGCTCCAACCGGCTCTTATCCATGGCAAGCTGGGCTTCACGCAGATCGCGCTGGCGATCGTTGAACTGGAGTTGCGCCTTGATCACGTCGGCATGAGCAACCTCGCCGCCGTTTTCGAGTTTCTGGCTAAGGGCAAGAAAGTTTTGTGCTTCCGTCGCCCCCAGTTGAGCATTGGCATATTTCCGCTGCGATGCAATCAGCCCGTAATAGCCTTGCACAACCACTACCACAAGGCCTCGACGGGCGATTTCCGCCTTGGCGCGCGCCACCGCTTCAAGCGCCTGCGACCGGCGAAAATCGGCATAAGGCGTGTAGCCAATCGTCTGATGAATGTTCCCCTGGCTCAGATACTCGTGCACCGTATTGTTCGCGATAAAGACGCCTGAGGGCGTGCCGTTGGGCTCGGTGTAAATGAATGAGTTGTTAAAGTTGACGCTTGGCAGCAAGGCCGCTCTCGCCTGGACCTTGTCCTCGTGGGCCACTCCCTGATCGGTCAGCGCGGTTTGAAAAGGAATGCTGTTGTTACGCGCTCGCGCCAGCGCATCCTGCAGGGTCAGCGTTAAAGGCGCCTGCGAGGAAGCCGCAGGCTCAGGATTCTGTTGAGCGAAAGCGTTGAGTCCCGCAAGAGAGATTAGGAACAAGAGGGCGAGACCGACATTTGAAGTCCTGGCAAACGAAGTCATGGCAGACAAAGGAACCTCCTGGCCGCACACAGTATACTTTCTCGCGCGGTCGTGAATGGCGTGTGAAATCGATTCGCCGCAGAAACGCGCCTGTGCGCTAGAATTGAAGGTGCAGGAGGGCGCAATCCGAGCCAGG
This sequence comes from Candidatus Angelobacter sp., assembly GCA_035262465.1. GTDB lineage: Bacteria > Acidobacteriota > Terriglobia > Terriglobales > Acidobacteriaceae > Angelobacter. Next base: position 30,293 of record DATFSU010000005.1, on the reverse strand, counting down.
ACACAACTCATAGCCAGCTTGCGGGCCTTTACGGCCTTACTGGCTTTAACAATGATTCTGGCGCCGGGTTTGTGCCGGGCGCACTCGCTGCCCTTGGCAACAACCCACACAGCCCATCCTGTTGAGACGCCATGCCATGAATCTATGCCGGCGAATCCAACGTCCCCGGCTTCGAACCAGAAATGCTGCTCTGCGGCGCACTATCCTGGGGCCTTGTTGAGCTCTGAGCAGCTTGCCCCCGGGCCCTCGGACGCTGCAGATCAGTTCAGCTACCGGTTTTCATGTGCACCCGGCAAGCTGGATCACCCCACGTGCTTGACCCCGACTCCTTCTACCCCTCCAAGCTCGCCCCCGTTGCGCATCTGATTCCCAAAATCCGTGCATCGTCATAGTGATTCAAAACAAAACCACGGGCACATGTGTCCCGACTGTTTACGCACTGTCAAAGGCAAGCAACGGGTTCAATGAAGAAGTTATTCATACTTACGATGTTTTTTCTCCCTTCCTTAATAGCGCACATTTCTGCGCAGGAGGCGAACAACCAACCATCGGTCTCGAGCCCGGCACACACGGAACAAGGCGATGACGCGGCGGATCAGGCTGGGATGCCCGGCATGCCGGGGATGGATCACGGCTCGGAACCCAGCCTGATTGACGAGATCCTGCATCACTCGACCTCCGGCACTTCAGCACAGCCCAATTCCGTTGCAGAGCCCATGATCATGCGACCTGCGGGGAGCTGGCTGTTTATGTTTCATGGCGAGGTGTTTGTAAACGCGCTCCAGCAAAGCGGTCCGCGCGGTTATGACAAGTTTTTCTCCACAAACTGGTTCATGCCCATGGCGCAGCGGCGCTTCAAGCGCTCCGAGCTCACACTGCGCACCATGATCAGCCTGGAGCCGGCGACGGTAACCAACCGCTTTTACCCGTTGCTGTTTCAACAAGGGGAAACTGCTTTTGGCAGACCGATCAACGATGGTCAGCATCCGCATGACTTCTTCATGGAGTTGGCGGCGCTCTACGATGTGCGGTTGGGCGAGCATGGATTGCTCTCTTTCTATGCTGCTCCGGTAGGCGATCCGGCGATGGGGCCAAGCGCATACGCGCACCGCGCGTCGGCTTCAGAAAATCCGGTGGCATCTCTGGGGCACCATCTGCAGGATTCCACCCATATTGCCAACGATGTCCTGACGGGAGGGCTCACCTACAAGTCTGCGCGCATCGAATTCTCCGGTTTCCATGGCCGTGAGCCGGATGAATTTCGGTGGAACATTGATTCCGGCGCCATCGACTCATGGTCCACTCGGCTGACAGTCCAGCCGGGACAGAATTGGAGCGCGCAATACTCTTTCGCTCACCTCAGCAGCCCGGAGCAATTACATCCTGAGGAAGATGTTCAACGCATGACTGCTTCAGTGATGTACAACCGCCCGCTCATGCGAGGCAACTGGGCGTCTACCTTGCTCTGGGGACGCAATCGCGTGTTGCAGACCGGGCAGGTATACAACGGTTATCTGGCGGAATCGACGTTGCAATTTGCGCGCAACAACCATGTCTGGGGCCGCATTGAGAATGTTGATCGAACCAGCGAACTGCTGTTAGGCAAACAACCGGAACCGACGGGATTCGACGAAGTCCTTCTCGCGCGCGTCCAGGCTTACACCGCCGGCTACGATCGCGACTTCCGTCTCATTCCCGGCGTAGCAACCGCACTCGGCGGACAGGTCACGCTCTACGGCAAGCCCGCGTTTCTCAATCCAACTTACGGCGAGCATCCCGTGGGAGTTATATTGTTTGTGCGTTTTCGCCCCATCGGTAGCGTTCACAATCATTGAGGGATATCGAATGAAGACACCACGCCGCACTTTTCTCGCCGGAACAGCTTCCATTGTTACCTCCACGCTGGCGTTGCCATTGGACGCTTTCACCCAGGCCAAAACGCCGGCCAAGCCTGCCGCCAAGAAAGAAGAAGACGAAGGTGTCTCCACCAATGAAGACCTGATGCGCGAGCATGGCGTCTTAAACCGCATCCTGCTGATCTACGACGAAGCCCTTCGCCGCATTCAAGGGAAAGAAAAATTCGATCCTGCGGTCATCACCAAATCGGCTGGCCTGATCAAGACCTTCATTGAGGACTATCACGAGAGACTGGAAGAAGACCACATCTTTCCGCGCTTTGAGCAAACCGGGAAGCTGGTGGAGTTGACGGTGAACCTGCGCGCGCAACACGCCATGGGGCGGCGCGTCACCGAGAGAATCATTGCCACAGCGAAGAGCGGCGACATGCCGACGCTGCAGTCATCGCTGGCGGCCTTCATTCGTATGTATCGCCCGCACGAGGCGCGCGAGGATACCGTCCTCTTCCCCGCCCTGCACAGCGTCGTGAGCAAGCACGAGTATGACGCCATGGGCGAAGAGTTTGAGCGCATTGAGCGCAAGACTTTTGGCGGCGACGGCTTTGACATGGCGGTGGACCAGGTAACCGAATTGGAAAAGCAATTCGGCATCTATGACATTGCGCAGTTCACGCCCGAGAAATGACGGCGATACTGCTCTTCCTGGCTGCGATTGTCGCCGGCGCGATCGCGTCTCTGGCGGGCTTCGGTATCGGCAGCATCCTGACCCCGATCCTGGCGCTGAGCGTCGGGACAAAGCAAGCGGTGGTCGCTGTCTCGATTCCACACCTGATTGCGACGGCAATCCGCTTTTGGGCTCTGCGCCGCAGCATTGATCTTCATGTGCTCAAGAATTTCGGCGTTGCCAGCGCGATTGGCGGCCTTCTGGGCGCATTGCTGGGATCGCGCTTCAGCAGTCCTGTGCTGGCTTATATTCTGGGCGCCCTGCTGGTCTTTGCCGGTATCACCGGACTGGCGGGCCTGGCGCAGAAGATGCGCTTTGGTACCGCCATCGCCTGGCTGGGAGGTGGTGCATCAGGTCTGCTCGGCGGGTTGGTCGGAAATCAAGGCGGTATTCGCTCCGCTGCACTGCAGGGCTTCAATCTTGAAGCAAAAGCATTTGTGGCGACAGCGACAGCCATCGCACTGGTGGTGGATGGCGCGCGCATGCCGGTTTATTTCTTTACCAGTCCTGACACTGTAGAGCGGCTGGCGCTTTGGATCGCTGCCATGGTGGCGGGCGTAGTCATCGGCACCCTTGCCGGGAAGCAAGTGCTCCAGCGAATTCCGGAAACGTATTTTCGGCGCCTGGTGGCGCTTCTCATTCTCGCCCTGGGAATCGTGATGTTGAAAGCGGCTGCCCAATAGTTCCGGCAACAGCGCTTCTGCAACAGTTGTCACTCTTGTGAGTACAGGAATACGATAAAAATGGAGACATGAATGGATAGCGCGCTGCTGATTCACCGGCTCCATTTTGCTTTCACGGTCACGTTTCATTATTTGTTTCCCCAGCTCACCATGGGGCTGGCGCTGCTGATCGTTGTGCTGAAGACGCTGGCGCTGCGCACCCGCAATGATATCTATAACCAGTCTGCCCGCTTCTGGGCAAAAATCTTCGGGATCAATTTCATCATGGGCGTGGTGACGGGAATCCCCATGGAATTCCAGTTCGGCACCAACTGGTCCCACTTTGCACGTCTCACGGGCGGCGTGATTGGACAGCCCCTGGTAATGGAGGGCGTGTTTTCCTTTTTTCTGGAATCGGCATTTCTGGGGCTATTCCTTTACGGCGAAAAACGGCTGGGACCGCGCGGACACTGGTGGGCGGCTTTTATGGTCTTTCTGGGTTCATGGCTCTCCGGATATTTCATTATCGTGACCGATGCCTGGATGCAGCATCCTGTCGCCTTTGTGCGCGCCGGAAACGGAACCTTCCAGGTGACAAGCTTCTGGGGACTGCTGCTGAATCCCTGGGCATTGCTGCAATACGCGCACAACATGAGCGGGGCCGTTATTACCGGAGCTTTCGTGATGGCGGCAGTTGGAGCTTATTACCTGCTGGAAGGAACGTTCACCGAACATGCCCGCGTTTTTGTTCGCGTGGGGGTGATTGCCGGAGTGATCTTCTGTACGCTGCAGATCTTCCCTACAGGTGATCTTCACGGCAAGTTCATGGCCAGGCATCAACCCGTCACCACCGCGGCAATGGAGGGCCTGTTCAAGAGCGAAAGCGGCGCGCCCATGGTGATCCTCGGCCAACCCGACGAGGAACACCAGCGGATCGATAATCCGCTGGTGGTAAACAAAGTGTTGAGCTTTCTGATCTATGGCACCACCACAGCAGAGGTCAAAGGTCTGAACGAGTTTCCCAAAGACCAGTGGCCCACGAACATTCCGCTGCTCTACTTCAGCTACCACATCATGGTGGGTCTGGGCACAATCTTTATTGCCGTAATGGCGGTGGCCGCATTCCTGCTCTGGCGCAGGAAGCTGTATCAGTCGCGCTGGATGCTGTGGATCATCATGCTGTGCCTGCCGCTGCCTTACATTGCCAATACAGCAGGCTGGATGACCGCGGAGATCGGGCGCCAGCCCTGGGTGGTCTATGGGTTGATGCGGACCACGGAGGGCTATTCGAAGTATGTGCATGCCGGCAACGGTCTGTTCACCTTGCTGGGCTTCATGGGCCTGTACACCGTGCTGGCGATTCTCTTCCTGGTGCTGATGAACCGCGAGATCGCGCACGGACCGGCGCATGAAGCTGGCACTCAAGTAGTGAGCGGCACGCCGATTACTGTCGCCTAGGAGACTGCGAGATGCATTTCATCTGGTTCTGGCTCGTGGCCGTGATGATCACAGCGTACGTGGTCTTCGACGGATTCGATCTCGGCGCCGGCGTGTTGCATTTTCTCATCGCCCGGACCGACCAGGAGCGGCGCACGGTGATTCGTTCGATCGGCCCGGTGTGGGACGGCAACGAAGTCTGGTTGATAGCCGGCGGCGGCACTCTCTACTTCGCTTTCCCGCTGCTTTACGCATCCAGCTTCAGCGGGTTCTATTTGCCGCTGATGATCGTGCTGTGGCTGCTGATCCTGCGCGGAATCGGAGTAGAGCTGCGCATGCATCTGGATTCTCCGGTATGGCGCGGCTTCTTCGATGGCTGCTTCGCCCTCTCTAGTTTGCTGCTCGCCGTCTTCTATGGCGCTGCGCTGGGCAATGTGATTCGCGGAGTACCGTTGAACAACGAAGGTTTCTTTTTCCTGCCGCTCTGGACTAACTGGCGTCCCGGTCCGGAGCCGGGAATTCTGGATTGGTACACCGTGATCGCCGGATTGGTTGCTCTGGCATCGTTGACGATTCACGGCGCGCACTACGTGGCTGTGAAAACTTCCGGCGATCTCAATCTGCGCGCCCGACATGTCGCCAAGATGCTATGGCCAGCGCTGTTTGTGGCGACCGTGATCAGCCTGTGGGCGACGCTTTCTATCCGCCCCGAGGTGCTTACCAATTATCGACGCTATCCATTTCTGTTTGTGATCCCTGTGGCGGTGGCGCTCAGCCTGTTGGCGATGCTCATGCATGGACGCCGCGGGAATGACAAGGCAGCGTTCCTGGCTTCGGTGGTTTACCTGGTGTTCATGCTGGTGGGAGCAGCTTCCGCCATGTATCCCAACCTGCTGGTATCAACTACCGATCCTGCACGGAATATTACGGTAACCAATGCGGCCACCGGGCTCTATTCACTTTCGATCGGACTTATATGGTGGAGCTTTGGTATGATTCTGGCGGTGGGTTACTTTGTCTTCGTGTATAGGATGTTTCGCGGCAAAGTAAGCGCATAGAAACGTCGCTTGCTTGGTAAGTACCGGTATTTTTTCTACCTGAAACTATCAGGTAGACCGTAAGCGTTCTATACCAATCTTCACAAATCAAAAGCTGCAAAGGTGTTCTCCGGAGAGCCAAATAGAAGATGCACTAGGAGGTATACTCCATGAAAAGCGCCTGGATCGCTTATTCCCTCGTCATTGGTTCCCTCCTCGTGGCTGCGCCGGGTCAAGGTTCCGCGCGTGAGCCCAAACTCCCAAACCCCTGCCGAGATCTGAGAAGCGATCTCGACGATCAAGTCAATACACTGCATAGACGCCTCGACGATGAGCTTAGCCAGTGCCGGCACACTCAGGGCAAGAACTCTGAGGTTTGCCGCGAACTGAAAGAGCAGCAAAAATCTGAACTCCAACGCATGCGCGACCAGCGAGAATTTGAGCTTCAAAGCTGCAGCGCTCCCAGCTTGACCCGCAGCAGGTTCCCGCAAAACCAAACCGAGGCGTGCGACAACGATAACTACCGGCACAGCAAGAAGCCGTACCCTGACGGCAAGTATCCTGAGCCGCCTTACAAACATGGCCCCAAGTATCCATCGAAAGACTCTTCTGCAGGGCACAACCCGCCAGGCTACGATGGCGGCAAATATCATCGCGGTGCAGACTCTGGAAACGGCAACGCCAAGAACACGGGTAATTCCGGAGCCAGTTCTTCACACTCAGGTGGCTCCAGTTCGAGCTCTTCGCATTCAGGGGGCTCTGGCAGTTCCGGTTCGTACTCTTCACATTCCGGAGGAGGTTCCGGCTACTCGTCGAGCGGTTCCAGCGGTAGTTCAGGCGGATCCTCGGCGCACAGCTCCGGCGGCAGTTCAGGGTCGTCAGCCGGCTCCAGCTCGTCGAGTTCCAGTTCGAGCAGCACGGGCGGCGGCTCTCATCCACATTGATAACCAACCTGACAGATCGAGCCACAGGTGACGTGGCTCGGTCTTCATGAGTTCCGCGATGCGAACCAGAGATCGTCTATACTTTTTCCCAGTGCAAAACGAATCCATCCTAGACAGGAAACCTCCGGATGCTGACCTGCGCGTTCCCTATGGATCGGACCCGAATCAATTTGTTGATATTCGCTTGCCTGCAGGAAAGGGACCGCATCCGGTCGTATTGTTTATTCATGGCGGCTACTGGAGAGCCCGATATGATTTGACGTATGCCGGTCATCTGTGTGGCGCGTTGAAGAGCAGCGGCATAGCGACGTGGAACGTTGAGTACCGGCGCGTGGGGAATCCCGGAGGCGGGTGGCCCGGCACCTTTGAAGATATACGCAGCGCGTATCGTCTTCTCCGCCGCGGAAAAAGAGACTCGCTGGCGCTGCTGGACCTGAAACGTCTGTGCGTGGCCGGCCATTCCGCCGGCGGGCATCTTGCCGTATGCCTGGCCAGCTTTGAGCCCACGATCAACAATGTGCTGTCGCTGGCTGGAGTACTTGATCTGCGCCGCGCGTGGGAGCTGCACCTGAGCAACGATGCTGTCGTTGAGTTTCTGGGCGGCACACCGGCCGAGGTTCCCGAGCATTACCGTGAGGCTTCGCCGGCCGAGCGCAAAATACCTCGGGCAACCCAGAAATTGATACACGGCACCATCGATGATTCCGTCCCTTACGAAATCAGCAAGAACTATGCTGAGCGCAAGCAGAAGACAGGCGAAAAAGTGGAGTTGATCACGTTGCCGGACGTGGGGCACTTTGAGATCGTTGATCCCGGTTCCAGTGCCTGGAAACAGGTGGAGCAGACGTTTGTCGCTCTAACCCAATCCCGAATTTCACGGAATCAATCTATTGCGCCGGCCGAGGTTTCCTGAGAAGCTGCGCAGCCAGCGTTCCCAAAGAGAGCAGCGTGATGATGGTGATCATCGATAGCGAGATCACGCAATAAATGCACCACACGTACAAGATATCTTTTTCAATGTGGGCGAGATAGAGTGAGAAGATGAGCCCCACCACAGAAGCTGCAGCCAAAGCCGGCCACCAGCGTTTCACAGCGAGCACGAACAGCAGAATGTATCCGGCAATGCCGATGTCGGCAACCAAGACGCCGTGAAAGACGGCATAGGGACTCTTATTCACGGTGCCGCAGTCCCATTTTTCATTGATGCTGCAAGGTGAAGTGTCTGTGCGATAGTGCTCATGACGGGCCAACATTGCGGCCACAAAACCTACAAGAGCTACCAGCATAATCAACCATCTCATGGCTTTCCCCGTATTCGTCAGGCGTTACTTCGTTAGACCCAGCGCCCGCGACTGAAACTGCAGCGATTCATCCAGGTGCTGGGAGACGAATTGCCAATTGTGTCCACCGGGATAAATATGCGCTTCGTGCGCGATGTGGCGCTCAGTGAGCAGCCGGTCCATCTGGCGCGTACCGGCGGCAAAACCGTAATTATCATGGTCGCCGCAGTCAAAGTAAATCTTCAGGCCCTGCAGGTGAGAGGTGCGGGCAAAGACAAACGGCGTGTTCTCCTGCCAGAAGCGCTCATTCAACGGCGAGCCGAAAGCTGGCCCCAGGAAGACTCCAAGCCCGGATTCGGCTGAGCCATGGGGAAGCTGCTCCAGCAAGGCAGGCATGTGGACGGCGACAGAGGCAAACATCTGCGGGTATTTAAAAGCGAAGCGGAGCGCGCCATAGCCGCCCATGGAAACACCACCGATGGCGCGGCCGTTGCGGCTACCAGTCAGACGAAAACGCCTTTCCATCTGCGGCACAAATTCGCGGACAAAGAAATCTTCATACAGCACGTGGCCGTCGCGCGAGTTGATGTAGAAAGAGTTCTCGCCGTCGGGAGTGATGATCACGAACTCGCCCAGGCGCTTTTGCTCCCAGGCATCCTCAATCACGTTGGAAGCGCCGCTCGATGTCAGAAAGCTCTGGTCACCGCCCAGCCCGTGCAGAAAATAGAGCACCGGATAGCGCCTGCCTGGATTGGCGTCATAGCTGGGAGGCAGCATGGCGCAGAAACCAACGCGGCCGGGGACATACTTGCTCTTCATCGCGCCGCATTGCACACGCGATTCAGAGAAACAACTCAACGTGCAGAGCAGTAAAAAAAATGAAGCCCAATATCGGAACATTGATGATTAAGGATAGCATTGCCAACGATCAGCAATCAGCAGTCAGCACTTAGCAGTCAGCACTTAGCAGTCAGCACTTAGCAATCAGCAGTTAGCTAGTACAGAATTTACCGCAACGGACGCAACGGACGCGAAGGAAATTGGACTGGGGGCATTCGGCACGGCTGCAGAGCCGGATGGAAAAGCGACGCCAATTCTTGTCGTTTGCGACCTTCGTGCCCTTTGCGGTTCATTCTTTGCTGAATGCTGAATGCTGATTACTCGAGCTAATCATGCCGCAATGCCTGAACGGGATCCAACCGGGCTGCGCGCGAGGCCGGATACAAGCCGGCAAAAAGGCTCACCAGCGCTGAGAATCCCAGAGCCAACGCCACCAGCCACAACGGCACATACCAGAAGTTTTCCGGACGCAGGTCCTGCCGCTGGAGCCAGATGTTGGTGCCAATGTTGATTCCCCGGGCGATCACCCAGCCCATGCCAGCGCCCAGGGCGCCGCCCAACAAGCCCATCGCGCCGGCTTCGAAGAAGAAGATGCGCTTTACGTCGCCGTCGCTGGCGCCCAGGGCTTTCATGATGCCAATCTCGCGCCGCCGCTCCAGAATGGCCATGACCAGGGTATTCACAATTCCCAGGGTGGCCACCGCCAGAGCCATGCTGCCGAAGATCGCCAGGAAAGCGTCAAGAAATTTAAAGAAGCGAGTTATGCCTTTCGAGGCGTCAACGATTGAGAAGGTAGTAAAGCCCTGCTTCTTGATTTCTTCTTCCACCTGCGAAACCGCCTTGCTCTTGGAGACGCGTACCATCAGCGCAATATAAGTCTTGTTGGCCGAAGGCCGCAGCGTGTTCCACAATTCGCCCGCTTGCACCATGTTGAGCGATTCAGCCAGGGCCAGCGGCAGAAACATAGGTGTTCTTCCCTGCCGGAAGCCGCGGTTAGGCTCGCTGCTCACAATGCCGACGATCTTGAGCCTGATCTGCCGCGGTACCAGGCTGACCGACTGCGCATCGTCGCCGAGCGAGTCATCGCTGTCGTCGAGATCATCAGGGTCGGGTTGTGGCGGCTTCTTTTTTGCCACCTTGGCGGTCTGCGTGGTGTCGACGGTTTCACGCGTGTGATACCGCACCAGCAGATATTGGCCGAGCAGCTGGTTGGCCTGATCGGTGGTCAGCTTCACGTCAGAGTTCCGGGACTCCGGCGGCAGATCAAGCAGTTGACGGCCAAAATCGGCAAGGATGACTGCTTCCTGGGCGTCCGGGGCGGTAAAAAACGAGCCCTGCGCGTCATCAAACGCTTCACTATTGCGCGCCGATTGCGGCAGCGTTCCGACCACGGTGAAGTGTCCGTCACTTTTCGTGCTCTCCAGGCGCACGTCGCCTACGGCACTGAAGTTGGGATATACCTCGGCCACATCGGGCATCTGCTCAAAGGCATGGCGCGCGGCATCGTCAAGCGGCTTGGGCTGGACGGTAGAAGGCGCGGCCTGCGCGAACCGTGGTCCGCGCGAGTCCTGGCGCGAGGTAACGATGATGGTGTCAAACAGGCCGGAACGTCCCAGCTGGCGGGTGGCCAGCTTCTGCAGTCCGACGCCGAGCGACATCATGGCCACCAGCGAAGCCACGCCGACACCGATGCCGAGCGTAGTCAGCGAATTGCGCAAGCCGGCTTCACGCAGATTGCGTCCGGCAAGCTCTACCAAATCGTAAGCTCTCACCGTCCGGCTCCAATCTTTGCTTTCTCAATCTTTTCTCTATCGATCTTTTCCAGCCGTGTATTCGCCAGTTCGCCGACCAGTTTGCCGTCTCCCAGGAAGACCAGCCGGTTCGCATATCGCTCCGCCAGGGAGCGTTCATGAGTCACCATGATGACGGTCATTTCCAGCGTGCGATTTAATTCGCGGATCAGGTCCATGATCTCAGTGCCGGTTTTACTGTCGAGGTTGCCGGTGGGCTCATCCGCCAACAGAATTTTGGGTCGATTCACCAGCGCCCGGGCCAAGGCTGCGCGTTGCTGCTCGCCGCCGGACATCTCACTCGGCCGGTGCTCAAGGCGATCCGACAAGCCAACGCGTTCCAATGCTTCCTGTACACGGGCCTTTCGCTCGCGGCGGCGCACCTCGGCAAAACGCATCGGCAGTTCAACGTTTTCATAAAGCGTCATGGTGGGAACAAGATTGAATGACTGAAAAACCATGCCTACGACATGACGCCGATACTGCGCCAGTTGCTCTGAAGTCATGGTGGCCAAATCTGAGCCTTCCGCCACGATCGCGCCCGAGTTCGGGCGATCCAGGCCGGCGATCAGGTTCAGCAGCGTTGATTTGCCCGAACCCGATGCACCCAGCAAGGCGATAAACTCGCCCCGCACCGCGGCCAGGCTTACGCCATCGACCGCCGGAATGGTCGAGCGGCCCAGTTTGTAATGCCGAACTACCGAGACTGTCCTGACCGATTCAATTTCGTTGCCGTTGGCTGCCACGGTAAACGCTCCCAATGTTTCTCTTCGAAATGTTACTACGCCCGTCTGGATTTCATTCGGCGGAACCAGCCATTCACCTTAGGACAAAGGTGCCCGCTCGCGGTTGTCCCTCAAACGTATTGACTAGAACTTCAGGCTAGGCCCTGTGGTTACCCTCGCCGGCTTGGCAGCAATACACCGTCTATATTCCTGACGATCGAACGCTCGAAAAGATTAACCGGGCATGAACCAATTTGCGTGATGAGCCGGGATCAGTGGTAAGTTGGTCTGAACTCATGAGCCCTGTAACTCACTTTTTTGCCGGATGGGTGCTGGCCTGCGCCTCTCCTGTGCCGCTTAGACGACGCGAGAAAGCCCTCGTGGTTGCCGCTGCGGTAGCGCCTGATTTGGATGGTCTGGGCATCATCCCCGAGTTATTGACCCGGCATTCGTCACATCCACTGCTGTGGTTTTCCGAATACCACCATTCCTTGCACACGCTTTCTTTCGCGTTGATTTGTGCGATTGCGGCCTTTCTTGTGTCGGGCCCGTTAACAGGAAGAAAGATGTCACAGCATAAGGTCGGCTCAACCAACGTAGCTTCCGGACTTGAGACTTCCCGGCTGGCGCCCCATCCATGGGTAACCGCAATGCTCGTCTTCGTGAGCTTTCACCTGCACTTGCTGGGCGATCTAGCTGGCGCTCGCGGCCCGGATGGCTACCAGTGGCCCATCCCTTACCTCAAGCCATTTTCCAACGCGGCTGAGCTTGCATGGCATGGCCAGTGGGCCCTGAATGGTTGGCAGAACTTTGCTTTTACCGGCTTGCTCTTGCTGGTGACGTTCTGGTTTGCGTGGAAAAATGGTGCTTCTCCACTTGAGCTTGTCTCTGGCCCGGCAAACCGCGCATTTGTTCTTACGCTACGCCAGCGAATGCCGTCTAACAGCTAACATAATCGGGCGTTGAAGGCAGAGACTTAATCCAGGAGCCCTAACCTGTTCCGTATCATTTCCTATAAAGCCATTCCTGCGGTATCCTCCTCTTTCATTCCGGAGGATACCGTGCTTTCATCTTTACGCTGGTGTACGTCCATGACGCTGGCAATCGCTGTTTCGTTGTGCTCGGCCCAACAGCCTCAAAAACGTGCGTCGGCAACCCACTCACCCGTTACGCCAGGGGCGCGAATGCTGCAATCTCAGGCGGCCCAGGTGTCGAGTGTTGATCCCGCCCTTCTCTCTTCGCTCCACTGGCGTTCTATTGGTCCTTATCGTGGTGGACGCACGCGCGCAGTAGCCGGCGTGCCGAGCCAGCCGAATGTATTTTACATCGGCGTGTGCAATGGAGGAGTGTGGAAGACCAATGACTACGGCCGTACCTGGCAGCCCATTTTTGACGATCAGCCCACAGGCTCGATTGGCGCGATTGCGGTGGCGCCGTCAGACCCCAATGTCGTTTATGTCGGGAGCGGTGAGGGGCTGCATCGGCCGGACTTGTCGGTAGGCGATGGCATTTATCGATCGAATGACGCGGGCAAGACCTGGACGCATCTCGGCCTGCGCGACGGCCAGCAGATTCCGCAGCTGGCGGTTGATCCGCGGGATCCGAACAAAGTGTTTGCCGCGGTCGCGGGACATCCGTACGGACCAAACAAAGAGCGCGGTATTTTCCGCTCAACCGATGGCGGCCAGAGCTGGCAGAAGGTTTTGCCGACGGGCGACGATGAAAACGTGGGCGGCGACGATGTGCTGATCGATCCCAGCAATCCGCAAATCGTCTATGCCACGTTGTGGGAAGCGCGTGAAGGACCATGGGAGAACGGCGCATGGAACGGCTTCGGCGGCGGCATCTTCAAATCAACCGACGGCGGCCAGACCTTTCAGCAACTCGCAGGCGGTCTGCCCCAGGACATTATTCAGTCACACATTGCGATCGCCGAGAGCAACCCGAACCGGCTGATCGCCTCAGTTGCGGCGAAGCCGAACTCGGTGGCTCTTTATCGCTCCGATGACGCCGGAGCCACCTGGACCCAGATCACCAAAGATCCGCGGCCTGCGGGAAGAATCGGCGGGGGCGATCTATCGGTTCCGCGTTTCAATCCCAAAGATCCGGACATGATCATCGTGACCAGCACGGTTACGTGGAAATCGACGGACGGCGGAAAGACATGGACCGGCTTCCGCGGCGCGCCTGGCGGCGATGACTACCAGAATCTGTGGATCAATCCCAACAATCCGCAAACCATGATCATCGTGAGCGACCAGGGCGCGATCGTGACGGTGAACGGCGGCGAGAGCTGGAGTTCGTGGTACAACCAGCCCACGGCGCAGATGTACCACGTGAACGCGGACAATGCCTTTCCCTACCGGCTGTGCAGCGGACAACAGGAGAGTGGATCAGCGTGCATCTCCAGCCGCGGCAATGATGGCGAGATAACCATGCGCGAGTGGCATCCCGTAGCGGCGGAGGAGTACGGGTACGTGGTGCCGGATCCGCTCGATCCCGACATCGTTTACGGCGGCAAGCTCACGCGCTATGACCGTCGCACCGGCCAGGCGCAGAACATCATGCCCAAGGCGTTTCGCGGAGCTGATTTCCGCGTGGTGCGCACGGAGCCGATTGTTTTCTCTCCCATCAACCCGCACATTTTGTATTTCGCGACGAACACGTTGTGGAAGACCATGAATGCCGGCCAGAGCTGGCAGCAGATATCGCCTGATTTGACGCGGGCAACGTTTGAGGTGCCGGCCAGCGTGGGCAAATATCGCGATCAGGAGACGGCAAAGCCAATCCAGCGCGGCGTGATCTACGCGGTTGCGCCTTCTCCGCTCGACATTAACCGCATCTGGGCGGGTACCGACGATGGGCGCATTCACGTTACCACTGACGGCGGCGCGCACTGGACGGAGGTGACGCCGTCGAGCATGACGCCCTTCCAGAAAGTCTCCATCATCGATGCCAGCCATTTTGATGCGCAGACGGCCTACGCGGCGATCAACACGTTGCGGCTCGACGATCTGCGCCCTCACATTCTGCGGACGCGCGATGGCGGCAAGAGCTGGACGGAGATTGTGAACGGCATTCCCGAAAATGACAACGTGAATGCGGTACGAGAAGATCCGGTGCGCAAAGGCCTTCTGTTCGCCAGCACCGAGCGCGCGGTTTACGTTTCCTTAGACGACGGCGAACACTGGCAGTCGTTGCGGCTGAACATGGCGCCGAGTTCCGTGCGCGACATCATCCTCAAGGGCGATGACCTTGCTGCCGGCACCCATGGGCGCGGCTTCTGGATCCTGGATGACATTACCCCGCTGCGCCAGATTGACGCGAAGGTTATATCGGCGGATGCGTTTTTGTTCAAGCCGCAAGCGGCTGTGCGCGTGCGCTGGAACATGAATACTGACACGCCCCTGCCGCCGGACTTCCCTGCCGGTGAAAATCCGCCCGACGGCGCGGTGATTGATTATTATCTGCGATCGGCTGCCGCCGGGCCGGTGACGCTGGAGATCAAGGACAGCGCAGGCAAGACGGTGCGCAAGTATTCGAGCGCGGACAAGCCTGCGCCCGTCGATCCCATGCTCAACATTCCAACGTATTGGGTGCGGCCGTCACGCGTGCTGTCAGGTGAGGCGGGCATGCATCGCTGGCTTTGGGACATGCATTACCCGAATGTGCCGGGAGTTGACGCGGAGTATCCAATCGCGGCAATTCCGCATAATACCGCGCCCCAGCCGAGCGGACCATGGGCGATGCCGGGACAGTACACGGTGGTGTTGACCGTAAACGGCAAGAGCTATTCGCAACCTCTTACCATCAGGATGGACCCTCGAGTCAAGACAACGACGGCAGGGCTCGAACAGCAGTTCAAGCTTTCGAGCGATCTCTACACGCAGCTGCTGACGCTTTCCCCGGCGGTGGAGCAGGCAGGCGACTTGCGCAAACAACTCAAAGATCTGCAATCAAAGTCGAACGGTGAGACACTGGCAGCGGTGAAAGCGCTGGACCAGAAGCTGCAAGCGCTGGCCGGCGGAGTTGCGCGCAGACCGGGCGCGGGCACTGAGCCGCCGACCCTGGGCGGGTTGCGCACGCGCTTCCTCGCTCTCTTCGGGGTCCTGCAGGAAGCCGACGTCATGCCCAGCACACAAGCATCTGAGGCCGTAACTGATCTGCAAAAGCAGTTACCCCCGGTCATGGAGCACTGGAAAACGCTCGAATCGCAGGATATTCCCGCGCTGAACAAACAACTGAAGAACGCCAACCTGCCGGAGCTTAAGATCGAAGCCGCCATCTCGACGGCACGGGCAACGGTTTCATCAAAGGACAAGGATGAAGAGTAAGGCACGAGTGAGGATGTCATGACGCAATCGTCGAAGCCTGTTCTTGATCCTAAAACGCAGTGGTTTCTGGATTTCCTGAAAAGTAGCGGGCGGCCGCAGGTACATGAGGTGCCGGTGGCCGAAGCGCGCGAGATGTATGTGCGGGGCCAGAACCTGGTCCCGCTGGTGAAAAAGCCGGCGCAAATTGAAGATCGGACCATTCCTGCAGGAGCCGCTGGAAATTTGAAGCTGCGTATCTTTCGTCCGGAAGCCAGCAGCGGCACGCTTCCCGTGGTCATGTATTTTCACGGCGGCGGATGGGTGCTGGGCGATGCCGAAACCTACGACTACTACATGCGCGAACTGACCAACGGCTGCGGCGCGGCGGTGGTTTTTGTGGAGTACAGCCGGTCGCCAGAGGCACGGTACCCGGTCGCGCTGGAAGAATGCTTTGCCGCGACCAAGTGGATAGCAACGCACGGAAATGACTTGAAGCTGAACAGTTCTCAGATCGCCGTAGCGGGTGACAGCGCGGGAGGGAATATGGCAGCGGTGGTCTGCCTGCTGGCCAAAGAGCGCGGCGGGCCGGAGATCGCTGCTCAAGTTTTAATTTACCCCGCCACCGGCCACGTTTTCGATGCAGCGTCCTTCCACGATTTCGCCACCGGTTATTATCTAACCCGCGAGACCTCGCAGTGGTTCTGGCAGCAGTACACCGGAGGCGCCGCGGTGGAGCACGAACCCACGGCGTGTCCGTTGCAAGCCACAGTAGAACAGTTGAAGGGATTGCCGCCAGCGCTGGTCATCACCGGCGAATGCGATGTGTTGCGCGATGAAGGCGAGGCTTATGCCCGCAAACTCACGCAGGCCGGAGTGCAGGTGGTCTGCACGCGATATCTAGGCGCGATTCACGGCTTCATGGGAATCAACGCTCTGGCGGATTCTCCGCCCACCAAAGCAGCACGAGCTCAGGTGCACGCGATGCTGCGGGAAGCGCTGGCGAGAGAGACTGCAGACGCACTCGCGTAACCTCACGGCACGTTGGATCCGAACCTGAACGTTGGCCCTACCGAGACGCGCAGGCTGTTGCGCCCTTCGGCCAGAATGTCACTGAAGAGGTTCACGTGGACATAGTCAAGCCCCACGCGCAGTCCCACGTGTTTTGAGGCATTGAAATCGAAGCCTCCGCCCGCGCCATAGAAAACCTCAAGATCACTCTTCTTGCCTGATGGAGCAATGGCTTGCACCAGCAGCGCCGTGACGGGACTGTTGGGCTTGAGCGTGGCCGTCTCATGCATTCCGCCGAGCGCCGGCCTGATGAAAAAAGTAAACCACTTTAGCTGCCGAAAATTGATCTGCGGCCCGGCGGAGAAGGTGTAAGTGGTGGAGTCAAACGGCAGCGCCAGCACAGTGCCGGGCGGCAGCAGGTTGGGCGGCGGCAGCTGAGCCAATATCGAGGACTTGAGATCGGCGGGAGTGATATCGCTGTGGCCGGTGAAGATGCTGTAGTCGGCACCGAGAGCAAGCCAGCGATTGAGGTTGACGCCGAACTCAGCGTTGAATCCGCGCTCGGCTAAATTCAGTTTGGGTGAATTCAGATAAGAAAAGCCGGTAAAGGCGTCGAATCGAGGCACGTAATCCTGCTGAGCAAAGGCGCATAGACTGGTAAACAAGAAGAAGGAAAAAGATAATAAGAGCTTCATGCTGGATCCTTTCTTTCGGAACTGCTCGCATGAGCACTGCGGGACGAGGTGACGAGCTTGTTCCCTCAGATACACAATGGGAGTAGAACAACGTAGGCAGAGGATGCCAACGTGAAGCACACGTCATGCGCCGGTGTGAATACCGGACCAGCTCTGGTTTCGGTGATGCGACACTTATTTCTTCTGAATTAAGCGCGCGGCCTTGCGGAAGATATCCAGGAACATTTTTTCCGTCAGCTTCCCGGTAAGAGTATTTTGCAGCGACGGATGGTAGGAGCAGAGCAGTGTGCGGCTGTTGGGCAGCGCATAGGTTTCGCCGTGGCCGAAGAGATAGCCTGATTTTGATTTCAACTCGCCGCGGCGCTTCAGGTAGTTCAAATAAGCGTCAAAGGCAATCCTGCCCAGCACCACCACCACCTTCACCCGGGTCAGCGCAGCAAATTCGCGGTCAAGATAAGGCGCAGGTCGCGATCTCCTGCGGCGTAGGCTTGTTTTCCGGCGGAGCGCAGCGCACAGGCGCTGTGATGTAGGCATCCACCAGGCGCAGGCCATCACCACGGTGAGTGGCATTCGGCTGCGAAGCGAATCCGGCTTTGTGCAGTACCGGATAAAGAAAGTTGCCGGAGCCATCGCCGGTGAACGGACGGCCAGTCCGATTTGATCCATGCGCACCCGGAGCGAGCCCCAGGATGAGAAGGCGGGCTTGAGGATCGCCAAAACCAGGAACCGGCTTGGCCCAGTATTCCCAATCGAGATAGGCTCGACGCTTTTCCCGGCCTACCTTGCGGCAATGAGCAATCAGACGCGGACAAAGCGTGCAGGCAACGATCTCACGATTCAACTCCGCCAGTGCCGGCGAGATAACGTGAGTGGGATCGGGCGAAGGCTGGCTTGCGCTGGCTGACATGAGAGTCAAGTTTATCAGGCAGCGGCCAGCCTGGAGGGCAACAGTTCAGGCAGCGAAATTATGCGCGCTGCAGGTTGCCGGCGACGCAGAACTGGTGATCGCGCTGCATGAGAGTGGCCAGCGCATCGAGAAAAACCTCGGGGCCATCCAGCGGATTCACATGCAGCTCAGACTGGTCATCCGAAACCTGGTCGTAAGGGTCCATGACAACCGAGGGAATACGGCGATTGTGTCCTTCAGAGCACACACGCCGGCGATCCATCAGAGACACGGTATTGGCAATTACGATGGCGCAGACATGGCGGTGGCGAAGAACTTTGAGAGCCGAATCAACAGTGGAGACGGGGATGACTCCGTAACCCGCGTGAGCCAGCACGGCGTTACGTATCGGAGCCAACACCCTTTCTGCCGAGATAGAAAGGACTGCGGGACGCATATATTTTTTATCCGTCGAGCCAAAAACTTGCCAAAGAGCTTTTGGTTTTTTCCCGAAAGCTTTGTTGCCCAAAAGTATTCGCTCGCGCGAAATTGAAAGCAAGTAAAAAAATGCTTATGTTTTGTTAAGGACTGAAGCCAGATGATTTGATTTCAAAGTTTTCGCGGTGCTGATTTGGGAAACATTGAGATTTCTCAATGAAGGGGTCGCCGGCACTTCACAATCCTCAATACGCAGCTTGAAAACGACCACACAAACCTTCGTTCGCGGCCACGCGTGATCATTGCGCAGCAAGAATCGTCAACTAAGGTCGTCAATACCCTTAATTAAGCATTCACGCTGGGTCGAGAGCAGGCCATTGATCCCAGCGGTTTAATCCTTGCTGGTTTTCTTGGGCGTAAGATCGCAGGCCCGCTTCACCTGGTCGAGATCAAGGCCGGCGGGAGAAAATTCCGCGATTTCCGGACCGCGTGGGCCGGGAAGCTGAACTTTGAAGATGTGGGCGCCAATCAGTTCCCGGGTTGTGCCCTTGTCCATAGAGAGCGAGCGGCCGTCAATCCAGTTCCAGCCGTTGGTGTGGTGAACGTCATCAGCACGGACCATGACTTCGATCTGCGGCTGACCCCAAAAGCCGGGACGGTTCGGTGGACCGAGGGGCGCACCGGGACTGAAATCGGCGTTGGTGTATTTGCGATTGGTGCACACGAGTTCGACGCGCGGCTTGTTGTCTCTGCTCCAGCTCAGGTAGTTATCTGCCTGAAGCTCGAAGCGCACGATCTTGGCAGCGGTCATTTTGTTTTCAGAACGAAATGCATACCAGTTTCCGCCGACATTGACGCCGTCGTTTTCCCCTTGATACGGGCTCATCCTGGTTCTCTGGGCGCGGGCGGAGAGCGCCACAACGCAAACCATCGCCAGGGCGCCCAAAAAGATCACTGCGGTTGTGTTCCGATGCTTTCCTATGAAAGATTGCGCTGCCTTCACTTTTCCTCCGACAGTATTTTTCCTACCTTTTGCTTCAACAATGACATAAAAGTAAATGAATCCGGATAACAGATAAAAGCACTTAAGCAGCCAAACCCTCAGTTGTCGAATTCTCTGATTCCGCAGGGGCTTTCGACTTTAGATTCCAAAAATGGTGCTTTTCAACCAGCGACAATGGCCGATTTGGGCCAGAAGCCGGGTCGTGCTGCTGGGTAGAGTTGAACGGAACCGCTTTCTTCGCGTATTCTGCTGAGTCGCCATCCAAACAAAAAGGACAGATGATGAACACGGCAGAATTTCACCAGGAACTTGATTCTCGAATCGCGCGGCGCGATCTGTTAACACACCCTTTCTATCGCGCGTGGGCGATGGGCGAGCTAACACAAGAGGACCTTCGCCAGTACGCGATGCAGTATTTTCATCACGTCGCGGCGTTCCCGGATTACCTGGAGATGTTTGAGTCGCGTCCACAGCTGGAGGGCGAACTGGCGCAGGCAGTGGCGGAGAACCGTGCCGGCGAAGAGGGCCACGCCGAGTTGTGGCTGGATTTTGCCGAAGGTATGGGCGCCGACCGCGCCATGGTCGCCGGTGAACCGCCGCTGGCCGAGATTCAGGACTTGATCGACATGTTCCAGACCATCGCGCGCGAAGGTTCGCCGGCGGAGGCGCTGTCTGCGTTTTATGCGTATGAATCGCAGGTGCCGCGCATTGCGGAGGAGAAGGCGCGCGGTCTGAAGGAAATGTACGGCGCCGACGCAAAAACCTGCGGCTATTTCACGTTGCACCAGACTGCCGACGTGCACCACGCGCGTGTGTGGAGCGAGCAGCTGGAAAAACAGACACGGAATGAAGAGAGCCAGGGTAAGGCGCTGGCAGCCGCGGAGCGGATCGCTCAGGCGCTGTGGCGCGCGCTGGATGGAGTTGAGCGCGAGAGACTGAGCAGAGGCAATCGGGAGATCGGGAGATCGCGCGCGATCCAACCCCAACGAGCCAAAACCGGGCTCGATGGGGGCCCCGTGATCGGGTGATCGGTTTTCTGGCTCCGATCCCACGTTTCGTGAAGGCTTCGGCAATCCATTGAAGGAGATCTACACGAAGAGAAATTCAAGATAGCCCCATTTTTTCCAGGCCGAAAAGGCACAGCGGAAAAGATGGGGCATTCGTATTTATGGTCGAGCCAGTGAGACGCAAGCTCAGGGCGATAGAGGGTTAGCTGGGGACGTGGACGACGATATCGAGCTGCGATGGTATGGGGGAACCATTGTGTTTAGCGGGAATGTATTTGTATTCCCGGACGGCTGCCAGCACTCTATCCTGAATTCTTCGATCCACGAGTCCGGTAATGAGGCGCGCATCTACCACCTTGCCGTCAATGCTGATAGTGAGCTCAACGACAAGATATTGTTCGTAACGCGGCGGAAGATCGTCGGCGGAAATCTGAGGAGGAGCACCCTCGGTCTGAACGGCGACTGAATATACGTCGTTGGGCATGACGCCAAAGGTAGTACGCAACTTGAAGTTCTGGACCAGGGCTGCGGTCGTCTTTATGGCTTTCTGGCGGATGACCGCGACGGAGTCGCCGTTGCTGTCGGCGGCGACCTCAGCTTTGGGCGCCCGACGCTTGGGCCGATGGGCAGGAGCAGGAAGGAAGCTTGGCCGGTTCGGCCTGGACTTCGCGGGGCTGAACGACAAGAAATTGCGGCCGGACGCGACCTGGGTTGCGCGAATTCTTGCCGGCGCGATGATCGGCCCAAGATTTCGATAAAAGAGCGCAATCAGGGCTAATACAGCCAGGTGCGCAAAGGCTGACACCAAGCCAGCCCAAACCCGGCGCGCCGGACGGCTAGGAACGAAGATTTGATCCTGGTCCAGCATACTGATGTGCTGATTTTAGCAAGAAGTGACGAAGCGGGATCAGGTAACCATAGGAGGGTACCCTACTTGAAGGCTGCGATGGCCATGGCTATAGATCCGGATCCAGTTGTGCCGGCCGGAGTAAGCGTCCCGTCGTTGTTCATTGTGTAAACCGAGGTTGCGCTCCCCTCATTGACCACGTAAAGGAATTTCCCGGAAGGATCAAAAAGAACCCGGAAAGGCAGGCTTCCGGCTGGGATAGTTGCCTTACTATTCGGGGCCAGAGCTCCGGTGACCTGATCCACGATGAACATTGAAACCGTGTTATCGAGCCGGTTAGTGGCGTAGGCAAATTTGCCTGAAGGATCCAGGGTAACACCGGTGGTCCCCTGTCCAGCGGCAGCTGAAGGCGGCGTCATGGGCGTCAAGACTCCGGTGGCCGGGTTGATGGTGTACTGCCACACCAAATTCGCGAGATCATCGGCAACATAAACGAACCTATCTGAGGGATCTACGGTAATAGCAAAGGGATCTGCTCCCGCATGCACAGTGGCTGGGAACGTGGGTGACAAAACTCCCGTGGCGGAATTGATGGTGTACATGGAGATGGTTGCGTCGTCGCGATTCGTAACGTAGAAAAACCGCCCCGAGGGATCAGCGGTAAGGAACCCAGGAGCCCATCCGGCAGCGACCGTCGGCGGAGTGGTTGGCGTCAATACGCCGGTGCTGGGGTTGATGGTCAACATCGAGACCGTATTGTCGTCACTGTTGGCGGTGTAAACGAATTTACCCGAGGGATCGATGGCGATTTCCTGGGGCAGAAAGCCGGTCGGAACCGTAGCGGGCGTGGTCGGTGTAAGAATGCCGGTGCTGCGATTGATGGTGAACATAGCAATGTTCGCCTGGTCAGAGGCGTTGGAGACGAGGTTGGCGATATAGGCAAACCTGCCCAGGGGATCAACAACCATATCCTCCGCCGCCATCTGGCCGGGTAACAGCCCGGTGGGAGCCGTCGGCGGAGCAGTCGGCGAGATCGCGCCGGTACAGGTGTTCAGGGTGAACATTGAGACTGCGGTGCCGTCACCGCTTGTGCTCAACTGGTAGGCAAATTCCTGGGGCAAAGCCTGCACAGAACACGACTGTGAGACAGTCTTGCTGGAGTCGCCGCCGCAACCGAATATGAGTACAACCAGTGCAACTAAAACCAGCATTCGATAGTTTGCGATCATGTTTGCCACCTGGTAAGCGGGAGTAGTGTACTCACCTTAACTATCGAATGACTAGTACAGAATTGTCAGGTTGTTATGAATCAGAGGTAAGTTTTCTTTAGTTCTGTTTAGCCGGATGGGATGGATGTAGTGGACTAGTGCCGCACATCCCAGCTCAAGTCAAATGCGCATCAAACAGCGCCAGCCAATACTCTGCCCATGCAAGCCAAAACCGGGCTCGCATGGGGGGCCCGCTTGCAGTCCAATGGTTAGGTCATTCGCACGTCAAATCTATTCTGTTCGCAATGCGTTCATCGGCGAGATGGAAGCTGCACGGCTGGCGGGAATGATCGCAGCCAGAAAGGCAGCGAAAGCGAGCGAGCCAGCAGCGATCGTCAGGGCCAGCGGGTCCCAGATGGAGACGCCGTACAGTTGAGAAGAGATGAGGCGTCCGGCGCCGATGGCCAACGGCACTCCGAGAACGAGCCCGGCGAGGACGCGTTTTCCTGCCCCGGCAAGCACAAGCCGAACCACTCTCATACGGTCAGCGCCGAGAGCCATGCGGACTCCGATCTCCTGAGTCCTCTGCGCGACGGTGTAAGCAGTTACGCCGTACAGACCGATGGCAGCCAGCAAAAGCGCCACCAAGCCGAAGAGCCCGGCCAAGCCGGCGACCGCACGCTCCTCCTCGAATCGGTAATCAACCTGCTGCTGCATGGTCCTGATACTGGTCATCGTGAGATTAGGATCCAATTCCGCCAGTGTGCGCGTGATCAGAGGCTCGAGCGTGCCCAGCGGAGATTTCGTCACCAGCATGATACCGCCCATGGCGTGGGATTGCAGTTCGACCCGCTGCATGACTTCCTGCTTGTAGTCGACGGTCTGCGCAAGAGGAACATAGAACATGGGACGAGCAGGTTTGCTCAGACCCCAGCCGGCAAATTTGGCATCGCGGACCACGCCGATGATCCTGAAGGTAGCGGCGTTCTCCGGCATGTCCAGGCCGAAGTGCTGTTCCAGCGGATCTTCATTGCTCTTGAAGAAGCGTTTCACGAAAGCTTCGTTGACGATGGCCACCGGAGCCGTGGTTTCGTTATCAGCAGCGGTGAATGCTCGACCACGCAAAATGGTCATGCCAAAGTTCTGCAGGTAGTTGGCAGTGACACGGTCCCAGGAAGCGCCTGATTCTTCGCTCATCTTAGGAGCTGGATGGCCTTCGACGAGAATCAATTCGCCCCAGTTGTCAGTCAGGGGGTTGTAGAGGGCGAGCCCTGAGCCCTGAACTCCGGGCAGAGCGTTAAGCCGGTCTTCCACTTGGCGGTAGAGAGCAGCCAGCCGGGCGGGCGAGTAGCTGGCCGGCAGATTCTGTATCGCAATGACAACACGGTCGCGCACCTGATAGCCGAAATCCTGATGCTCAAGCTTGTTGAGGCTTCGCGCCAGCATGGTGGCGCCGGCGACCAGCACGACCGAGAGGGTCGCCTGCACTACCAGCAGAGCTTTGCGAGCGAAGGTCGAACGGTCACTGGTGCCGCGTCCTGAACCGCGCAAGGCGTCAGACGGGTCAGTGCGCGTTGCCAACCAGGCAGGTGCTGCGCCAAAGACGATCCCGGTGACCAGCGCCAGAGCAAAGGCAAAGGCCAGCACAATCAGCGAGGGCGTGGTGCTGATGGGAAGGAAATGTGAGCTCTGGAAGGCCAGGAGCAATAGCAGCCGCGAGGCGCCGATGGCAACCACGAGCCCGGCAAGCGCGCCCCCGATCGCCAGCAACACGCTTTCAGTGAGCGCCTGCAGGATGATCTGCTTCCGCGAAGCGCCGATGGCCATGCGCACTGCGGTTTGTCCGCGACGCGCCACGCCACGAGCCAAAAGCAGATTGGCAACGTTGGCACAGGCGATCAGCAGCACCAGGCCGCACACGCCCAGCAGGATCTGCAGGCTGCGCCCATACTCTTCTTTCATTTCGGCCACGCCCCCGCCCGCGGGCACCACGTTGATCACCTGCTTGGGAAGCAGACGTTCAATCTCGGGCATCCAGTTCGCGGGATATCCGGAATCATGCACAAGCCACTGGCGCAGCACGCCAGTCAGGCGCGGTGACATGCCTGCAATCGAAGCACCGGGACGCAAGCGGCCAATCGCGCGCAGCCACGCGGAGATTGGCTGGTGCAGGAGGGAGGTGGCTCCTCGCATCATGGGCTCTTTTTGCAACGGCACCCAAAGGTCGGGAGGATCGCTGCGCAGCGTTTCGCCGAAAAATCCAGGAGGCGCTATCCCAACGATGGTGAACGGGTGGCCTTCAATGACAAAGGTCGAGCCCACGATGGAGGTGTCGCCGCCATAGGTAGTCTGCCAGACATGATGGCTGAGGACGGCCACGGGCGGTGACGCCGGAGTGTCATCCGCGGGCGTGAGAACCCTGCCACCGAAAGAGGAAACGCCCAGCATGGAGAAGTAATTTCCGGTTACGAACTCAGCGTACAGAGGCCGCGCGGCCGGTTCTACGCGTTCGCGCCGGACGCTCATGCGCCAGTTGCCGGCCTGGAATCCAGCCAGCTCTTCAAATTCGGGGGTCTCGGACTTGAGCCGCTCAAAGAGCGGATAAGAAAACATTCCCCAGCGATCCTGCGGCCCGCCTTCCACGCAGCAATCGTCTCCTTCACCAATGCGATAGAGTCTTCCCGGATCTGAGACGGGCAAGGAACGCAGCATTACGGCGTCAATCAGGGTGAAGATCGCGGTAGTCCCGCCGATGCCAAGGGCCAAAGTGAGTATGGCTGCGGTAGTGAAAACCGGAGATTGCCGGAACTGCCGGATCACATAGCGAAGATTGCGAAGCAGGTTTTGCATGGCACACCTCCAGTTGCGTATGAATACGTCTGGATAGGACGGAGGGTTCCCGAAGAAGTTAGGAAAAAGGTTTGGAGGTAGAGAGACACGGATGGCAGCACAGGCTGGGCACCCTTCGGCGAGCGCAGGGCAGACCCTGCGTCCACGACATGTCAGAGCTGACTGCCCGTCAATTCTTTAGAAGCTTGAAGGCGTGGGTCCACTGGTTTTTGGCGAAACCGGGAATACACCAGAGCATGCAGAGTGGTTCGATGGCTCGCGCGGCTTCGGCGGCGCCCATATCTTCCGTTTCCCAGCCGAACTTTTTGAGGATGGCGACGACCTCCGCCTTGGCCTGATCGTTGTTTCCGCAAATAAACATCGTAGGCGGACCGTTCTTAAACTCGGGATTGATCATGAGCCCGTTGCCGACGCTGTTGAATGCCTTGACGAAGTTAGCTTGTGGAACGAGGCGCTGCAGACGCTCCATGAGGGAGTCATCGAGGCTGGTAAAAAATTTGAGTACGCCTTTCTGCGGTGGAGCGTCGGCGATGGGATTGGTGGCGTCAATCACGGTCTTGCCGGAGCAGTGCGCTGCTACTGCTTTAGCCACATCTTCGGCGACGCCGCCTTTGACCACCAGCACCAGAATGTCGGCTTTCTGCGCAGCATCGGCGAAGCCGGTGACGTCGCCCTTCCAATCAACCGTCTTTTCCGGATGCTGTGTGCCCACGACAACCGGATATCCATGCTTCTCAAAACCCCTGGCCAGCGTGAGTCCAACAGCACCGGATCCTAAGACGGCCACTTTCTTCATGTTCGTTCTCCCTGGGCCCTGTGCTGGGCCACTTGGGGCTAGATGCAGGCGAAAGGCGGAGGATGCAAAGATTGGCGAGCCTGCTTCTGCCGAAACTGCGTGGGACGCCAGAGGTCCCTCGCTCCGCTCGGGATTTCGCCTGCGGTGATCAACGTCTGCCTGAAGGGCCCGCGATTGCACCCCATCGCGCCAAAATCGGGCGCGTCGGGGACCCCGCGATTCCTGCCCCACCGCGCCAAAATCGGGCGCGTCGGGGACCCCGCGATTCGCAAGCGAATCGCTAGACGCTGATACCGGCAGTGGGGTCAGCTTTTTAAAACCGACCCGCTTCCGCAGTACGGCTCAATTTGACCCCTTTCCTAAGCTCTCTTAAACTGGACGTTTAGGGTAGCCAAGGAGAGTCCCTCAATTCTGCCACCCCGGCAGTGACAAGGAAACCAATTGGACAACGCAGAAAGCAACGCTCAAGAGAAAGAAAACGCAGGCCAAATGGAGGCTCCCGCCGGAGCAGCAGAGCACGCTCACGAGCATTCGCACGACCACCTACCTGGCTCCGTGCCGCCGATGGATGAGGCATGCAAGCGCGAAGTCGAAGTCGAGATCCCGGCCGAGGTGGTAAGCAAACAGCAAGAAGCGATTGTGAAGCAGTACGCCCGGCAGGCACGCGTACCAGGGTTCCGCAAAGGCAAGGTCCCCACCAGCGTAGTGAAGAACCGCTACAACAATGAAGTTACAAGCGACCTGGTGGAGTCGCTGGTGCCGCAGTATTTTCGCGAGGCGGTGCTGAAGGCGGGCTACAGGCCTGTGTCGCAGCCGGCAATCTACGGACTGGAGTTTACGCCGGGCGAACCAATGCGCTTCAAGGCAGCATTCGAGGTTCTGCCGGAGTTTGAGCTGGCGGACTATTCGACCATCAAGGTCGAAAAACCTGAAATCAAGGTTACAGATGAAGAGGTGGAAGCCGAACTCAAGCAGCTGCAGGAGAGGCAGGCGAGCTTCGATCCGGTGAACGATGATCGGGGCGCGGAGAAGGGCGAGTTCGTGCAGGTGTCGTTTGAAGCGAAACCGAAGGGGATGGACGCTGCGGAGGCTGCGGGAGAAAAAACGGAAAGCGCCGGGCCAGAGCAGGCTTCGCCAGG
This sequence comes from Candidatus Angelobacter sp., assembly GCA_035262465.1. Taxonomy (GTDB): domain Bacteria; phylum Acidobacteriota; class Terriglobia; order Terriglobales; family Acidobacteriaceae; genus Angelobacter. Next base: position 2,808 of record DATFSU010000005.1, on the reverse strand, counting down.
AGCTGATCAGGGCAGGGCCACGCAGCCGGTGCAGATGGATGAAGTGCTGGTGGAGATCGGCGGGGCAAACACGATCCCGGAATTCACCGAGCATCTGAGCGGCGCCAAGGCAGGCGATGAGCGCAGTTTTGAAGTGAATTATCCGGATGACTTTTACGATAAGCGGCTGGCAGGACAGAGCTTCAGCTACAAGGTGAAGATCAACGCCATCAAGAAGAAAACACTGCCGGAGCTGAATGACGAATTCGCCAAAGAGTTGAGCCAGGAATTCAAGGGCCTGGACGAGTTGAAAGAGCGCATCCGGGAAGGCATGGCAGCGGAGCGCAACCACCAGGCGGAACATGACGTGAAAGGAAAGATGCTGGATGACCTGCTGGCTAAGCATGAGTTTGCTGTGCCACGGTCGCTGGTGGAACATCAGATCGATTTACGGCTGGAGCGCGGGTTGCGCGCCCTGGCGGCACAGGGCATGAAGCCCGAAGACATGAAGCGCATGGACTTCGGCAGGCTTCGCGCGGGGCAGAGAGAAGCGGCGATTAAAGAGGTGAAGTCGAACGTGTTGCTGGCCAAGATCGCGGTGAAAGAAAATCTGCAGGTCAGCGACGAGGAGCTGGATCAGGAGATCGCGGGCATGGCGCAGCAGATGCAGCAGCCGCTGGAGGAAGTGAAGCGCCGGATCCTGCAGGACAATGGCGCAGAGCGCCTGCGCGAACGCATGCGCACGGAAAAAGCGTTAAACTTTTTATACGGGAAAACGAACTGACGCCCGGCAGAATTTCAAGGACGGAAGGAAACAGCTATGGCACTGGTACCGATGGTAGTGGAACAAACAAGCCGCGGCGAAAGAGCGTATGACATTTACTCGCGGCTGCTGCGCGACAATATTATTTTTATCGGCACGCCGATTGACGATACGATTGCCAACCTGGTGATCGCGCAACTGCTGTTTCTGGAGGCCGAAGATCCGGAAAAGGACATTCAGCTGTACATCAACTCGCCGGGCGGATCGATCACGGCGGGAATGGCGATCTACGACACCATGCAGTTCGTGCGTCCTGACGTGATGACGATTTGTTGCGGCCAGGCCGCGAGCATGGCAGCCTTGTTACTTTGTGCCGGTGCCGCGGGTAAGCGGTTTGCCCTACCAACTTCTAGGATTCTTATTCACCAACCTTTGATGTCTGGCCTTAGCGGCCAAGCCACAGATATTGATATACATGCTAGAGAGATTCTGCGGATGCGCGAGATCACCAGCCAGCTCATTGCCAAGCACTCCGGGCAGAAGCTGGAAAAAGTGGAAAAAGATGTGGAACGTGACTTTATAATGAATGCACAACAGTCCAAAGAGTACGGAATCATCGACGATATTATCTATAAGCATAAGTAGTTGCACGAAAGTCACATCGGGCAAGGTCGAAGGCCGGAGACAATCAAGGCCTACCCGATTCAAAGGAGTTCGCTCGTGAAGCCCAGGACGCCGGAAGAAACACTTCGTTGTTCGTTTTGCCATAAGTCGCAGGACGCCGTGGCCAAGCTCATCTCGTCGCCCAGCGATTACCCCCGGGCTTACATTTGTGACGAGTGCGTTGCCGTCTGCAATTCCATTCTTGAAGACGACCGCAGCGAATCCCATGCTGCAGCCGCACCCAACCATCTGCCCAAGCCGCAGGAAGTCAAAGCCTTCCTCGACGAATACGTCATCGGCCAGGAACAGACCAAGAAAAAGCTTTCCGTCGCGGTTTACAACCACTACAAGCGCATCCACATGAACCGCAATCGCAACGGCGAAGTGGAGCTCACCAAATCGAACATCATGCTGATCGGGCCGACCGGCAGTGGCAAGACCCTGCTGGCACAGACTCTGGCCAAAATGCTCGATGTTCCCTTTGCCATTGTTGATGCCACCACACTGACCGAAGCCGGCTATGTGGGCGAGGACGTCGAGAACATTATCCTCAAGCTGCTGCAGGCGGCGGACGGGGATGTCGGACGGGCGCAGACTGGCATCATCTACATCGATGAAATCGACAAGATCGGCCGCAAGGACGAGAACCCGTCGATCACCCGCGATGTGAGCGGCGAAGGCGTGCAGCAGGCGCTCTTGAAGATCCTGGAAGGCACGGTTGCCAACGTTCCGCCGCAGGGCGGGCGCAAGCATCCGCACCAGGAGTTCACCGCGGTCGACACGACCAACATCCTCTTCATCTGCGGCGGCGCGTTCGTGGGACTGGAACGCGTAGTCGGACGGCGCGTGGGCAAGAAGGCGCTGGGCTTCCGCAGCGGCGAGGCCGAGGCGGATCAGGCGACCAACCGCAGCCATCGCGACACGGAACTGCTGCGCAAGACCGAGCCGCAGGATTTGATCAAGTACGGATTGATTCCCGAGTTCGTGGGACGCTTGCCTGTCGTGGGAATCCTCGATGAACTCGACGAGGCCGCGCTGGTGGAGATTCTCACCAAGCCGCGCAACGCCATCCTGAAGCAGTATCAGCGGCTGTTCGAGTACGAGAACGTGCGGCTGCACTTCTCACAGGACGCCGTCGGTGCCGTGGCGCGAGAAGCGCTGTCACGGAAGGTCGGAGCGCGCGGACTGCGCATGATCCTCGAAGAGCTGATGCTCGACCTGATGTACCACCTGCCCAACAACAAGCGCGTGCGCGATCTCGAGATCTCGCGCGAGATGGTGGAACGGCGCGATCTGTCGCTGTGTCTGCTGGAGAAAGCGGGATAGACAAGACAGCAGAGCGTGGATTCAAATCCGGATCTCGCTCGAGATCCGGATTTTGCTTTTGTCCTGAATCGGGCCGG
>DATFSU010000004.1:0-158448 GCA_035262465.1 Candidatus Angelobacter sp. | reverse complement strand
TCTTTGTCTCCGACCACCAGCAGGAACGGAATTTTCTGCATGGTATGTTCGCGGATTTTTGCATTCATCTTTTCCGCGCGTTCGTCGAGATGACCACGGATGCCGGCGGCTTCCAGCTGCTGTAACAGCTTCCTGCCGTATTCGGCGTGGCGCTCGCTGATGGGGATGATCGCCACCTGAACGGGAGAGAGCCACACAGGGAACGCGCCGGCGTAATGTTCAATCAACACGCCGAAGAAGCGCTCCACGGAGCCGAACAGAGCGCGATGCACCATGAGCGGCTGCTTACGCGTGCCGTCTTCGGCAACGTATTCCAACTTGAAGCGCTCAGGCAGGTTCCAATCGAACTGAATGGTTGAAAGCTGCCACAGGCGTCCGATCGCGTCCACCAGCTTCACATCGATCTTGGGGCCGTAGAAGGCGGCTTCGCCGGCAATGACCTTGTACGGGATATTCAACTTCCTGAGGACTTTCTCCAGCGAGTTGTTGGCGAGGTTCCACATCTGGTCGCCGCCGATGAAGGTTTTCTTGTCGTTTGGATCCCAGGTGCTGAGTTCGACCTGATATTCGCTGAAGCCGAAGGTCTTCAAGACGGCAATTGCGAAGTCGATACAGCCTTCAACCTCACCTTCAATCTGTTCCGGCGTGCAGAAGATGTGGGCGTCATCCTGGGTGAAGCCGCGCACGCGCAGCAGTCCATGCATCACGCCCGACCTTTCGTAGCGATAGCACGTTCCCAGCTCTCCTAGCCGGACCGGCAGGTCGCGATAGGAGCGGAGCGTATTGGCGTAGATGAGGATGTGTCCGGGGCAGTTCATCGGCTTCACGCGATAATCCGCGTCGTCCAATTCCATGGGCGTAAACATGTTCTGCGCGTAATGGCCTTCATGTCCGCTGGTCTGCCACAGGTTCACGCGGAAAACGTGAGGCGTGTACACCAGCGAGTAACCGCGCTTGAGGTACTCATTGCGCATCCAGTCTTCCATCTCCTTGCGGATCAGCCCGCCCTTGGGGTGCCAGAAGATCAGCCCCGGACCGGCGAGGTCCTGAATGCTGAAGAGATCGAGTTGCTGTCCGAGCACGCGGTGATCGCGCTTCTTGGTTTCTTCGATCGCATGCAGATGCTGTTCCAGATCCTTCTTGCTGAAGAACGAGGTGCCGTAGATACGCTGCAGCTGCGGGTTTTTCTCGTCGCCCAGCCAATACGCGCCGGCGATGCTGGTGAGCTTGAAAGCCTTGATGCGTCCAGTGGAGGGCACGTGCGGGCCGCGGCAGAAGTCTACGAACTTGCCGTTGCGATAGGTGGAGATGGGCTCGCCCGGCCTGGTGAACTGCTCAATGAAGTGGACCTTCATGAAGTCGCCTTCGGATTTGAAGCGGTTCAGGCCTTCTTCGCGGGGGATGAACTCGCGCACGAATTGTTCGTCGCGGTTCACTACCTCCTGCATGCGCTTTTCGATCTTCTCCAGGTCCTCGGGCGTGAACGGCGTCGGGCGGTAAAAGTCGTAGAAGAAGCCGGTGTCGGTCGGCGGGCCATGGCCCAGCTTGGTTTCAGGGAAAAGCTCGAGCACCGCGGTGGCAAGCACGTGCGCGGAAGAGTGGCGATAGACCTCGAGCGCTTCCTGATCACGATCGGTCATCAGGCGGAGTTCAACGTCCTGTTCGAGAGGCTTGGCCAGATCGGCGAACTGCCAGCCATCTTTTGAGGGCTGCGCGTGCATGCTGGCTGGGGTCTTCCCGCCATCGGCAGATTGTTCAGTGCTCGGCGCTGGCTGACCGTTGTTTGAAGACAGTTTGATCTTTGCGACCAGCGCAGCTTCGGCGAGGCGCGGACTGATAGAGCGAGCAATCTCCAGCGGCGTGGTGCCGCGTGGAACTTCTTTTTTGCTTCCGTCAGGAAGCGTGACTTGAATGTTCTCGGCCATAGAAAGTTGTGACACAGCCAGCTTCGGCAGTGGCAGGTGATCTTTCAGTCTAGCGAAGCAGGAAAGACGGGGTCAAACGGCGGGAGGGGTAGTATTCTCCGGGAAAAATTCGGCTACCCCGGCTACATCCTACTATAGCGGTGCCTTCCGAAAGTTGGCACCCCTGGCAAACATCCAAGTCACAGCGGCTTGCAACACTCGGATTGGCGGACACCCTGCCCGGGGCTGGCCCGAGCCGAGGGGTTGGTTTGAGTTGTTGCAAACATGAGCCCGTGTTCATCGTCGTAACTCTTTTCCAAACGCCACCCAGTGTAATGATCTCTATCCCACTGCGCCTGCTGTCTCCTTGTCGGTCCATTTACTAGCGCATCATAGCAACCGTAGACCAAAACACAAATCCCCACGAACACCCACCATATAATCATGATGGGTAACGGAACGTTCGTCCGGTAATAATGCCGCGCCATATTTTGTAAGATATTTGCGCGTTAGATTTTCTCCTAAAGGTCGAGTATTCCCAAGACAAATTGTAGATATTTTGAAAGATGGTCGGTAAACTCTCGCTGCAGCGCAGGGGGCACCACCCCACCAACGCGCGGCAGCAGTGGGGCCGGGCACCTGGCCAAAACCGGCGAACGCGCTGTACGAACAATGAGAGACCCCCTTGTGCTAACAACTAAAGCGGCGTATCGTTTTGGCCCAACACCCCCTCGGCCACATTTCTCTCAGGAGCGCCACGATGAAGAGAATCGTATCTGCCCTGCTCGGGCTGTGCCTGTTTGTCGGTGTTGGTTCTTTAGTTGCACAACAGGCAACGGCTAACCATGGAGTCAGTCTCCAATCCACTCGAACCGACCTGACAGTAACGTCAGCAGAATCTGAGACGGGTAATTCCACGAAGATTGACTCGCCCCCAGCAATTGTCACGCCCCCAACAATTGGAGCGAAAGACCTGAAATACCTTGAGCCTTCGGTTCCGGACAGGATCTTGAGGGCGTGGCAGTACCAATTGCAGCTTCTGGAACAGCCGGCTTTCATCGTCGCCACGACGGGCACCACTACGACGACAATCTCAAATCCCCAGAAGTGGCTGCCGCAACACGCGGTTATCTTTCAGTTTTCCGAGTTATTCCCGAGAGTGACAAATTTTCCGGCGATGGTACAAGCCGCTTACAGCGTCACACACCCTGGCACACTACCTTCGGCGGGAATGCTGGACCCCTCACTATGCCGAAACCACGACACATTAGAGTGCTTGGCTAGTGGCGGCAATGTCTGGGGCCGTCTGCTTTCCGGAGCTAAGTTAACCTTTTCCGTCGCCCAGCGGGATCAGGTGCAGCAGGGAGTTCTGCTAACAAACTTGTCTACCTCTCAGGGTTGGGGCTGGAACGGTCAGGTTGATTTCGATCCGTCGTCTCTTTTCATCACCAGCGCGAATTGGAAAAGTGCGGTTTCGGTCCTCAGCAAGGGTGGAACTGCTACCGACGGTCTATGCTTCTTCCAAAACCAAAAACCAAGCTCGGATGCACTGCGCGAGTGCGAAAACCAATTCGCTAGGCCAATGCTGACCTCGTGGACCCAAAAACACGGACTGACCAAACTCGCAGCGTTCGCCATTCCCACCTTTCAACTGAAATATCTGAGTCAGTTTGATTTCATCAAGCAAGGCGGCCTCTTAATCGAAAATCCAAATTTACAGAGATCGCTAAAAAGCATGACTTTCACATGGGACTTTAGACGTCTTATCGCCGGGCCGACCGACAGGGTCACGATTGGGACACTCTACGGTCAGTCTGTGACGTCAAAAGACCCAAAGCAGGCTACAAGCGGTGATGCAAACACATCTCAGCTCTGTGTCTTGAGTTCGGGGCGTTTTAGAAGCTATGTAGCTGTTGCGCCAGGCTCAAGCATGGACTCGTGCCGGGCCGTTGCAGTAGCTCTGGGTTCTGTTGATCGCTACGCGGCTGCTTGTGCGACTGACCGCAAAGTTGACATCGGACTATCTGCCGACGTCAGGGTTCCTCTTGAAGAAAAGAACAAACCCGATACCAATTGTGGGTGGAGGCTCCCGCCGATTGTGAACGTAGCAAGTAATACTCCCTAAGATCGTGTTGCGTGGAAGTCCAGCAGTCAGGCTGCCTTTATCGATGCCGTCTGGAAGTGCCGGGTGGCGTAGGTTCCGATAGCCGGGGGGTAGCCGAATTTTTCCCGGAGAATACTACCCCGTCAAACGGCGGGAGGGGTAGGAGATAGCAGCCGCGAAAGTTGCACCCCCAGCATAGCGGCGTCCGAATTCTGCGGTGAGCTAGCGACTAGATTCGACTCTTGGGCGCTTAGGATAGAACGCCAGGACCCCGGCCGTGAGCAGTACCAGCATGATGAAGGTCACGATACTGGCTTCGGGGCCAACGGTTCCGCCGGTCAGCCACGCAGGTCCCTGGACGCGGGGATTCAGCAGATGCCCAGGAGCCTGTATCCCGCTATCGCTGACGCCAAAGAAGAAAGACTGTCCCCAGTCGAAACCCGCATGAAGGCCGACGGGCAGCCAAAGGTCGCCAGTGCGTAGCAAGAAGGCGGAGTTCAACAATGCAAAGAGCATGATTCCAGCTATTCCGACGTACGTTTCTCCGGGGTTGCCCATGTGCCCTCGGGAAAATATCAGTCCCATAATGACTGCGGCGGGCCAGAAGCTAATGCCATCCGCCAGCGTGTATAAGGCGTAGCCGCGAAATAAGGACTCTTCAAAGAAGCCTACGGCAAGAGTGATACAGCCCCACAAGAGTCCCCAACCCACGATTTGTGCTCCGCTTAGTGCGAGGCTGCCGAAGTAGAAGACGTGCGCGGCGCGCAAAATGAGCAGGATGCCGAAGATAAGCAGGAAGCCTACCACCAGTCCGCTGGCCAGGCGTCGCAGCGATGCAGCGGGCCGTGACAGAGGGAGACCATATGCTCCCACGCTACGCCCCTCGATTCGGCTCATCAACCAGCTCAGCAACAGCACCACGCCAAACGCCAGGATGTCGAAAACTCCTTGAACAAGGGGAGGAGAGAGCAGTTCGACCGGAGCCCGCCCGGCCGCCACCGCGTGCTTGGCAAAGGCCAACAGACCATTGAACAACTGCAAGAAGCCGAGGGAAAGCACGATAAGGCCAGCCGTGAAAATCAGCAACCGCCAGCCGGCCCTCAGGCCATTGCGTCCGACAAAGATTGATTTCAGACCGGAACTGGGATGGGAACTCGGCTGGATAGGTCCAGTCGATAACGAGGGTGTATCTTCAGCGGCTTTGAGTCGATTTTCGAATGCCATCTTTGTCTCCTCAATCAGTGCCCTCTATTGTTCCATCCGGATGCGCCGGTTCTTCGAATGCAGCGTCACCACGAAATGCCTCAACACTTCACACCCGAGGTTGCCGGTGGCGGGACTATTACTCACGTCGCCAAACCATCCCCTACTTATTAATTTAGATCTGTTTTGCAGGCTAGCGACCGTTTATCATTCTGATTGGAACAAGAAATAGGCCTATTGTCATCCATTTCTCTCTACAACAGTGTTTTGCGCAGTCCGGATTATCGTTAAGCCTGTTTGGCCGGAGGAAAACTCAGTGATTGATGAGCTCGACCGCAAAATCATCCGTAGCCTTGTGAACGATGGACGCATGAGTTTCCGAGACTTGGGCAAACGCATCCACCTCAGCCCCAATGCCACCGCGGAACGTGTTCGACGATTACAGGCAGCCGGCGTCATCCGCAGCTTCAATGCGCTGGTGAACTGGCCGCAACTGGGCTATGTTCTGGAAGCCTACATTGACGTGAGGCTCCGGCCGGGCAATAGCGCTCAGAACTTTGAGGAGGTTGTAACGAAGATTCCCGGGGTTGTGAACGTTGCTGTTGTGACCGGCGATTCCGACTTTCGTGTGCGCGTAGCCTGCAAAGATCAGTCTGACTTTCTGAGGGTGATCGATGCGCTTCGCGCGCGAGCTGGCATCCAGGGAACCAACAGCACAGTTATCTGCCGCGAAATCAATGTCACTGACAGATTGGCCTGAAGAGCACGCTTCAGGAAGCCGGAGGGCTCTTTCCAGGGCGTACAATGTTGCGAGCGACCTGTTCGGGCCAGCTGCACCGGGTGGGGGGTGCAACTTTGCGGGCTCCGTCATCAACACCCTCGGACCCCACGTCGGTCCCGGTACCAGGGGATGTAGCCGAATTTTTCCCAGAGTATACTACCCCGTCAAACGGCAGCCGGGATACGAGATAGCAGCCGCGAAAGTTGCGCCTCAGAAAAAGGGGACAGCCCGCTGTCCCGTTTTCGTCTAAATTACTTAATTACCCAATCCCCTACACTCCCAATGCCTCAATCACCAGGCGCGCGACTTCGGTTGCCGAATACTGCTGTTGGCCGGTGATCAGATTGCCGTCGCGTACCGCATGCGACTTGAAGCGGCCGGCCACGATAAAGTTCGTATCCGGCAATTTCTTGGCCTCGTCCTCGATCCAGAATGGCTGCATGCGCTGGCCGACGAAATCGTCAGCGTACTTTTCTTCGGAGCTTGCAAATCCGGTCCAGGTTTTGCCTTTCACAAGAAGCGAGCCATTCACCTTGGCCTTCAACAAAAGGCACGTGCCGTGGCAAAGAACGGCCGTAATCTTTCCTGCTTCGTAAAATTCCGCGGCAAGTTTGTGCACGCGGTCGTTATCGTAAAAGGTGTACATCGGGCCCTGGCCGCCGATGAACAGAATCCCGTCGTAGTCGTTCACTTTAACCTGGCTGATCGGCTTGGAACTTTCAAGGAGCGCCGAATGCTGCGGTGAGTTGATGAATCCCAGCGACACGAGATCGTCGGCCATCAATTTGCTTTCGTCGCGCGGATCACTCCAGCTATCAGCCTGCAGTTTGCCTCCATGGGGGCTGCAGATGTCCACTTTGTAGCCGTGCTCCACGAACTCATTGTATGGATGAGTCAGCTCGGCCCACCAGAAGCCGATGGGCCAGCCGGTTTGCTTGGAGACCGAAGGATTCGAAGCAATGATGGCTACTCGCTTCGGTTTTTCTGGATGGGTGATATCTATGGCTCCACTCATTTTTGTTCCTCCGTTGCATGTTTAAGACGCAGCGCGCAAGTCAATCGTTGCCGCGCAACAAAACCACGTCCACAGATGTCAATGAAGGAGGGAGCGATGTCGAACCTGTCCGCAGCGATCTGGCATGAACATCCTGTATGTTCGCACCAATTAATAACGGCTTGTCACACTGTTCAAAAACCAAACAGAATAAAACTGGCTGCTATCCCCTACCCCGTCAAACGGCAGCCGGGATAGGAGATAGAGAAGCCCAAAACTGCTACCCCCGGGGTTCTTTAGGGGTACGGGGCGCCGGATTTGCCGGGCGGGTGTGCGGAATCAGAAGCGGCCAAAACAACGAGACTGCCTGCATGGTCATCGCGTGAGAGTAAAACTGCCCGTAGGGTCACTATACGTTAACGTACTGCCGTTGATTTGTATGATCGCATCTTTTGCATAAGGCTCGGGAGGCCTGTTGTGTTTACCCCAGCAGTCGGCCCATCCGGCGGCGTCCTTTTTGCTACCCGGCTTCATAAACTGCTTGTCCGTGGAAGCCACGCACAGGGTAGTTTCACCTTGCAGACGATCTGGGGGTACGGGAGTGAATGTCTCTTTGTACTTCATGGTTCCGCCCAAGGTGAGATAAGCCACGATATGACCGTCCTCAAGGCCCGCGAAATGGTACTGGTAAGACTCGCTAATCCTCGCAATACCGGCGGTCCCTTGAGACACTCCTTGCCAGTTCCCTTTGACCAGATCAAACATCATTTGGGGCATTTCTGTCGCGGCTTTCTGGCGCAGTCTTACTTGTGCCTCTGTCTCTTCTAATTGCCGGTTGACCGCCGCCGGGTCGCTCTTTGCTCTGGCCATTTGGTCGTACTGGAGATGCAAAGACTTTAATGCGACGACCTCTGCTACCTGCGATGCGTCCTTGACGTTGATTACTTTCCGCCACGCCAGGTCAGGGGCGCTCTTAATCTTGCATTTCAATATGTGTTCGCCCAGACCGACAGTAAATTTTAGAGCCTTATCCGGCGTGACCTCGCCTTTGTCTTCATCATCAAGGAACAATTGGCACGTATCGTCGGTATCGACGAGGAGTGTTGCACTCCTATCAACAGATGGTTGACCACTTTGGGCGTGTGCGCTCACAAAACCGGCAACCATAAAAATGGCTGAGACCAGTATCCCAATGGTGTTGTGCTTCAAGATACCCCCTCAAGGACAAGACTGCGCGTCCTATGCTGCTCGCTCGTGATGGCCATACGGGGCCACCGTCTATGTTTCATGCAGGGCTGATACGGCGGGGGATTGTAGCACCAGAGTTGCTGCGTGGAAACGTTACCACCGTTCGTGTCACGAACGATTTGATGAACGCAAGTTATTGATTATTTGGGCTGGGAGACCGGATCGAACCGGCGACATTCACGGGAATGAAGAACCGATGACATGCGGTTTTTCGACCTGTCGCAGCGGCCAAGTGGTATCGACAGCAGGTTGGTTTCCCGCAGTCAAAGCTCGAGGTCCCAGGTTTCACTGATCAGATCGCGGCCGATCTCCAGGTATGGTTCCTTGTGCACCAGAACGAATCCCGCCTGCTGATAGATATGCCGGGCAGCGTCGAGCACGCTTTGCGTCCAAAGTGTGATCTTTTTGTAGCCGGCGTGGCGGGCAAACCTGATACATTCCTCGACCAGGCGTTTGCCCAGACCCAATCCGCGAGCCTTGGGCTCGACCAGCAAGAGTCGCAATCGTGCGGTCTCGTCCGAGTCTTTGACCAGGAACACCGAGCCCAGGATTTCGCCGTCTCGTTCGGCGATCCAGCAGCGTTCTCGCTTGGGATCGAAGTTCTGCACGAACCTGGCTGCGATCCCGGCCACCAGAGCCTCAAAGCGCTCGTCCCAGCCATACTCCTTGGCATAAAGTTCTCCATGGCGATGGACGACCCAGCCAATATCGCCCGGCTGATGGCCGCGCAGCAGACAGGGACTGAGCTGCGCTCCGGGGCTTCCCAGCAGATGCTGAATCTCGCGCATAGCGTGCACCAGACGCTGCTGGTCGGTTTCAGGAAGCCGGTCGAGCATTCTTGCCATCTCCACGTTGGCGCGTGCATCCAGGGGAGCGAAGGCTTTGCGCCCGCCAGCTGTCAGGGCAAGGTGGATTCGCCGACGATCGGATTGCGAGCGCGCTTTGCTGACGAGACCGCGTTTCCGAAATCTGCTCAAAATACGGCTGAGATAGCCCGCATCCAACCCCAGATCCTTGCATAACTCGACGGCTGTTGGGTGGGAGCGATGAGCCAACTCGTAAAGCACGCGCACTTCGGTGAGCGAAAAAGGGCTGTGGTACACGCTCTCACCCAGCAGGCCGATGTGCCGGGTGTAGAAGCGGTTGAAACTCCTGACGCCTTGAATGTGGCCGGTCTGCATGCCTGACATTGTCAACTATTAAGTTGACGGAGTCAACTAAAGCAGAGATGGCGTGAAGCGGCCTTTCGGAGTCCAATGTTAGACTCGCCGGCGTAACAGTCAGGGGCAGAGGAGGAGAGACCATGGGAGGCCTGATCCCATTAAGCGATGCGTCACGGCGGCCAGTGCACATGCCGGTAGTCACGATCCTCATCATCCTGGTGAATATTTTGGTTTTTGTGCTGGAGCTGATCCATGGCGACGCCTTCGTAACCAGGTGGTCGGCAATTCCGGCCGACATTGTGTCGGGGCATCACTGGGTCACGATTCTTACGGCGATGTTTATGCACGGCGGCTGGTCACACATCATCGGCAACATGATCTTTCTGTGGGCTTTTGGTCCGGAAATTGAAGATGCCATGGGGCCCGTGCGATTTCTGATTTTCTATGTCGCCGGCGGGATGGTGGCCATGGTTGCGCAGGTTGCAGCCAATCCTCATTCCACGATTCCCAACCTGGGTGCGAGCGGAGCCATTGCGGCGGTAATGGGCGCTTTTCTGGTGACTTATCCGCGCGACCGGATCAAGTCAATCCTGATGATCTTTGTGTTCTTCAAAGTCACATTTATTCCAGCGGCGTTGTTGATTGGCTTCTGGTTTGTCACGCAGCTTTTCAGCGCAGGAGCTGTGGCGAACGTGCAAAGCGGCGGAGTTGCGTATCTGGCCCACGTTGGCGGTTTCATTTTTGGGACGGTCACATGCCGTTTGTTTGAAGATCCGCGGCGGCTGGCGATGCAGCGGAGCCTGGATATCTAAAAAGTTGAAGCCTGTTTTGTTCAGAGCGTCCAGTGATGAACGGACGTTGCGGCGAAATCTTTCGAACAACCCGCGGTGGGCCTCAAGTATCTAGAGCAGAGGAAACGGTGATTCATGTCACACCACTACTCTGGTCCCAACTTTGGTTTCCCTCATGGGGATGCCCGCCTGGATTTCACCGATCTGTATGCCTTTCCCAAGCCCGGGGATGCGAACAAATCGATTTTGATTGCGAACTTTCACCCATCTGCCGGCGTGAACCCGCCAGGCCCAACCACTGATGAAGCCTTCGCGCGTGAGGCGCTGTATGAACTGAAGATCGATACAGATGGCGACGCCGTTGCCAAGATCGCATACCGCGTGCGCTTCTCTTCCTCCGACACAGGTGTGTTGACCGCGACGCTGCGACGCGCTGAGGGAGCGCAGGCTGCAGGAACTGACGAAGACGGGAAAGTTATCCTCGAGCGGGCTGCAGTCTCGACCGGTCGAGAGGCCCAGGTAACGAGCACGGGCGACCATCGCTTCTTTGCCGGCTGGCGCAGCGATCCCTTTTTCTTTGACACCGAAGGCGCTATCAACAACCTGCAGTTTACCGGCGATGACTACTTTATAGACAAAGATGTTTGCAGCATCGTTCTAGAATTGCCGAATTCCGAGCTAGGGAGCGGCAAAGTTGGACTCTGGGCCCGCACACTGGATGGCGCCGGCGGCAAATGGGTTCAGGCGGATCGAGGCGCGAGGCCCCAGCAAGCTGTCTTTCTAAGCGGCGAGGAGAACGCCGCCTACAACGCGGCGGAGCCTAAGGACGATACACGCTTCATTACGGTTTTTGCGCACGGCCTGGTGCATGCAGGCGGTTATTCGCCGGAGGAAGCAAAGCGGGTAGCGGGGACGCTTCTGCCGGACATTCTCTACTTTGATCCAAAACGCCCGGCGTCATTCCCAAACAATGGCCGCGCGCTGGCTGACGACGTGGTCGACGTCTTCCTTCCTATCCTCACCAATGGAAAAGTAAAGGGAGACAAAGTAGGCCCGCACAAGGACCTGCTCGGCGAGTTCCCTTACGTGGGCGCGCCACACCAGATCCGATCTGCGGGAAAGGTTGCAGCCTGACAAGGGCGCGATCCGTAAAAACCAAAGGCCCGGACTATCCGGGCCTTTGGAACGATTTGGTTGCCGCTTACTTCACGGTCACCCGCACATTGGGTGGCGGGTTCTCCGTTGTGGTTGTTCCTCCAACAAAGAACTCATAGGCTCCCATGTCAAAGGCCGTTCCCTGTGGCCGCAGAACGCCGTCTTTATCCTTAGCCGTCGTCGAGCTGGGGTTGGGAGCGAATGGGTTGTTAGGCAGCACGGTCACGCCAGTGTCTTTGGCCGGGCTTGTGCTGGTGAGGTGGAAATCAGAGCCTGCGCGGTTAACGAATTGCGGATCAGCGTTCAGGTTGCTGGAGGTCTGGGTGGGAGCGGAGCCAACGCCGAACCAGAGGTTATGGTCGCCCTCGATCTGCGAAGTGGCGCCGTCGACGTAAATCTCGCCCGGGTTCTGGTAGACCACGTTGTTGCGCAGATTCATGATCAATGTGGTGGAGGCCCCACCGGCTACACCGAACGCGCCGCGTGATCCCTGCGCATTGCTCGAGTTGTTGGCTGCACAATCAGAGAGCGTGTTATTGAAAACCTGGACGGTTCCTCCGCCAGCCGCGCCGGTATTCGTAATGTTTGCGAGATAGATGCAGGAAAAGGAGGCACCCAGCTGCAGGGGGTCCATACGGCCGACGTTATAGATCACGTTGTTGTAGGCTTCGACCGTGCCTTTCGATGGATCGACGGTGGCAAAGTTAATGCCGTTACAGTTGTCGCCGTGGATCAGGTTGTCATGCACATGAAGGTCGAACTGGTTGAAGCCGGTGGTATCGCCGGCCCCGCAGGAAGGACTGCAGAGCGGCGAGGAGTGAAACTGCAGCGCGCGGCAGGTAAAGTTGTCATGAATATGGTTCCAGCCTACGTCGACGTGGTTGGAGTCAGTGCTGAAATAAACCGCGTGATAGAACTTTGACGAAGTTGGATTGATGCCCGCGTTGTGGACCTCATTGCCGTAGAACTTCGTCTGGCTGCCTCCACTCATCTCAAAGCAGCCAACCTGGTCGTCGGCGCCGGGACACTGCATATCGTTGCCGATAATGCGCCAGCCGGTGCCGCCGAGATCCATGGCCTGCGTTCCGCCAATGATGTGCAGCTGGGAGATGACCCAGTAATCCTCATTGGTGCCGATGTTCGGCGTGCGAATCGCGTAGTGAAGACCGCCCGCAACACCCACGGTGACAGTAGCGCCAGGGTAAGCCACCAGCGCTTTGGGGGCCGCAGCAGTGCCGGAGTTGCTGGAGCCGTTGTTATCCATGCTCAGGTAGGCGGTGAAATCATCTTCAGTATTCTGGACGACTCCATCTTCCATGTAAGCCGTGTCGCCGGCGGCGATGGTGTTTTTAGCCTTGACGATGGTCTTCCACGGCGCAGTGAAAGTGCCGGCATTCGCGTCATTGCCGCTGGCCGCCACAAAAAAGATGTTGCCGGCACGCACGGTAAAAGCCAGACCGTTGCTTGCGCTTTGACCGGGGACGTTCACCACAATGTTTCCCGTCGCCGCCGCGGAGCCGAGCTGAAATGTGATCTTGCCGTCAGACCAAACGGGGTAGGCGGCCACAGCGCCGCCACCGACGGTAACCGTGGAGCTTCCACGCGTGGCGCCAAAATTCTTGCCCCAGATGGTAACGAATGCGCCCTGGCCGTTTTGTCCGCCGGTGTTGGGCCCGCTTTCAAGATCAGAGAAAAAGATCTTCGGCTGCGTGCTCTGCGCAACCAGTGAGGCAGCGGACAAGATGAGCGCCACGAACAGCCATTGATGCAACTTCTTGAAAATCTTCATGAGAATTCCTTTTGAATAAATTCAGTTCTGTTCGTTGTTGATTACGGGTTGGGCACCGCCGCAGTGACCTGGCTGGAGAAGGCGCTCTCGCTTCCATCCGGCGCAACCGAGGTGACCACGTAGAAATAAGTCGTGCCGGAACTCACGGTGTTGTCGGTAAACGTAAGCACCGTAAGCGGAGCCGCATTCAACTTGCTGTACGGGCCGCCACTCTGGGTTCCGCGATAGACGTTGTATCCGGACGGGGCGGGCGTGGCTGTGTCCCAGGCAACAACCACCGAATGCTGGATGGTCGATCCGGTGCCGGTGAGCGCAACGGTCACGCTGGCATTGGTAGCGTTGCTCGAGATCTGCAAATTTCCGCTGGCGCTGCCGGCGGTTTGCGGCGCAAAAGTAATGGTCACTGAGGTTGTCTGTCCAGGAGCCAGTGTCAAAGGCAGGGAAGGACCGGTCTGGCTAAAGCCGGTTCCGGTTGCAGTCAGTTTGCTTATGATGACGGCGGCGGTAGACGAGTTGCTCAACGTAACGCTCTGGCTGGCGCTGGAGCCGACCAGAACGCTGCCAAATGCCACCGATTGCGGAGTGACCGTGAGCGTGCCTTGCGTGGGAGCGGGTGTTGGAGTCGGAGTCGGCGTTGGGGTCGGTGTTGGCGTTGGAGTTGGAGTCGGATTTGGCGTTGGCGTGGGCGGTGCAGAGGCCGCAACAAACTCGTATGCTCCAATGTCATAAGCCGCTCCCGAGGGACGCAGAGCCTGAACAATGTCCCGGCTGATGCCGGTATTCGCGCCGTGGTCGATCGCGGGGCTGCCGGCCTGCAGCTGGAAGTTGGCGTTTGCCGTGCTCACAAACTTCGGATCGGCATGCACGCTGCTGGTAGAGAATGCCGGCGCCGCGCCGGCGCCAATGAAGAGGTTATTGTTGCCGGTGAAGCGTGTCGCGAGGGAGTTAGGCGCGAGATACGATTCGCCTGCCAGCGCATAAACGATATTGTTGATCACTGTGACCGGAGCTGAAGCGGAGAGCGCGCCGGAGTCGCCGTTGGCGCGATGGCCACAATCGTAAAGCGTATTGTCCTCAACCAAAACAGCTGCTGTTCCGGTCGCGCCTACATTGATGCAGGCGTAGTTGCTCTCAATTCCATTGGGCGCCGGACCGGTGCCCGCGTGATAGACCACGTTGTTGTAGGCTTTAACCGCGCCCAGACCGGGATCGACGGAAGCGAAGTTGATTCCGTCACAACGCGAGTCGTGGATGAGATTGTCACGGACGGTGATGCTGTACAGCGGTCCCGCATCAGAAGAGAACTGAAGCGCGCGGCAGGAGCGCACGTTGCCGATTTCATTCCAGCCAAGATCGATGCCGTGCGAGCCGGTTTCAAAAAGCACGCCCTGGTAAAGCTTGAGATTTGTGCCTGTGGTGGAACCGACGTCGTGAATCCGATTGCGGTAGAGGCTGATGTTGGTTGATCCGATGAAGTCAACGCAGGCGCCTGAGCCAGAAGCGTTGGGACAAGAGATGTCAGAGCCGACAATTCGCCAGTTGGAGGCGTTGGAGGCAGTGAGTGCGCTGAAGGCGCCGCGCAGGGTGAGTCCGGCAAGCACCCAGTAATTGGAGGCAGCGGTTGTCCTGATGCCATAGGAATGGCCGGTGGCCGAGCCGATGGTCGCGGTCGCGCCCGGGTATGCGACGATGGCAATCGGCAGCGAAGCTGTCCCGCTTTTCGCCAGGGCCAAAGTGGCGTTGGAACTGGAGCTGTCGAGCCCGGTTTCGTTGACTCCATTCAGCAGGTAGATGATGTCGCCGGCTGCGGCTGTGTTCTTTGCTTTTACCGTGCTGTGCCACGGGGCCGCGAACGTCCCCGCGTTGGTATCGGCACCGCTGGGCGAGACAAAATAAATCTTCCCAGGACGAACGGTGAAGGGCATGGCGTTGCTCGATAGGCCGCCAACTTTGATGACGATGTTGCCCGTAACCGCGGCTGTGCCGAGCTGGAAGCTCACCTTGGTGTCTGACCACAAAGGATAGTTGTCAGCACTGACGCCACCAATCGTGATACTGGAAGTGCCGCGGGTTGCGCCAAAACCAAAGCCGTAGATGGTGACAATCGCGCCTTTGTTGTTGGCGCCGCCGCCGTTGGGACCGCTTTGCAGATCGCTGAAAATAATTTGCGGCCCGGCTGTCTGGGCCAGTGCGGAAGCGGCAAGAACTATGCTCCACGCCAGGAGGTTGAACAACCTTTTCATTGGACCTCACTTAAGTTTGTTTTTTTCCAGTCAGCGGAACAGGAGGAGGATGCTGCTGGTGATACCGTTCAATGAATTGCGGGAAGACAATTCCGCGTTCGCGGAACCACAGCTAAGGGCATGTGAGTTGCCATCACGGGAAGATTTGAATCTCAGACGGAAACAGGTTGCGGAAACCAGATGTATCGCCGCACGACAAGGTAAACAATACCGAATTCAGCTCTGGATTTTCCTAGGTGATTTCTGGAGGCTTAATTCCAGCGATGCGCTTAACTCATCGGGATTAATTTTTGTGGGTCGCGCACGATGGATAGGCGAAGCACGCCCACAAGCATGAGGATTGCCCTAAATGCGCAGCAATCGAGCCCGTGTTGAAGCGCAGATTGTCGCAATGACACCTTAGGAAAATTCGTCCTGGTTGCGAAGCGCTATGGCTCTCGCCAAATAACGACTCACCCGATAGGATTACAATGCGCCATGCGACTAGAGAATAAGATTGCCATCGTCACGGGCGGCGGCAGCGGTATTGGTAAAGCGATTGCCGCGGCGTTTGTGCGTGAGGGCGCACGCGTGGTGATAAACGGACGCGATCTTAACAAGCTGCGGGCAGCGGCCGACGAGATGGGAAGAAACTGCTGGACCTACACGGCGGATGTGAGCAACGGGGATACTGTGCGAAAGCTCACGGCAGCTACGATCGAGAAGTTCAAGCGCATTGACATTCTGGTCAACAACGCCGGTGTTCTGCTGCCGGGAACGGCGGAACAACTGAGCGAAGAAGATTTTGACCAGACGTTTGCGGTGAATGTTCGCGGGTTATGGCTGTTGTCGCGGGCCGTGGTGCCGCAGATGCGTGCGGGCGGAGGCGGATCGATCATCAATATCGGCTCGGTCTTGAGTTCTGTGGGAGCGCGCAACCGCGTGGCCTACGCCGCGTCAAAAGGGGCGGTGCTGGCCATGACCAGAGCGATGGCATTGGACCATGCGGCGGAAAATATTCGTGTGAACTGTATTTGTCCGGGAATTGTGGAGACGGAGATGGTCGCCCGGTTCAGCATGGATGAGAACGCGCGGCGGCAAAGGTTGGCCATGCATCCTGCAGGACGATTCGGCCGGCCCCAAGACGTCGCAGGATTGGCGGTGTTTCTCGCCAGCGATGAATCGGCGTGGATCACCGGCACGGCGCAGACGGTGGACGGCGGCTACAGCGCGCAATAGAATTCCTCGCCAAGGTAATCGTGAAATCAAGGGAAGCTGCAAGGAAAGGGAGACAAAGGACGGCCATGGGGAGAGCCACGACTGATGGAAAGAGCTTCAGCGCAATCAGCAACTTTTTAGCGCGGCGCATGCTGCAAAAAGTCCTAACCCTTGCGGATATGGAAGCGCTGGGTGAAAGACGTATGACTAAGGTCGCCTACGCCTATTTGTCAGGAGGAGCCGGAGACGAAATCACCCTGCGCGCCAACAGCACGGAGTGGGCGCGAATCTCTTTGAACCCAAACATTCTGGAAGACGTATCACAGATCGATCTTTCGACCCAGATTCTGGGTCAGACATTTGATATTCCGGTCCTGCTTGCTCCTGCCGCCATTCACCGGCTGTGGCACCTAAAGGGCGAGATGGAGGTGGTCGCAGGCGCGAACTTAGGAAAAGCAACCCTTGTCACGAGCACTTTCGCCACTGAGGCGGTGGAAAACGTCTGCCAGGCCGCAACGCAGCCGGTATGGTTCCAGCTCTACACCAGAGCGGACCGGACATTCAACCAGAGCCTGATTCAACGCGCTGAAAGCGCGGGGTGCCAGGCCATCGTGATCACTGTCGACACACCGGTGCTGGGAACGCGTAACCGCGAAGATCGCGCTTATTTTCGAATGCCCTCGAATTTCAGCATTCCGAACGTCAATATAGGAGCTGAAGTTCATCGCCGCTCGCCTGACTACGCCTTCAGCCTGGTGCCAAACGCGAAGCTTACCTGGAAAGAGATCGAATGGATTTGCTCGATTGCCAAGACGCCGGTCTGGATCAAAGGTGTGATCAACCCGCAAGACGCCCTTCGTGCAGTGGATACGGGCGTGGCGGGTGTAATTGTCTCCAACCATGGCTCCCGCAACCTTGACACGTTGCCGGCGACGGCGCAGGCGCTGCCGCGCGTAGTCGAGCAATTACAAGGACGCCTGCCTGTGCTGGTCGATGGCGGAATCCGCCGCGGCACAGACATCGTCAAGGCCCTGGCCCTCGGCGCGAAAGCGGTGCTGATCGGCAGGCCATATTTGTATGGCGTGGCCGCTGGAGGCGCAGACGGAGTCGCCCGAGTCATGGGCATCCTTCGGCAGGAGCTTAAATCTGCCATGGCCCTGACAGGAAGAACGAAAATTGCTCAAATTGATTCGTCTATTTTGTGGAGGCCTTAGTCGAATGACCGTTTACGACGCGCGGTCCTGGCGCGTTACTCTTCGCACACGCACATCTTCGCAGGTAATCTTAGAGCAGTCTGCCGGTGGCCGACCTGGCGCGGTTTGAGCCGCTGGCTCGGCCGCGACTGTCGCAGATAGCGGATACCTATGTGCGCTCCGGCGTGGACGGGATCACCAGGCGGGAAAACCATCTATGGATGCGATGAGATCCACGCCCGCTTGGCGTCGACGCCCTCCTTCTCATTCAGAATACGGGCGGCCCTTCGCTAATGCCTCTTCCAGCGTGGCTTCATAGCCGTAGATATCTTCGGAGAAGTGCACCTCTCCGTTGTCGTCAACCATCGCTGTCCCGTAGAACGTAACTACGCTTACGGGATGGGGGAGATGCACGTCTATGGTCGCGCTGCCGTTGATAGCTTTGTCGATTGCCTCTGGCTCCCATTTCGAATCGCCGTGCAGGGCCCACGCCGAAAGGGCTGCCGGATGTTCCAGGCGAATGCAGCCATGGCTGAAATCGCGGCGCAGGCGTTCAAACAAGTCGCGATCCAGTGTTCCATGCATATAAACCCCATTCTGGTGCGGGAAAATGAATTTGACCAGGCCGAGTTCGTTCGCTGACCCGGGTTCCTGCCGCAGTTCCAGCTCGCCCGTCCGCAGCTTCCGCAAAACAGCGTCGTCGATGGCCGTGTTCCTTACAACTCCCCGGCGATTGAGAATCTGAAAGCCATTCTGTGCCATATACGTCGGATGGCTTTCGATCGTTGGCACAATCTCCTTTTGCGCGATTTTGAGGGGCACACGCCAGTCCGGCCGGAAAATCAGCTCTTCCATCGATTCCACGAACAGCGGCGTGTTGTGGTTGCCGGCTTCGCCGACAACCACGTCCATCGTAAGCGTAGGCCGATCGTCGCTGAAGGCCCTGAGCCTGAACTCAGGAACATTGATCATGATCCATGGTGTTTTCAGGTCTCCAGGCAGCCATCGCCAAACTTCCAGCGCAGCTTGCAGCTGTGCCACGCGGCGCTCCAGTGGCACCGTCAACTCCCTGTAGGTCTCCGGTTCGAGACTGCCGTCAGGATTGAGCCCGTGCCGGCGCTGAAAATGTCTGATTGCAGCTTTAAAATTATCTTCGTAAAGGTCGGAACCGGCGGGAACCTCGATGTTCTCCGGCATGTCTCCGAAGCGTTTGAGCCGTCTCGCCAACTCCTCCAGGCCGGGATAGTGATCGCCTGACCAGAGGGGTTTTGCCGGCATCGGCAGCGCGCCCTGACCTTGTTTAGCCATAGCCATATAGTCATTCAGCGCCTTCAAGGTATTTCGATATCCCTCGTACGGCGGCTGAAGCTGATCGAGGACAGCAGTGACGTTAGTGGCTTTTACAACCTGATTGCGCAGGATTCCGGCTGTGTCGCACTCCTTTTGAGGCCAGGCAAAATGAAACTGGCTGGGACTGAGCCGGCCGCGGCACAGGTCGGAAATATAGCGCATCGCCGACACAGTGAGTGCCAGGTCCAGCCGCGCGAGTTCAGCGTCGGAAGGTGAGGCCGTGTCCTGGAGATGACTAAGACGCGCTTCTAACCTCGAACCATCGTAATCTGCGGGAAACAAGCCCACTTTGTCAGCATTTTCGACCGCAGTAGTCAGTGCCAGCGCCTGCTCGGTAGGACGTTTGGATTCGGTTGTCCAGGCGAGGGCATAACCAGTTGGCCGGTAAAAAGCCTCTATTGCGCTGCGCTGATCCGCGAAATTGGGCCAGCGCATCTCCGCCAGAGAACCGGTCTTTATCAACGCACAAAGCGCTCTGCTGGCGCTTTCGGCCGAATCTTCCTGGGCTACGCTGCGGATTTCAGAGCAACCATGGGCGCCACCGGTTTTGATGGAATCGGCACGGGCAGGACTGTTCCAGAACAGGGCGAAGACCAACAGCAATGGGGGAAGACAACGCTTCATCGGGGGAGAGCTCTCGTACTTTTACATGCAATTATTGGACCGTACACCTTCTTGTTGTCGATAGCGTATGGCATTCCCGGGTTGAGAGATACAGCGGTTCTTTTGCGGACAGGACTGAATTGCTCGGCTCGGTGTGCAGATAATTGCAGGGAAACGATCGCCAGTTACCACTACTTATGACCAAAGTAGTGCATAGCTGTTGAAATTTCTTGTTGCAGCTCATCTCAAAGACGGATCTTAAGATGCTGCGACTTTGGCGCGGCACTCGTCGCACTGACACATCTCGCGCAGGTAATCCCAGGAGTAGATGCCGCTGGAGTGGCCGTCATTCCAGGCGATATTCAGCGCATATTTGCCGACAGGTTTCACCTCTTTGGGGCGAGCCGGCTCCTTGTACATCGGCAGAAGAGTATTGGCGGCCGGGGCCGGCTCTCCCGGACGGCGATGATGGTTGTTGCGCTCTTCAGTGCAGGTGGCGCAGGGGCAGGCGTCGCGCAGCCATTGAAAGCTGTAGTGCGTGTGGTGGCCGTCGTCCCATTCGATGTCCATGCCGGTGCCGGTGGTGACGTTGACTTTCACGGATTTGGGATTGGGGGGGGGCATTGAGTTAAGTATAGGACAATTGTTGTGGGGATTTGGTAATTGGGTAAATTGGTAATTTGGTAAGTGAAAAGCAGAAAACCCTACCGCGGATGAACACGGATTGCGCGGATCGAAAGAGATTGAAAACTCAACCGCAAAGGATGCAGAGGGATCGGAGATAAGAAACCCGCCTTGCGGCGGGTGGTTCCCTCATCGCTTCCTGTGCTTGCGCTTTTTGGTCAGTTCCATTTTCGTTCTTGTGCTTCAATGAGCGCTCCGCTGTGCTGCGCGCGGGCCTTCGGCAGAGCGGAAGAGGTCTTTTCTTTGCTTACCCGGCATTTACGCCTCATCCCGGCAAAGCCGGGACTCGGCGACATGCCGGGCTATTATCGGTCGTCCCTGGCGGGACTGGAATCCTGCCAAGCAGACGAGACGGGCTCCATTGGGTTCGATGAGTGTCGAGCTTCGATGAATTTTTGGAGGTCGTCGTCAACAGCTACCAGTCATGTGCTCTGCTAGCGGTCTATCGACTACTACATACTGTAGGGAGAAAAAGCGCGAAAAAGGTACCCCCGTCTGTGGGATGGTTTTGTCAAGATGGCCTATTTCGCGCTTGCCTTGGATAGTCATTTTCGCCTATTCTTCTGGTAGCAAGACCGAGAGCGGCGTCGGGGAGAAAAGCAGCCATTGGCTCTTAGTAGTTAGTTCTTAGCTAAGAGCAAAATCTCCAAAAGGCCAGCAACCCTGTTACGGTCCGCGGGCAAGATTCGTCCTGGTTCGCCTGCCGCGACAACTCCTCATAAAATCCACAAGTTGAAGTGTGCCCGGCCGCAACTAGCGGATTTGCCAGCAAATTGCGAATTTGTTTTTTGGGTCAGTCGTCCGGCTATAGCCGGACTCATGATCGAGGGGCCATAATCCCGCCGTTAAAACGGCGGGCTATTATCAGCCGTGCCCTTGCGGGCACTGGCACGATGCAAGAGTTCGTTGTATCGCGGATGAAATTGGAGCTTGGACCGTAAAATCCGGCGCGACGGTATTTACCGGATGGGTACTTGTCTGACCGACGGGCAAATTGGTTACTGACGTAACCTCCCAACTTTGACCCTTTACGAAACATAATCCCCGGAGTTCACAACATCACCTCTTCCATTAGGGTTTCTAAGCATATTTTAAGGAATCATCAAGAAAGGATTGCTAATCATATTTTAGGTACGGGATGTGGCTTTATTTCTTGCAATGCGCACCAGCGTGCTGTAAAAATTTCGCATCCCATTTATGACTAGTACAACGGCAGCAATGAAAAACCACGCCAAGCAGCAGCAACAGGATGGTCCCAAGCCGGACCCTCGCGAACTCGTAATCAGTGCACTTGAGGATGATCGTTATGATTGGCGCAGTCTCGATGGAATAGCAAGGCAAACTGATTTAGAGCGAGCGCAGATTCGAAGGATTATCGGAGACTTGGGAGCCCTTGTAGTGCGTTCATCCATTCCAGACGAAGAAGGACGCGCTCTTTATACGACCAGAAGTCATTACAATTCCACTCACAGTATTGGTGCACGACTCTTGAACGCGCTGGCTGATAAAGTCGCTTGACCTGGAACGATCATCGGGCAGTTGCTTTCTTCTTTGGTTTTGTAGGCGGACTTGCATTGAACATCGTGCGGTGGCACCACGCCTCGAATAACCCAAGCGACAAGCCCGAGTTCAATAGACTTTACTGGGCTCAATTCTTCGGCATGGCTTTTGTAGGCGGAATTTGGGCACTTGGCAATGATTTGGTGCGGCAAATAACTCCACTCATTGCACTCAACATTGGCGTTTCAATACCAGCGGTTGTGAAAGCCGGGGCGTCAGAGGGCATAAAAAGGCGTAAGCGAAGAACCAATTGATAGAAGTCCAATAAGTCTGGCAATGGAGAGCCGCCGTATCGGCGGCTTTTTTATTTCTGCCCATTCACGCTATGCCCATCCGTTCCGCAAAGGACACGAAACGGATGGGGCCCGTGCAAAAACGGCGCGCGAATGGGGGCCTGGAGGCAAGAAAGTGAACAAACAGGAAGCGATAGCGACGATCATGAAGTGCGCCGAAGAGTTGGGGCGCGCGCCCAGCCAGACGGAGTTGACGAGGCTGACGCAGGTGAGCCGGCGCCAAATCAGAAGATATTTTGGCTCATACACGGGCGCGCTGCGGGAGTGTGGGCTGCAACGGCATGGCGGCGGTTACAAGGTTGAGCTGAAGGACCTGTTTGTGGACTGGGCGGCGATTGTGAGGAAGCTGGGCAAGCTGCCCAGCCTTTCAGAGTATGAATACGTGAGCGATTACAGCCACGCGCCGCTGACCTCGCGCTATGGCGGCTGGATGAAGGTGCCGGCAGCAATGAAGCAGTTTGCCGAAAAGCACGGACTGGCGGAGGAGTGGAGCGATGTGCTCAGGATCATCGCGGAGCAGGAGAAGGACGAGGCAAAGAGGGCCAAGTCATCGGGGGAGACAATGGGTCCACGCAAGGGAGCGCGGGTGCTGATGAACCAGCCCATCTATGGGCCGATGATGCGGCCGTACCCGCTGACGCATGGCCCGATGAATGAGGACGGGGTGATTTTTCTGTTTGGAGCGCTGGCGGAGGAGCTGGGGTATGCAGTGACCCTGATCCAGGGGGCGTTTCCGGATTGCGAAGCCTACAGGCAGATTGAAGGCGGCTTTTGGCAGCGGGTGCGGATTGAGTTTGAGCACCAGAGCCGGAATTTCCTGATCCATGGGCATGACGTGAGCGGATGCGATGTGATTGTGTGCTGGGAGCACAATTGGCCTGAGTGTCCGCTGGAGGTGGTGGAGCTGAAGGGAGCGGTCAGCGATCAGCAAGCAACGATCAGCCAAGGCTGCAGGCGGTGTTTCCATTGCGAGAATCGCCGAGATCGCGCGTGATTGCCGGAAACAGAAAACCTTACCGCGGATGAACACGGATTACGCGGATCGGAGGAGAAAGAGAATCTGGACACACAACTCATTTCCGTCCAAACAGTCCATTGATCTCGGCATACGGCACGGCGCCTTCGGTGAGGGCGCTGTAAGTGCCCGTGGTGCGGGCTTCTTCGGCCATGCGGCGAAGCAGGCCCATAGCGGCGCGGTGCGGACCGGAGCCGTAGCTCACGCGCTTGACGCCCAGCTTGGCGAGTTCGGGAAGCGATGGAACACCGGGGCCGGCGAGGATGTTGATGGGCGCGCCGTTGAGGTGGTCGACCAGCGCGCGGATGTGCTCAGGGTTGCGCAGGCCGGGAACGAAGATGCAGTCGGCGCCGGCTTTGAGATAGGCGGAAGCGCGTTCAAGGGTGTTGCGCAGAGCTTCTTCGGGAGCGATGCCGGATTGCCAATAGGCGTCAGTGCGGGCGTTGATGACGAGGTGAAGATTGAGCTGATCGGCGGCGCGGCGCGCAGACTGAATGCGCTCGATCTGCTCCCGCAGCGGAAAGAGCGGGCCGCGATCGGCATGGCCGGGAAGAGCGTCTTCAAGGTTTACGCCCACAGCGCCGGCTTCGATGACCTGTGCGATGGATATTTCGAGCTGCCTGGCGTCGGCAGCAAAGCCGGATTCGATATCGGCGGTAACGGGCAGGCTGACTGTGTCTGCAATGCGCTTGATGAGGCCGAGCATTTCAGTCCAGGGAATGTGCTGGCCATCGGCATAGCCGAGCGCGTTGGCGCAGGCGGCGCTGCTGGTGGCGACGGCGGGCAGACCGCAGTGCTCAATCACGGCGGCACTGGCGGCGTCCCATGCGTTGATCAGGATAAGCGGAGTGGCGGCGCGGTGAAGCGTAAGAAGAGCAGCGGCTTTTTGTGCTTGCGTCATTCCATCTTTATATCAAGCGGCGGTTGAATGCGAACACACGCCGGGTGTCTTGATCCTGGTGAAGGCTCAGGAGCAGCCGCTTTTGGAGCGCTTCTTGGTATTCAGCACGTGGTTCACCGCGCGCAAAACGTCAGGAGCGCCGGCGGTAGTAGGAATGAGTGCATCCGCCAGTTCGGTGTTCCGGACGCTGTCAAAGTAAATCATGACGATTCTGATCTCGGTGTTGGCCTGGATCAAGCGGCGGGCGATCTCATTGCGTTCTTCGTCGGGCACGCTGAAGCCGAGAACGGCTACGTCAAAGATGTTCTGCTGGATGGCCTGAAGAGCGCCTTGCTGATCTGCCGCCACGGTGGAGTCGTGGCCGGCGGCGCGAAGGACATGGTCGCGCTCCTCCAGAAGCTCACGAATATAGCCGACGAGCAGGACCTTGGCCATAATCCCCCTTGTTGTGTTGCGCCAGCGATCAAGAGATGAAGTGGCAGCACAGATCCATACAAGGTCTGACGGCTAGGCGATGGTAAAAGGTTTTCCCGCCCATCCGTTTCAACGACTGTTCACTTCAATGTTGATGAGGCACAACCGCGAGCGGCTCAGTGTCTCGCCTGAAAGGGGGTCATCAGGCAAAGGCCGTAGTGCTTAGGCCGGAACCTCTACTGCGCCATCGCGTGCAATTCGTTTTGCGAGGGATATAATACTACAGTCGAACAAAGATGCTGGAATCCACGATCTTGCATACAATAGGCACGTCCATCTTTCCGTTTGCAAATCCCTTGGAGTAGAGATGAAAACCGTATCGCTTGAACAGGAGCTGAACCCCTGGGAGGCACAGGCAGCTCGCTTTGATTTTGCCGCGCAAAAACTGAATCTCGATGAAGGCTTGTGGAAGATACTGCGCTATCCGCAGCGTGAAATCATCGTACACATTCCCGTTTCCATGGACAATGGGACACTGGAAGTCTTCACCGGCTTCCGCGTGCAACATTCCATCGCTCGCGGACCGGCAAAGGGCGGCGTGCGCTATGCACCCGACGTCACGCTGGATGAAGTCCGCGCCCTGGCCAGCTGGATGACCTGGAAGTGCGCGGTGGTGAATATTCCCTTCGGCGGCGCCAAGGGCGGAATTATTGTCAATCCCAAGAAGCTGAGCCTCTCCGAGCTGGAGAAGTTGACGCGCCGCTACACCGCCGAACTCATTGAATTTCTCGGTCCTGAAAAAGATGTGCCCGCGCCGGACATGAATACCAACGAACAGACCATGGCTTGGATGATGGACACTTTTTCCATGCATATGCGTCAAACGGTGACCGCTGTAGTGACCGGAAAACCTATCAATATTGGCGGCTCCAGGGGACGCCGTGAAGCCACCGGCCGCGGCGTCATGATTAACTGCGACGAAGCTCTGCGCAAGTTCGGCATGACGCGCGAAGATACGCGCGTGGTGGTTCAGGGCTTCGGCAACGTCGGCTCGAACGCAGCCAAGCTCATGGCCGACGCCGGTTACAAAATTATCGGCATTGCTGAATGGGATGGCGGCCTCTTCAATCCTCGCGGCATCGATATCGACAATCTCCTCGAGCATCGCGACCGCAACAAGACCATCGTGGGCTTTTCCGACGCTGAGCCTGCTGATTCCCACGAACTGCTGCTGGCCGATTGCGACATCCTGATCCCCGCAGCTACAGAAAATGTGATCACCAGCCAGAACGCGGCAGGAATCAAAGCCAAGATCATCTGCGAAGGCGCCAACGGTCCCACCACCGCCGCTGCCGATGAAATCCTCGCCGACAAGAAAGTCTTCATCATCCCGGACATCCTGGCCAACGCCGGCGGCGTAACAGCCTCCTACTTCGAATGGGTACAGGACCGCCAGGGATATTTCTGGAAGGAATCGGCTGTCAACGAGCAGCTGGAGTTCATCCTGCGCGAGGCCTTTGAAGCCGTGGTTGGTTTCTCTGAAACTCATAGCGTCAACAACCGGATCGCGGCTTACATGCTCGCCATCAGCCGGGTGGCCCACACCATCAAGCTGCGCGGGATCTATGCATAAGTAAAAAAAGTAATTGCGCACGGCATTTCCAGGGGTATCTTGGCGAAGGACGCTAAGATACCCTTTCTTACGTTTGAAGAAGAATGTCTTCGCCCGGGGAGTTCTGATGCTTGAGACGACTGCTTCGGATATTCGCTACGCTCTTCGTCAATTTGGCCGCAATCGAGGCTTTGCTCTCACTGTCATTCTGACTGCTTCGCTCGGCATCGGGCTCAATACAGCGATGTTTTCCGTGATCCGCGGAGTACTGCTCGAACCTCTGGGCTATCACGATCCCGACCGCCTGGTTGTATTTGCCAACGGAGCCACACCGGTCCGTTTCGAAGAGACACTCTCTTCTGCCCGCTCCTACGATGGTCTTGGGGCATACATGAACGGCATGGAAAGCCTTGCCTGTTCCGGCGAGGGAGAACCTGAGGTCCTGAGTGGCGCACGGGTTTCCGCCAATTTCCTCGATATTCTTGCCGTCCCGCCGCTACGCGGCCGCAGCTTTCTTCCTGATGAGGACAAGCCCGGCGCACCGCCCGTGGCCATGATCAGCGAGGAACTCTGGCAGCGCCGCTTCGCCGGAACGCCTTCCATCGCCGGACGGTCAATCACGCTGGCAGGCACCGGCTACGCC
Organism: Candidatus Angelobacter sp.; assembly: GCA_035262465.1. Classification (GTDB taxonomy): domain Bacteria; phylum Acidobacteriota; class Terriglobia; order Terriglobales; family Acidobacteriaceae; genus Angelobacter. The sequence goes on along the minus strand of DATFSU010000004.1, from coordinate 131,608 downwards.
ATCGTCGGTGTATTGCCGGCAAAATTTCAATTTCCCTTCCCCGCTGCCGATGTGTGGCTGCCACGGCCTTCGGAAGCCTTGGCCATGGATCCTCGATCACGGCCTCTCAGCCCGATCCTCCGCATGTTTGGAAGACTCAAGCCGGGCGTTGACCTTGCGCAGGCAGATGCGGAGCTGCTCGTGATTGATCGCCAATACGATCTTGCTCATCCGGGCATGCTCGATTCCAACATGGCAGTTGCACGCAGGATGAACCGCCCCCCTGAGCACGTTGAACGCCTGAAGGACAGACTGGTCTCTGACGTCCGTTTGAAATTGTGGCTGCTCTTCGGCGCCGTCGGCTTGGTTCTGATGATCGTATGCGCGAATATTGCCAGCCTTCTGCTTGCACGCGCGACTGCCCGTTCACACGAATTTGCTGTGCGTGCGGCCATCGGCGCCAGCCGCCGGGCGATCATTGCCCAGCTTCTCAGCGAAAGCGCGTTGCTCTCAATCACCGGCGGAATGCTGGGTGTCGCTTTGGCAGAGCTAAGTGTGAAAACACTGCGCGGGATGACCCTATTGGATCTTCCCCGCTCCGCGGAAATCAGGATCGATGGCCCTGTCCTTCTGTTCGCGGTCGTGCTCTCGCTTCTCGCCGGGCTCGTGTTTGGCCTCGCTCCCGCGCTCTCAGCGTCTCGCCCTGATCTCGCAGGAGTCCTGCGCGGAAGGGGACTAACTGCAAGTGTTTCCGGTCCGCTTCGCTTCCCTCCCCGCAGCTTGTTAGTCGTTGCGCAGGTGGCGTTGTCAACGGTCTTACTCGTTAGCGCTGCGCTGCTGATCGAAAGTCTGGCTCGCGTTTATCGCGTCGATCCAGGGTTCCAGGTGTCCCATCTGCTCACGATGCGCCTGACACCTTCGCCGGTCCGGTATGACACGACGCAGAAACGCGCTGCCTTCTATCAGTCGCTGATTGATCAGATCAGTTCACTGCCGGGAGTGAGCAGCGCCGCCATCTCAAGGACGTTGCCATTGACCGGGTGGGCAGCCGCTCCCATACACGTCATCGGCCGGGCTGAAATGAAGCTGAACGAGCGTCCGGTGGCCATCGTTCAGAACGTTTCTTCTCAATATTTCCAGACGATGAAGATCCCGCTCAGAAGGGGAAGAAACTTCGCGGCTGCCGATGATGCCGGCGCCGAGCGGGTTGCGATTATTGACGAAACCCTGGCCCGGCAATTCTGGCCCCAGTATCCCGCTGCTCCCGATCCTATCGGCCAGCAGGTTCTGATCGGCGCGCACTCTCCACCGACAAAGATTGTCGGGATTGTCGCGGACACCAGGCAGGCGGGATTGACCGAACCGTCAACATCCGGCATCTATCTCGCCGCGGCACAACAGCCTCCTGAGACCGCTGGGCTGGCAATACGCGTTCAGGGAGAGCCCTTCGCTCTCGTCAACAGCGTGCGCCGCCGCATACTTGCCCTCGATCCTGACCAGCCAGTTTCAGAGGTAGCTTCCATGGATCAAGTGGTGGAAGCCTCGGAGGGGGACCTGCGGGCGATGATGACGCTCCTGGAAGTTTTTGCCGGAGTGGCCACCATCATTGCCGTGATCGGTCTTTACGGTGTCATCAGCTATTCTGTGGCCCAACGAACGAAAGAGATTGGTATTCGCAGGGCCTTGGGAGCTCAGCGCGGAAATATCTTTGCATTGATTGTTGGCAACGGCCTGCGTCTGGCCCTGGCCGGCGTGCTGTTGGGGCTCGGCGGCGCATTGATCTTCGCTCGGCTGTTGCAAGGTCTGCTGTTCCACATCAGCTCTGCTGATCCGCTGACCTACATCGGGATCGCATTTCTGTTCGCGGTTATCGCTCTCGCCGCCAGTTATGTGCCGGCACGCCGGGCTGCAGGCATCGATCCGCTGACTACGTTGCGCGCCTAGCAGCATCGCATTTCGAAAACTAAACCCCGCCTGCCCTAATGGCAGGCGGTTCTTTTTCCCGATATAACGGGCGGTGCCCCCACCGTCCGCAGAAACCACGGCCATCCACGCCGATCGGGCAAGCTGGACCCGCGATTGGCCGATCATGCGCGTCTGCTCACTGCCCGGTAAACGACTGGCAGGAGACATGAGGATGCCAGTTCACGAATGCGCCGTTGGGATTCTGCTTCCATGCCCAGACATGGAGCGTGTAGAAGGGGGGCAAGCCGAAGCGGTTGGGGCTTTCGAAAAACTGGAAAAGCTGGCCCATCAGCTGTGGCGCGCCACCAGGATGAGTCGGGTCCCATTGGCTGGCAAGAATCAGGAAGTCGGCCCCGATCAGCTTCTGTGTGCCATCCGGCTGCGGCTCATAGATCAGGATGGTTGGCTGAGCCGGATCAAGGATGCCTTTGCCCAGGATGTTGAAGTTCACATAATGGAGTCCCATGGCTCCTGCATCAGGACCGGTGACACAACCGAAGGTGAGCGTGTATTTTGCGTCGATGGCGGCGTTCACATCCTGGAATTTCGCGGTACTCTCGCGGATTGCCTTTACCAGTCCCTGAGCGGGGGAAGGTTCCTCGGACGAGTGCCCTGCCTGGGCCAGTAAGGCCGTGGACCCGGCGAGAAGGACGACAAGGAGCAAATTCTGTAACAGCCTTGCAACGAGTGAGATCTTCATGGCGGAGTTTCCTTTGTCAGAACGATTTTGGTCCTACGACGCCGGCATTGCCTGCCAAAACCAGCCCCGGATGCGCTAGAATCGTCTCCCAGTGCACCGTCAAAACGGGCAGAGCTGACGCCAGGATCGTGTGACCCAAGCAACATGCCAGCTTTGTCCAGGGAATGTCCTTGGAGATTTCTTGAAAATTTATTGAGAAGTTCTTGGGGCAGGTAACTCGTTGACTGACAATCGACTATACAGTTTTGGCCCTTACCGGCTTGACTCGACTGAGCGCTTTCTCGAGCGCGATGGGCAATCTGTGCCTCTTCCGCCCAAAGACCTGGAAATCCTGGTCGTGCTGGTGGAGCGCGCCGGCCACATCGTCTCCAAGGAAGAGCTTCTCGAAAAAGTGTGGCCTGGGGTTTTCGTCGAAGAAGGCAATCTCTCGCGTTACGTCTTCAACTTGCGGCAGGCGCTCGGGGATGGCATCGATGGTCAGAGGTACATTGAAACAATCTCCCGCCGTGGGTACCGCTTCAACGCACCAGTGGCGGAGGCCGGGGAGTCATCGCATGCGCTCCGCGAAACTCCCGAGGGGCGCGACATCATTACCGTGCCGGGCAAAGGTTATCGCTTCGGGGTATCCGCCTCAAACGGTGCGGCTTCTTCCGCCCACCGTCTCCCGCGGCAGGAAATCCGCTACTGCAAAACGGATGACGGCGTTACGATCGCCTATTCCACAGTGGGCAAGGGCTATCCTCTGGTCAAGGCTGCCAACTGGCTCAACCATCTCGAATACGAATGGGAAAGCCCGCTCTGGCAGCAGTGGATTGCGGCACTCTCGAGCCATCACCGCCTCATCCGTTATGACGAGCGCGGAAACGGGCTGTCTGAGTGGAATGTCGCGGATCTGTCGTTCGCGGGGTGGTGCCGTGATTTCGAAGCTGTGGTTAACGCTGCGGCGCCGGCAAAGTTCGCGCTGTTTGGCATTTCCCAGGGCGGCGCCATCGCCATCGACTACGCTGTGCGCCATCCTGAACGCGTCAGCCATCTCGTCCTGTGCAATTGCTATTCCCAGGGCCATAACTTTTATGGAACGCCGCAAGGTATCGCGGCCCGGCGTGCCCTGCGCGCTCTGCTCAGGCTCGGCTGGGGCAAAGACTATCGCATTTTCTCCTCTGTCTTTACCAACGCTTTCATCCCGGAAAACGCAACCTCGGAACAACAGCATTGGTTCAATGATCTGCAACGCATCTCCACTTCGCCGAAGAACGCTGCCCTCATTATGAGGACCTGTGACGCGATCGACGTTCGCGCCCTGCTCCCCAAACTGAAGGTGCCCACGCTGGTACTTCACTCGGATCGCGACCAGGTGGTTCCGTCACACGTCGGCAGGCTTCTCGCGGCGGAAATTCCCAATGCACGCTTCGTGCAGCTCAATACTGGAAATCACATTCTGCTCGACGAGCCCGCCTGGCAAATCTTCCTGGAAGAGGTTGGAAACTTTCTCGGCTGGTAAGCTGCTTGGCTTGCAGCGCAAAAATGAGGCTCGGTTCAGAAATCCGCGTAACGAATCAACTGTTACCCAGTACCTGGTTCTCATCTTGTTGATGAAATTGGCGGCTGCGTTCATCTCCGTGTTGTGAAACCCAGTTGCGCCATGCTTCAACATCGTTGCCCAATGGCTCATTGCTGATTTCGCGCAAAGCCTGAAAAGCCCATGAACGGGTAGTCGAATCTTCCCCGGGATCAGCCGCAATTTCAATCAGGCCTGGCAGGGCTTTCATCCGCTGCTCGCGCGTCATCATCCCCGATTTCGCCAGGCTGCAACCCGCGCGTTCGCGCACATTCATCGAGGAATCAGAACGCAACACTTCAAGGAACTCCGGAATGGTGTCATCGGTTCCGAGATGCGCCAGTCCTTCCACCGCCCAGAAACGGGTCTGCTCGTCGCTGTCATGGAGCCATTGCCGCAACACGTCGTGGATGTGTTCGGACTCAATTCCGCGATTGGCCAGCATGCCCAGCGTCCAGGCGTCGAATGGACGGTTTCCCGGCGTGTCTTCCCCGCTCTGAATCAGACGGTCAGCCCATTCGTTGGATTTGTCGATGCCATAAGCCACCAGGTCTACTTCGATCATGGCGGCACGGACGCGCAGGTCATTGGAATAAAGCGCAGTTGCAGCCAGATTGTCCAGGTTCTTGGTCCGCTTCAGTTGGCCCTTCCAGCTGTCAAGCTTCTCCATGATCATTGCGGTGGCGCCTTCATCATGATTGATAGCCGCGCGTGTCAATTCCTCCGCCTGTTGCTGCGGTGGCAGACCTTCAATGTATTCCCGCTCATGCTCGGACAGTTTGGAATGTGTGGCCGCAACCGGAGGGCCCTGAACTGGAATATTGTGGCCGCTAAAAATCTTGAGCACTGCCTCCATAGCTCCGGAGCGGACAGCAACCACCACCAGTGCTGTCAGCACCGCACTCAGCAATGCCAGGCGTTTCGCTTTAGCGGAATCCATCCGATCTGATTATGCCCCGCCTATGGCGACAGTAAAGTTACGAGGGTCCTGATGCGTTAGTGCAGGCAGGTGGTTTGGAGCGAAGCAAAGAAAAAATGGCCGCGTTCCAGCTCGCGGCCTTTTCTGTTGGAATTTACAAACCTTTAGCGACGGCTCTTCTTTTTCTTGCCACCCTTTTTCGCGGCTTTTTTGGCAGCTTTCTTCTTTGCTGGTTTCTTCTTCGCAGCCTTTTTCTTTCCCGCGCTCTTTTTCTTGGCTTTCTTGGCCGGCTTTTTCTTTGCCGCTTTCTTTTTCGCCGCCTTTTTCTTTCCGCCGCCGCCACCACCGCTGCTGCGGGCGGGAGCAGGAGTGCTCACTGGAATCGGAGGTTCGCTGGCCGGCTCTTCGCCGCCGATTTCAGCGCCTATCGATTCTTCCTCTTCTTCTTCGTAATCCTCTTCTGTGGAGCCGCCACCGTAGCCGCCGATGTCGCCGTATTCATCGTCCATGTCGTCCTCACGTCTTGCCCTGAGGGTCTCATCGTAAAAGCTCATGTTTCCTCCAGAAATTAAGGCCGCTGATAAACACCACCACATTCGCGCAAACAAAACAGGCGCGGATTATATCAAGCCATCCGAATCGCGTGTCAACACCCCGCGCACCAAGTGTGCAACGCGGCGCGCGAATAATCAAGCTTCACTGGCTCTTGGCGCTGAGAGATTCTTTCCGGCCCGCTGCGGATGCAGTACTGGGTTTGCTTTTGGCCACGGCTTTGTGCGCTGTCTTTTTCCGTTTGGGAGCGTGATCCGGCTCTCCCGGAGCTAGCGGCTTGTAGATCACAAGGAGACGACCATGACGTAACTCATTTCCTTTCAATCCGTTCCAGCGACGAAGGCGTTCCGGTGGCACGCCGAAATCCTCCGCTACTGAACTGACCGTATCACCCGTGTGGGTCCGATAGTGCGAGGCATACCGCGAGTACACAATCTTGCCGTTGATTCCCGACCCGCTGACCGGAATTACCAGTTTTACGTCTGTGGTCAGCCCGCTTCCCTGAAGATCATTCGCTTGCACGATAGCACGTTCCGTAACGCGATATTTGCGCGCTATTCCCGCCAGTGTGTCGCCCGTTTGAACCGTGTGGACGCGCCACACGGTGCGTTTTTCCACGGGGATGTACGCAATCGCCGTTTCATACCGTACCCGTGTACCTTCCGGGATATGGAGATCAAACGATCCGTCTTTCGGTGTGGTGCGGCGCAGCAGGCTGGGGTTCAGAGCGATCAGCGCGTCGACCGGCGTATCCAGACAATCCGCCACCAGACGAAGATCTACCGGGTAATCGACTTTCACCACGTCATAGGTCATCGGTGGATCGGGCAGCAGCGAATCCAATCCATATTGTGCCGGGTTCTTTGACATGATGGTCATCGCCAGGATGATCGGAACATAGTTCTTGGTTTCTGCGGGCAGCACGTTGCGCTTGTATAGCTCCCAGAAGTCGGCGTAGCCGGTCCGTCTTACGGCCTGCTGTACGTTGCCCGGTCCGGAGTTGTAGGCTGCCATGGCCAAATACCAATCGCCAAACTGGTTGTAGAGATCTTTCAGATGCCGGGCTGCCGCGCGCGTGGATTTTTCCGGGTCCTGGCGATCATCCACCCACCAGGTCCTTCGCAGTCCATAGCCGACGCCGCGGCTCGACATGAATTGCCACATCCCCCGGGCTCGCGCGCGCGAAAGCGCCTGGGGCTTGAACCCGGACTCTGCCTGTGCCAGATAGATCAGGTCCTGCGGGATGCCTTCTTCCTGGAAGATGCGCAGAATCATGTCGCGATAGCGGCCGGAGCGTGTAAAGGCTCCTTCGAAAACGGAGCGGCCATGGGTCGAAAAATAGTTGATGTAGCCGGCGACGTAGTCGTTCATCGTCAGCGGAAGATCAGACTGGATATGCCGCAGTTCAGCTTCGGCCTTGGCCTTCACGTTGGGATCAGCCGATGGCTCTACCTGGTTCGCCTCATCAATCGGAGCCGGCACCGGCTGTTGCGCCGGCAAGCCCTCGGCTTCCTTGGGTGCTGTATCGGACCCAAGCAGGTTGATGGCGTCGTTGACCTTTTCGAATTCCTGTTCCAGGCGCTGGTCGGATTTTATGTCCACCTGGAGCTGAGTCAGAATTTCCAGTGCGCGGGTCATGTCCTGTCTGGCGGCATCGAGCTTGCCCGCGGCGAAGTTCTCCTCGCCTGAGTTGTAAGCTTTTTCGACTTCAGCGATGGTGGCAGCCACAGGATCAGGTTTTTGTGGCGGTGCAGGGGACGCCTGGACCTTGACCGGAGCCGCGGGCAACGGTTTGGTGTCGGCGGGCTCAGCGGTTGGCGGGGTAATGGTTGGCGCCATGGCCTGTGCCGCCGGACGGGAAGCCTTCTTGCTGTCGTTGCTATCGCATGAGACCAATGCCGCCAGTCCCAGGGCCAGAATCACTGAACAAAGACGCCTCAACGGAAAACTCCTTGCAGAAAACGCTTACCCGCGCAAGCGCTCATCATACTTTGATTTTGACGCGCCCTCCCGGTAATTGGCAGCAGGGCCACTCCGGGGTAAACCCGGAAAAACAGTACCTTTATTGTCACATATCAGAAACAAACCAGGCTCCGGAAACCGCCGGAGCCTGGAGTTACTTTGGGGAACCTTACCCAAATTACCAGGTGACCCGCAACCCGAACTGGAACTGCCGTGGATCGAACGCCGCGGTCGGCGTGCCTGCTTCAGTGTAAAGCGTGTTTACATCGGCCACGTTGAAGCGGTTGATCAGGTTGAACATGTCCACGATTCCCTCCAGCTTCATGCGCTCGTTAAAGCTGATGCTCTTGGCCAAACGCATGTCGGTAAAGATCGTCATGGGCCGCGTTCCGGCATTTCGTCCCAGGTTGCCGTCCAGCGTGCCCGTAAACGATCCATCCAGAGGATTGGAGTCAATGAAGCACGGAATCTGGAATGCCCCGGTCGGTGAAGCCTTTGATGGAACCGTGGGGAAGCCGCAGGCATTGGTCGGCGTGCTCGGCACAACGGCGTTCGGGCGGTCGGTGGAAGTGCTGAAGTTGAAGTTCTGGTCGGTGGCCGTCACAATGTTGAACGGACGGCCCGAGCTGAACTCGATGATCGGAGCCACGGTCCAATTGCTCATGAACTTGCCCCAGAAGCTTGCACCCTGCCTGCCGCTCTGGTAGATGCCGCTGAACACAAAGCGATGGCGCTGATCAAACGTGGAATTGGCGCGCTCTGCGGCCGGCTTCAGATCGTCCTGCGGTGAGAGCAGCGTTTGCAGGTCGGTGGAGTCGTCGATCGCATGCGACCACGTGTACGACGCCAGGAATTCGTAGTGGTTCTTCATGCGCTTCCGCAGATTCACCGTCATTCCGTTGTACACCGAGCTGCCGTTGGAGAAGTTGCCCACCATATCGCTGAAGGGCACCGTGGTTCCCAACCCAAGCCGGTATTGCCCGGCCACGAGATTGGCCAGGCTCATGCAAGGCGCAAAGACCGAGGTGAGCGACGGGTTGATTCCCGAAGGCCGGAAAAAACTCAACAATGCCGGGGGTACAAACGCGCCTGCCGGACCCACGTTGCAGGTGGCGATGGTCAGCGGGTTGGTAAACAACGGCTGTGCGTTGGCGACTGCCCACGCGTTCGCGCGCTCCCAGTTCTCTACGATTGCCTTCTGATTCGCCGGGTTGACGTTGATCGGGCGGTTCAGATGGTGTCCGCCGGTGTAGTTGTAGGTTACGCTGGCCGCGAACTCATGTCCGAAATCGTGCTCGATCGAGAGCCCTGCCTGTTCCGCGTATCCGTAGACAAAATTCTTGCCCGTGGGGAAGCCGAAGGGCTGCGAGATCAGCGGCACACCTGCGGTCAGATATTGTTGGCCGACAAAGACGGACGGTGCATTCGGCGCGGGATTGAAACGCTGCTGCGCGTCGATAAAGTTCGCTGCCGTAGCCAACCCCGGAGGCAGGCAATTGCCCACTCCAAGCAGGCCCTGGAAGGCATTGGTCGCGTTCAGGTTGAGCGCTGCCGCAGGCGAGGGCGGCGCTGCCGGATTGCAGGGCGAGCCGCCAAATAGGATGAACTGCGGCGCCTGGCTGCCGTCGGCTACGTCAGAGTCAAAAGCCAGGGCCAACAGCGGATGGTCGTAGAACATTCCATACGATGAACGAATGACGGTTTTGCCGTCGCCCGTGACATCCCAGGCCAGACCCACGCGCGGCGCAACGTTGTTGGGATCGCGCGGAATGCCCTGGGTGATGTTGAGCGCGTCCTGCGCTGCCTGCGAGAGCTGATTGACGGCCGGGAACGTCGGCGTGACTTCGTAGTCATACCGTACGCCGTAGTTCAACGTGAGGTTGTTGCGAATGCGCCAGGCATCCTGGGCAAAAAAGCCCAGCGAAGTCAGGCTGAACTGGTCATGCGGGTTGCCTATGCCCTGAATGAAGACCTGCGGGATACCCAAGCCATAAGCCTGGACTGCGGAGAAATTCGGGAAGCTCGCGAAGGCAGGACTCACCTGCGAGCCGGACAGCTCGCCAAAATTGTAAATTCCGCCAAAGTTTACCGTGAAGTCGGCCGTGACCGGGATACGGTTTACATCGCCGCCGAACTTGAAGCTGTGGCGCCCTTTGATCAGGGAGAAGTTGTCGCTGATCTGGTGCCGCTGCTCCACGCGGTCAACAAAAGAGAATGGCTCGCGGCCAAAGAAGGCGAAGCCGGGAATGTTTACGGCCACGTCGCCGCCGCCCGGCCCGCGCGAAAAGTTATAAAGCAGACCGCGCCGCGAATACTGGTAACGCGCTTCGTTGATCTTGTTGTTGCTCAGGAGCCACGTGTCCTGCACGCCGATGCTGCCATCGTGATAGTTCTGCGTTGAGGTGCGCGAAAAGGCGTTCTGGCCGAAGTCCTGATTCTGCGCGTTTACCTGTATTCCAGTCTGATCGCTGGGGCTGATACCGCCGCGCAGCATAAGGGAATTGTTGGCGTTGATTCTGTGATCCAGCCGGAGCGAGTAGAGGTCCGTTTTCTCCGAGATGGGATAGTTGCCAGTCTGGCTCACCAGGCTGTGGAATGAGGCCGGCAGAGGGGCGCCCGTTGTGGGGAATGCGCCCAACGGTCCCGCCGCTCCTGGCGTGCCCAGCAACGCGACCGCAGCTCCTCCCGCTGCCAACTGAGCATACGCAACGGTGAAAGGACTGATTGGTGCGGTGCCGAGGAACTGCGCCTGTGCCGGCGTAACCAGCGCATTTGCGGGCAGGCCGAAGGTAGCCGCATTCGTCAGCGGCACCAGGCCGAAATTCTGTGCGCCGATGGTGGAGAATCCTGTCTCCTGCCGCCGCGTCGTCTCAAACGAGAAGTAATAAAAGGTCTTGTCTTTCTTGAGCGCGCCGCCAAAAGCCGTTCCTGCCTGCACGCGTGTATAGGCCGGGTTGGACGTGTTGCTGAACGGGTTCTGTGCCTGAAAGTCGCGGTTTCTTAGGTAGCCAAACACGCTGCCATGGAAATCATTGGTGCCCGACTTTGTAATGATGTTCACCACGCCGCCGGAAGCGCGGCCATACTCGGCTTCATAGCCGTTGGTGATGATCTGAAACTCCTGCACACCCTCCTGCGAGAGCGTGGAGCGAATACCGTTGACACCGTTATCCACGGCGTCCATGCCGTCAACGTTTACGGCGTTGGAGCGTGCGCGCTGCCCGCCAAAATTCAGGCCCGAAGTCGGCGCTGCACCAATGCTGGGCGCTATGTCGCGCTGCACCTGCGAATTGGTCAGGGAGAAATTCACGTAGTTGCGGCCGTTGATCGGCAGGTTCTCAATCCGCTCCTCGCCGATCGTAGTGCTGGTCGACGTCTTGGCCGTCTCCACCAGCGAGGGCTCGCCCGTTACCAAAACCTCGGTCTCGGCCGTCGCCAATTGCATGGTGACTGGATAATCTGCGATCTGGCCGACCGTCAGGCTTACGCTTTTCGCCACTAGCGTGGCGAATCCTTTGGCCGTAACCGTGAGCTTGTAATTCCCCGGCGGGAGTGACAACAGGGTAAAGTAGCCGGTTTCATTCGTCTGCGCGGACCGTTCAAAATTCCTCGCCTCATCGCGGACTGTCACCGTGGCGCCTTGAATCACGGCCCCGTTCGGGTCCTTGACCGTGCCGTGCAGGTCAGCAGTTGCCGCGGTCTGGGCGCCGGCTGAAACGGTTAAGAAGAGAACGAACAATGCAACTACCACTTTCTGAATACTATTCATTGCCTGTCACTCCTTGCCCCACGCGGCTAGAAGCGGCATTGCCGTGCAGAGGGGCGGATGTTGCGCTTTTTATCATCCAGCAGAGACAAAGGCAAGAAAGTTATTACGACTAGGGCCTTCCTCGGTAAAGGGTCAGCTTTTTTGCTCAGCCTGGCTGCCTTGGTGCAGCTTGGAGAAAATTCCGAAAACTGTATTGTGCGAGCGAAAGGCAAAGCCGGGAAAGACGACTGGACCAAAAAGAGCGGTGTTGTATCGTTGCCAGGAGGCCCGTAGTTCGTGACGCTTTTCCGATCACCCGATCCCGTGCGATCACCCGATCTCCCGATGAATAAAGGTGCTCCTACCGAAGTTACTTTTACAATCCAGGTACATCTCCATAAACTAAGAGCACTCTCCCCAGGAACTCCCAGAAAATCCCGGTAAACTTGACTGGTATTTTCTCCCTTATTCCTGCCGGCAAAATCAGGAGACGGGTTTTGATGGGTGGCACTGTTGTGGCAAAGTCAAAGACGCAGAGCAAGAACTATGTAAATGCATTCGCCAGCGCCGTGGCCGCGCTCAGCCGCGCCGGTGAGGACATTACCGCACGTGTCCTGGAAATGCTGGTCAGCGACTTTGATGCTGCCCGCGCCGAACTGTGGCTGTGGGACAGCTCCTCGGGGTCCTGCTATCTCACCCACGCGGAAGGTTTGAAGGCCACACACCGCCTCGACTATGCTGCCGCCGGCGCCGGCGCCGTGGGCAAGATCGCACGTAATAAAACCACCATTGAGAACATCGTTCTTTCAACTTTCGGCGGCGACGATCAGGAGTTTGCTCGCGCTACGGGTCTGAGCCATATTTCCGGCTACCCTTTGCTGGCTGCCGGGCAGCTCGCCGGCGTGCTCGCGATCTACACCACCGGCGAGGTCGCCGAGGATCTGTTGTTGTGGTGGCGGCTCTATTCCGAGATGAGCGCGGCCAAGCTCAATAACGTGCTGGCTACGCAGGAAAAAGACAAGCACATCAATCAGCTTTCACTGCTCTTCGAAGCCACGCGTCTGCTGAACTCCACGCTCGACCTTGCCGAACTGCTGGAGCTGATCCTCAAGATCGCGCGGACGGAAGTAAAAGCCGAGCGCGGCACCGTTTTTCTGGTCGATAAATACCGCGAAGAGCTGTGGTCCATCGCCGCCTCCGGTCTCGACCACCAGGAAATCCGTATCCCCTTCGGCAAAGGCATTGCCGGCAAAGTGGCTGTCTCCGGCGAGCTGGTCAATACCGAAGATGCCTATTCGCTGCCCTCGTTTGATCGCACTCTTGACCTGCGCCTGAACTACCGCACCAAATCGCTGCTCATTCTGCCCATCCGCCACCACTCGGGAGAGATCGTCGGCGTGCTGCAGCTGCTCAACGCGCAGAGCGGTAAGTTTTCTCCTGAGGACATCGGCTTTCTTAACAAGCTCTCCGGACACATGGCCATGGCGCTGGAGAACGCCCAGCTCCATCGCGATACCCTGGAAAAGCAGCGCATGGAGCGCGAGCTGTCTCTCGCCCGCAGCATCCAGCAGCGCCTGCTCCCTGAAGCCCCGCCGGTGGTACCCGGCTATGACATCGCTGTGCTGCGCGACTTCTGCTTCGACGTGGCGGCCGACTATTACGACTTCATCAACCTCGGCCCGCAATCTCTGCTTGTGGTAAGCGCTGAAGTCGAAGGCAAAGGCGTTTCGTCTGCCCTCATCATGGCTAACCTGCAGGCCACGCTGCGCGCTCTGGTCATGCATCTGCATTCGCTTGAGGTGCTGGCTTTTTCGCTCAACGAAATGCTCTATACCTATACCCGCGCGGGCAAGCACCTCAGCGTTTTTCTGGGCCTCGTGGATACTCGCCGCAACGTGCTGCAATACGTCAACGCCGGCCACATTCCGCCGATCCTGGTCAAGGGCAAGACGGGCGAAGTAAAACTGCTGGAAGAAGGCGGCACGGTGATTGGCCTCTTCCCGCAGGTGGATTACACGCGCGGCACGGTCAAACTCGAAAAAGACGATCTTCTGGTCTGCAGCACTGACGGTATCATCCGTATCTCTGATGAGCAGAAGCACGAATATGGCGCCCGCCGCCTGACTGATTTTGTCCGCCGTAATCGCGAGCGCAGCGCTCAGGGCATGGTCGATGCCGTCCTGGCCGAACTTTCCGCCTATTCGACTGCCAGCATGAATGACGATGACAAGGTTTTGATTGTGCTGAAAGTTACTGCGGAGAATGACGGGGTCGAAGCCTGATTGGCAATAATGCCTGGACTGTCAAAGATCGCCGAAAATTGACCGAGCTTTGGCAAAGCGGGTTTTCAATTTTGGCAATCTTTGGCAATTTCGGCGATTCTGGCAATGATTCGATTCCCTGTCACTCCCGAGGGACAATCTCTGAGGTTTCTTCCGATTTTCCGCTCTCATTCCCGCGCAAATCCACAGCGGTCACGGAATAGAAATACTTCATCCCATGCTGGATTCCAGGATCGGCAAACCGCGGGGTCTTCACCAACTCGGTATTGATCTTCACCGGCGGCTCGCTTCCTGTATGCCGATATACGTTGTATCCCGCCAGGTCCGGTTCGCCGTTCGGTGTCCAGGTCAGGTCGATAAACGAGCTTCCGGGCACGGCCGAATACACCGCCTGCAGACCGGCCGGCGCTGCCGGTGGGAAAATGTCATGAGCGAAAACCGTCACCGTTGGCGAATCATCGCTCTCCACTTCGCCCCGCCGCTCGCCCGCTAGCCACAAGGTCACAGGAACAATCCAGTACTGATAATTCTTTTCCCACTCAATGCCGTCATCGACAAAAATCAAGGCTTCATTGCCGGCGCGCACTTGCTTGACCATCATCGCGTCGGTGGCTCCTTCCAGCCTGCGCATGATGCGGTAAACGTATTGCAGACTGAACGAGGATTCCTTGTTCGGTGGCCAGGACTGATCCCAGGAGATTCTGATTCCGGTGGGAACGACCTCCGCCTGAATTTTCTGCGGCGTGGGCAGCGTTGGCACCAGCGGCACTGAAACACGATTGGGTAAGCCGGCAGACTTTCCGCTGCGGCTCTGCGCCAGCACGCTATAGACCGCAAATTGATCGTTTGTGTTGGAGCGCAGCAGGTCGGTCAACGAATCGTTCGCTGTCGCCTGGTCGCCGCGCTCATTTTTTAATGCCGGCGGAAGCGTCTGTTCGGAAACGGTTTGAAAATTCAGCTCGGCGTTGCGGCCGGAGCTCAGCGCCCGCTGGACCAGCATCTTGCCCGGCTTGCGGATGAGTTCGCCATCGCTGGTTTGGGTCGGCGTGGTCCATCTGAGGGCAACAGTCTCACCCTTCCTCACCGCCTTGAGGTCGCCCACGAACTTGGGAATGCCGGTGGACGGTGGCTGCGGGGCGCCAGGGACGCCACAGCCGGTCAGCGTGGCACAGCCCAGCACACCGAGAAAAAATAGCGCTCGCATGGAAACGAAAAGAATAACATCTGGGAAAATTGCCAGAACTGCCAAAATTGCCAAAGATCGCCGAAATTGAATCAATCTCGCAGCTGTTCATTTTGGGCAATCTTTGGCAGTTCGGCGTTTCTGGCAAGTCCTGACTTCTTCATCCGCTAGAGGATGTATCTCGAGAGATCCTGGTCCTTCACGATATCGACCAGCATCTTCTTCACATAGTCGGCGTCCACTTTCACCGACTTATCTTCCAGTTCCGGCGCATTGAAGCTGATCTCGTCCAGCACGCGCTCCATGATGGTATGCAAACGCCGCGCGCCGATGTTTTCCGTGGCCTCGTTCACCTGGAAAGCGAAATGCGCCACTTCGTTCAGCGCCTCGCGTGTGAATTCCAGCTTCAGGCCTTCGGTTTCGAGCAACGCTGTGTACTGCTTCACCAGCGAAGACTTTGGCTCGGTGAGAATGGCAATGAAATCCGCCATGGTCAGCGACTTCAATTCCACGCGGATGGGAAAGCGCCCCTGCAGCTCAGGGATCAGATCGCTGGGCTTGGAGACATGAAACGCTCCTGCGGCGATGAACAGGATATGATCCGTGCGAACCATGCCGTAGCGGGTGTTCACGGTGGTGCCTTCCACGATGGGCAGAATGTCGCGCTGCACGCCTTCGCGGGAAACGTCAGGACCGTGGCCGCTCTCACGGCCGGCAATCTTGTCGATCTCGTCCAGAAAGATGATGCCGGCCTGCTCCACGCGCTCCACCGCCGTCCGCGTTACCTGGTCCATATCAATCAGCCGCGACTCTTCTTCCTGCGCCAGGTATTCAAACGCCTCGCTGACCTTCATCTTCCGTTTCTTGGTGCGCTGGCCAAAAATATTAGGCAGCATGTCCTTAATATTGATGTCCATCTCCTCCACGCCCTGGTTGGAGATGATTTCAAATGCCGGCGTGGAACGCTCCCGAACTTCGAGCTCCACGATGCGATCGTCCAGTTTGCCTTCACGCAATTGCTGCCGCAGTTTTTCCCGGGTGCGCGAAGAGGAGTCCTCTCCTTCCGTCGCCAGCGCGAATCCGGCTGTGGACGTTGCGGGCGCAGGCGCAGCAGGCAGCAGCAGATCGAGCAGTCGCTCTTCTGCCTGCAGCTCGGCTTTATCGGTAACCTCTTCGAGCTTTTCTTCCCGCACCATGTCGATTGCGATCTCTACCAGATCGCGGATCATCGATTCCACATCACGGCCCACGTAGCCCACTTCGGTGAACTTTGAAGCTTCGACTTTCAGAAACGGTGAATTCGCCAGCCGCGCCAGCCGCCGCGCGATCTCGGTTTTGCCCACGCCGGTCGGGCCGATCATAATGATGTTTTTCGGCATGATGTCTTCCGCGATATCCGGCGGAAGCTTTTGCCGCCGCATGCGATTGCGCAGGGCGATCGCCACGGCGCGCTTGGCGTCATGCTGGCCGACTACGTACTTATCCAGTTCGGTAACAATTTCTTTGGGGGTTAGATCATCCAGCATGACCTCGGCTTCGTCAGCCACGCTGGGTAAATAAATTGCCATCTACAGCTCCTCAACTCAGCAATTAGCAATTGGCAACTAGCAATTAGCCAAAACCTCAACACCCACGAGCATAGACATCTTTGCTAATTGCCAGGTGCTATTTGCTAGTTGCTCGGTCTTTCACTCGAATCACAAACTTCAAGCCCGACCAGGTCTCATCAATGGCGCAGACCTTCACGTCCACCAGGCCCCGTTCCAGCCCGATCTCGCGAACGATATTTTCGTTGAGGTCGGTGGCTCGGCCGCTCGCCTTCTTTGGCCAGCTGATCCACAACATGCCGTCGGGCTCCAGCACGGCAGAGAGGCCCTTGAACTCTTTTTCCAGCGCCGCGCGTTTGTCCGTGAAGTAGATGACGACGTTGGCCTTGCCGGTAAGGCGGTCGACGCTTTCCACGCCGTCAGGCAATTTCCCCAGGTCTTTGACGAAGGTTGACGGATGATTGCGCAAGATCACGCGATGCCCCGGCTTAATGCCGATCTTCTGGACCAGCGGTGTTCCTGAATAGCCTGCCATGACTCACTAGTGAGCAGGAACCGTTGCAGCGGCCTGGTCCTGCGCTCCTGAAAGCTCTTCCACTACAAAATTCTCATTGGTGAAAATGCAGATCTTGCCGGCAATTTTCATTGCCTCCTCGGCGATGCGCCGTGCCGGCAGGTCGGTGTTGTCCATCAGGGCTCGGGCTGCGGCCAGCGCATACGATCCGCCACTGCCGATCGCCGCTACACCGCCGTCGGGCTCAATCACGTCTCCCGCGCCGCTGATCAGGAACATCACATTCATGTCCGCCACCAGAAGCAGTGCTTCCAGGTGGCGCAACATCTTGTCCGTGCGCCATTCCTTGGCCAGTTCTACGGCGGCGCGTCCCAGGTTGCCGTGATACTGCTCCAGCTTGGCTTCAAAACGGGCAAAGAGGGAAAAGGCATCGGCCGTGGATCCGGCAAAGCCGGCCAGGATCTTTTCGTTGTACAGCCGGCGAATCTTCCGCGCCGTGTGTTTGATTACGTTCTCCCCCAGGGTAACCTGGCCGTCGGCGGCCATTACCACGTTGCTGCCGCGGCGCACGCACACCACGGTGGTGGAACGGATTCTGTTCTGATGTTTTGCGGAAGATCGTGCTCGGTTGAGTGCCATGAGGACAATTCTTAATTATACAGCGTTGAATCGCGGGCGCAGGCTGCTGGTGCTCGTCCGACCCGCTTCTTGAATCAAGCCGTCTGCATGGGGGCTTGTTTCCCGGTTACCAGCGGCCACTATGCGTAAATCGCTCCGGATGCCGTTCTTTCGCTTTTATCCAGCTCTGGCCGCCGCGCTGGATTGTGGGATAAGATGTCTCCAATTTTTCCTCGAGGAGGTTGCATGCTTCAAAAGAGCAAGATATCGATAGCCGCGTTTGTGATTGCCCTGTTCCTTGCCGGGACCGTCCCAGTGCAGGCCTTTGCGCGCGATAACGATCGCAAATGTGAACAGCGTATCCACAATGCCGAAGCCAAGCTGCAAAACGCCATCCGCAAGCACGGCGATCACAGCCGCCAGGCAGAGCAGCGGCGTCACGAACTGGAAGAGGCCCGTGAACGTTGCCATCATGGCGATCGCGATCACGACCATGATCACGACCATCGCTAGTCGCAAAGAGACTTGACGGAGGATCTGGGCCAGGCGCTCTCGCGTCCGGCCCTTTGTATTCCGATCGGCCCCGATTTGATACATTTTCTTCATGGCAAAAAACGTCCCCATTGGCATTCACGGCCGGGCGGAAGAGACCGTGGAGCATCGGCACACGCTCAGCTATCACAATTCGGCACTGCCTCCCATTTACTCCACTCCCAACATGATTGGTCTGATGGAATGGGCTGCCTCCAACGCCCTGCTGCCTTATTGTGAAGAAGGCGAGATCAGCGTGGGTACGGCCATCAACATTGAGCATCGCGCACCCACCGCGATCGGCGCGCTGGTAAAGGCTGAGGCCGTTCTTGAATCAACGAACGGCAGGTTTTATGTTTTTCGGGTTACCGCGCATAACGGCGCGGCGGAGATCGGGCGCGGTACGGTGACCCGGGCCTTCGTCAATCCGGGAAAGGTCGCGGAGCGGCACGCCCAACGCAATGCGAAGGCGTAGCGCACATAGGATTCCTGCATCCCGCTGTCCTCCGGGCGAGTCTAATTTCCTTCACCAGAAGAATTGGAATGGAGACATCAGCATATGAAGAAGCGGCAACTGGGAAATTCAGAAATTCATGTTGCTCCCCTGATGCTCGGCGGCAACGTTTTTGGCTGGACCGCCGATGAACCGGTCTCTTTCAAAATCCTCGACGCTTTTGCCGCCGCCGGCCTGGATTTCATCGATACAGCTGACAGCTACTCCACCTGGGCACCGGGCCACGCCGGCGGGGAGTCAGAAACGATCATCGGCAACTGGCTCAAGCACAGCGGTAAGCGCAGCCAGGTGGTGATCGCCACCAAAGTGGGATCGGAGCTTCCCGGACAGGGCAAAGGGCTTTCTCGTTCTTGGATCATGCGTGAGGCCGAAGCCTCTTTGCAACGCCTCCAAACCGACTACATCGATCTCTACCAGTCGCATCGGGACGATCCGAATACGCCGGTGGACGAAACGCTTGAGGCATACGCGCAATTGGTTCAGCAAGGCAAGGTGCGCGTGATCGGCTGCTCCAATTTCACCGCCGAACGCACCCGCGAATCGCTTGCGGCCAGCAACCAACATTCGTGGCCGCGCTATGAGAGCCTGCAGCCACATTACAATCTTGCCCAGCGCGAGACCTATGAAATCACGCTCGAACAGCTGGCGTTGCAGGAAAAGCTCGGCGTGATTCCGTATTACTCGCTCGCCAGCGGCTTTCTTACCGGCAAGTACCGTTCGGAAGGCGATCTCTCCAAGAGCCCGCGCGGGCAGGCGGCAAAGAAGTATTTGAATGACCGCGGTTTCCGTATCTTGCAGGCGCTCGACCAGGTGGCGGAAAAACATCAGGCGACACCCGCTCAGGTGGCGTTGGCGTGGTTGATGGCGCGTCCAAGCATTACCGCCCCCATCGCGAGCGCGACCAGCGTGGAACAACTCAATGATCTGGTGCGCGCGACGCAGCTGGAACTGGATGCCGCATCGATCGAGCAGTTGAACAAAGCCAGCGCATATGAGGAACCGGAAAAACGGATCGCTTGAGATCGGTATTTGGTATTTAGTATTTGGTAATTGGCTCAGGTCTGGATGCCCCAGGCATCCTCAAGTAGCCGGTACAGTTGTGAGCTTGGAGCTAAATACCAAATAGTAAGTACTGCTCCTATGCAGTTCTTCTCCATCACCGCTGACGCCGTTGCAGCGACCACCAAAAAGACCGAGAAGGTACGCCTGGTCGCGGACTATTTTTCTTCCCGCCCGGTCGATGAAGCCGCTCTGGCCGCAATCTTCTTTTCCGGACGCCCATTTCCCGCCTGGGAGGACCGTACATTGCAAGTGGGAGGCGCACTGTTGTGGCGCGCTCTGGCGGAGGTTTCAGGCAAGGCGGAGGTCGCCCTCACGGCGGCTTACCGCCGCCATGGTGATCTGGGTTCAGCCGCGGAAGAGCTGTTGGAGCATGCCCCGGCTCCCAAGCCCCCGCTTTCCGTGGCAGAGGTGGCCGCGAGTTTTGACGAATTAGCGCGCACGTCGCCGCCGGCGAAGAAGGTTCATCTGCTGCAAGGTCTACTTCGCCGAGCGACAGCGGTCGAAGCAAAATACGTGATCAAGATCATTAGCGGCGACCTGCGCATTGGCCTGCGTGAAAGCCTCGTGGAAGAGGCCATTGCCAAAGCCTTTGATGAAAAGCCGTCCACTGTGCAGCGGGCGAACATGCTGCTGGGGGATATCAGCGGAACCTTGCGCCTGGCAGCGCTGCATCAGCTTGATCAAGCGCGCATGCGGCTTTTCCATCCGATTGGCTTCATGCTGGCCAGCCCGGCGCAGGACGCCGCTGAGGCCTTTTCCTATTTCACTCACGCCGCGGTAGAGGATAAATATGACGGTATTCGCGCCCAGGCGCACATCGGGGGCAAAGAAGATCCGCGCGTGCGGCTTTTTTCGCGCACACTGGATGAGATCGGCCATTCATTTCCCGAACTGCCACCTGCGCTCCAGGCTTTCCCGGAGCCGGTGATCCTGGACGGCGAAATCCTGGCCTGGAGTCCTGACACCGGGCAGGCCCTTCCCTTCTCAGAGCTGCAAAAGCGCCTGGGACGCAAAGTTGTATCCGAAGAATTAGTCCGCAGCGTGCCTGTGGTCTACATGGCATTTGACATCCTTTACGCACAGCGCGAATTGACCATCCACCAGCCGCTCGAACAACGCAGAAAGGCGCTGGAACAGGCATTTGCCACTGTTCCCGCGGACGGATTTTCCGTGGAATATGCTCTGGCCACTCAAGATCCCCAGGGACGGCTGGTCTTTGAACCCGCCATCGCCGCCGGACGCGGTACGCCACGCGTGATCCTGGCCCCAACTTTGACCGCGAACTCCGCTGCGCACCTGGAAGAAATCTTTGTAGCGGCGCGACAGCGCGGCAACGAGGGCTTGATGGTTAAGGATGTGACCTCACCCTACGTACCGGGCCGTCGCGGCAAGTCCTGGTTAAAACTCAAGAAAGAGCTGGCCACTCTGGATGTTGTGGTTACGGCTGTGGAGTGGGGACACGGCAAGCGCAACAAGGTCCTGAGCGATTATACGTTTGCCGTACGCGACGGCGACGAACTCTTAAATGTCGGCAAGGCCTATTCCGGCCTTACCGATGCCGAAATTGCCGAGATGACGCAGTGGTTTCTGGAACACACCATTGAAGACCAGGGTTACCGCCGCAGCGTTGAGCCAAGAATCGTGCTGGAAGTGGCATTTAACAACATGATGCTTTCCAGCCGGCACGAAAGCGGCTACGCTCTCCGCTTTCCGCGCATTCTGCGTATCCGCACAGACAAGTCAGTGGATGAAATCGATACGCTCGATACCGTGAAAGAGATTTTTGCCCGGCAGGAAGTAAGCCCGAAACGTCGCGAAGCTTAGGCGGCTCTAACGTCTGCTGCTTTTGATCGGCTCACGCTCATGCACATGGCCAAACGGAATCACGCAGCCGTGGGCGACTTCGCAATCCACATTTTCCAGCTGAATCGTGGTGTGATCGATGTGATAAGTCGTGGCGAGCACTTGTGTCACCCGGCGCAGGATGACCTGGCTCTCTGACACGGTAATGTCGTCGATCCTAATGTGGCAGGAAAGCGCGTGAGTGTCCGAGCCGAGACTCCATACATGGACATCGTGAACGTCTCTGACGCCATCAATCTTGCCGAGTGCGGCGCTCACGTTTTCGACGGAAAGCCCTTGCGGCGCGCCCTCCAGAAGGATGTTAAGCGTCTCGCGAATGATGCCGAACGATGACCACAGAATGAGGCATCCGATACCGATCGAAAGCGCCGGATCGATCCAGGTGCGGCCCGTCAAAAGAATTACCCAGCCGCCAACGATCACCGCCGAGGTAGAAAGCGTATCGCCCAGCTGGTGGACAAAAGCGCTGCGGATGTTCACATCGCGTGCGGCTTTGAACAGTACCCAGGAGATGGTGCCATTCATTACCACGCCGATCACCGCCACCCAGATCATGGTCTTGGAGTGGACGGCCACCGGATTGCGAATTCTCATCAGCGCTTCGTAAAAGATATAAAAAGCAATCGCCACCAGCGTCAGCGCGTTGACGAAAGCCGCCAGAACTCCTGCTCGATGATAGCCAAAGGTCTTGGTTGCGCTTGGAGGTTTGGTCTGGATGTAAACTGCGACCCACGATAGTAGAAGAGCCAGCAGGTCCGTGACATTGTGTCCTGCCTCTGACAGCAGCGCCAGACTATGTGCCTGAATGCCCGCGACGAGCGTGATCAGCACGTAGGCAAACGTAGCAACCAGAGAGTACCGCAAAGCTTTAGCGCTCAACGGCGCGTGCGTATGCCCAGAGTGCATAGTTTATAAGTTTACCGCCGATTATGCTTTGATTCGAATTCTAACTGTGAAGGTGGCACCTTGGTGCCCACCGTGGCAGCGCCATGCCAATTATGAGCACAGCCCAGACCCCAGTTCTCTCCTGCAAAACATTGTCCCTGGTTCCATCGTGCAAATCCAGAGTTTTTAATGGTTTGAGAGGACTCTGGTAACGTCTCGCCGGTAAATGCTTGGCCTCAAAGTTGCATCAAAGGAAACAGTTATTCGTGTGTGGAGACAACTCTTGAGGCCGTGAATGATTACGGCTCGTCCTAATTCTCAAGGAGGCCCGTTTATGAAAAAGCTGTTTCTTTCGCTGGGGATCGGATTCTCGCTGGCTTTGGCGGCGATAGCCCAGAGTTCAAGCCAGACCCAGACGCCTCCGGTGAACCCCACAACTCCAGCAAACCAGATCGGAAGCGGCGCTCAAAGCAAATCCGGTACACCTGCGCCTTCTTCCACCACCAGTCCGACGGGTCAGGTCAATCCCACTGGCACTGCCCAACCGCCGGATCAGACCACAACGCCACCCGCTCCCGCCACCGGCGGAGTAGCAGGCGCCGCCGGTTCAAGCATCGCTCAGAGCCCATCGCCGGATACGTCAGCAGCGGGTATAGCGGCCGTCAGCGACACTGAACTGCAAAGCCAGATCCAAAATGCACTCAACAAAGAACCTACACTGACCGGTGACAGCACCCATGTGACGGTCACGCCTGAAGCCATCGAGCTGGCGGGCAACGTGGGCACCAGCAAGGAGAAGATCACTGCCACGCGTATTGTGCAGTCCTATGCCGGCAGCAAGAAAGTGATGAACCATCTGACAATTGGCGGGAAGGGCTCACCCAGCACTCAGCCACAGGAGAATCCGGAAACGAATCATCCTGGCAGCACAACTCCGGCGACTAATCCGGACAAAGGCGGCCAGCCGCCGCTCAGATGATGGAGATCAGAATTCCAGGCGCGTCTGCTGCTCCAGGGCGCGCTTTTCGCTGGGCGGAAGCCGAAATTTTGCTCCCTCCAGCTGCAAGAGATTTTCTTTTGTTGTAAGTCCGCCACCGTATCCGGTGAGCGTGCCGTTTGCGCCCACAACACGATGGCAGGGGACAATGATAGCGATCGGATTATCGTGGTTTGCCTGGCCTACGGCCCGGAAAGCCTGCGGGCGCCCGATCTCGCGGGCAATCTCGGCATAGCTCCGGGTTTGGCCGTAGGGAATCCTAAGCAGCGCCTGCCAGCAGTCCTTTTGGAAAGTGGTGCCCACCAGATCAAGCGGGCAGGTGAATTCACGCAGCTCGCCGCGAAAATACCCGCTGATCTGTTCCTCATATCGCCGCAGCTTCTCACTCGATTCAATCCATACTTCGCCGGCAGCGGATTGGGGTGGCTTACCCCGATAAAAGTGCAGATAGCGGAGGCCCGTTTCCGTGGCCGCAATCAGCAGCGGTCCCACAGGCGATTGTATGACGGAGAAAAAGATTGTCGTTACGCCTGCCATGCCTCAAATTCTAACAAGGTTAAGGTTTACCGATAAAAATTCCTGCAGCTGCTCTGACCTTACAACACGCGCTGAGGGAAACACATCTATTTCAACACTGCTGCCAAAAAGAAAGTGGCGGTGGCGTTCCGTCTTTGGGCATCGGAACGCAATCAAAATCAGTTCTGCTGGCTGCGTGCGACAAGTGTAGGCGCCACGGATGCAGAGCCAGAAGGGTCCTATGGGTTCGGTAGTACAGCCATTCGTTCTGCGAAGTTGGGCTCGTGTTCCAAACCTGGTGTTCCTTCTCCTGCCTTCCGGCCGTCCGCACGCCTCCGCCGATAGAACGTTGGCAGGTGAATAAGAATGGATATCCGCGGGCTGCTGCTGGTGAATTCGGGGAACACAAGACAAGAAGATTTATCGTTCCTCGCTTCAGGCCCCCTGGGAGTTCTGGAAGTTGCTGGAAAAACCCCGTTGGAACGCATGGCGGAACGGCTCCGGCAGTTTGGTATTTTGCCGGCGGCGGCAGTTGTGGAAACAACGGCTCCCGCCGGAACAGGTATCTCGATTCCTTCGGGTCTTCATTGCGTGACTTCCACACCCGACCGTTTTTGGCGTATCGCCGAAAATGCATTCAATGACATGGCACAGAACGGCGCCGAATTGGTGGTGCTGATCCGTCTTGGCTCCTACGCGGAAATTGATTTCGAGCAGCTGGTGCAGTTTCATCTGGACCAGGGCAGCCGCGTAAGCCAGGTCAGCCATCAAGGTCAAGCGCTCGACGTCTTTTGCATCAGCGCTTCACGGCGTAACGATGCGGCTTCACTGTTTCGCAGCCGGCTCAACCGCTGCCGCAGTGAATGTCCGCTCATGGAGCACGAACGATTGGTTAACCATCTGAGTTGTGCCCGTGACCTTCGCCAATTGGCCATAGACATCCTGACCCGCCAGACGCAAACGTGCCCGGCCGGCGAGGAGATTAAACCGGGCGTATGGGTGAGTCCTGGAGCCATGATCGAAAAAGGCGCGCGGGTTCTGGCCCCGGCTTTTATCGGCGCGTTTGCCCGGGTTCGAACCGGTGCCGTGGTGACGCGCTGCGCCTCCATTGAACATCATGCCCAGGTGGATTGCGGATCCGTGGTGGAGAATTCAAGCGTATTGCCCTATTGCTACGTGGGCGCCGGCCTGGATCTGGCCCACTCCGTGGCGGGGATGCGCCAGGTAGCGAATTTGCGCCGTGACGTAACCGTTGAGATTCCCGATCCCAAGCTTATCGACCTGATATCCGCGACTTCAGGAAAACGGCTTTTGACTTCCGCCGCGGAGTTTCTTACCTACCTTCCCCGGGTGGCCTGGGAAGGGATATTCGCAGGAGGCAAGCAGGCGCAGCCCGACTTGAATACGGCTTTGCGCAAGACTTCGCCTGCTCTGGGCAATGCTGCTGGATATGAAACCCCGGCCTGCGACACCGAAGCCGCTCATAAGTTTCCCAACATGGTGGTAGCGAGGAGATATGGACATCAATAGCAGACCGGTTGTTGTCAAGAGAATGCCTGAGCGCCTCAACAGCCGTACGGCGCGGGAATTCCTGCGTGACGTGCAGCCTTTTCTCCATGCCGACCGTCCGCAACTGGTGTTTGATCTCTCCCAGGTAGTGCAACTGGATGCTGCTGGGGTGGAGATGCTGTTGCGCTGCATGTCGGAAGCGCATAAGCGCGATGGCGACGTAAAGCTGGCGTCGCTCTCTGACCAGTCTGCCGTTGTGCTGGAGCTCACGCGCACAGAGCGCTTGTTTGAGATCTATGAAACGTCCACTGACGCTGCCCGCAGCTTTAGCGGCTTCCTGCCCAACGCGATGCGGCAGCAGCTTCTGCACAACAAACGTCCTGCCGCGCCGGCTGCGGCCTAGAGGTTCTCGACGATGTCACAATCCGAGAGCGTGGTGACGCTTTCCAGAGCTGATGCGCCCACGGCAGAAAGCTCAAGCCCACCTCCGCGCAGCGCCCACTCCGTGGTGCTCAGCGGCAGCGTGATCATGCTGATCAGCATGATGCTGGTCAATCTCTTTAATTTTGCCTACAACGTCGTCATGGCGCGCGTGCTTGGCCCGGGCGAGTTCGGCCACATCAATGCCGCCGTAACCATCCTTCTGATGGCCTCCTGTGTCAGCCTGGCGTTTCAGCTTGTCTGCACCAAGTTCGTTGCCCGCAATGAAGGAGCCGCGGGTAAGGCTGCAGTCTTCCATACCTTGCTGGGCAAAGCCTGGATCGCCAGTCTCGCGCTGGCAGCTGTGCTTTTCCTGGCCCAGAAGCCAATCGCTTCTTATTTGAACCTGCCCAGTCCATGGATGATGGGAGTACTTGCAGCCGGCATCGCGGTCTATGCGCCGCTCGGCGTGAAACGCGGAGCAATGCAGGGCGTCTGTGCATTTCCCCGGCTGGGCGGCAACTTTGTTCTCGAAGCGTTCACCAGATTCGTGGTCGGCGCCGGATTGGTACTTGCAGGATACGGCGCCCTGGGCGCTGTCGGAGCGATCTCTGCCTCCGTGATCGCAGCGTATTTTCTGCCGCGCGTGCCTCTTCAGCTGCGCGTTAAGGGTGAGACGGCCCAGCCTCCGGCGTTTGCCGAGGCAGTGCAGGCAATCGTTTTCTTCGTCGGCCAGGTCGTCATCAACAACATTGATATCCTCCTGGTGAAACACTTCTTTCCTTCCGATCCGGCAGGCGTCTATGCCGCGGTCGCCCAGATCGGCCGCTTGCTCTACTTCGCCTCCTGGTTCGGCGTGGTCAATGCCATGTTCCCGGTAACGGCAGCGGCCAAGGAAAAACATCACAAGGCCCATGGCATTGGCTTGCCTCTGGTTCTGGTGCTGGCCATCTCCATCGTGTTCGTTGTAATCGCCGCGCTGTTCCCGCATCTGATCATGGGTGTGATCTTCGGCTCCCGTTTCGTGGAGACTGGCTGGCTTCTGGCGCTCTACGCCACCGCCACCGGTCTGTATTCGCTGAGCGTCGTTTTTATCGCCTATGAGATGTCGCGCCGCATCGCCAATACGGGATGGCTGCAGCTGATGTTCAGCGCCGCGCTGGTCGTGGGCATCGGATTGTTCCACGGCAGCCTGCGCGAAGTCATCCTGGTGCGCATCGTTCTCATGGCCATCCTGCTGACGCTGGTGGCAGTGCCTTTCGTTCGTAAACACGCGCGTGAACCCCTGGTGGAGGCGGCTGCGTGAAAAAGCTGCGTCGCATCACCGAAGCTGAAGTGGTTGCAGAATTTCTGCAGGGCGAATTTTTTCACAAGGAGTTTGACGCTGACCGTGAACGGTTTGCGGGCATTGTGAACCATCCGGATCTGACCAGCGAAGCGGAAAATACATTGCGTCTTACCCTGCTGTTCCGCCGGCGTGACACCATGTGGTGGGAGCTGCCCGACGACCGGCAATGGTGGGAAATTGAGTTTGAGCCTTCCGATGTTGAGCGGGTCAGCGTGTTTCCTCGCGCGCACTGGAGAAAGCTGGCCCATGGCAATTTCAGAGCTCAGGACGTGGCCGAACAGGTGCGCCGGCGAACGCCGTCGCAGCAGGCCGATGAATTCGCCAACAAGATCGCAGCTATTGGCGCCGGTATGCAGTCCGGAGGTTCTAAAGGGCTAATCGTATTTCTTGGGCTGGATGAGCATCGTCGAGTGACCCTGCTGGAAGGAAATCACCGGTTTATCGCCGCATTGTTGGCGCCTCAACTCAATCTGCTAGCCAGGGCGCGCACGGTTGCCGTGTTTTCGCCCAGCATGGAGAAGTGCTGCTGGTACAAAACCAACTTTCAAACCCTGTTCCGCTGTCTGAAAAACCGCATCCAACATTATTGGGACAGAGATCCTGATATTGCCGCCCTGTTGGAACAGGCAGCCGGATTCCGGAATCCAGGAGCCTCTGTCGAGAGACCGGGCCCCGTCAAGTCAAGAATCTGAAATTGAGAAGAGTAAGTTCCCCGAGGTTTCTATGAAGAGTCAGCACCGAATTGCAGGAATTCTGAGCACCACGTTGACGGCAGGTTTATTCCTTTCGCCATCGCTCTTTGCGCAGCAGAGCAACACGCAACCGTCACCGCAGCAGCCCACGAACCAGCAGCAGACGCAACCTGCACAAAATCAAAGCCAGACGGCTACGCCAAATACGGCTGCGCCTGCAAACACGACTGCGGCTCCCGCGAATGCCCAGCCTGCTGCGCCGGCGCAGAATCAGCAAAGCCAGCCGACACAGCAGCAACCGGCGGCGCCGTCAGGCACCACCGTGAACCCTTCGCAAGCGCCATTGGCGCCGGTTACGACCTATCCTGATGCATCGGGCGCACCGCAGCAACAACAGCCTTCCACTACGACTGCACCGGCCGCAACCAGCATTCCGGAAGGTCCGCAGCCTAAGCAGCAGTCAACTGAACCAGTGGGCGCAGCCGCTGCCGAGCGTGTTCCCACTGCGGGCGGCGCAGCGGCCAAGCCGGCAGGTGTAGCGATTGCTCCGGCTAAGCAGCATCAGACACGTTCTTTGTTGATTAAGGTCGGAGCGGCTCTGGCTGCGGGTGCGGCTGTAGGAACCGTATATGCGCTCAGCCATAGCTCGCCTTCGACGCCTCCGGGCGCAGGAGCTCCGGGCGTGGTTCAAAAATAGATGTGAAACGTTTTGGAGTGATGCCGCACAAGCCATATGGACGGGCCGGACCCCATGACTAACTCCTCCAAATCAGCTCTGCTTATCTCGTTTTCCGGTGTGGATGGCTCAGGCAAATCCACGCAGATTGAAAACCTGCGCACTGCGCTGCATGCCGCCGGGCTCACCACCACCCAGCTCGCCTTCTGGGACAACGCGGTTGTGGGGGTTAAATATCGCGAAGGCTTTGTTCACAAGGTTTACAAGAGCGAGCGCGGTATCGGTGCGCCGGGCAAGCCGGTAAAACGGCGCGACAAGAACATGCGCGGCTGGCACCTTACGCTGGCGCGGCATTTCCTCTATCTGCTCGACGCCATCAACCTTCGCCGCGTTGTCGCCCGGGCCAGGAAGAGCGGCGCGGATGTGGTGATCCTTGACCGCTATATTTATGACGAGCTTTCCAACCTCAACCTTGACAACCCGTTGACCCGGGCCTTCGTCAGGCTGGTGCATGGCTTTGTCCCGCTGCCCAACATCGCTTACTTGCTCGATGCCGATCCAATCGCTGCTTATGCCCGCAAGCCGGAGTACCCCGTAGAGTTTATGAAGAAGTGTCGTCGCGCCTACTTTGAACTGGCGCGGATACTCAAGACGATGACCATTGTTCCGGCACTAGCCCTGCCGGAAGCCAGGCTGGCTGTGCTCAAGGCCGCAGAGCGCGAGCTTGCGGCCCAGGGGAAAGCTGCGGATCTGGTTTCAGGGAGCCTCTCAGCCGCATAAATCCGGTCAGATGTGCGTTTTTCTGGACTTCGCCCCCACTCAATTTTTTGCTTCCTTGGGCCGGCTCATTTAATCTTATAAACCTCTCGCGGGACGCCTGAATCCGTATTACGAAAGGTGGAGAGATGAACATTTATAAGAATATTACGCAAACCATCGGGCGTACGCCGCTGGTTCAACTCAACAAGCTTACCAAGGGCGCCAAAGCAACGGTTGTGGCGAAGCTGGAAGGATTCAATCCGTGCCACAGCGTGAAGGATCGCATTGGCGTCAGCATGATTGAAGAAGCCGAAAAGGCAGGACGGATTACGCCCGGCAAGACCGTGCTGATCGAGCCTACCAGCGGCAATACCGGCATCGGGCTGGCATTTGCCGCAGCCAGCAAGGGTTACCGGCTGATCCTTATCATGCCGGACACCATGAGCCAGGAGCGCAGAGTCGTGCTGCTGGCGCTGGGAGCGGAGCTGATCCTCACGCCCGGTCCCAAGGGGATTAAAGGCTCCATTGCCAAGGCCAACGAGTTGCTGAAAGAGACGCCGAACGGCGTAATCCTGCAGCAGTTTGCCAACCCGGCCAATCCCAAAATCCATCGCGAAACAACGGGACCCGAGATCTGGAACGATACCGACGGTAAGGTCGACATTGTGGTTTCCGGTGTGGGCACAGGCGGAACTCTGACAGGGGTCGGCGAGTTCATCAAGCCCAAAAAGCCCGGCTTCCAGATTGTGGCTGTGGAGCCGATCGATTCTCCGGTGCTCTCCGGCGGTAAGCCTGGCCCGCACAAGATCCAGGG
Source organism: Candidatus Angelobacter sp. (assembly GCA_035262465.1). GTDB lineage: Bacteria > Acidobacteriota > Terriglobia > Terriglobales > Acidobacteriaceae > Angelobacter. The sequence goes on along the minus strand of DATFSU010000004.1, from coordinate 101,495 downwards.
AATCGGAACCGGATTTGTGCCGGACGTGCTGCGCACGGATCTGATCAATGAAGTCATGACGGCTACACTCGATGAATCTTTGGACGTCGCGCGACGGATGGCCAAGGAAGAGGGCATTTTCATCGGGATCTCCGGCGGCGCGGCAGTAGCGCAGGCATTGAAGGTCGCCCAGCGCGAAGAAAACGCCGGCAAGCTGATTGTTGTAGTAGTGCCGGACTTCGGTGAACGTTACCTGAGCTCCATACTGTTTGAGAACCTGAAGAATGAAGCGGCAGGCCTGCCGACGGTGGATGCCGACATCGACACCTTCTTCATGATGAAATCCGCCTAGCCTGGCGCATGGTCAGATTTTGGCGAAAGCGAGGGGGTCATGCTCCTCGCTTTTGTTTTCTGGGGATTGATAGTCTGCTTTGTGATAAGCCGGGAAAGGAAAGGGTATGAGCGGACACCGCAAATGGATGCTGGCCGTGCTTGGAATTGGCATCCTGATGTATGGAGTCTGGACAGCCTTTCTCGTCTTTATTGCGTTGATGGCCGAATCGGGTGGCAAAAATTCAAATCCAGCGCTGGGCCTGGCCCTCCTCTGGCCTATGGGAGAACTCATCTGGACCTGGTTCTGGATTCTCCGGCATGCCGACCGGTATTCACGAAGCTCGCGCCAGGGCCTGGGAAATGCGCTGCTGGTATTCGCCCTGATCGCACCTGTGCCTTTCGCCCTGGCAATCAATGGAACGGGCTGGGAATGGGAGATACTTCTTTCGATTGCTGTTACGGTAACGGGATGTTGGGGTGCAAGATTTGCCTGGTCACGGAACGAACAATCTAAGCTGACGGATGCCCGGCAGTAAGATCTTTCTCTACAGCGTTAGCCCCGCTTCCAGGCCAGCCTCGCGCCCAGCCCGATGAAGACCAGCCCGGTGAACCACTGCTGGAATCGTGCAAAACGGACATTGCGGCGAAGCAGTTCGCCCAGCGTTCCTCCGGCGTGAGCCACGCCGAGATTCACCAACGTGCCGCCGACATTAAAGATTAGCCCAAGCAGCAGAATCTGCCACATCACGCTGCCGCGACGCACATCAATAAACTGGGGAAGAAAAGCCAGAAAGAAGAGCGCCACTTTAGGATTGAGCACGTTGGTGATCACACCCTGGCGAAAGATAGCGGCCAGACTGTCTGGCTTGGGCTGTTGCTGCGCCAGGCCGCCGCGCCGCACCAGCATCTTGATCCCGAGATAGACCAGATACGCTGCCCCGGCATACCGCACCACGTTGAAGGCGATCGGCGATGAGCGCAGGAGGGCGGCTATGCCGAATGCAGCTGCAAGAATGTGCGCCCAGCAGCCGACAAAGATGCCCAGTGCCGAGACAATCCCGGCTTTCCGTCCCTGACCCAGGCTGCGTCCGATGACGTAAAGCATGTCCGGCCCTGGCGCGATGTTGAGCATGAACGCGGCAAAAAGAAACGTGAAAAACGCAGTTTTTTCCGGCATGATATTTTTGAACTTCTTGTCCATAGATGGCTGGGTCGCCCGACCCGATGAAAATTAATTTCGGATGGCGGAAAACGACGCTCGAAGGGCAGGCAAAGATTTATCATCAGACTCACAACCAGAAACTTTCCAACCAGCAAGGATGTTGAACTATCCATGAGCTTAACTGTGCTACTTGGCTTTATTGCGGGAACCTTGACCACCCTTTCCTTTGTGCCCCAGGTGTACAAGGCGTGGCGAAGCAAGCGCTGCCGCGACCTCTCGTGGGGAATGCTCCTTACCTTCTCCGGCGGCGTGGTGTTGTGGCTGATTTACGGGCTGCGGCTCTGGGCCGCGCCCATCATTTTGGCCAATGCCGTCACGCTGGCTCTGCTGGTGACGATTGGGATTATGAAAGTCCGGTATCACGATAGCGAGGGTTGAGCGCCGCTGCGACGGAAACCAGACTTCGATAGACTGTTTTGTGGGTACATCCGAAATCCTCCTTCTTTTTGGTGCAGCCCTGCTTGGCGGCGCGGTGAACTCCGTCGCTGGAGGCGGCGGATTCATTGCCTTTCCCGCGCTGCTTTTCACCGGAATGCCCTCCATCAACGCCAATGCGACCAATACGGTTGCGCTTTGGCCGGGAACGCTGGCCTCCACCGGTGCGTATCGCAAAGCCCTGAACTGCAGCCTGTTGAAAAGCATTTTGCCGCTGATTGTGATCACCTTTCTGGGAAGCATTCTTGGATCCACGCTGTTGCTCAAAACCAGGCAATCCACCTTCGACAAGATGGTTCCCTGGCTGCTTCTGGGCGCAACGGTTCTGTTCAGTTTCGGCGGCAGGATGACTGCATGGATCAACCGCCACCATAGCGAAGGCGGAGCGTCGCTCAGCCGCGTCATCGGCATTACCGCGCTGCAGCTCTGCGTGGCCATTTACATCGGCTACTTCGGCGCGGGAGTCGGAATCGTGATGCTGGCTCTGCTCTCCATGATGGGCATGGAGAATATTCACAGTATGAATGGGCTGAAGACTCTGCTGGCCACCTGCGGCAATGCGGTCGCAGTAATCGTCTTCATCTTCGCTCACGCTGTAATGTGGCCGCAGGCAATCCTGATGGTCTTTGGTGGCGGGCTGGGTGGATATGCCGGCGCATGGTACGCGCAGAAGATGGATCCGAGACATGTTCGCTACGTGGTAATCGCGATTGGATATAGCATGACGACGTATTTCTTCTGGCGCGTGTATTTGCACGGTCACGGCCTTTAAGGAAGTCCATTGTGGTGAATGGGCGCCAAACGAGTTGCAATCATGAATCAGCAGGATTTGATCGAACAGTACTTTGCCGCATTTTCCAAGCTCGATGAAATGCTCGCTGATGAGCTTCTGCACCCTGTTGCTTGGCAACTTGCCAGCGGCGATTGTGATCACCAAGGGTTTAAGCGTTGGCGTCCGGCCAAACTGGAAACGGAGCCATCACTGCTCAAAAAGGTCTATGGCCAATTGCCGGCTCCATTTCCCCCTCTCTTTGAGCGGATGGTACTTTCCTATCGATGGGCTGAAGTCGATCTGTTCTCGTACAGGTTATTGGCGAATCCGCCAGGACCGAATCTGATGGGTTTGCTGAATGAGATCTCCTTCGCCTCCGGCCTGTGGGAAGCTTTGATTCCAGCCGGGTTCATACAGTTCGGACAAGGCCCCGGCTTGGACTACGATCCCGTTTGCTTCGACACAAGGTCTCGCAGCAAATCTGGCGATTACCGCATCGTTAAGATTGATCATGAAGGAATTCTCTGCAACTATCGTGTAAGGATCGTCGACGAGTTGGCCCCGAGCTTCGAACAACTGGTCGTCGACACAATTCAGAGAGGCGACTCGATCAAGACGGTTTGACCCAAAGCCCTCTATCACGTTAAAATTACAAGGTTTGCCACTGGTGGATATTCCTGCCTGTCTGAGCAAGGGGTTTGAGAGCAATCTTACAAAGTTTAATTTAAGTCCTTTCCTGCTAAAGGCTTGGATGGACGCTGGAGAGAGTTATGTACGCGGTGATTCGCGCCGGTGGGAAACAATATCGGGTTTCTCCCGGAGACGTTGTCAATATTGAGAAGCTGCCGGCCGCTGACGGCGATACTGTCGAGTTCAATGACGTTCTGGCCGTTTCCGGTCAGGAAGGCACTATCGGCCCCGGATCAGGCGCTGTGGTAAGCGGCCAGATCATGGAATCCGGCCGCGCCGACAAAATTCTGGTCTTCCACTTCAAACGCAAGAAGCAATACAAGAAGATCTACGGCCATCGGCAGCCTTTTACCTCGGTGCGGATCACTGAGATCGCTTTTGACGGCGAGCGGTTTACGGCGCCCGATCTTCCGGCACGCAAGCCGAAGAGAGCCAAGGCTGAGCCGGCCGAAGACGAAACGAAGGCCGCTAAAGCCAAGGGTAAGTCCAAGAGCAAGCCCAAGGCGAAGAAGGGTGCACCCAAAAAGGCCGCCAAGAGCAAAAAGAAGAAGTAACCGGCATAAGCCGCCCGCGAGACGGAGCAGTTCCCGTGCGGGCAATGAGTAACCGGGCATGACCTCGGTCGTGCCGCCCAGAGTTCTGAAACAAAGAAGGATGTTATGGCACACAAAAAAGGTTTAGGCAGTTCAAGAAACGGCCGCGATTCAAATGCACAGCGGCTGGGTGTAAAAGCCTTCGGCGGACAGCTTGTTCCCGGCGGAACTATCATCGTGCGCCAGCGCGGCACGCGCATCAAACCCGGCGCCAACGTGGGTCGCGGGAAGGATGACACGCTTTTTGCCAAGGTCACGGGAACCATCAAGTTTGTCGACAAGGGTTCCAGCGGCCGCTTTGTTTTGGTCGAACCGGCTGAGGCCGCCAAGGCATAGCTCCCGCAACCTCGATATCAAGCCCCCGCTATTGCCGGCGGGGGCTTTGCTTTTGCGATTCATTCCCGCAGCACTGGGCTGGCCTGCGCGTTCAGATGCTGCACCAGGGGCGCCGACTTCGTCTTCCTGTTCGTATGCAGCTTGGCGCTGGTCGAAGCTGTTTGCGTTGAGCGGGGTGCATTCGCGCCCGTGTTAGCAGCATGCAGTGAGCTGCCGGCACCGCCGTTTGCAGTTCCCGTATTCGTATTCGCTTGTGACTTCAGATCAGCAGACTTCCTGGAAGCTTGTTGCGGCGGGTGAGAAGCCTTTGTTGCCTGAGCTGTCGTCTTCTTAGTTGATGGCGGTTGGTTATCAAAGTGATCCGGATTGACTTCAAACTGCGCAAATGCCGGAGCGGCAAGCAGCAAGAACAACACTGCGATTGGTCCCGCACAAGCAAGCTTTCTGAGCAAATTCATGACACACGTTCTCCTGGACACAAAGGTCCTGCAAAAATTTTCTTCGTGGGCCGATGCACCAGAGAAGCGGCTTTCCTGAGAAGCACCGGGCACATTCAGGGAGTTCCGTCAGGCGCCGAAGCGCCATAAGGCCGGATGCCGGTTATCTTGGAGTGAAGGAAGCCGGCAAAGTGTTACATCTTTTTGTGGTCTCCGGACTTTCGGGTCTCAAGTAAGATTAGGGTTGTGCGGATGCCGCCATGCTGTATCTCACTCATATCCCGAAGCCGCCGTTGAACGAGTTTGTAGAACTCTTCTGGCTTTACGATGGCTTTCCACCGCGCGCGCACAACAAAGAACGCCTGATGCCGGATGGCTCAATAGAGCTGGTCATCAATCTCAAGGATGACGAGGCGCGCATCTACGATCGCAATAACCTGAACCAATACGATCGTCTTCCTGGCACTCTGCTTTGCGGGCCTCACTCCAGTTTCTTCGTGATCGATACAGCGGAGCAGGATTCGGTCATGGGAGTCCACTTCAAGCCAGGCGGCGCTTTTCCGTTTTTTAATTTGCCGGTGGATGAACTGCGCGACCAGCACGTCTCCCTGCACGACCTTTGGGGACTTGAAGCATCGCTCCTGCGCGAGCAGCTGTTGGAAGCTGCTGCACCCGAAGAGAAATTTCAAGTGCTTGAGCGCTGCCTGCTGGCGCGGGCGTTCAAGCCGCTGGAGCGGCATCGGGCGGTTGGCTGCGCCCTTGGGCTGTTTCGCAATATCAATGCTGCGCCCACAATCGCTGATGTTTCTGACTACATTGGCATCAGCTCACGCCGCTTTATACAGCTCTTCAGCAACCAGGTCGGCCTTACCCCCAAGCTCTTTTGCCGGGTCCGTCGCTTCCAGGAGATCCTGCAGCTCATTCACAAGGGCGGAGAGTTCGACTGGGTAGACCTGGCTGCCGGCGGCGGTTACTTTGACCAGGCGCATTTCATCCACGATTTCAACGCGTTTTCCGGCATGAGCCCGTCAACCTACCTCCAGCGCAAGACCGAGCACCTGAACCACGTTCCCGTTCACGAGTAGGTCAAATTTTTACAATACAAACACATGCGTCATCGCGAAGAATGCTTTTGTACGGCCGATTGAGGCGCAGGAAGGAAAGGCTAGGGGCAATGGCGAATCGAGCAGAAGCGGCACTCCGGAATATTTCCGATACAGCCTTGTGGGTCGCGATTTATCGCGCGCGAGAGAATGACCGGGTCAACCCCCTCTTCCGCGATCCTTTTGCCCGCAGACTGGCGGGCGAGCGCGGTGAGCAGATTGCCAGGGAACTCGAGCAGGGCCAGCGCTATGAGTGGCCTTACATCGCCCGCACGGTGCGCTTTGACCAGATCGTAAATGAGCAGATCAAACAGGGCGCGGACATGGTGATCAACCTGGCGGCCGGGCTGGATACGCGGCCTTATCGCATGGAGTTGCCGGCATCGCTCAAGTGGGTGGAAGTGGACTTGCCGGCGATGATCGACTACAAAGAGGCAATTCTCAGCGGGGAGCAACCGCGTTGTTCTCTGGAGCGCGTCCGTCTTGATCTGACGAACGTGGCCGCTCGCCAGGAGCTGTTTGCGCGGCTGAGCAGCGTCAGCCGCAAGGCCTTGATCATGACAGAAGGCTTGCTGGTCTACCTGACCCGTGACGAAGTTACCGCGTTGGGCCGCGATCTTGCGGCGCAAGCGAGTTTTCACGATTGGACCATCGACCTATGCTCACCTGGCCTGCTCAAACTGCTGCAGGACAATCTGGGCGCCCTTGAGAAAGCAGGCTCACCGTTGAAGTTCGGTCCGGAAGAAGGGCCAGACTTTTTCAATGGCTCCGGCTGGAAGGCCGCCGAGGTTTACTCCATGTTGAAGACGGCAGCTGGAATTAAACGCCTTCCGCTAGGGCTTCGGTTGCTGGCGCTGCTGCCGGAGTCCAATGGCCGCCAGGGTTCGCGGCCCTGGGGAGCGGTTTGCCGTTTGACGCGAATGTGATCCCTGATCCCGATGCTCGCTTCTGCAAAGTTCTTTAAAAGGTTTTAGAGGGAGAAGTCTTATGGCAAAAGCAAAACCCATTCCTGATGGCTACCATCACGTCACCCCTTACCTCTCGATCAAAGGCGCAGCCGCTGCCATTGATTTTTACAAGAAAGCCTTCGGCGCGGTGGAAGTTATGCGCATGCCGCAGCCGGATGGCCGGGTCGGCCACGCTGAGCTCAAATTCGGTGAATCGTACGTGATGCTGGCTGACGAGTTTCCCGAGATGAACGTGGTCGGACCAAAAACCCTGGGCAACACCAGCGTTGGCCTGTTGCTCTATGTCGATGACGTCGAAAAGACCATCGAGCGCGCTGTCGCCCTTGGAGCCAAGATCCTCAAGCCCGTACAAGATCAGTTTTACGGCGATCGCAACGCCACCCTGGAAGACCCGTTCGGACACAAGTGGACCGTCGCCGTTCATTTGGAAGATGTCACACCGGAAGAAATGGAGCGGCGGATGGCCGCAATGACCAAGAAGTAGGAGGATTTCAATGACCAGCAAAGCATCCTACCAGCCGGAAGGCTACCAGACCGTTATTCCTTACATCCACGCCAACAACGCGCGCAAACTGATTTCTTTTCTCAAGGAAGCTTTTGATGCGCAGGAGATCGCCGTTTATCCGCGGCCCGATGGAACGATCGGGCATGCCGCGCTGAGGGTCGGTGACTCGGTCGTGGAACTGGCTGACGCAGGCGCCGAGTGGCCGGCCATGCCTTGCGCCATGCAGGTTTACGTCCCCGATACTGATGCGGCCTATCAGCGTGCGCTGAAAGCCGGCGCAACCTCGCTCTCGGCTCCGGTCACGCAGTTTTACGGCGATCGCAGCGCTAACGTGCGCGATATGTGCGGGAACAATTGGTACATCGCAACCCAGGTCGAAGCGCTAAGCAAAGAAGAAATCGATAGGCGAATCGCCGCGATGGCCACGCAAGCTCAATAGACTGGGGGAACACAGCTCAAATTCCGCCGTTTCGCGAGCTACGGCGAATCTCTGCTTTGGCTTGTACAATCAAATATAGATGTTCATTGACGAAGCAATCATTCGCGTAAAGGCCGGCGATGGAGGCAATGGCTGCATGGCCTTTCGGCGGGAGAAGTTTGTGCCTCGGGGCGGGCCGTCTGGCGGGGACGGCGGTCGTGGTGGTGATGTGGTCATGGAATCGAGCGAGCGGCATAACACGCTCGTGCACTTCCGCTTCAATCCCGAATACAAGGGGGAACGCGGACGCCATGGCGAAGGCTCCAACTGCACCGGCCGCGATGGCGAGAGCGTGGTGCTCAAGGTACCGGTCGGCACGATTCTTTATGACAAGGACACTGGCGAGCGTCTGCATGATTTCGGGCAGCCCGACGAGCGGATTGTCGTGGCACACGGCGGTCGCGGCGGACGCGGCAACCAGCACTTTGCCACCAGCACGCACCAGGCGCCGCGCGAACATGAGCAGGGCTTTCCGGGAGAAGAAAAAGTTTTGCGGCTGGAGTTGAAGCTGCTGGCCGACGTCGGGCTGGTCGGCTATCCGAATGTCGGCAAATCAACGCTGGTTTCGCGCATCTCCGCTGCCAAGCCGAAAATCGCGGATTATCCGTTCACTACCTTGCAGCCGAATCTCGGCGTAGTAACCATCGGCGAGATGCCGCATGAAGACAGCTACGTTGTCGCGGATATTCCGGGGCTGATTGAAGGAGCGCATACCGGGACCGGTTTGGGGATTCAGTTTCTGCGCCACATCGAGCGCACGCGCGTTCTGGCCCATGTGATCGATGTTTCTGACGCCAGCGGCCGGCCCGATCCGATTGCCGACTTCAACGTGATCATGGACGAGCTCAAGAGCTTTGGTGCCGATCTGGAAAAGAAGCCGATGGTGGTGGTGGCTTCAAAGATGGACGTGGCCAATCCAGAGAAGGTTGCCAAATTGCGCAAGCACGCGAAGAAACTGAAGCTCGACCTCTACGAGATCTCTGCGGTCACGGGTAAAGGCATTCCTGAAGTGAAGTACGGGCTGGGGAGGCGCGTCGCTGAGATACGAGCTGGTACGTATGTTTCCGCACGGCCCGCGATCAGGAAGAAAGCAGCTTCCAGTCGCAAAGCCAACAAGAAGAAAGCTGAAAGCGTGAAGCGCATACCCAAGCGCGCAGCCTTCAAGAAGAGGCAGAGCAGATAAGCGCATGAAGAAGGCTGCGCGGCACGCCGAGCGGCCTGTTCAGGAGCATGATCGAAGCTGGTGAAGAGAGGCGTTCAGGCGGTTTGGAGCGCAGCGGCAAAAAATGAAGATCGCTCTGTTTGGCGGAACCTTTGATCCTGTGCATCTCGGGCATCTGGCTGTCGCGCGCGCGGCGGCGGAGAAGTTCGAGCTTGCCCGGATCTATTTTGCTCCCGCCGATCTGCCGCCGCACAAGCAGAAGCGGCGTCTTACGGACTTCCAGCATCGTTTCGCCATGCTGGCTCTGGCTACGGCCGATGATCCGCGATTTGTGCCTTCCTTGCTCGACGCCCACACCGGCCAACCCAACTATTCGATCGATACCGTTCGGCGTCTCAAAAGTACGCTCAAGAAGTCTGACAAACTGTACTTCCTGATCGGCATCGATGCTTTCAGGGACATCAGCACCTGGCACAAACCGGTGGAGTTGCTGAGCGAAGTGGACTTCATCGTGGTGAGCCGTCCGGGTTTCTCGCTGGCGGATGTTGGCCGCTCGCTGCCCGAGCCGCTGCGTCCAACGGATCTGATGCTGCGTGTCATGAAGCAGCAGAAGGCGGAAGGCACCATCGCGCTGATGGGCGCCACGATTCATCTGCTGGGCGAAGTGCATGAGAGAGTGTCTTCCACGCAGATTCGCGCGGCAGCGCACAAGCCGGTGAATGGCCTGGGCCGCTTTGTGCCGAGGCTGGTGGCAGAGTACATCAAGAAGGAGCGCCTTTACATGAGGGACGCAACCGGGGAGCGGGAGAAAATGCTATCTTTTGAAGAGGCCCGGCATCATGGGCACGCGGGCAGGAGCCATAAGAACGGATGAGTCCAGAGATCAGGCAGCAGGTCGCGAACGCAGTTAAAGCGATTGAAGGCAAAAAGGGCGAAGATATTGTCATTTTGGAAATGGACCGCAACAGCGGAGCGTTTACTGATTATTTTGTCCTTTGCTCCGGTACCAACCCACGGCAAATCCAGGCCATCGTTGACGACGTACAGAAGCAACTAGGCGAGGCCGGCCAGCGCCCTAACAGCGTGGAAGGCTATAACCAGGCCGAGTGGGTCCTGGTGGACTATGTCGATTTCGTATTGCACGTTTTTTCTGAGCGGGCGCGCCGCTTTTATGATCTGGAACGTCTGTGGAAGTCGGCGCGGAGGCTGAACGCGGCCGACCTGAGCAGGAAACCGGCGCCCAAAAAGAAGACAAAGAAGGTATCGGCAAAAAGGAAGACTTCTGCACCCAAAGCTGCCGTTCGCGGCAAGGCGCGCGTACAAGCCAAGAAAAAACCCCGGAAGTCGGCGTGAAACTGCAGATTGCCTGGATTGGGAAAACAAAAGAAGCAGCCATACGTGCGCTGACGGACGAATACCTGAAGCGCATCTCGCGTTTCGTGGGCGCGGAATCGCACGAGATGTCGAGCGAACCGGCTTTGCTGGATCTGGCTGCCGGCGTTGCCGGCCGGACAAAACCGGTGCTGATCCTGCTCGATGCCCGGGGACGTCAATTCACATCAGAAGAATTTGCCGAGCTTCTGCGCGACCAGCAGGATCGTGGAACGCAAAACCTCTTTTTTGCTGTTGGCCCGGCAGACGGATTCAGTGACAAGGCCCGGCACTCTGCCGATCTGGTGCTGTCCTTCGGCAAGATGACGCTGGCGCACGAACTGGCCCGGGTGGTGCTGCTGGAGCAAATCTACCGGGCATTTACAATTCTGAAAGGCCATCCGTACCACACTGGCCATTGAAGAGCTGCCATCAGCTGTCGGCAATCCAGCGTTTAGCCTGAAAGCTGCTCGGCTCTGAAGAATTTGAGTGATGTAAAGAGAATGACTGACGTACATCGCGGTCTGATCATCGTGAACACCGGACCCGGCAAAGGCAAAACCACCGCCGCCATGGGAACCGCCCTCAGGGCAGTGGGCAACGGCATGAAGGTGCTGATGCTCCAATTCCTGAAGGGTTCCTGGCACTATGGCGAACTCGACGCGGTGAAGGCCTTTGGCGACAACTTTGTCATGAAACAGATGGGACGTGGGTTTGTGAAAGTCGGCGGGGCGGAAACGGACCCTGAGGACGTGCGGCTGGTGGAAGAAGCCTGGCGCGAAGCCGCAGCGGCTATCATGTCAGGGAAGTGGGATCTGGTGGTGCTGGACGAGATCAATTACGCGATTACCTATGGCATGCTCGATCCGGCGAAGGTGGTGGAGACTCTAAAGCGCAAACCCGAACAGGTCCACGTAATCTTGACGGGGAGGAACGCGCATCCGACAATCATTGAGCTGGCCGATACCGTCACCGAAATGAAACAGGTGAAACACGCCTATGAAAAAGGCGTGATGGCCCAGCGAGGAATCGAGTATTAGCAGGCCATCGAGAAGTTGCGGACTGTAATCGGTTAAAGGAAAGTTGAGTACAAACCTTGGCGTGGTTTAAACGGGAATCGAGCGAGATCCAGGCGAACGAAGAGAAACGTGTTCGTACGGAAGGTTTGTGGGTGAAATGTGAGGGCTGCCGCCAGATCATCTGGAAAAAGGAGCTGGAAGACAACCTCAACGTCTGTACCAAGTGCGATTACCACTTCCGCATTGATTCGGCCCAGCGTCTGATGCTGCTACTCGATGAAGACAGCATCGAGACCCAGGACGAAACCCTGGAGTCGACCGATCCTTTGAATTTCTCCGACACGCGTCCTTACAAGACGCGACTGGACAAGAGCAAGAGCGCAACTGGATTGAAGGACGCGATTATCAACGCGACCGGCACCGTCCACGGAAAGCCGGTGATTGTGAGCGCCATGGAATATTCCTTCATCGGCGGCAGCATGGGCGCGGTAGTTGGAGAGGCGATCACGCGGGCTATAGAACGCGCCTCAAAAGAACGCAAGCCGATCATCATTGTCTCAGCTTCTGCCGGGGCGCGCATGATGGAAGGAATCGTAAGCCTGATGCAGATGGCAAAAATTTCTGCCGCTCTTGCGCGGCTGGATTCGGCGCGTGTTCCTTACATTTCTGTTTTAACCGATCCGACTACCGGTGGCGTCTCTGCGTCATATGCCATGCTGGGCGACCTGAACATTGCAGAGCCGGGTGCGCTGATTGGGTTTGCCGGTCCACGAGTGATTGAGCAGACTATCCGCCAGAAGCTGCCGGAGGGATTCCAGACGAGCGAATTTCTTCTGCAGCACGGAATGCTTGATGCCGTGGTCCATCGCAAGGAAATGAAGGCGTACATCTCGCGGGCGCTCGATTTCATGACGCCGAAGGCTGCCTGAGCTGTGGCTGTCTCCTATCAAACTGCCGTAAGCAATCTGCTGGCGCTCGGCTACGAGCTGGCGACGAATCGTAAGTTCGATCTCGCCCATATGCGGCGCCTGGCTGAAGCGCTGGGCAATCCCCAGCGCAGGCTGCAGAGCGTTCTGATTGCCGGCACCAACGGCAAGGGGTCCACGGCCGCGACCCTCGCCAGCATTGTGCAGGCCGCCGGCTATCGCACCGGTCTTTATACGTCGCCGCATTTGCTGCGCGTGAATGAGCGCATGCAGATTAATCACGAAGCCATCAGCGATGCAGAGTTTGCTTTCATCTATGACCGAGTCGAGGGCACAGCCAACGAGTTGGTCGCCCGCGGTGAACTGCCCTGGCATCCCAGCTTTTTTGAGATGCTTACGGCAATGATGTTCGAATACTTTTCGAGTGCCGGAGTTGAACTTGCGGTTCTCGAAGTTGGCCTGGGCGGCCGGCTGGATGCCACCAACATCGTCGATCCCTGCATCTCGGTGATCACCGATATTGACTTTGACCACCAGAAATTCCTGGGCAACACCTTGCCGGAAATCGCCCATGAAAAAGCCGGCATCATGCGTCCGAAGGGAACAGTCGTGTTGCTGCCGCAACATCCTGCGGTAAACGATACATTGGGCAAAGAAATCATGGACCGCGATGCCCGCGCGGTGAGCGCAGTCAAACACATGCCGCCCTTGACGCCCGCCGCCGACGAGAAGGCTGCTTCGCTTTCGACCGCAGCGCACTACAACCACTTTTCACTGGAAGTAATGGGAGAGGAAATCACGGTTGATTTTCCGTTGCCGGGCCGCCACCAGCTGCGGAATCTGGCTCTGGCAATCACCGCTGCAGAAGAGCTCAACCAATGTGGGTTTCGCATTACCGCCAGGCACGTTGCACAGGGCATTCGCATGACACGCTGGCCCGCGCGGTTTCAGGTAATTCGGCCGGATGAGAGCTATCCGGAGATCGTGATCGATGTCGCTCATAATCCCGCCGGAGCATGGGCGCTGCGTTCCGCGCTTTCCACCTTCTATGAGAGTCGCCCGCTGACGTTTATTTTTGGCGCCATGCGCGACAAAGCCATTGCGGAGATCGCCAGCATTCTGTTTCCCCTGGCTGGGCGAGTGATTGCGACGCGTGCTGAAAATCCGCGCGCGGCTACGCCAGATGAGATCGCGGAGCTGGGCGCCCACACGCAGGCAGAAATCCTGAAAGAAGATTCCGTGCGAGCAGCTTTGGAGCGTGCCCGCGAGTTGGCCGGCAGCAGGGGTGTGATCGTGATTACCGGATCCATGTATATCGTAGGCGAGGCACTGGGCATTCTGACCCAAAATCCGGTTGGACAGAGCGTGTAGGCGTGCCGGAAGCTACCCAAGTTGAAGTGAGCGAGCCACAAGAAATGCACGGCCTGCGCCTTTGGTATTCGCGTCTCCGCTCTTTTCTCCTGTGGGATCCTCTCATTTGGCTTTACACCATCGTGTTCGGCGCTTTGTCACTCGTTAGCTCGCTCTTGGATCAGTCAGGCAGGATTCAGCACGGCTTTGCCCGGCTGTGGTCAAGGGTAATCTTGAGGACCATCGGCGCGTCACTCCGGGTGGAGGGATTGGAGAAGGTCGACACGACGAAGGCCGCGGTTTATGTGGTGAATCACCTTTCCGCACTCGACATTCCTGTCTTGTACGCAAACCTTCCGTTTCAGTTTCGAATCCTGGCAAAGCGAGAGCTGTTTCGTTATCCATTCATGGGCTGGCATCTGAAACGGTCCGGGCAGATTCCGGTTGTGCTGGAAAACCCGCGCGCTTCAGTCCGCAGCCTGAACCGGGCCGTAGCCACGTTGCAACAGGGCATGTCGCTGGTTATTTTTCCGGAAGGAGGCCGTTCCCCTGACGGCCAACTGCATTCCTTCATGGGCGGCGCATTCTATGCTGCACTCAAGGCTCAGGCTGAGATTGTTCCCATGGCACTGGTTGGCACCTTCGAAATGCTGAAAATGAACACCTGGCACATCAAGCCGGGCCCCTTGCAATTGGTGGTGAGCCAGCCAATCTCAACTTCGGGCATGTCCACCAGAGACATGGAAAAGGTGAAGCAGGAAGCGGAAGATGTGATTGCCGCGATGTATTATTCGCGCTCTTTGGTTCCAGATTTGCGTGGACAGGACCAGCTCGGGAACGAACCAGCTAAGTAATGGTGGGAAGTGCGGGGCGCTCAGAGCCAGATTGTGGAATGAAACCAGATCAAAAGTCGAAGTTGGATGCCGCGAAGCCGCGAATCGCTCTTCCGGAGCCCTGCTCCTACGATTTGGAGTACAGCAACCGTGCGCTGCCGGCCTATTTGGAAGCTGTAGAAGCTGCGGGTGGAGAACCGGTTGTTATTCCGCTGGCCAGCTCGCCTGAAGAGATTGCGAGGACGATTACGACCTGCTCCGCCATTTTGCTGCCCGGCAGCAAGGCGGATGTTGATCCTCAGAAATACGCCGCGGCCAAACATCCGCGGACGGCGCCAGCCGACCACCTTCGTGACGCCGCCGATGAGCTTCTGCTCCAGGACGCATACAATCTGCGCAAACCCGTTTTTGGCATCTGTTACGGGTTGCAGTCGCTAAACGTCTGGCGCAGCGGCACGCTGGTCCAACACATTCAGTCGCAGGTGAATCATGCTGCCGGTGCGAAGGTGGAGATCGCGCACCAGGTGCGAATCGAGCCCGATTCATTGTTAGCGGCGGCTTCCGGCAGCGCTGACAGAGATTGTGTCTCCGTAAATTCAAGTCACCATCAATCGGCTGACGTCATAGGAGATGGTTTGCGTGTGGTGGCTCGCTGTCCTGACGATCAGGTCATCGAAGCAATTGAAGGAACCCAGCCTGGACACTTTGTGATGGCAGTTCAATGGCATCCTGAACGGGGCTTTGAACGCGACAACACCTCAGCCAATCTCTTTCGCTGGCTCATCGAAGCGGCAAAGCAATGGTCTCTCAAGAGCCCGAGCGAATAAGCAGTGTGCGCGAATGGGAAACCGGTTGTGGCCGGCAGCGCGTTCAATCACGCTCGCCCAGCCGCCGCAATGATCCGCGCAGCCAGTGAAACTTGCCGACTCTGATGCAGGCAAATGCGCCCACCCAGCGTTAATATTGGTACTTTTGCCCGCGTCATCAATCTATGCGCTTTTCCCTGGAGCAGCCGGCAAAACGCGACAACAAGGGCCCAGCCGAATTCGCCTTGTTTGCCATGGAGTGGTTACCTGATGAGCTTTGGGTGATCTCGATCGTGGTTGGCCTCGTCTTCGGGTTTGTCTGGCTCATCGGCATCCTTTTTCGGAGCTTCTTCGGCGAATAGCCAAATCATGTGGCTCTGAAGAACCGGAACGGGTTCAGTCTTCGTCGGGAAACGCAGCGGCTTCCGCCCGCGATGGCGCGGCTTCTTGCAAAACGGCTCGCCCGACTCGATACGAAGCAGCAGCATTGAATGTGCTCACATCTGTTCCTAGAATGTCTCTGTTCCCCCTGGAGGCGTTCGCTTATGCCGATGGGGTTCAGGCCCGGAGATCGAGTACCAGCCACCGGAATCTATACTGCAAGTCATGACCAGCACCGTCAGCCGCACGACGTCGTTGTCACGCAGGGTGAGAATTTTCCCGACTGCCGAACGTGCCATGATCGCGTCAGTTTTTCCCTAGCTCAGGCGGCGAAGCACATTGGCCCTGGCGACGGTTTTCACAATACGGCCGAAACAGAAGCAATCGCCAAGAAACAGGCCAAGAAGAGCTCGGGCGGCGGTGACTGATCTGTCGCAGCTTGCCAGGGAAGTCGTTTGTTCCGTATCGTACCTTGCATGGCCGAAAAAGGAGTTGTACTGTCGCTGGATGGTCGCGTGGCCGTGGTTACCGGTGGTTCCCGCGGTATTGGCGCCGCCATCGTGCGGCTCTTTGTCCAGGCAGGAGCACGAGTAGCATTTAATTATCAACGCGCCGTGGCGGAAGCAGAGAAACTGGCGGCGGAATGCGGCGGTTCCACACACTGTGTTGCAGTGAAGGCCGATCTGAACTCCACCGAGGCGGCAAAAGTTCTAGTTGAGACTGCGGTTCAGCATTTCGGCACGCTGGACATCGTCGTTGGAAACCATGGCGTCTGGCCGCCCGGTGATGCGCCCATCGACCAGATGACTGACCAACAATGGCGATCCACGCTCGCCATCAATGTGGATAGTGTCTTCGGCCTGGTGAAATACGGTGTGGCACAGATGAAGAGCCAGCGTTCCGGAGGTCATGTAGTGCTGATCAGCTCCACCGCTGGACAGCGTGGCGAAGCGTTTCACTGCGACTACGCAGCCAGCAAGGGCGCTATCATCAGTATGGTGAAAGGTCTTTCGACTGAGCTGGCAGCACATAGAATTTATGTGAACTGCGTTGCCCCAGGCTGGGTGGAAACCGATATGGCGGCGCCTGCCTTGCATGATCCGGAAATCGGCAAACGCGTTTTTGCCACCATTCCTCTCGGACGGGCAGGTAAACCGGAGGAAATTGCAGCGTCAGTGCTTTTTCTTTGTACACCGCATGCCGGGTTTATCACCGGCGAGATTCTGAACGTGAACGGGGGAGCAGTGCTGGTAGGGTGAATTTCCAGGCAGCTGCTCTGGTTATTTTTGCATCTGAAGAAAGATAGATCTCATGAGGATTGTTGCTCTTCTTTTTTTATTTCTAGCCAGCGCGGCTGGCCAGCAGACCCCTGCTCAAAACCCGTCCACGGCCGGGCAGAGTAACCAGCAGAAAGCACGCGCCATCATTGACCAGATGATCCAGGCTCTGGGCGGGCAGGCTTACCTGACGTACCAGGATTCATACACTGAAGGCCGATTGGGCGCTTTTCACAATGAAAACCTCACGGCCTGGACCCTTTACTACAGATACTGGGAATGGCCGGACAAGGAGCGTACTGAGCTCACACAACAGCGTGACGTGGTTGAGCTCTATCTTGGCGGCAGTGCCTACGAGATCACCTACAAGGGAATACAAATGCTGGATCCCGCGAAGGATGACAAGCTCCAGCAGGCGCTCATTCGCCGGCATTATTCGTTGGAGAATGTCTTGAGAGGATGGTTGAGCGAACCCGGCGTTCTCTTGATGGACGAAGGCCCCAGTCTTTCCGAAGGGCAGATGGCGGAGAAGATCACGATCATCAACGCGAAGAACGAGGCAGTGACGTTGCTGGTTTCGCCCGATACTCATCTCCCCATGGAGAAGCGGTTCAGCACGCGGGATCCCCGCTATCGCGACCGCGACGAGGAATCCACGATCTACGGCAACTGGAAGGTGATCCAGGGAATCAACACGCCGCGCATCCTCCTGACCAAGCGCAACGGTGCGATGGTTTCCCAACAGATTGCTTTAAACGTCACATACAACAACCACCCTGCGGATGTATTGTTCGATCCAAAGATGGCGAAGATTAACCCGGTTAAGCAGTAACTTCTCTGCTACTCTGCCACGGTCTGTGGCAAAAAAACCACACAACGGCAGCTCTGGACCGGTGTAATCTGTTTATCTGGAATCACTTGCCATTTGAACAGACAGTTCGGACTCCCGTGGAGTGCCAGGGAGTCGGTTTGCACAGCGGTGCCCCCGTCACGCTTCGAATCCTGCCGGCGCCGGCGGGAACAGGCATTGTATTTCGCCGCGTTGATCTGGATGGGTTTGAAATTGAGGCCATTGGCCGCAACGTGGCGCGGGTAAGCTACGCTACCAGCCTGCAGAAAAAGGGCGTTTTAATCTCTACCACTGAGCACCTGCTCTCCGCGTTCATTGGCATTGGATTAGATAACGCCGTGGTGGAGCTGAACAATCTGGAATTGCCCATCCTCGATGGGAGCGCCAAGCCGTTCGTGGACATGATGCTGGGCGCCGGCCTCAAACGACAAAGAAAGAAGCGGACCTATCTGCGAATCATGCGGGAGATTGAAGTCCGCGAAGGAAACAAGTTTATCGCGGCCTATCCATCCGCGGGATACACCGTCGCCTACAAAATCAATTTTGCTCCTCCCATCGGTGAGCAGTCGTTTGAGATCGATCTTTCCCGCGATCTCTACCGCAAAGAAGTGGCTGCGGCCAGAACATTTGGTTTCTTGAGCGAAGAGAGAGCCCTCAAGAACATGGGATTGATACGCGGCGCGTCGGATGAAAATGTGATCGTTCTTACCGCCACCGGAGTGAGAAACGGTCCTCTGCGGTTTCAAGATGAGTTTGTGCGTCACAAGGTCCTGGACTTGATCGGTGATCTGGCGTTGCTGGGCAAGCAGGTCATCGGGCACATTGTGGCCGACCGCGCCGGCCACGCTATGCATACCGCCCTGGTGTCGCGCCTGCTGAAAGATAGATCGCTGTGGGAGGAAATCACTGAGATCAACGACGATCCGGAATTACCGGAAGCTTTCCCAGCTCCGGTCCACAGCTCCCGAGAAGTGTGATCGCTAGACTGTTGTAGCGTTGATGAACATTGCGCCGGCGCCGAGAGGCAGCGCACGTTTTTCCAGCCAGGCATCCAAGTCGCGCTTCGCCTCTGCCGAGAGGATCTGAAAACGTATTCCTGCGCGCCCTTCCGACGTGGACCAGACAACTTCGCCTTTAATATCCAGGTCACGCTTGCTGCCCGGCAATTGCAATCGCACGCGGGCCGCACCCCCTTCATCCAGCTTGCGTGAGCACTCGATCGAGATGCCGCCCTGGCTGATGTTGGTAATGTGGAGCGGCAGCTCGGCTCCCTCATCGACCAGAATAGCTCCGGTGGCCTTTATCAGATGACGGTAATAGCGCCGCCGCTCGCGCATGATGAGACCTTGCGCGGCGCGCACGCTGCGCGTGGCCCGGTCGACCGAAATAGGTTTGTCGAGAACGAAATTGGCGCCCATCTCAAACGCCTGCTGAATCGAAGTCTTGCCATTCACCAGCGCAAAGGCGATGCAGCTCTTGTTCGACTTTCCCTGCCGCAACTCGCGCAGCACCAGCGGGCCATTGGAAAGGTCGTCACAATCAACGAGCACGGCGTCATATTTCCGGCGAAGAAGGATGTCTCGCGCCTGGTCTGTGTTATCCGAAAGATCAAGGTCAATGTTCGCGGCGTCAAGAACACGCCGTAGCGTACCATGGACTTCGGGGTCGCGACTGAGGAGTAGTGCTTGCAAGGCCATGCCGGTAAGGTATCTAAAGTGCCACCAGAAGGCCACATAACCAACGTAACGGGCACGTGATGGGGGCGAGAGGTAATTTTGAACAAATGGCCTCCGAATTGGGGAAAAGCGGCTGGAAAGTCATGGTTTATCTCTCATTAGGTTCAAATTTGGGCGATCGAGCTGTGAATCTGCTCGAGGCGATCCATCAGCTGGGCGGCTTGGGGTCAGTCCACGCGGTGTCGGGCTTCTATGAGACTGAGCCGGTGGAGGTTAACAGCGAACAGCCCTGGTTTCTGAACTGCGTTGTTGCGCTCGATACTCAAATTTGCCCCAAACAGCTCCTTGAGCGGATTTTGTCTCTGGAGCGTGCAATGGGCCGGCGCCGCTTAGAACCCAAGGGCCCGCGGACCATCGATATCGATGTTGTTTTTTTTGGCGATCTCGTGATCGATTCGCGTGGGTTGACCATTCCGCATCCAGCCATGCAACATCGGCGTTTCGTTCTTGAGCCATTGGTTGAGATCGCGCCGGACGTTCGCCATCCCGTGCTCAAGCTTACCGCTCGTGAGTTGCTGGCCGCACTACCTGCGCAAGGAGCGGCAGTTCGCAGGTATCAGGGCGGCTGATTTACGATGGCATCAGTGGACACGGGTGAAATCGGTCGGCTGCTGAAACCCTTCGCAAAGCTTGACGAGGAGCGGCTTTCGCATACATCGACATATATCGATCTATTGCTGAAGTGGAATGCGCGCATCAATCTGACGGCCGTGCGCGATGCGCAGGAAATGGTGACGCGTCATTTTGGGGAATCGTTTTTCGTCGCCGGGATATTTCGCGATAACGTACCGGCTACCCTGATTGATCTCGGTTCGGGAGCTGGGTTTCCCGGCATTCCGATCGCAATGCTTCTGCCCGAGACCCAAATCACGCTGATTGAGGCGAATCAAAAGAAAGTCACATTCCTAAGGGAGGTCATCTTTGCTTTGAAGCTAAAGAATATCTCAGTTTTTGCGGGCAGAGGTGAGGAGTACAGACAACAGGCAGATGTGGTGGCAATGCGCGCGGTAGAGAGATTTGACCAGAGTCTTTCAGTGGCTATGACGCTGGTCGAGCAGAGGGGCAGGCTGGCTTTGATGATTGGGGCATCGCAAGTGAGAGACGCTCATACCTTAGGTCCGGAAATGGAATGGAGCGATGCAATGGCCATTCCTGGGGGTCATTCCAGGGTGCTTCTGGTTGGGATCAAGAAAGCAAAAGTGGAACGAAATCATTAGAGGTGTTTGGTTTTTAAGCGAAGTCAGTGAGGATGGGACTGATTTTTGGTACTAAGTGGATTTTTTGAGGGATGGGAATCAGATTGATTAATAGGCTATCGGGTTTGTTGACCTTTTTCGTCTAAGCTACAACCTCTTAGAATCAAGTTGGTAAATGTGGAGTATAGGCCCTGACTATGAGCCAGAATTGCGAGGAACCTGCCGCCCCCCGCTCGGTTTCGGTCACGAAAGTGGGATCCACCGTTCATATCGAACCATAGATATAAATTCATTGTTCCACGTGGAACATTGCAGGGTAGCAGCGAGATTGTGACATGTTCCACGTGGAACAATTGCACCACTTTGCGGCATTGCGCATTTGGCTATCCTTCGCTACATTCAGAACGGCGTTTCTTCCGAAACCTAACTCCCCATGGGACGAGTCATCGCTGTTGCCAATCAGAAAGGCGGCGTGGGCAAAACCACAACCGCCATCAATCTTGCTGCTTCCTTTGCGGCTGCTGAAGTGAAGTCGCTTCTGGTGGATTGCGATCCACAGGCCAACTCTACGGGCGGTCTCGGCTTTCAGCGCGATCCCGACCGCTTGAGCACCTACCACCTGTTGCTTCGCGAAGCCATGGCAGCGCAGGCTGTGAGGTCCTCAGAGCTCGATGGGCTGAGCGTGATTCCATCCCACAAGAACCTCATCGGCGCCAACATCGAGTTGGTGTCGGCGGATCGACGCGAGTTTCGCCTTCGGGATGCGCTCTCGTCCATACGCAACCAATTCGATTATGTGGTGCTGGATTGCCCGCCTGCACTCGATCTGCTTACTCTGAATGCCCTCGTAGCCGCAGATTCAGTTCTGATACCAATGCAGGCTGAATACTTCGCTCTGGAAGGGGTGAGCGAATTGCTGGATACGATTGAACGCTTGAGGCAAAGCTTCAATCCGGATCTCGAAATCGAGGGCGTTGTACTCACGATGTACGACGATCGCACCATCCTGGCTCAACAAGTCACCAACGAACTCAGGAAATACTTTGGCGATAAGCTTCTGCAAACGATCATCCCCCGGAATATTCGATTAGCGGAGGCGCCAAGCTATGGCAAGCCGGTGCTGCTTCATGACGTTCGTTCGCGGGGAGCGGAAAGCTATATACGCCTGGCCAAGGAGCTGATGGATCGGAATGCAAAGGTCGCCGGGTCCGTCGCCGATCCGGCCGGGCCTTCAGACACCGAAAACATCGCGCAATTGAAACGAGTCAATGAACCATGATGAATGACAAACGCAAAGGCCTTGGCCGCGGACTTGATTCTCTCCTGCCTGGCAGACCAGCGGCGGCGCCGATAACCATGCCAGCGCCTCCCGCGCCTGCCGGCGCGCAGGAGATATCGGTTGAGCTGATCGATCCCAATCCGTACCAGACGCGGCGGCAGATCAATGAAGCTTCTCTAGCTGAACTCACGGAATCCATTCGGGCCAGCGGTGTAGTCCAGCCGATCGTACTGCGTCCTGCAGCGAATGGCCGATTTCAACTCGTTGCCGGTGAGAGGCGTTGGCTTGCTTCAAAACGCGCCGGCAAAACGATCGTGCCGGCCGTTGTGCGGCAGATCTCCAATGAGCAAGCCATGGAGATCACGATCATTGAGAACCTTCAGCGCGAGGATCTGAACCCCATGGAGCAGGCCCGAGCCTTTGAGCGCCTGAGTCAAGAGTTTAAGCTCACGCAGGAGCAGATTGCGGCCAGAACCGGCAAAGACCGCACCAGCATCGCCAATTTCATTCGTCTGCTCAAGCTGCCTGAAGCCCTGCAGGAAGCCCTGGAGAACGGCGCCATAAGCTTCGGGCACGGCAAGGTCTTGGTCGGTCTGGTTGGATTTCCCGACCATCTGCAAAAAGCCGCACATGAGGTCATAACCAGGCAGTTGTCTGTTCGCCAGACTGAAGAGCTGGCGGCCAAGCTTCTTAGACCTGAACCGGATCAGCAGCGGCAGCAAAAGCCTGCCGCACAACTCGATCCTAACGTGCGCGAAGCGCAACGTACCTTGGAACACTCTCTCGGCGTGAAGGTCGAAATTCAGGATCGAAAAGGCAAAGGGAAGATCATCCTGAAGTACGGATCGCTGGACGATTTTGACCGCATTCTGGAAGCGCTTGGAGCCAACTAACTATATCGATGGTCATCGATATAGATTTTGCTGATAGCGTTTGAGAGCGCAGGTAAAATCAGTCGCGCATCAACGCGAACATGATCATTTTGTGCTTGATTCCATGTCAGGCGCGAAAATTGGGAGGTCGGGATTTCCAGGGTGAAATGGAAGGCGTTAGTGCCGCAGCCCCGACCAGTTTTCAGCGATGACAATAGAATTGCCAGGATTGCTGGGATCGTACTTGATAGAAGTCATCAGCCCGGAGCGGCACGAGTGCAGATCAACCATGTGGCGCAGCGTGCTCACGTCCTGTGAAGCTTCATAGCTGACGCCGGCAACGTCATAGTGATAAATGAGCAACTGCAGTTCGTCGGCGTTTGTCTGCATTTCGTTCACATCAATCACCGTGCCATCGGTGATGCGGCCGATTTCGCTGATGTGCATGCGCCGCTCATGCTCCCGCTGGTCAGGAGTTTTGCGATGCTTCCGAGCCCAGGCCATGGCTCCCCAAAGCAGGCCGGCGCCGGCCAGAGCAACAAGCGAATATAGACGAAGTTCCCCGTTCATAAGTCAACGTCCTCAGACAAAAGACGCCAGGTGATTTCAGTAGATGAGTGTAATGCAACTTCGGTTCAGTGAAAATCCGCAGGAACCCTTATGCCAATCCCACGTTCCAGATACCGGTGTTGAAATCGATCAAGAATCGCTTGGCCGTGGCAAAACCACAAGGTCACCATAGTCTCAACCTTGCCAGAGCCGCTTAGAGCCTTGATTTACCGCACTATTGCGCAGTCTGTAAGAAGAACCAGATGCTAGGCGCCATCGATCACCGGGTTGGTCAGCGAACCAATTCCTTCGATCGAAACCGATACCTCGTCGCCGGCTACCAGCGGCCCAATCCCAGCCGGCGTACCGGTAAGAATGATATCTCCCGGAAGCAAAGTCATGATCTGGGAAACAAAACGCATCACCACGTCGACGGTGAAGATGAACGCGGTGGTGCTCTCGGACTGCTTGATTTGGCCGTTCACCCGCGTTTCCACGCGTACGCCCTTCCACGGATCAATCTCGTCGGTCACGATCGGACCAACGGGGCAAAAAGTATCAAAGCCTTTGGCGCGGGTCCATTGGCCATCCTTCTTCTGCAGATCGCGGGCGGTGACGTCATTGGCGCAGGTGTAGCCGAGAATGTAGGGAAGTACATCGTCACCAGGCCGCAAGCCGCGGCAAGGTTTGCCGATAACAATGGTGAGTTCGCCTTCAAAATCCACGCGCTGCGAAAGGTGCTTCGGCCGCGCGATCTTTCCTCCCGGTGCGATGATCGATGTTGGAGGTTTGAGAAAGATCAACGGCTCAGTCGGAACCTCATTGCCCAACTCTTTGGCGTGCTCGCTGTAGTTCCGCCCCACGCACACGATCTTCGATGGAGATACTGGCTCCAGAAATTTGGCAGAAGAAAGCGGAAGCTTGGGAAGTTTTTGCGCAACGGCAAAATCCGGAACGGGGCCATCCGGAGCGACCTGGGTTATGTACTGTGTACCACCGACGTTCTCAATCAGACCAAACTGGGGCCCTTCAGCCGAAACGAAGCGGCAGTATCTCATTCGTCAGTTCTCCGGAGAAATGCAAAGGGATTTCCTCGTCACGGTTGTGGCTAACCAATAGGCGAGTCTCGCTATTCTACGCTGGAAATCCCTTGTTCTGCTGAATGACGTGCGGCAAAGGGCTATGAGCCAGCCTGCTTCGCGGCCAGGTCGCCGATCACGGGCAGCTTGAACTCTTCATTGTTGTAGGCTTTGAACATAAGGAAAATCCAGCCCGCAAACATGGCAAGGCGGATCAGGGTAAACACCAGCCCTATAAACCCCCACATGCCCAGGCTGCCCGCGGACAAAAACATTCCCACAATCAGCCAGCTCCAGATCATCCAGAAACCGAAGCATACCACCCAATAAAAGATCGACTGGAACGCATGGAAACGAATAAAGCGATTGTTCTTATATGGCTCAATCACCAGAAAAACAATTCCCGTCACAATGCCCAGGATGTAGCACAACATGCCGGCTACGTTGTTGGTCATGCCAGCGCTGGCCGAAGCAGGTTGTGCCGGCGCAGCCGCTGCTCCCGAAGCCGGCGCTCCCGAAGCGGACGCCACGTTCGTTCCCGCCACTGCCGCGCCACATGAACCGCAGAACCCCGAACCCGCGGCAAGTTGAGCCCCGCACTTTGAACAAAAAGCCATAAATCCTTTTCTCCTTCCGCCGTTGCTTCTTGAAGAATTTGTTGCGCTACAGCTTAGCCCGACTTGCTGCGGAAGAAAAGAAAACTTATTGCTTAAATGCCCGATTTCTTAATCGTAGCGATGCATAAATCCCGTCTACGCAACTCCCTTTGCCTCGCCCAATACGACTTTTATATCCATGCGCTTTTTGCTGCGATACACCGTTACCGTCACTGTGTCGCCGGAGTGATGATTCTGCATAATGTGTGAAAGGTCTTGTTGATCTTCGATCGGTTGTCCATCAATCGCGACAATAAGATCGCCGCCGATCATAATCGGCTGATTTCCCAGGTAGGCTCGCTCAGTCCCGGCGTGAAGGCCCGCTTTGTCTGCTGCGCTGCCTGGAACGACCTGGACAACGAGTAAACCGGAGTCGGCCGCCAGTCCCATCTGATCGGCCAGATCCGGCCCAATGGGAATCGTGCGTACACCGATCTCAGGGCGGCGTACCCTTCCCAGCCGGACCAGATCGTCCAGGACAGCCTTAGCCGTATTAATAGGAATGGCAAAACCGATTCCGGCGCTTTGCTCTGCTCCGCCGGTCAGAATCATGGAGTTGATGCCGATAACCTGCCCCTGGCCATTCAGCAGCGGCCCTCCGGAATTGCCGGGATTGATGGCGGCATCGGTCTGGATGGCCTCGTCAATGTAACCGCGTTCGCCTTTCAGAGAACGTATGGAGCTGATGATGCCACGCGTCATGGTTCCGCTCAGACCGAATGGGTTGCCGATGGCATACACTTTCTGGCCCACCACCAACCCCTTGGAATCACCAATGGAAGCCTGTGGCACCGCCTTGCTGGGAATCTGAATCACGGCAAGATCGTGAACGGGATCTGTTCCCACAACCTGTGCGGTATACCGCTTCTTGTCACTGGTGGTCACCTCCAGCTTGCGCGCTCCCTGCACCACGTGAAAATTGGTCAGGATGTGGCCTTCGCCATCGATCACAAACCCCGAGCCCATGCCTTGCTGCGGCACCGCACCGTAGAAAAAATCAAAGCCGACAGCAGTGGAGGTGATGTTGACCACCGACGGCAGAGCCTTTTTGTACACCGCAATGTTGTTTTGCTCCTCGGCATCAAAGGCGGCAGGCGCGGAAGCTTCAGTTAATTCAACATGGGATGGCCGAGTGAC
Source organism: Candidatus Angelobacter sp. (assembly GCA_035262465.1). Taxonomy (GTDB): domain Bacteria; phylum Acidobacteriota; class Terriglobia; order Terriglobales; family Acidobacteriaceae; genus Angelobacter. The sequence goes on along the minus strand of DATFSU010000004.1, from coordinate 75,165 downwards.
CCAGGAAGGAGCCGAAGGACCGCTCGTCTTGTTGGTCACAAGGTAAAAAGCAGTCACCAGGACAATAGCGAGTAGAACTGGACGGAAGTACTTCATGTTGGTCACCTGTCAAAAATCAGGCGCTTGGCCAGCACCTTGAGCTCGGCGTAAACACGTTCCACCTGGTGGCGAGCTACGTCTTCGGGGCCGGAATTGTCAATGACGAAGTCAGCCCGCCGCATCTTCTCATCATCCGGCATTTGCGCATTTGACCGGCGCGTCACTTCGACCCGCGCCAGTGCTACCGGCATGCCCATCCGGCGGGCCAAACGCTCTATCTTCTGCGCCGGCTTGCAGGTCACTACCAGGATCTTGTCAAAGCGATCGCGCGCACCAGCCTCAAGAATCAAGGCTGCTTCCACCATCATAACGGCATAGGGTTCCTTGGCGCCGATCTCGCTCATCCACTGCTCCTGCTGCTTAAGCACTGCAGGATGAACAATTTTGTTTAGCTCTTCAACCCGTCCGCCGTCGAACGCCACCTCTGCGAGTCTGGCCCGGTCTATTTCGCCGTCCGGTCTTACGATTCCAGATCCGAAGCGTTTAATCAGCTCGATGTAAACCTGCTGGCCAGGACGATAGAGTTCGTGAACGATTGCGTCGGCGTCAATGACATACGCGCCCAGGTCGGCAAACATTCTGGCTACGGTAGATTTGCCGCAGGCAATGCCGCCCGTCAAACCCACTCGCAACAAGGGCTAGCTCCGAGCCGCATGAGCGGAGCCGCGGCGCGCCCGGCAGGCTTTTACGGTGTTTGCCAGCAGCATGGCGATGGTTAATGGTCCTACGCCGCCGGGAACCGGAGTGATAGCTCCGGCAACGCCCGCCGCATGGGGATCGACGTCACCGAGCAGTGTTGAGCCCTTCTCGGCGAACGACTTTTCGCGCACCGGATCGCCGGCGAAAAACTTATCAAACTCTCGGCGCTCGGTGATCTTGTTGATGCCAACATCGATCACCGTAGCGCCCGGCTTCACAAAATCGGCGGTGACGAAGCCCGCTTTGCCGATTGCGGCCACCAGGATATCGCCCTGGCGCGCGACCTGAGAAAGGTCCTTGGTCTTCGAATGGCAGACCGTAACGGTCGCGTTGCTGTTGAGGAGAAGCATCGCCACCGGCTTGCCGACGATGTCGCTGCGTCCGATTACCACCGCGTGCCGGCCTTCAATCCCGATATTACTGCGCCGCAGGATCTCTATCACTCCTGCAGGAGTGCAGGGCACCAGCCCGGGACGCTGCGTGGAGAGATTGCCGACGTTGACTGGATGAAAGCCGTCCACGTCTTTCTCCGGCGAAACGGCGAGCAGCACTTTTTTTGCGTCCACTTGCGCCGGCAAAGGAAGCTGCACCAGAATGCCGTCGATCTCGTCGCGCTGGTTCAGCCGGTTCACCATCTGCAGCAGCTCTTCAGTGCTTACCGACTCGGGCGGTGTGAGTGTTTCGCCGTGTACACCCACTTGCTCACAGGCTTTCACCTTGTTGCGAACGTAAATCTCTGATGCCGGATTGTGGCCTGCCAGAATCACGGCCAGGCCAGGCGTGAGGCCGGCTGCACTCAGGCTGCGAACATCTTCTGCAACCTCAGCTCGGATCTGGGCTGCAATCTTGTTGCCGTCGAGAACACTGGCAGTCATAGTTTTCATGGAAGTAAATATCTTACCTACAACCGCCGATAAACGCACACGCCCAGGGTAGCTGCCGCGCGGAACTCAATCCCTGGTATTCCGTTACACCGCGCCGGCAAGGCACTAAAATAGGATGGATGATCCTGAAGCGTGTGCTTGATGCCCTGGTATGCCCGGTCCCAGATTGCCGTAAGCCCTTGACTCTGGCGGCCGACGAAAGGTCCCTGCAATGCACCGGCTGCAAGAGAATCTATCCGGTGCGCGATCGCATTCCCATACTGCTCGTAGACCAGGCTGAAATCCCCGGGCGTTCCGGCACCTAAGTTTGAGCCGCGCCATTGCCTGCGGCCTTTGCCCAAGCCGGTTTTTAGTACACTGTTTCAGACCAAAAGCTCATGCAAAGCGCATCCAGAGCGGAAGAGATATATAAATCGGGCGAGGACGTGCCCGAATCAGGCGCGTACACCGTGATTCACGACCGGCACCGTCCCAACCACGTAGCAACCATTTTCAAAGGCGAGCGCTTTCCGGCGTGCGCTCAGTGCGGATCACTGGTGCGGTTTGTGCTCGTCCGCGGCGCTACGCCCATTTCTGAGGATTCAGATTTCCAGCAGCCTCCTCGCCTGAGTGATGCCTAGGCCGCAAGGGCTCCTTTTTCTCCACGCGAAAAAAAGTTGCGAGCACACCCGGAACAAAGGTATATAAATTTCTTAAGTGTTAATCACATGCACACCAAGAAAAGCGCGCCACGTCTCTGGATTTATACTCCTCGTCAACGCCCGAAACTGAAAGGCGGAGGTAAATCCCGCCACCACTTAAGACGTCCGGATCAGCCTGGCAATCTCTTTGCTGCCGGCGAGATTGTGAAGGAAACCGGAATCTACGAAGTGGTCCACGATCACGGGCACCGTACTGCCCACGAAGTAGTCATGCTCAACGGCGATTCCTTCCCGCCCTGCGAAACGTGTGCAGAACGGGTGCGCTTTCGCCTGATCCGGACGGCGCCGTATATTTTTCAGGACGAAGATTTTGGGGAGCCAGACTGACGCAGGTTCGGGTTTGCGGATCGGAATCCGCGCGCTCTTTAAGCTGCCTCGACCTTGCCGGCACTTTCCTCAATATTCAGGGAGCGCAGATAGTCGGCAAATGCAGGTCCGAGGTCTGAACGCTTCAGAGCAAACTCTACCGTCGCTTTCAGGAAGCCGAGTTTATCGCCGGTATCGTGGCGCTTGCCCTCAAAGGTATAACCGTAAATGCTTTCACCGGCCGTGAGCAGACCGCGGAGTCCATCGGTGAGTTGCAGTTCACCGCCGGTGCCCAGCGGTGTCCGCTCCAGGGTATCAAAGATCGTGGGCGTGAGAATGTAACGTCCAATAATGGCGAGGTTGGACGGGGCATCTTCAGGCTTGGGTTTTTCCACCAGGTTGCGAACGTTATAAGCGCGGCCGTGGAACTTGCCTTCGATGCGCTGGGCATCGAGCACCCCATACGAAGAGATCGCCGGACCACTCACTTCCTGGGTGGCGACGATGGAGCACTGTGACTCTTCAAAGACCTCCATCATCTGCTTGAGGCAGGGCTTTTGGGCGTCAATGACGTCGTCCGCCAGCAGGACGGCAAATGGCTCGCTGCCCACGAGCTCCCGTGCCATCAGCACCGCATGTCCCAGCCCCATCGCCTCTTTCTGGCGCACATAGGCGACGTGGATCATGTCTGAGATCTGGCGCACGATGGCCAGCAGATCGGTTTTTCCGCGCTCCTCCAGCATCTTTTCGAGTTCGTAGCTGACATCGAAATGATCTTCAATGGAAGTCTTGCCCCGGCCGGTGACGATGATGATCTGGTCACAACCTGCAGCCATGGCCTCTTCTACTCCGTACTGAATGATGGGCTTGTCGACCAGCGGCAGCATCTCTTTGGGCTGCGCCTTGGTGGCGGGGAGAAAGCGCGTCCCCAGCCCAGCAGCCGGGAACACGGCCTTGCGAACTCTCATTTTCATCTCATGATCCTTTTTAATAGCTCTATGTGAGATGCAGGATTCTAGCAGTTAGCAAACAGCAATTGGCAATTTTGCCAAGTGATCTCAAAACAAACTCATTGTGCCAAATTGCCGACTGCTAATTGCTTCCTATAGCACCGGACTGTTATCCCCGATCATGACCCGCCGGATCAACTTAACCGGCGGAAAGCCTTGCTTTAGAAATCCGTTATGAAAATCTTCCAGTGAGTACTTGTCGCCCAGCTTCTTTTTGTAATCATCACGTAATTTGAGGATCTCCAGCTTGCCCAGCGTGTAATAGAGATAGGTAGGGTCAGAGGTGCCGCGTTTGGTTTCACGAGTTCCGTTGACGCGGGTCTGGTAACCCTCCTTCACGAAAAAATCGATGCCCTGGTCGAAGGTCATCTTCCCCGTGTGCATCTGTATGCCGACAATGAAACGGGCATTGCGCAACAGCGCGTCTTGAAGCTGGCCCAGCCGGAGTTTCAGAAACGCAGTGTCATGATCCAGATCGGCGCCGGCGGTTCGGCCATAGCCTTCATCGAGCATCATCTGCTCGCTGTAGTGGGCCCAGCCTTCCGCATTGGAGCTGCAGCCCAGCAGCTTGCGAACTTTCGACGGCGCAGAAGGCACCCAGAGGAACTGCGTGTAATGACCGGGGTAAACCTCGTGAACCGCCGTGGAGATGATGGTGCCGCGATTGAAACCGGCCATGTGCTCTTCGACCTGTTGCGGCGTCCAACTGGCTTCCGGCAGGGTTACGTTGAAGAAAGCTTCTTTCGCTACTTTCTCAAACGGCCCGGGGGTATCCATGGAGGCAAAAGTCAGAGCGCGAGCAAATGGCGGGGTTTCCTGCACAATGGGAAGCACCTGCGAAGGCATGCCCACGATACGCTGCTGCTCCAGAAAATCGCGCAGACCCCCAAGAGTGTCACGGAAGGTCTGCAACAGTTTGTCCGGCGCTGGATGGTCTTTTTCCAGTTCTTCCAGGATCTGCTGCGGCGTTTTACTGGGATCGATCTTCGCTGCTACAGCCTTAAACTCCTGTTGATTCTGGCGCAGGTCCGCCATGCCGATCTCGAGCAGCCGCGGCAATGGAATGTCAACATCTTCGTTGTAGAGCAGCTTCCTGCTGAAGTTATCGGCGCCGATGCGGAAGTCGCCATGCGCCTGCGGCTTCAGATCTTTTTCAATCCATGTCTGGTATTCCTTCAGCGCGTCCATTACTTTCTGATTCGCTGCGCGAAATTCGCCGAGCAACGCCTGGTCTTTAACCGCTTTGAAGGCCTCCGGCACATCTTTTTCAAAAAAGCTGATGAGACCGGGAATCTGTTCCAGAGCGATATCGACGTAGATTGGCGGCGGGTTCTTGAGGTTTTGCCGCGCGGCTTGAAAGACCGCCGGAATCTGCTTCTCGCGAGCGATGACCGATTTCAGCCTTTGCTCCGGCGGCGCGAACGTCCGGGCCATGATGATGAAAATTGAATTGGTGACGCTGCTGGAATAAACGTCAGGATTTTTTTCCCATGGACGAATATTTTCCAAATCCAGCAGGCGCGAATTGATATCGCCCATTACCAGATTGAAGTCGACCCAGGCTGGATCTCCAGGATTCAGGCCGGGGCCTCCAGCAGCAAAACGGCTGCTAAATTCACTTCTGAATTTCTTGAGCAATGCTACCTGCTGGTCCACCGATGTCCGAGAATAATCCTCCAGCTGGTTGTCATACTGATGAAAGCCAGCGGCTGTTCCATTTGAGGGATTGAACTTGAAGTAATATTCGTCAAAATAGCGATCGGCCAACGCGGTAAAGTCAACCGCCGAGCCGTTCCGGGCCGGCGTTCCTTTGTTCTGAGAATTAGCAATCGTAACCAGCAGAAGTAAAAAAAGGACGGCGATGAATTTCACAGGTTCTCCCAATAGCTCTCAATTATAGAATTGCGGTCCTGCGCCCAGCGAATGACGCTGTCGGCTCCCAAAGCCAGCCGTTACTTCTGTTTGTAGACCACGCCACCCTTCATCACAAAAACCGGTTTCTGCAACAGCGTAACGTCTTTTTGAGGATCGCCGTTTACGGCAATGATATCGGCAAACTTCCCTGGTTCAATGGTGCCGATGCGATCTGACCAACCCAGCAAATCCGCGGCGTTCACCGTGGCCGTTTGAATCGCCTGAATGGGAGTCATCCCCATTTCGACGTACACAGCAAACTCGTGCGCGTTGAGACCGTGCGGATAAACAGCTGCGTCAGTCCCGAAAGCAACTTTCACGCCGGATGCAAACGCGCGCTTCAGATTCTCCCTGCTCACCGCGGTGACCGACTTCATTTTTTCCGCGTACATGGCAGGCAGGCCGATCTTGCTGGCGTTTTCGCGCATCCAGTCGGTGAGGTATTGTGTGGGCACAAGATAGGTGCCGTGCTCTTTCATCAGCTTGATCCCGGCGTCATCAATGTATGAGCCATGCTCGATGGAATCCACGCCGGCTTCGGTGGCCCAGGCGATTCCCTGCGCGCCGTGCGCATGGGCCGCTACTTTGCGGCCGAGCCTGTGGGCATCGGCGACGATGGCCTTCATCTCCTCCAGCGTATATTGCGAAGCCTTTGGGTCGTCGCCTTTGGAGAGCACGCCGCCGGTCGCGCAGATCTTGATTACGTCCGCTCCATACTTGATGATCTCGCGCACCTTGTGCTGGACGCCTTCGATGCCGTCGGCTGCGCCATCTGACTTCGCGTGCCATTCATAGGGCAGCAGGTTCTGGTCGCAATGGCCGCCGGTGATGGACAATGCCGGGCCGCTGGCGATGATATGCGGTCCGGGCACCATGCCTTCGTTGATTGCGTCGCGCAACGCGATATCGGTAAAGCCGTTGGCGCCCACGTTCCGTACCGTGGTAAATCCAGCCTCCAGCGTGACGCGCGCATTCTTGGCTCCGATGAGCGCTTCTTTCGGGATCGAGACGCCCAACTCCTGATAGCCAAAGTTGGGATCGAAGGTCAGGTGGGTATGAGCATCGATCAAACCGGGCAGAAGAGTGGCATTCGGGAGGTTGATGACGGCGCCATCGGCAGGTGCTGAGCCGGAACCGACCGAAACAATTTTGCCCGCTTCAATCGTGATCAGAACATTGTCACTGATCCTGCCGGTCTTCACATCCAGCATGTGACCCGCACGGATGTAGGTTTTCTGTGGCGGGGCCGACGCCGCGGGTTGTTGGGCGAAACCAAAAGAAGACAGCAGGAAGGCCGGGAGAAAAACCAGGAACGCGAGTCTGTTTATTTGCATAGGGTGCGCGGATTATACAGCAAAAAAAAAACAGAAGAACCATAAGCGTTATGCAGCAAAAAAAACAGGAGCACCATAAGCGGGATGATGCTCCTGCGTGACAGCCCTCACGCGGGGAAGGTTGTCATGACATCCGTAGCGGTTTACTGGAAACTAAAAGCCTTCACATCAGGATTCATGCCTGAACTCATCCACTGGAAGGCGCCGATGAACCCGCGAGTCTTACCGCTGAAGTCGGTTGTCAAACCGTCATAATCGCCCATGTAGGCCGGGTTGACTGCACCTCCTCCAAATATGTCCAGCCCGAAATCCAGCCTGTGGATGGGTGCAAAAGGTGAGATAGGGACGCGGAAGTTATTCCACCCATTTCCGTTCTTTGATTCAGCGCAAAAACGCTCAATATTGAAGTTTTTCGGATCGTTTCTGCGGTCGTACCAGCAGATTGCGGCCGTTCCCGTGGAGTCCACGGCAAGGGCAGGCTGGAAGTGATCATGACCGCCGCCAACCTTGGGCTGCTTGTCAGAGTTCACCTGGATCGAAGGTCCAAAGTGGATTCCGTCATTTGAGCGGCTGACCAGGACATCTGTGTAGGCATAATTTCCCGCAGTAAGTATCAGTGGAGTGAAGGGTAGTGCGACTCCAGGTTGGTTCGGCCCAAAAAAGTCGATGGAGAACCCGGCCAGATCGGGAACCGATTTATTGCGGGCGTCGTCCCAGGTGACGTAGACAGTGCCATCGTTCGGTCCTCCCGAGCGGTCAATGGCAAGATCCAGCCCTGAAAGATTACGGAATTGCCCCTCGAGATCCGACTCAACCTCAATCCCAAGTTCCAGATTGTCGACTAAAAAGGCATCGCCGCCAAATACCTTCTGGTCAATCAACACAGAGGGCGCTGGCAAGCCATTTACAAGGTGGGTGATTCGTACGTCAGTGGTCGTTGGATTAAAGCGCTGCCAGGCAATGAAGGCCACTCCGTGCGAATTCACAGCTACGTGGGATGTCTGCACGGCAACGTTGTCACCGCACTGCTCGTCAATAATCACAGGGCTGGTAAAATGCGCGCCGCCGTCATTGGAGGTTACGAGTTCAATAGCGGTTCGCGTCTGCGCCCCGCATCCTGCACTGGTACCGCTACCATCAAAGTCCGTGTAGCTGATGTAAATTCGTTGCGGGTTGGAAGGATCGATCGTGCTCCAGGGCTTGTCAAGGAAGTGGGAGAAATCCTTGCTCACCGCCGCCAGCGGATCCGACCAGGTATTGCCGCCATCAGAGGAATTTGAGATGCCTATTGCCGTGGCGGTTTGTGTTTCGAAGAGTTGAGTGTAAAAGAAATGACCGGAGTCTGTGCAGGTCAGAATCGGATCGCCCTGTACCAGGTTGTTGAAGTCCGGCCCAGGATTCATGGCTCCAATGTCGTGAAAGGTTTTTCCCCGGTCGCTGGAGACGGCCGCTCCGCTGAAGCTCAAGCCGCCCGTGCCAAAGAAAAAGGACTGTAATAAGCTGCCTGAGTCGTTGAAACCCACCACCACCTGGTTACCGCACATCGCGGTATGGGTTTCGCTCTGCGTAACCCCATCGTAACTGCTGAAGTCCAGGTCTGTACTGGGGTCATTCACGCCCACGATGCCGGCGCTCTTTTGAGCATCGGCCATCACATCACTGAATTGCTTACGCGTAAAGGTCTTGCCCGAAGCAGCCGCAGCGGCAAGCTTGTCAAATGCTCCGGCCAACTGTATGGTGCGTGTCCAGCCGTCCAGCAACGCCCGGTGATTGGACGGCAGCTTGATGAAGTTGTTTTTAAATTGATTCAGGTTCGCCTTCATGGCATTGATTCTGTCTTGGTTCGGCGTGTTCTGGGCGGTAGCACCCAGGGTTGCTCCCAGCAGGCCAACAACAACCATTAACCAAAGAAATCGTGCGCGCATATCTCCTCCGCGTAATCTCGCTTCTGTTCGGATATCGTCTGCCAAGGAATCTGCGTTCCGGTGTTCTCCTCCGAAGCGCCCCTTCCCCTGGGCTACCGGAACCGCACTTCTTTCACGTCCGGGTTCATGCCGGAACTCATCCACTGGATGCCCCCAATGAATCCTGGAGCATGCCCATTAAAGTCTGTCGTCAAGTTATCGTTTGTTCCCATATCAACCGGCTTTATGAGAAGGTCTTGCGCTATGACGGGCGTGGACAGGCTGCCCAGAACCTCGAATTCTGCCCACGTAGACCCGGCATCGGTTGACTCGGCGCAGAACCGCTCGAACTGATAGTTTTGTGGATCGTTGCGCCGGTCATACCAGCAAGCCGCCACCTTCCCGTTTTGGTCCACCGCCGCCACCGGACGGAAGTGATCATGTCCGCGCGACGTCAGCGGCTGCAAATCAGAATTCACCTGACGCGTGGGAGCGAAGGTCTGGCCGCCATCCTTCGAAACCGCGAGTAAAATGTCCGTGAAGCTGTAGGCTCCAAAATCATCTTCCAGTTCCGGCGCTGCCTGGAAACCGTTGCGGCCATCGTCCCAGAAGAGGTAAACGAACCCGTCCGTAGGACCGCCGGAGTGGTCTACCGCCAGATCAAAGCCCCGGAAATTCTCAAAACCGCCTTGCAAGGGCACTGTGCCAAAGAAGACTTCCCCGTCCTCAATCGACTCGCCAAAGGGCGTGAACAACTCAAAGACGTTCGAACCTCCCTGAGTCACGGCATCTACCACCACGGCGGGCGTTACGCCTGCTCCGGGCGTAAAGCTGCCGACCGAGATCGTCTGCTCGAAGAAAGCTTCGAAAATGTTCTCGTTTTCCCACGCCACGAAGACCCTGCCCGTGGAGGAGATCGCCATCCGCGTTCCGACATCAAATAGCCCGGTGAAAGCAGTAATGTGCTGCGTTTCCATCACGATCGGCGTGGGGTTGAAGGTCTGGCCACCATCAATCGAGCTGATCACTTCAACTGACGACGTCAGTTCCTGAGTAGTGAAATTGAATCCGAAATGCGTATAGGAAATGTAGACCCGCTTGGGATTTGAAGGGTCCACCGCGATCCAGGGATCTTCGAAGACTTCATCGCCAACGTTTGGATCCGGCACTGCCACTGTGACTGGATCGGCCCAGGTTGCTCCACTGTCAGTGGATCGGGAAAGCGTGATCCCCGAAAGCGGAGCGAAGTGACCCTCAATGGGGTTGTGGACGCCGGCAATCTGTACCAAAAGAAACGTATTCTGGTCGGTGCACGCCACCGAAGGTTTCCCAGCCAGAGTGATGTCTACATCCGGTCCCGGATTCACCGCGCCGCGGTCGTTGAAGGACTCGCCTCCGTTGTGCGAGGTGGCATAACCCACAAGGCTGATGCCGCCAGTTCCGGTCGCCACTGCGCCGTTCTGGCTAACCCCTCCCTGCCCGGTAAGCAGCGTTTCCAGGGTGCTGCCTGAATCGTTGAACGCCACCACAACGTTGTCACCACAGCGTGCCGTCGCAGCGTTGTTCTGTGTAAAGCCCATGAACGGCGAGAAGCGCAGGTCACGTGCCGGATTGTTTACCTGGATCAGGCCATTTTCGTCCGGTCCGCCCTCATCCCATCCCGGGCTTGGCTGCCATCCTGATTTCGGTCCCTTGGCCAGGCCCGATGCCATGTGATTCACCGCGCCGGCCAGATGCGCCAGCCGTCCTGCACTGCGCGAGACTTGCTTCATCTGATCCGGCAGTTGGTCAAAAGCGGCCTTGGCATTGTTCAAGTTGGTTTGAATTGTTTTGATTCGATCTGCACTGGTTTGCGCGCTGGCCAGCGAGGCCAGAAACGCAATCAAGCCGACGATAACTATCCGGAACCTGTTGCGCATGCTTTCTTCTCCTTAAGGTTTCACCAACATCCAAGGGCCCGTTTGTTTGTCTGCAATATCTGCTGGCTTTCGAGTACTACATCGCCTGGTATTCCCACTGAGGGTGCGCTTTCCTGTTCAACCCGCGAAGGCTTAACTCGAGGAACTCTCAATGGATACACACGTCCCAGGTGCCGGAAGGGGTTGCTCACACCCGGTTAAAAAGCTTCAGTTTGTGGCCAGTTTGTTCTTTCTCCGGAAGCGTACCGATCAGACAAAGAATGGCTTTACGTATCGCGCATTCTTGAAGTTTCTCGCAGGCGCTTGCAATGACCTTGGGGCCGATGTTCCGTTTTCTGCGTGCCTACGGCCAGTTGATCAAGGTGCCTATCCGCCAGGGTCCGTCCGACCTTGGTGCCCACCAGCAAAACTTCGTAGTGCCCTTCTTTGAGGGTTGATTTTTTGAGCTCCGAAGCGTCAAAATTGTCGCCATAGCTGCCCAGAGCTCCGGGAACGAAAGGCTTGGATCGACGGTTCGCAGGGGACATGTGGATAGGTACTCCAGGGGCCAATGTTCTAAAGGCTTCCGGGAAATGGCAACAAAATTTTCCATGAAATCGAAATCACTTGCTAACACGTCATAAAAAAAGCACTTACCGGAAGTTCTGACCTGCAAAAATGTTGAAAACGGCCCACATTTTTTTACGATCGAAGACGGCAGCCCAGCCGTCCGTGCACCGGTTCGCTCGTTTTGGGTCCTTTGAGATCGACCTGCCTGAGCGCAAGCTCACCAAAGGGGGGACTCGCGTTCGGTTGCAAGAGCAGCCCTTCCGAATTCTGGCGCTGTTGTTGGAGCGCCCGGGCCAGTTGGTGACTCGTGAAGAAATCCGCTCGCAGGTCTGGCCGCAAGACCTGTTCGTGGACTTTGACGCTGCCTTGAACACGGCGGTGGGTAAGCTGCGGGCGGCGTTGAACGATTCGGCCGACAATCCCAGGTTCCTTGAAACCGTACCTCGCCATGGTTACCGCTTCGTAGCTCCGGTGGTTTGGTCACCCGCACTGGATGAGCCGGTCCCAACCAAACAGCCCATCAGGAAGCGACCCTACCTGTGGTACGCGGCCGCATTGATCGTGGCGAGCGCGACCATTGTGGGGTTCTGGCTTCATCGTCCTGCTCCCAAAATCACCCCCGAAGACACGATCGTTCTCGCCGATTTTGTGAATACGACAGGCGACGCGACATTTGACGACGCTCTGAATACAGCGCTCCGCCTTTCCCTGGAGCAATCTCCCTTCTTTACCGTGCTTTCCGACAGCGCCATCGCCCGGACCTTGCAGCAGATGACACGTCCCACAGCTACGCGGCTGACGAGCGAGGTAACCCGCGAGCTTTGCCAACGTGCGGGAAGCAAGGCCTATCTTGCCGGGTCAATCAGCACTCTGGGTAGCCGCTATGTGCTGGGGCTGAAGGCAGTGAATTGCCAGACCGGAGACATGCTCGCGGAGGAGCAAGTCTTTGCCACATCCAAGGAGAGGGTCTTGGATGCGCTGGGCCAGGCAGCCTCGAAGCTTCGCGGTGAACTTGGGGAGTCGCTGGCTTCGGTCAAGAAGTTTGACGTGCCGCTGGCGCGGGCCACAACGCCCTCGCTGGAAGCGCTGAAAGTGTACAGCCTGGGGGTAAAGGCTTACGACAAGTCACCGGCTGATGCCATTCCTTACTTTGACGCCACCGTCAAAAAGGATCCCACTTGCGCTGTGGGCTACAGAGGCTTGGGCCTGGCTTACTCTGCTATTGGCCAGACAGCGCGGGCCCGGGAATACTACACCAGGGCATATCAATTGCTGGACCATGTCGGTGAGTGGGAAAAATGGGCCATCACTGGTGACTACTACATGAACGTCACCGGAGAACTGGACAAAGCCGCCTATACCTATGAGCACTGGATCGAGCTCTATCCTCACAACGACGGATCTCTCGAGACCCTCGCCGTGGTGTATACCATGCAGGGCCAGTACGAAAAGGCGGATGAGATCACAAGCCGGGCCCTGACTTTCGGATCGTCGGAAGGGTTATACGCAAATCTCGCCCAATACAAACTTGCCTTGCACCGTTTCGATGACGCGCAACGCGTTTTCGATGAAGCCCACAGGAAGAACTCGGACGGGCTCGAATTGCGTGTGGCTCTCTATGCCCTCGCCTTCCTCCGTTCCGACCCAGCAGCTATGGCGGAACAGCAGAAGTGGTTTGCAGGGAGACCCGAAGCGACCTTTGGGCTTGCGCTCGCCGGCGACACGGAGGCATATCGAGGTCACCTGGGCTCGGCGCGAGAACTTACGACGCGGGCGGTGGCTTCCGCAATCCGCGCCGACGCTAAGGAAAGCGGCTCTCTCTGGTTAGCCAATGCGGCCTTACGAGAAGCGGCTTTTGGCAACACTGTACAGGCGCGGCAGGCAGCGGAAAGCTCTCTGAAGCTTGCTCCCGCGAGCCCCGGCATCCAAGCTGAAGTTGCGCTCGCATTTGCCATGGCGGGCGCTCCGTCACGGGCTGAGTCCCTGGCGCAAGACCTGAACAAGCGGCTCCCCCTGGATACCCAGATGCAATCGCTTTGGCTGCCCGCTATTCGAAAACAATTGGCGATCAATCGAAGAGACCCAGCGTACATCTTGAATGACCCCCAAAGCGTCTCGCCTATCGAATATGGGGGTTTCCTGTTTACTGTTAATCCTACTTCTCTCTATCCCACCTATATCCGCGGTAATGCTTATCTCGCCGCCGGGCGGGGCAAGGAGGCCGCCGCCGAATTCCAGAAAATTATCGATCACAGCGGCGTAGTCTGGAATTGCTGGACCGGTGCCCTGGCTCACCTGGGCGTGGCTCGGGCAAACGCGCTGCAAGCGACAACCTCGCAAGGAGCCGATGCCGCTGCCGCGCGGGCCCGCGCGCAATCTGCTTACAACGATTTCCTCACCCTCTGGAAGGACGCCGACCCGAACATCCCCATCCTGAAGCAAGCGAAAGCCGAGTACGCTAAGTTGCACTAGCGTGACGGAAGCGTGTTGGGATAACTAAAAGTCTTGTTATCGCATTCATGCACCCGAGAACAGTCTAGGGTAGAACCAGAACCTCCACGCCGGAGGCCGCGCTCTTTCTGTGAAACACCTGTTCTGTGGCTTTCTTGAAGTCCTCCGGTTTTGCCGTGGGTATTTCCGTGAAGGTCTGTGGGTTGCGGTCTACCAGCGGGAACCATGAACTTTGGACCTGCACCATGATGCGATGACCCTTGCGGAAAGTGTGGTTAATGTCGGGCATAGTGAAGTCGAGTTCGGCGACCTTACCCGGCTCAAGCGATTCCGGTTTTTCCCAGCTCTTGCGAAACTTCGCGCGCATAGGTTCACCGCGCAAGAGCTGCTCATATCCGCCCATACGGACTGACGGAGCGCCGGTCACTCGCTTGCTGGCGTCTGCCACCTCGTTGTCTGGATAGTCATTGGGATAAACATCGATAAGCTTCACCACAAAGTCTGAATCGGTTCCGCTGGATGCAATCTTCAATTTGGGCGAAACCGGCCCGGCAATGGTTACGTCTTCCTCGAGCGGATCAGTTTCGTAAACCAGGACGTCAGGCCGGCGCGATGCAAACCGCTGATCGTCGGTCATGTAGCGCTGCGGAACAGCCGTGGCCGTGTAATCAATGAATGGCACCGGATGCGCCGGATCACTCACATACTCGTCCACACCCTCGTTTTCTGCCGGAGGATCGAAGGACAATTTTCCGTCCGCATGCAGATAGAGAATTTTGGCTTTGGCTTCGGCCGGCGGCCAGGAGTCATACTTCCGCCAGACATTGGTTCCGGTCTCGAAGACATAGGCTTTAGGCATCGGCGTGCCCTTGCCTTTGAGATAGTACTCAAAAAAAGGAAATTGAATTTTCGAGCGAAAGAATTCCCCCGTCTTGGCGGCGAACTGGACATCTCCCAAACGATCGCCGTCGCTTCTGGCCCATCCGCCGTGGACCCAAGGTCCAACCACCAGCGAATTGGGCGTTCCCGGATTGAAACGATCGATGGCATGAAAGGTCTTGAATGGACCGGAAAGGTCTTCCGCGTCAAACCAGCCGCCGACCGTCATGACCGCGCACTTGATATTTTTCATATGACGCGAAAGGTCGCGCGCATTCCAGTAATCGTCATAGGTGGTGTGGAGCAGCTGGTCATTAAACAGCGGATTGGACCCCTTCAGATATTTTTTGTCCAGATTGATGGTGGGGCCCGCTTGCAAGTAGAAGGTGTAGCCGTCAGGCGTGCCGAAATCGAACGGGATCGTCTTCGGCGGCGGCCCGGGCTCGACCATGGGTTTGAATGCCGTGTAGAAGCCGAAATTGGCCGCCAGCATGAACGCGCCGCCATGGTATGCGTCGTCGGTGAAAAAAAGATCGGTCATGGGAGCCTGCGGTGAAGCTGCTTTCAGCGCCGGATGAGAATCAATAATGCTTGCCGAAGTATAAAAGCCGGGGTAAGAAATGCCCCATATGCCGACTTTGCCGTTGTTGTTGGGCACATGCTTGAGCAGGAATTCGATGGTGTCATACATGTCTGAGCTGTCATCCACGTCCTTGGCCGACTTCTTGTTGTCAATATGCGGATGCATCTCCACAAAATCGCCTTCCGACATGTATCTTCCGCGCACGTCCTGATACACGATGATGTATCCGGCCTTTTCAAATTCATCCGATGGGCCAATCTGTTTCTTGTACTGGTCTTCGCCGTACGGGCCGACGTTGTAAGGCGTTCGATCCATCAGGATCGGATAAGGCTGAGATGTATCTTTGGGCACGTACACGGAAGTGAACAGCTTTTTTCCGTCGCGCATCGGGATCCGGTATTCGTACTTGGTATAGTGCGTTTTAACGTAATCTTCTTTGGGCGCTTCCTTCGGCGGATCCTGCGCATATGCCGTCGCTCCGGCAATCAGCAGGCTGCAGAGAGTAAACACACGTATCCAACGGTCCGTCAGATTGATTCTCATCTCAGATTTTCTCCTCGACTTTTTGGGGCTTGGGGCATTTTACACGGCAGAATGCCCGGCTATTGAGGATTTTGTGGGGCCGATCTATTCATTGGGTAGATAAAGGTGCGAAACGTGTTTTAAGCAGATCGGCTTGCAACCCACAGCGCGAATTCATGCCGGATAAATGGCTTTACACCTTCACCGCCGGTAAGCCGCCAAAGCAGCTTGTCATCCTGACTGAGCACAATCGCGATGTCAAAAAATGGGCAGCAAGCGTGCTCCAATGGCGTGAGTTCCGTCAGGGCGCGATAGTTCGCCGGAAGGGGAGGAAACTCGAACTCATAGCCATTTGGGAGTTCGTGCACGCCTGACAACGCCGACCGCAAGAACTCGCCCAATTGAGCGTGACGTGCCCTCGCGTCGCGCGAAAGCGCGGTCATGTTGCAGGCGAACGGAGCTGGGGTGTTCATTTCGTCTGCAGCCATGCCTGCGCCACGGTGTCAGGGCTCAGCTCGCGTAACAAGCCGTTGATCTGATCGATCACAGCCTCCGGCTGGGTTGACTTCAAATTGAACTTCAGCACTCCGCCGGGCGAGAACTGCGCGCCACGGGATTGAGCAACAAATTTCGCCAGCCGCTCCGGGTCAATGGCGGCCTGCTCGGTAAACTTGATGGTTACCGAATCGCGCTTGCGGTCAATCGCCAGCACGCCTACACGTTCCGAAAGCAACTTGAGTGAAGCCGCGGAAAGCAGATACCGGACCGGCGGCGGAGCTTCGCCGTAGCGATCCTGCAGCTCCTTGCGTACGTCGTCGAGCGCGGCTTCGCTTTCCACGCCGGCAGCGCGCTTGTACATGCGGAGACGCTGGTTTTCTTCGGCAATGTAATGCGTGGGAATGCGTAGATCGATGCCCAGGTTGAGCTGCGTGCTGACTTTTTCTGAAAGCTCTTCGCCCTTGAGTTCGCGGATCGCGCGATCGAGCATACCCGTGTACATTTCAAAGCCCACGGCGTCGATGTTGCCGCTCTGCTCGCCGCCCAGCAGATTGCCTGCGCCACGCAACTCCAGATCCAGCGCGGCGATCTTGAATCCTGCTCCCAGGTCAGAAAATTCTTTGAGTGCAGCCAGCCGGCGCCGAGCGACCGGAGTCAATTCCTGCTCCGCAGGCACCAAAAGATAGGCGTAAGCTCGGCGATTTGATCGTCCAACGCGTCCGCGCAGCTGGTAAAGCTCTGACAGGCCGTGACGATCCGCGCGATTCACAATGATGGTGTTGCAAAGGGGGATATCCAGGCCATTTTCAATGATGGTGGTCGCGACAAGAATGTCGGCATCATGGCGCACAAAGGCCATCATCACCTTTTCCAGTTCGCCCTCTGACATCTGCCCATGGCCCACAATCACGCGTGCCCGGGGCAGCATCTCCTGCAGCTTGGCGGCGATTTCATAGATGGACTCCACGCGATTGTGGACGAAATAAGCCTGGCCGCCGCGCTCCAGCTCATGCTCCAGGGCTGACTTGACCAGCTTCTCATCGTAGGCAGCAACCACGGTTTGGATGGCCATGCGGTCTTTGGGCGGCGTCTCAATCACGCTCATGTCGCGCAGGCCGACCATCGACATGTGCAGCGTGCGCGGAATGGGAGTGGCTGACATGGTCAGAACATCCACCTGCTTCTTGAGCTGCTTGAGCCGTTCTTTGTGGCGGACGCCGAAACGCTGCTCTTCATCGACAACCACCAGCCCCAGGTCCTGAAACTTGATGTCCTGCGAGAGAATGCGGTGCGTGCCGATCACAATATCCACTTTGCCCTGCTCGAGCCGCTCTGCCGTTTCCTTCTGTTGCCTAGCGCTGCGGAAGCGGCTCATCATTTCAATAGTCAGGGGGAAGGCGGCAAAGCGGCGCTTGAAGTTCTCAAAGTGCTGGAAGACCAGAACTGTTGTAGGCGCAAGCACGGCTACCTGCTTGTTGTCCTGCACAGCCTTGAAGGCCGCGCGCATGGCGACCTCAGTCTTACCGTAGCCTACGTCGCCGCAGAGCAACCGGTCCATGGGAAGCGGCGATTCCATATCGCGTTTGATGTCGGCCGTCGCGGTAAGCTGGTCATCGGTTTCGTTGAACTCGAACGCATCCTCAAATTCCTTTTGCCACTGCGTATCGCCGGGAAATGAATGGCCCTGCGCAGCTTTGCGCGCGGCATAAAGCTTGAGCAACTCGTCAGCCATGTCTTTCATGGCTTTCTTTACCCGCGCCTTCGTCTTGGCCCAGGCCGTTCCACCCAGGCGGCTCAACGGCGGACGCACGCCTTCACTCGATCGATACTTCTGAATCAGATCCAGGCGAGTGAGCGGCACATACAGCTTGGCGGCTTCCGCAAATTCCAGCACCATGTACTCGCCGGTGATTTCGTTTTGCTGAATTTCCTTGAGCCCCTGATACATGCCGATACCGTGCTCCACGTGGACCACGAAATCGCCGACGGCGAGATCGCGGAAGTCGGACATAAAGGCCGCGGTCTTCGATTTGCGGCGCAGGGGCTGTGTCGGCTCAATCTCCGATTCGTCAAACAAATCGCGCGCGCCGAAGATCACCAGGTGCGACTCCGGTAAGGCCACGCCTTCAGGCGCCGTAGCGCGGACAATCGTGGTTGTAGTCAGATCGCCGGAGAAATAGGCAGTCTCGTCAAGATAAGTTTCGCTGCCGGCTGCGGGGGTGCGGCTGCCCAGCCGGAATGGAAGCTGATATTCAGTAAAGATATCAGCCAGACGCTCCATCTCGCCGGTATTAGGAGCCGCAAAGATCACGCGCTGGCCTTGAGCGGTGAGCTTCTTGACCTCCTCCACCATCGCGGGAACCGATCCATGAAAGCGCGCGGTAGGTTGTGCGGAGAGCTCGATCAATTGCAGATCAGGGATTTGCGGGTCCACCAGCCCCAGAGATTCTTCTGCCCGAGCGATGCGCAGAAGTCCAAGATGCTCCAGGCTGCCGCCGCGAAGCCGATCGATCGTCTGGCTCCATTGCTCCGGAGACAGGTAAATATCCTCCGGTGTTGCCAGCTTGCCGACAAGGCTCTGTTCATGGCGCTGCACCACGCGATCCCACCAGTGCTCATGCTCCGCCTCAACTGCCGAGGGCTCATTCACGAAAACCACGGCATTAGGCAGGAGATCAAAGAGGGTGCCGCCCGCGCCGGCGTTGGCGTAGAACTCCCAGCCGGGAAAAACTGTTACGCCAGTTTCAGCCAGAGAACTGCGCACCGTTTCCGTTGCGCCTTCCACACGGGCGCCGGAAAGGCGCGCGTGAATCTCGGTCAGCAGCTCTTCACGAACCGGAGTTTCTGTCAGCGGGAGGAGCACCACCTCATCCACAGGAGCAGCGGAGCGCTGCGTGCCGGGATCAAATTTGCGGATTGACTCGACTTCGTCGCCGAAGAGTTCGATACGTAGCGGGCGGTCAGCTTCGGGCGGATACGCATCCAGCAGCCCGCCTCGAATTGCATACTGTCCGGGCATCTCGACCACATCCACCGCGGAATAACCAACCGTGTTGAGGTGCTGGACGAGTTCATCAAGATCGAGCGTTTCCGTGCGACGAACGACCCGCGCCAAACCGTTGTAATGCTCAGCGGAGCGCAGCCGCATGACCGCCGCAGCCAGCGGCGCAATCACGATGGAAGCCGCACCAGTGGATATCTTCCACAGCGCGGTGGCCCGCTCCTCCTGAATCTCCGGGTGCGGCGACATGTTCTCAAACGGCAGCACTTCGTAGGCAGGTAGCTTGACCACCGAATGCGGGCTGCTCGCGGCCGTCAGTTCGCAAAAGGACTGGATCACCGGGTAGATCGATTCAGCGGCGCGATTGTCAGGAGCAATAAGAATCAGCGGCGTGCCGGCAGCGCGTTGCAAATATGGAATGAGAAGGGCTTTAGCGGTGGAGACCAGGCCAGACAGACGGATTCGCCCCGAAGGGGGCTTTACCTCCCCCCTCCGCTGTTTGAGATAAAGGGCCGCCTGCTGGAACCCCGGGCTCTTTTCCACGTCCGCCAGGACTTCGCGGACGAACGGAAGGATCACTCATTCATTTTACCGCAGCTTGCGTCTGAGTCGTGCCCCCGCTCTTTTCCGCTTTTTCGACGTCAAGTGGATTACCGCGCAACCTCACCATCTTCTCGACAATTTCCTTCGCGATCAGCCCATAAACCGTGCCGGCCAGTGAATCAACCTTGCCGGCCATTACGATCGTATCCGTGGCGCGATCGGTTACCGTGTAGCTGAAGTGGTTGGAGAACGGAACCCGCTTGACCCGTACCACCATGTCGGCCAGCTCCTCTTTGCCTGTGATCTGCAGATCCCAGGCCTTGAACTCGGGTTGGCCGAGCAACGAACTCTCAAGGGCTTCGCGTTTCATATAAAAGGTGTCTGTTTGCACGTAGAAGCTGTGCGCGTTTGCCACCAGGGTTTGGTTGTTGGGCAGGCGATGATTCGGTTGTTGAGCCCAGGCGGTTGAGATCGTAAGAAGCAAGCTGAAGAACAGATACTTTTTCATGACGGCACCTCGGTTTTGAAGTGCGGCGATTGTGGCATTGCAGGCAAATGATCGCCAGCGACAAAGAGCGGCATTGGGCGACCCCGCGGCGACAAGGCCATCCTTTTCAGCCGCTAATTCAAGCTTGCAGAAAGCCACGATCGAGCCAAGTTACGGTATATTCAAAAGTTCATGCGCCAGCACAATAAATCGAAGGAACTGCATGCCCGCGCGTCGCGGGTGATTCCGGGTGGCGTGAACTCGCCGGTGCGGGCGTTCAAGTCTGTGGGCGGCGAGCCGCCCTACATTGTGCGCGGGCAGGGCTCGCGCGTCTGGGATGCGGACGGCAATGAATACATAGACTACGTCGGCTCCTGGGGGCCTCTGATCCTGGGGCATGCGTTTCCGAGCGTGGTTGAAGCTGTGGAGAAAGCCAATCGAGACGGCGCCAGCTTCGGCGCGTGCACGCCTATTGAAGCTGAATTGGCGGAAGAGGTCATCGCGGCGTTTCCATCGATGGACAAGGTGCGCTTTGTCAGTTCAGGCACGGAAGCCACAATGTCCGCCATACGTCTGGCGCGCGCATTCACCAAACGCAAATACATCATCAAGTTCGAAGGTTGCTACCACGGCCATGCGGATTCGTTGCTGGTGAAGGCCGGATCAGGCGTCGCGACCCTGGGTATTCCGGGATCGGCCGGGGTGCTGGATGAGCAGGCTACCTTCACTCTGGCGCTGCCGTTCAACAGCGAATCGGCACTGCGGGAAGCTTTTGATAAGTTCAAAAGCCAGATTGCGTGCCTGATCGTGGAGCCGGTCGTCGGCAACATGGGTTGCGTGCCGCCACGCGAGGGCTATCTGGATTTTCTACGCGAGATCACACAACAGCACGGAACCATTCTGATCTTTGACGAAGTCATGACCGGATTCAGGCTCAGTTTCGGCGGCGCTCAGCAACTCTTCAAAATCAAGCCCGACCTGACGACGCTGGGAAAGATCATTGGCGGTGGGCTGCCGGTCGGCGCCTATGGCGGGTGTGCTGAACTCATGGACATGATCGCGCCGCTTGGTCCGGTGTATCAGGCCGGGACGCTCTCCGGAAATCCATTGGCCATGGCAGCCGGGCTGGCTACGTTGCGTGA
Organism: Candidatus Angelobacter sp.; assembly: GCA_035262465.1. Taxonomy (GTDB): domain Bacteria; phylum Acidobacteriota; class Terriglobia; order Terriglobales; family Acidobacteriaceae; genus Angelobacter. The sequence goes on along the minus strand of DATFSU010000004.1, from coordinate 53,740 downwards.
ACTGAAGCGGCGGCCTGAGATCTATTCGCAAATCGAGGCCCGTACCGCAACACTGGTTGGGACTGTATTGAGTGCGGCAGCGAAAAAAGGTGTTGCGCTTACGGCCAATCGCGTTGGTTCCATGTTTACTTGGTTCTTCCAGGCCGGAACGGTCTGCGATTGGGACACGGCGGCGCAATCGGATACGCAGGCGTTTGCAAAATTTCATAACGGGATGCTAGCGCGAGGCGTGTATCTCCCGCCTTCGCAATATGAAGCCTTGTTCATGAGCGCCGCACACACGGAGAGTGATGTTCAGCAGACGATCGCAGCCGCAGCTGAAGCGTTTTAGATTCCATGCATTAGTAACGCCTTCTGCCGGTAGAAAGAAGGGACCTTCAGATCCCCACAGCCCCATAATCCGTGCCCGCCTCTTTGTCCCGATCCTTTTCTTTTTCGTAAGCGCGATAGGGGTTGCGCTGAAGGCCGAGGCGCCGTTTACGCAATTCAAAGCCGGCATAGAGTCCACCGGCGAGGACGGCCGCAGTGAGTGCCGCGACAGACATGATCCGCCCCGGATTCTCCAGCAACGGCCGGGCAAGGTGTGAAGCAGTGAGCGCGACGCGCGCGGGCAATCCCAGAGCCACGCGGAAGTCGCTGAGCGATTGCCTGCCGCCGCGCTCCAGAGCGCGATAAGCAGACAGCGCACTGTACGGCAGAGGCATGGAAAGATCCTGGCCGCCGTGAACAATCAGATGATCAACCCCGCGCTCTTCCTGGAGTTCCAGCAGCTCTTCAATGGCCGCGCCCAGCGCTTCGGGCTTGGACCACAAAGAGAGAAAAGCCACGCGACCGGACTTATCGATCAAAAAAGCAGGATTCGGCAGTTTGGAGTACTTGCGATGAATCGACCCACGCAGATCGTCGACCAGAATCGGCATCTGCATTGCTTCTTCATCGCGCAGCAGCCGCGCAGCCTCGGTCTTCTCGCGCAGGGAGCGATGGGCGGAAATGATCTCGCCTGGATGGGCTTCGCGCACGTAGACGAAGAGAAACTCTATATCGTCGCCGCGAAAGCGGTCATAGAGCTGGTTGACGCCGCCAATGGAGCTGGCGGTCATGGGGCATGTGGCGGAGCCAAAAAGCAGCAGCACATTCTTCTTTTTGGCAAAATCGCTTAACCGAACCGTATCGCCTTCCAGCGAGGTAACCCGAAAGTCAGGAGCACGCTCGCCCGGCGCGGGGCCGGAGAATGACGTTTGTGCCAGATCCTGAAATATGTCGCGGGAAAAGTGCTCGTAATTGTAAGTGCTGAAGCCCAGCATTTTTGCTCCTGATCGCGACGCCTGCCGCTGCTCCCGGCACCGCCCGAGTGTTCAACCGTATCCAAAGGGTTTCGATGCCGCTCCCCTTACCGTCCGTTTTCTTAAAGCTACCCTGTCTTAAATTATTTGACCACGATAAAATTATGTTTTCGCGCGCCTTGGCCAAGTTCTGCCATGCGGCAGACGGAATAATTTTACCTGGAGGTATGAATGGCAGCTTTAAAAGCGGGAGATACAGCGCCAGACTTTGAACTCCCCGGGGTTACCGGAAAGCAGAGGCTCAAATTCAAGCTCAGTGATCTCCGCGGCAAGAAGAATATTGTCCTGGCCTTCTACCCGCTGGATTGGAGTCCCACTTGAACCAAGGAGATGTCGGCGTACAGCAGGTACCTGCCGAAGTTCGCCGAACACGATGCCCAGGTCGTGGGCATCAGCCCGGATTCAATCTACAGTCACCTTGCCTGGCAGGAGAAAGGCATTGGATGGCAAGACTATCCCTTGTTGAGTGATTACTGGCCTCATGCCGGAGTGGCCCAGCAATACGGCATCCTTCGCTTGGGAGAACCGTTGCCCGGAATCAATGACAGGGCAGTGTTCATCATTAACAAGGAAGGCCAGATTGCTTTTTCTCGGACGTATGAGCTTGGCCAGGAACCTGACTACGACGAGTTGGTAAGCGAACTGGGGAAATTTAGCCAGGCGGCATAAAAAACACAACCCAAAGTAATGCCCTCCGCGAGGAGGGCATTTCTATTTCTGCATCGCCCGGCCAGGAACTTATTGGTTGGTTGCGGCCTTCTTCTTGGGTTTAGCCGCGTTCCTGCTTGGAGTCACCGCCTTGGCGGGCGGGGATTTGGCCAACATGTCCTCGACGATCTGGCCTAGCTGTGAACGATCGGTCACCTCGACTGCGGGAGTGGCTGCGCCGCCATTGCCGACAACGAAGATCGTCGGCGTGTGCTGCAGCTGCATTTGCGTTCCCAGGTTCCGATCGGCGAGGATCTTGTCTTTCAGCTTGCCCTCGGGATCAACCGCAAAAGGCAGGGGCGACTTATTCTCATTAGCGAACTTATCGACATATTGCCTTAAGTTGTCCTTGGTGATTTGCGGCTGATTGCTGAAGATATAGCCGCGAAAATCGTTGCCCAACTTTTCCGATTTGGTATCGAAGTAGCGCGCATAAACCGCTGCGTCAAACGACCAGGGATGCATCTGAAGCGGAAAATCGTGCAGCACGACCGGAATTTTGTGGCTGTTGGCCGTTTCCCACACCACCGGGTAGGCCCGCGCGCAATCAGGGCATTCCAGGTCTTCAAACATCACGATCGCCACGCGCGCGCCGGGAGGCGGCTTCAACGAGGAGCCATCAGCGGCATAAGCGGTAATTGATAGTGCGGCCAACGCAAAAGCCGCCAAGGTCCTGACTAAAGTCTTCATGATTCTCTCCCTGGTTCAATTCATCTATATTATCTTTGCTGGTGGCGCGAAGCACTCTTTCTTGACTCCGGTCTTTTGGCAGCCACAGCGGGCGGAGCCTTTCGGAGCACTTCTTCAATCATTTGATTTAACTCCCGCTCACTGGCTTCCTCAACCAGGGGCTGCGAAACCCCGCCATTACTAATAACCCAGATCGTAGGCGGATGTTCCACGCCAATTCGCTGGCCAAAAGCGAAATCAGTCTTTACTTTTTGGGCCAGTCTTCCGCCCGGGTCGTTCACTGACGGCAGAATGATCTTGTGGTCGCCCGCGAACTTCTGCACCCACTGCTGCAGGTTGTCGCGTGAGATTTGTTTCTGGTTGGCGTAGGTGTAACGCCGGAATTCATTGCCGACCTTTACGGTTTTGGTGTCCTGAGTGTCGAAATAACGCGCCCAGACCGCGGCATCAAAGGACCAGTTATGCCTGGGCAAGGGGAAGTCATACAGCATGACGGGGATTTTGTGGGCATCAGCGGCGTCCCATACCACCGAATAAGCGCTGGCACTTTCAGGACCTTCCAGATCTTCAAATATCACAATGGCTGCCTTCGCCCCCGCAGGAGGCTTCAACACCGACGCGTCCACCGCCCCGGCGCTTAACGACAAGGCCGAAAGCGCAGCCAAAAGGATGGCGCGAATCGAAGGAAGCATATTTTGCAATTTTACTAAAACCATGCCGCGGCGACACGCATTTGCCTGGCTGCTGAATCCAGGGACTGAACCTGAGTGTGGAAGCTCAGCCCTAGCTAGCGCGTTAATTATTAAAGCCTACTAGTTAGAGTAGTACACAAAGTTAAATAGTACACTCAACCTTCTCTGGTTTGTTTCACGCCTTCAGCTTAATTTCTCGCTCCGATAGGAGATTACCCTGCCATGAAGATCCTGTGCGTCTGCTTGGTGTTTTTCGTCATGTCTGGCCTGGTTGTCCATGGCCAAAGCCCTGAGGGGGTCTTGCTGGGCACCGTCGCGGACGCGACAGGCGCCCGCATTCCCGGCGCCACGGTTAGTTTGTCGGCCCGACGTTTTTCATTTACCCGGATCGGAAAAGCCAACAAAGTGGGAGAGTTCACCCTCGAGTCGCTGCCGCCCGGAGAGTATGAGGTAAGGGTAGAAGCCGCCGGCTTCGCGACCAAAAGTGGCCCGATAACGATCGGAGTAACCGCAGCCACCACCTTGAATGTGCAATTGCAACCGGCTTCGGTTCGTGAGACCGTTCGCGTGGAGGGTGCACGTGGTTCGTTGATAGCGGAACCCATTCAGACGTCAAGCAGCGTTGTGAAAACGACCATCGGCGTAAACGATTTGGAAGGCACCCCTCTGGCACACCGGAGTTTTGCGAATATCGCTTACCTGGCGCCGATGACCGAGCCGGTTGAGCCTTCTGATCCGACCAAAGCACGTATTACGGCCGTGTCTTTTGGCGGCAGTTCGGGCCTGAACGTCGACCTTTCGGTCGACGGCGGCGACAACAATGACGATTACATTGGCGGTTTCCTGCAAAACTACTCTCCCGATGCCATGCAGGAATTCACCGTCCGCACTAGTCAGTTTGAAGCTGATTCCTCTAGAACCAACGGCGGATCTATCATCATCAGCACCCGGCGCGGCGGCAATGAGTGGCATGGAACAACGGCCGGCTATTTTCGCAACGCTGCGTTGAACGCACGCAACAAACTAGACAACCCTGAACCCAATCCCAAACAGCCGTTTTCGCGGCAGAACGGCGTAGCCGCAGTTGGCGGCCCTGTGGTCAAGGATAAGTTGTGGATCTTTTCATCTTTTGAATACATCAATGAAGACGCCAGCGTGGCCTACAGCACGCAAAGCCTGAGTGAGTTCAACGCGCTGGCCCAATTAGCCTCTTCCGGACAGATTCCCGGCGTGGCCTCGATTTCTGTGCCCAGCTCTGTCAGCACACCGTTTCACGACACGCTATTTTCCACCCGGGCTGACTTCAGCCAGTCCGATCGCTCGCATTGGTTTTTGCGTGGAGCCCTGGATCGAAGCAACACGAAAAACGATCTCGTGCATGAAGGCGCGCTGCCTTCAACGGGTTTCAGCACCACATCGAACTACTACAGCGTGCTGCTCAGCAACCAGATGGAGTTTTCGCCGACCTGGATCGGCAACTTGGTCTTTCAGGCGAACAGCTTCCATCATGTGAAGGCGCGCAATTCCAATCTTGGGTTCGGGCTGGCTTTTCCTTTCAGCACCACCGTGCTTACCACGTCTGGATTTGAAACCTTCGGTGACAATCAATTTGTTACACCCATCACTGCCTTCCCCATCATCCGTGATCAGCAGAAATACCAGTTCCGTTACGATGTAACGCATTCCACGGGAGGCCATGCGCCGCGCTTCGGTATCAACTTTATCCATGAGCCAGTGTTGAGCGGGAGGCTTTCTGATAATGCCGAAACCTTGTTCACGTTGCCGGAGAATCCGAGCTTCTATGCAGCCAACCCGGGCACCTTTGCGGCCGATTTGAATGATCCGGCCAACCAGACTGCATTTGGAGGGAACGGGAGCTTTGCCCAGAATGTTCAGCGGCTGGGCTTCTACGTCCAGGACTCATGGCGTCCACGCAAAAACCTCACCCTGAACTATGGCCTGCGCTACGACACGACGTTCGGTCTCTTCAACTCAAACGGCGCAAACCAGAGCGACAATCCGGCCGTGCAGACCGTGGCGGCGCTCGGCCTGCCGTTGCCCCAGGGCATTCCCCACGATTACCGCAAAGCTTTCGCACCACGCCTGGGATTTGCTTATTCGCCGGCAAACAATACCGTGATTCGCGCAGGAGCAGGAATCTATTTCAACGATCTGGCACAAAACGGCTGGGTGGACGCGTTCCGTGCCGTCGTGCCCGGACCAACGACCTTGCTGGGCGCGGGCGACCAGGGAGCGCTGATTGATCCACACTATCGGTCACCGTATGCGCTGCAGGTGAGCGCTGGTATGGAACACGCGTTCACCCGTACTTGGACGCTCAACATCAATTACGAGCACCAGCAGGGCGTTCACCAATACCGGCGCTATGAGTACATTGCCCAGGACCCAATCAATGCGCCCAATGCAACTCTACCGGCAACGGCGCCAGATCTCTCAGTGTTCCGCACTGACAATCGGTCGCGCTATGATGGCGTCTCCTTTGCCGTGAATCACAATTCCAAATGGCTGGACTTCACGGTGCATTACACGCTGGCCAGCGCCAGCACCTGGGGCGCCAACGTCGGCGAATTGTTTGACTACGTCAACGGCGTCACCAGCGTGACAAATCCTTTTGGCCCAGGCGATCACGGGCCCTCAGGCGAAGACGTCCGCCACCGTTTCGTGATTGCGGGCACAGCGCATCTGCCCCACGCTTTTGAGGTGAGCACGCTGTCACAATTTGAAAGCGCACGCCCTTACACGCTCGGAACGGGCGTTGATATCAATGGCGACGGCGTGGCCAATGACCGCGCTGTGGTCAACGGCCGGCAAACCACGTTGGACGAATTTCGCGGAACGCCGCTGGCACAGGTGGACCTGCGGGTTAGCCGCAACTTCAAGCTGGGTGAGCGCGCCAGCCTCAAACCGTTCGTGGAGTTCTTCAATCTCTTCAATCGCACAAATCCGGGCAACAATTTTGTGGCCGACATCGGCGCGCTGCCCGTTCCTCCAAGTGAGGTCGCGGGCGGCAACGTCACTCATATGTGCTTGAACACCGATTGCACGTCGCTGGCGCCTATTACCAACCTGAGTCAGCTGAAAGTGCCAGGCGGTACGCTAGGAGACTTCTTTGGACCGGGAACCACGGTAGGAATGCCGTTGGCCGCTCAGTTTGGAATCAGGTTTACTTTCTGAGCGGTCTTTTTGATAACGCCGGTGAGCCGATGCAAGAGGCTCGGTTTCCGTTCTGCATGAATAGGCAGTTGCTCGGATCCATAAAACTCAGAGTAAAAGGACTGCCTGTCAGCGGGGGCAGCGGTGATAGGAAGCTGCACGGCGGGCTGAACAGGCGGCTCGGCCCTTCTACTATCGTCAAATTTCCGGGGAGCATTTCCAGGAATTGAGGCCTGGAGGCTCAAAGCAAAGGCAAAGCAGACGAGGATTGAGATAGGCCGACGCACGAGAGAAATTATAAGCAGCAGCCTCCCATTTGAACGGGAAGAAATTTACTTAGTCCTTTGGGCCAATATCTAATCAGATTTTCCCTGGTCTTTAGGCCAATTGGGTAACCGAAACAAACGTCCTGCCCGGGTACATCTCCAGTAATTTCCGGGTAGCCTCGATTGTAGGGGTTCGGTCGGCGCCAAAGCCAAGATGGCTGCCATCGTGCAGCAACACGATCTCCCCGCGATGCGATTCGAGCCTGTCCGAGATCTTGTCCAGGATAAATTCCTTGGACGGCGCATTCCAGTCAAAGCCGGTCACGGACCACATCACCGGTTTCAGTCCCATAGCGCGCGCCGCACGCAAAACGCTGGGCCGGCGGCCGCCAAAGGGCGGTCGAAACAGAGACACGGTTCTGCCCACCGCATCTTCGAGCGCTTTATTGCAATCGGCCAGCTCCCGCCGAAGACGGCGTCCCGAAACAAGGATCAGGTTGGGATGGTTGAAGGTGTGGTTCCCAATCTCATGCCCGGCGGCGACGATCGCGCGAACAATATCTGGACGCTGGCGGACATACTTGCCGATCAGGAAAAATGTCGCCTTTGCCTGATGCGTTGCCAGGAGATCCAGAAGGCGAAGAGTATCAGGATCATTGGGGCCGTCGTCATAAGTCAGCGCTATCTGGTGAGGGTCGGCGCCGTGCGTTAGCGTCCGGCCGTAGAGTTGCGATTGCGGCGCCATGCTGGCGTATCCGGCGTAGCTGGCAGCGCCAGCGGACAAAATGGTGAGAAAGGGCCAAAGCATCTTCTGGAATTGGTAATTGGGTAAATTGGTAAATTAATTAAGCAGTGGCGGCAACGCCGCTTTTCATTTACCAACGTACCAAATTACTCATTTACCAAATTCCTTTCCGCTTTCCACAGCTGTTGACTGATTCCTCATTGCCAGCGGAAGATTTGCGATATATTCTCGAAACCAGTCGGCGATTGTGATCCATGGCCAAGCTTTTTGAACCACCACAATATATAGCAGTAGAAGGCCCGATTCGCGTGGGCAAGAGCACGCTGGCCAACATCATCGCTGACCGCATGAACGCGCAGCGCGTGATCGAACCGGAAGATAATCCCTTTCTCCGGCCCTTTTATGAAGGCCAACGCGGCGCCGGTTTTCAAGCCCAGTTTGCCTTTTTGATCCGGCGTTTCGAGCAGCTGCACCGGCTTGAGGTCGGTCCTAGCTCGCGCAAAACCGTGGTGGCCGACTACATTTTCGAAAAAGACAAGATCTTTGCCTACATCAACCTCAGCGACCAGGAGCTGGAGATCTACAACCGCTATTATCAGCTGTTCCGCCAGCAGTTGCCCGCGCCCGACCTTGTGATCTATCTGCAAGCCTCGCCGGAGGTTTTAAAGAAACGCCTGCGCAAGAAGAACCTCGCCGGTGAAACCGCGGTCAGCGACGACTACATCGAAGAAGTGGTCAAAGCCTACGAGCATTTCTTTTTTCATTACACATCGTCAGATCTGCTGGTGGTGAATACCAATGACATCGATTTCGTGGAGCGCCATACCGACCTACAGGAACTTCTGCGCCGCGTGAGCGAACCCATTCGCGGCACGCAGTATTTTCTGCCTCTGGGCTCGACCGGAGCCGTGGGCGCGTAGCCGAATTACAGCGCCGGTACTCCTAACTTATTGAACGAATGCCTGCCTTTCAGCGTCACTCGAAGCGCCCGCGAACCCCTGTTGCGGGCCAGCCAGCCCTCTGTCAAAAAGTGTTCCATAAGCGCCGCCCCCAAAGCTCCGCCGATGTGTGGCCGGCGCTCGGTCCAATCCAGGCACCGGCGCGCGAGGTGGCGTTTGCTGTGCCGCAGCGCTTCCATCTCCACTCCAAAGCCGTTGAGCCAATCCGCGCCTCGGGCGGTCACACGATAATCGCGTTCACCTTCGGGTGCGATCATGTGCTGTTTTTGCATTGTTTCAGCCAGCGCGACGCCGATGCGTCCCGCCAGATGGTCATAGCAGCTCCGTGCCAGCAGCAGAGACTCACTGGCTCGGGCCACGATGTACTCTGTCGACGGCCTGGCGGTTGAGATTGCACCCAGGGCTTCCAGCGCATTGGCGACGCGCGGTCCAGCCAGCTTGTAAAATCTGCAGCGCCCTTGCTGCTGCATTGTAATCAGGCCGCCCCGGCTTAGCTTGGCCAGATGAGCGCTCGCGCTCTGTGCTGAAACTGAAGCGGCTCTGGCTAACTCTCCGGCAGGCAAAGCGCGTCCTTCCAGCAACGCCACCAGCATGGCCGCTCTGCCGGGATCCGCCAGCAGATAACCTAAAGTCGAGATTGCATGTTTTTCCTTCATGATGACTCTCTAGCGGATATTCTAATGATTCGTTGCCCTTAATAGTTCATCGTTTGATGAACTATTGCAGGCGTGATCGATCGATATCTTGCGATGTTTCACCGGCGAGTGAAACATCCTGAATTATCGTCGCGGGATATTCGCCCAGCACAGTGACCAAGCGCGACTGGATAAAAAGCTCCCTAAACACAAACGCCTCCGTTTTGCGGAGGCGTTCGCTTCATCATTTTGAACTTGCCACTACTGCAACAGCTTCGGCTCTTCTTCTTCCCGTTCCTGCAGGACGGTCGCCGATGCCACGCGGTCGCCTTCTTCCAGATTCAGCAGGCGCACGCCCTGGGTGGAACGGCCGGCTTCGCGGATGGTTGTGGTGTCGATGCGGATGATCTTGCCAAATTGACTGATCAGCATGACTTCGGAAGATTCGTCCACCAGCATGATGCCAACGACATTTCCATTGCGAGCGGTGGTCTTCACGTTGATTACGCCTTTGCCGCCTCGTGACTGCAGCCGGTACTCTTCCACCGGAGTTCGCTTGCCGTAGCCCTGTTCGGTCACGCTCAGGATGAGCGTCGGCGTGGTCTCTTCCTCGCCTTTGCCATTGGTCTTCTTCTTGCCGTCTTTCGGGGTCACGGCCACGCCTACGATGTAATCGTTCTTGTCGAGGCCCATACCGCGAACACCGTAAGCCGGACGCCCCATCGAGCGCACATCTTCTTCATCAAACCGGATCGCCATGCCCTCGTGCGAGGCCAGGAAGACAATCTGATTACCGTCAGTCAGGCGGACAGCAACCAGCTCATCGTCCTTGTCGATTCCGATAGCAATGATCCCGCGCGACATCACGTTGGAGAAGTCCTTGACCGGCGTCTTCTTCACCGTGCCTTTGCGCGTGGCGAAGAATACATAACGGTTCTCTTCTTCGAGATTGCGTACTTCGAGCAACGTCTTGACGGTTTCCCCGGGCTGCAAGGCCACCAGGTTGCCGATGTGCTTGCCCTTGCCCGCCGCGCCTACGTCGGGCACTTCATAGACCTTCAGCCAGTACACACGTCCGGTGTTGGTAAAGATCAACAGATAGGAGTGCGTCGACGCCGCAAACAGATATTCGACAAAATCCTCTTCGCGCGTTTTCATGCCGGTGCGGCCGGTGCCGCCGCGGCGCTGCTGCCGGTAGGTGGAAAGAGGCGTGCGTTTGAGGTATCCGCTGTGCGAAACCGTCACGATCACCTGCTCGTCGGCAATCAGGTCTTCCAGGGTGATCTCAGTGGATTCGTCAATGATCTCGGTGCGCCGTTCGTCGCCGAAATCTTTTTTGACCTCTTCCAATTCCGTCACGATCACGCTGCGCAGCTTCTTGTCGGAGGCCAGGATGGATTCATATTCGGCGATCTTCTCGCGAATCTCGTCCAACTCTTTGAGAATTTCTTCCGTCGAGAGCCGGGTCAGGCGGTACAGTTGCAGTTCCAGGATCGCGTCGGCCTGTTTCGGTGACAGCCTGCCTTCCGCCCCGCCCACCTTGGCCTGGATCTGCTTGTCCACGATCTTGAACTTGGCCGCCAGCAGGTTCTCTTTGGCTTCGGCGCGCGAACCCGATCCACGAATGATCTTGATGACCGCATCCATGTTGTCCAGCGCGATCTTGTAGCCTTCCAAAATATGCTCGCGCTCGCGGGCTTTCTCGAGCAGGTAAACCGTGCGCCGCCGCACCACGTCAACGCGATGATCGATGAAATGCTGGATTGCCTGCACCAGCCCCATCTCCTTGGGCTGGCCATTCACCACCGCCAGGAAGATCATGCTGAAGCTTTCCTGGAGTTGCGTATGCTTGAAAAGCTGGTTCAGGATGATCTGCGCTTCGGCGCCGCGCTTAAGCTCGATCACAATGCGCATGCCGTCGCGGCCGGACTCGTCGCGCGGCTCAACGATATCGTCAATCACTTTTTCGTTGACGAGCTCGGCAATGCGCTTTACCAGCGAGGCTTTGTTCACCTGGTAAGGAATTTCCGTGACGATGATCGCCTTGCGTCCCTGGGGCAGGTCTTCGATTGCGGCTTTGGCGCGCATGGTGAAGCGTCCGCGGCCGTTGGTGTACGCTGCTTCGATCCCGCCGCGACCGTAAATATAGGCGCCAGTGGGAAAATCGGGGCCTTTCACGACTTTCAGAATTTCCTTGAGCGTTGTGGCTGGATTGTTCACCAGCATGATCGCGGCTTCCACGATCTCCGTGAGATTGTGCGGTGGAATCTTGGTCGCCATTCCGACCGCGATTCCGTCCGAGCCGTTCACCAGAAGATTGGGTACGCGCGTGGGAAGAACATCAGGCTCGACTTCGCTTTCGTCATAGTTGGGATGGAAGTCGACCGTTTCCTTGTCGAGATCTTCGAGAAGCCCGGTCGCCACCTGCGCCAGCTTGGCTTCCGTGTAACGGTCGGCCGCAGGCATATCGCCATCCACCGAACCGAAGTTTCCCTGTCCGAAAACCAGCGGATAGCGCATGCTCCACGGCTGCGCGAGCCGCACCAGGGCATCGTAAACGGCGAGGTTCCCGTGAGGATGATACTTGCCCATCACGTCTCCCACGATGCGGGCGCACTTGCGAGTGGCCTTGTTGGGCTGCAAGCCCATGTTCTGCATCGTGTACAAAATCCGGCGATGCACCGGCTTCAACCCATCGCGCACGTCGGGCAAAGCGCGCCCAATGATCACTGACATCGAATAGTCGAGATACGAGCGCCGCATCTCCTCTTCAATGTTGACGGGTTGAATATTTGCCGCGCCCGGACCACCCGGGCCGTCACCACCCGGAGGCGGTGCTAGTGGCAACTGTGGGTTCTGCTCATCTGCCATATTTTTTTCTCATCCAAGAGGGCAATTTTCAGACACACTGCAAGCCATTGCAGGAGACCCTTTGGCCCCGCCGAAATGTCCGCTAAATGCTTGCATTTACAAGAAGTTATGTGCCAGAGGAATACAGGAAATTATACCACAATGGCAAGCGCAGTGGCGCTTCCTGAATGCCCCTGCGGAATGAGACGCGAATGCAAATCAACAAATGGGTAAATTGGTAATTTGGTAAATAAAAGCGCGAACAAAATCGCGTTCAAAATTTACCAACTTACCAACTTACCCATTTACCAATTTTTCCTACTGCAGCTTCACTTGGACGCCGCGATCATCGTTTGCCTTAATCGTGGCTGTGGTGTCGATATCCGCGACGTTGATCTTCTTAATTGCCGCACTGGAGAAATCGAACAGCGTTTCACCCATGATCGCGTAGTTCTTGGTCTCGAGCTGGTGGCCGTCCTTGAAAATGAAAACCGTGGCCGGCGATTTATCCTCTTGCGGCCGCGCTGCCGGTGGCTCATCCTGCCGAACCTGGCTCGAGTCGGCTACTGTTTGCTGCCGGTCGCGTTCCCGTGAATCCAGGTAGTGCTGGCCGTAACGGCTGTCGTCTTTCTGAGCTAAAGCATCGCGCGCGCCCTGCAGGTAGGCGGCGCGCAACTCGTCATCGCTATTCGCCGCAGCAGGCTGTTGCTGCTGTGCCTGCTGTGTTTGTGCGGGATCAACGAGTGCGGGATCGGGCACGCTTGGATCAGCTACCGAAGGGTAATAGCCGGGATCGTAATAGCTGTAGAAAAGCGGAACAGGGACAAACACGGCTCGCCTGTGCGGACTGCCAAAGCGGCGCAGTGGCCCGCGCGTGCGAATAAACGGCGGCGGAACCGGCCGATGAACGCCCGGCGGCAAGGGTGTAGGTGAAACCACGCTGGCTGGGACGCCGTGCATCTGGCCATCCGGCGTGGGTGAAACCACGCTTGCTGGAGCGCCACGGCTGAACGTTTGTGCTTGCAGTGATTGCAAGGCCAATACCGACAAAGCAAATAAGCCGACGATTCGACGCGACATATCCCACCTGCCCGGCTAGCAGCCCGGCGCGCTTACACCTACTATGATAATCCCGGATGCTTGGGGGCTACATTAAGTTTTGTACCCAGCCTCTTAAAGCCAGCAAGGTTAGAACGATACGCACTGCGAAACCTGCAATCAAAATTACCAGCGCATAGCTTCGATATCGGGTTTCCAGCAGGTCTGCCGCCAGGCCGCCAATAAATATGAATACAAACGTAAGCCCGAGAGTTGCGTTCCAGATGTGAATCGCCGGAACCAGGGAGAAGAGCAGCACACATGCCAGCGCGGACACCAGCGGAGCCGTGTTGCCGAAATAGCGTGCTCGCGGCCAGCTCCCGTACGCGGTGAGCGCCACAATGAACAGAAACACCAGGACATAATCTTCCGTCTGTGCTGACAGCGGAAACGCCAGATTCCGCAGAACCTCGAGAGTCGGCTTTTGCGCCAGCATCGTATGAATGCTCAGTCCCGTGGTGCCGGTAATCCAGGTGATCACCGCCAGCACGATGCAACCCAGAGCAGAAGCGCTCATCACGACAACGAACGCCTCCCGTCGGCGTCCCGGCGAAAGATACAGCATGTAAGCAAAGGCCAAGAGGATCAGGGTAAAAGACCACCAGGCCGTCGCCAGGGCAAAGCCGATGGAAAGTCCGAGAATCACAATCCGCGGCGCCCACTTCCGGGGCGGAGCATACAGCGTATGCGCCACGCCGATAGCCGTATAGGTCAGACCAAGTATGCTCCAGGCCAGTATGATCTCCGGGCCGATGTTGCTGCTGATTTTTATCATTGCCGGTGAGCTGCAATAGAGCGCCAGCGCCACGTAGCCGCCTTCATCGTCAAACAGTCGGCGCGCCACCCACCACAGCGCTCCGGCGAGCCACACGCCGAAGATCACAAAAGGCAGACGCAGCACCCAGGGGCGCGGCAGCGCCAGCGCCGCGTTCCAGGATTGCGGACCAAACTGCCGCAGAAGGCGTATGACCCTCAGCGGCACGGTTGCCACCAGGCTGGTAAACGGTGAAGCGGTCTCAACTCCGGCGCCGGCCGAGTTGGAAAACCCGGTAAGCATGTATTGATATTCCAGCGGGCTGATTTTGCGCGACTCGGCAGTCCACAGGCACTGCGCCAGAAATGCCAGCAGCATGAGTCCGGCAAAAATCTGCGGTCTCCCTACTGTGAACTCTTTAAGCAGCTGAAACATGAATTGACAGTTGTATCATGCAGGCTGGGTCAGTTTGAAAAATTGACCCACTCGCAGTATCAGCGTCTAGCGATCCCCGGGCCACCGGGATTCTCTAGTTGGCAAAATGAAACGGGTACCGATTGCCGCTGACAAGGCGTCTCCGGATACGTCTTTCTGGTAAAGTCAATGCTGGCGTTTGTTTCACGGAGGATTATGGAATCTGAGCCAGCGCCTGCAAGATCGTCTCACCCAGCCAGGATCATCTTCTTCAACGACCGCGGCCTTCGTGCCGGATGGCGACTCGCGATCTACTGCGGCATGATTTTCGCCCTCCTTCAAGCTGTGCAGCGAATTGGTGCATTCGTGGTAAAGCAGTCCGGCGGTGCGCACGCTGCTCCGCAGCTCCCCGATTTTCTCAAGGCTGTTTTCCAGGCGATCGGTGAACTAGTTATCTTTTTGGTGGTTCTCTTTTTTGCGTGGGTCATGAGCCGGATCGAACATCGCAAAGTAGGTGTTTACGGCCTGCCATTGCAGCGATCGATTGTTCCAACTTTTTTTTCGGCTTACTTGCTCTGGGGATTTCTGCCCCTGACTGTGCTGCTGCTCGTGCTTCGCGCTCTCGGCGTTTTCTATTTTGGCCATTTCAGCCCGTTGAACATCCAGATCCTGGGATGGGCGGTTCTATGGTGGGTGGTTTTTCTCCTTGTAGGCTTGTTTGAAGAATTTTTTTTCCGGGGATACGGACAATACACCCTCACTGACGGGCTTGGTTTTTGGCCTGCCGCTATCATCACCTCCCTTGTGTTTGCCCGCGCCCACATGGGCAATACGGGCGAGACCAAGATCGGCATTATTGCCGTTATTTGCTTCGGTCTTTTCGCGGCCGCCACGCTCTGGCGCACCGGCAGCCTCTGGATGGCGGTTGGCGCACACGCCGGCTGGGACTGGGGACAATCTTTCTTTTATGGCGTAAATGACAGCGGTTTTCAGGCCCCAGGACATCTACTGAACCCGCATACGCAAGGCCCGGATTGGCTCAGCGGAGGGCCGGTGGGTCCCGAAGGCAGTGTCGTTACGCTGATTCTGTGGGTGTTCATGACCGTGGCGGTGATTGTCTATTATCGTCCTCGGACACCAGCACTGGTGATCACACCGGCAAGTTCGCCATCCAGTTACTAGGCGTAGGCCGGCGTTTGTACGGCAGTTTTCCCGCCGAAAATGGCCTTCATCTTCCTTGCGGCTGACAGAACGAACCCGAGTAGGTTTTTTGCTGAAGAAAATAGGCAGGCGGTTAAGCCTGCCTTGGATATCGGTTTGCGGAATTAACTTAAATGTCCAAATTCTTCACATCCAGAGCGTTTTCTTCGATGAACTTGCGCCGCGATTCAACGTCCTCGCCCATCAGCGTGGTAAAGATCACCTCGCAGGCCTCGATGTCTTCCGCCTTGACGGAGAGTAGCGTGCGGCGCTCAGGATCCATCGTGGTCTGCCACAGCTGTTCCGAACTCATCTCGCCCAGCCCTTTGTAGCGCTGCACGCTGTATTCTTTCTTGCCTTCGGCCAGCACGTAGTCAAAAAGCTCGCGCGCGGAGGTCTTCTCCACACGTTCGGCTTCAATCTTGGTCCGGCGGATCGGGGCCTTCGACGATTTCTTCGCCGCTTTCTCCAGGTCTTCCCGCTCCGCGTCGCTCAGGTCAGAAGCGATATCACCACCGTTGGTGCCCTTGGCCAGGACTTCCACCACGAACGGGGGCTGCATGTTTTCTTCAATCAGCTTGAACTTGGCGATCATCTGCCGGTATTCCGGCGTGGCTGCCAAAGCCCAATTGATCTGGCGTTCGGCGCCCTGCGAATCCGTGAATTTCACGCCCCAAAGGTTGTGTTCTTCGTCAAAATAGCTGTCCACGTGCTTGAGTTGGCATTCCTTGGCCAGCTTGTTGATTTCTTTTGCCAGTTTTTCAATCTTCTTCGGCGGCGTTTTCTTGTCGCCTTCAAAGTCAGGGCGCTGTGTAATGCCCAGCCGCGGCATCAACTCGGTGATGCGTTCATTCCGCAAGCGCTTGTCCACCTTGTCGAAAAAGGTGAGGTATTCGTTCAGTGTGGTCATGAACTTGGCCAGCACGGCGCCTTCCAGTTTCGCGGCGCCCTCACCATAGCGGACGACCATGCCTTCAGCTGCGCGCCGCACCATCACGCGCACGAACTCGCGATCGTCCTTGATGTATTGCTGCGACTTGCCCTTCTTGATTCCATACAGCGGCGGCTGCGCGATAAAAACGTTCCCGCGTTTGATCAGATCGTTCATGTGGCGGAAGAAGAAGGTGAGCAGCAGCGTGCGGATGTGTGAGCCGTCCACGTCGGCGTCTGTCATCAAAATGATTTTTGCGTAACGCAGTTTCGCGGAATCAAAATCTTCTTTGCCGATCCCTGTGCCGAGCGCGGTAATCATGGCCCGAATTTCTTCGTGGCTCAGCATCTTGTCGTAGCGGGCTTTTTCTACGTTCAGAATTTTTCCCTTCAGCGGCAGGATCGCCTGGAAACGCCGGTCACGCCCCTGCTTGGCCGTGCCACCGGCGGACTCGCCTTCCACCAGGAACAGTTCGCAGCGATTGGGGTCGCGTTCGGAGCAGTCGGCCAGCTTGCCCGGCAGTCCTCCGCCATCGAGCGCGCCTTTGCGCCGTGTGAGATCGCGGGCTTTGCGGGCCGCTTCGCGCGCACGGGCCGCTTCAATTGCCTTGTTGATGATCTTGCGCGCGACCGGAGGATTCTGCTCAAAGAAACCCCCGAGACGTTCGTTCAGGAACGCCTGCACCACGCCGGCGATATCGGAATTCAATTTGCCTTTGGTCTGGCCTTCAAACTGGGGCTGCGGCAGCTTCACGCTGACTACCGCCACCAGGCCTTCGCGGACATCGTCACCCGTGAGATTTTCTTTTACATCCTTGAACAGGCCAAGCTGCTGCCCGGCGTAGTTGATGGTGCGGGTCAGCGCCGTACGGAAGCCGGAGAGATGGGTGCCGCCGTCCACCGTGTTGATGTTGTTGGCGAAGCTGAAGACGGTTTCCGAATAGCCGTCGTTGTACTGGAGAGCGATCTCCATGGCCACGCCGTCGCGCTCTGCTTCCATGTAGATCGGGCGGTCATGCAGCACGCTCTTGCCCCGGTTCAGGTGTTTGATGAATTCGGCAATGCCGCCCGTATATTTGAACTTCAGGTTCCTGGCTTCGCCGGTCTTGGCGTCGGTTTGGCGTTCGTCCGTCAGGTTGATTTCCAGGCCCTTATTCAGGAAAGCCAACTCGCGCAGGCGCTGCGCCAGCGTGTCAAAGTTGTATTCCGTGGTCGTAAAGATCTCTTTATCGGGCAGGAAATGAATCTTGGTGCCGCGCTTCTTGGTGTTGCCGGTTTTCTTGAGCTTGGATTGCGGCTCGCCCTTGGAATAGGCCTGCTCCCACACATGACCGTCGCGCCAGATCTCGAGATCCAGCTGGTGGCTCAACGCGTTCACCACCGAAACGCCGACGCCGTGTAATCCGCCGGAAACTTTGTAAGTGGAAGTATCGAACTTTCCGCCGGCGTGCAGCTTGGTCAGTACTACCTGCGCTGCGGGAATTTTTTCGTTGTCGACCACCATGTCATCGACAGGAATACCGCGCCCGTCATCCACCACCGTGATGGAGTTGTCGATATGGATCGTGACATCAATTTGCGAGGCAAAGCCGGCGAGAGCTTCATCGACTGAATTGTCGACTACTTCATAGACCAGATGGTGCAATCCCATCTCGCCGTTCGAGCCGATGTACATCGCGGGGCGGAGACGGACCGCCTCCATCCCCTCCAGAACCTTGATGTCTTCCGCGGTGTAATTTCCGTTTCCGTTGCCGCCGTTCTTTTTGCTTTTGTTTTGTTCTGCCATTTCTTTCGCTGTGGCTGTTGCAGATTCTCGGGCCAAAATCCGGACTCCTGTGTTGCCGCTTAAAAACTCCAAGTCCCACGGGGTAAAAAATCTTCGACGGGACGGGACTCAAGTTGCTTAATATCAACTACTTAGTTGATGTTTGAATAACTTACTATTGTATCACAGCAGAGCTGTTTTAGAGGTCATAGAAGGCAAGCAAAATTTTGCTCCGCACCCTCGCCAGAAAGCCGCGAAAATCGATCCAAACTTTGTTAGGAAGCTTAACCTGCCGGTTCGGGCGGATCCAGGTGTTGACTGAAAAGATTCTCTCTCGGGCAAGTTCAAGCCTCGTGAAACTCGAAAACCCTCACCGATTCCATCATTAGAGCTTTCTTAATAAGTTACTTAAATTCAATGGCCTCATTGGCATCTGGACATTCCCTTCCGTAACAGGTGGAGGGGGGCTCGGAGGCTGATGGGAGCAGCGGAAACGATCCGTTTTTGGGATAGCAGATTGTACTAATAAATCGTTGAAAACTTAGGCATGAAATGTATACTTCATGGCGCATTTCAGAGTACCTGAAACGCACCACCAAGTAAGAGCCTTTTGGAGAGAGAACACAGGAGACCTTCCCCATGAAAGCACTACTTCGTTCAACCATCATTGGCCTGATCCTTTTCGCAGGAATGGCCGCGTTCTCAAGTGCTGCAACCACCTCGGCCTGGCCTGGCCCATGCCCCCCAAGGCCAGCCCCGGTGCCGCAGCAAGCACGGTAATCCGAGCTTCCTCAACTGGTTGATTTTACAAGCCAGGATTGTGGATTGTTAACTATTAAGTAAATGTACTTCCGTGCTCTTGAGACTCTTGCGAAGCAAGTCAAGGCGATAGTATGCTTGCGCTCCTTCGGAGGCTGGCTACTGTGGATAGCTCTCACAGCGCGTTTGATTGGAACTGTATCCTGACCGCAGGCGTGGCCCTTCTGCAGGCCTATATCGCGGCTACTCTGCTGGCGCGCAAGGTCAGGACTAATTTCCCTATCTTCTTCCTCTACGTCTGTTTTAACGCAATCGGGGTGTTGATCAGCATCCCGGCTCACGCCTTCTTATCAGACAATCAGTACTACTACTTTTACTGGGCATCCAGTTTCATCAATACGGGCCTGGAATTCGGCGTGATGTTTGAAATCTTAGTGAACGCGCTGAAACCATATTCGGCCTTAATTGATTTAGGAAAGATGCTTTTTCGTTGGGCGGCGATTTTCCTTCTGTTTGCCGGCGTTTTGACGGCCCTGGTTACAGCCGGTGGACAACCCAGCAAAGTTGCAGCCGCCGTTGCGCTTCTGGAGCGAAGCACACGCCTTATGCAGTGTGGCCTGCTGCTGCTTTTCTTCTTCCTGGAAGTAAGGCTCGGCCTTTCCTGGCGCAATTACAACATGAGCATCGCGCTCGGGCTGGGATCCACAGCAGCCTTGGATTTGAGTTTCTCTTATCTTAGGGTTCAGTTCCCCGCGCGGGCGGAAACGCTCAGCATCATAGAATCCGCTTTCTTCATGTCGGTGTTGGCTTTTTGGGCTTACTGTCTCATGCGGCCGGAACCGGCGCGCAAAAACGTTCTCGATTCTCCCAGCCGTCTCATCTTCCAACGCTGGAATGATGTGCTGGTATCCACGCGATTCTCACCAGTGTCCGCCATGGGTGGCGTGGACTCATTCCTGCCCAACGTCGAACAGACGGTCGATCGCGTGATGGCCCGCAAGATGGTCCAGTAAAATTTTCTCCCGCTAGTAGAACAGGCCGGACAATTGTCCGGCCTGCTCTTTTTTGTGTGTCGTTTGCTGCCTCAGATGCGCATCGGCATCACGATGTAGCGATAGCGGTATTCGCTGTCTGCAGCCTCGTCCGGACGCAACTGGCCGGCCGTCTGCGCGTCTTTGAATTCAAAGCGGACGTCGCCAGCGCCCACAACTTTCAGGAACTCCAACAGATACTGCGAATTGAAGCCGATCACCAATTGATCGCCGGCATAAGCTGTCTCGATCGAGTCTTCGGATTCTCCCGTCTCGGTATTGGATGACGAGACCTTCAGTTCGTTCTTTTCCACGCGAAGGCGTATGGCATTGGAACGCTCATCGGCAAATTGCGCCACACGCTGGATGGCGGAAGAAAGTTCGTCACAGTGCACGGTGATGAACTTGTTGTTGTCGCGGGGCAGCACTGCCTCGTAGTTGGGGAACTGACCGGTAAGCTGGCGCGAGGTCAGCAAGCGGCCGCCAATGCGGAAGAACAGTGTCGATTCATCCTTGGCAAACTCCACGCTTTGGGCGTCGGTCGAGTTCAGCAGCGTGCTGAGCTCGGCCATGGCCTTCTTAGGAACCAGGACGCGCATCTCGCCGTTTACCGGCAGCTTGGTGTTGGCATGCTCAATGTGGGCCAGACGATGGCCATCCGTAGCTACCATGGTAAGGGATTCGGGCTTCAACACCAGCAAGGCACCGTTCAGGGTATAGCGCGATTCCTCGTTGGAGATCGAGAAAATCGTTTTGGCAATCAACTGTCGCAGCACGGGTGCAGGCAGTTGAATGGCGGACTCGGCAGGAAACAGCGGCAGCGCAGGAAAATTGGCCCGGGCCATACCCACCATCTTGGTGTTCGACCGCCCGCTGCGGATCTGCACCCAATGGTTTTCCAGGAGCTTGATGCTGATATCGCCATCGCCGAGAAGTTTTACGTAGTCATAAAGCTTGCGCGCCGGTACCGTGCAGGAGCCTTCCTTTTTGACCTTCGCCGGGCACGCAGTACGCAGGCTCAGATCAAGATCGGTCGCGGTGATGGAAAGTTTGTCGTCGCCTGCCTCAAAGAGGAAGTTCGAGAGAATGGGGATCGTCGTCTTGCGCTCCACCACGCCCTGTGTCGCTGTGAGCTCTTTTAACAGATCATTCTTGCTGACGCTGATTTCCATTGCGACTCCCGCCTCAGTGGCCACGGAAGAAGGCATAAATGTGGCTCCCTCAATATTAATCAAAATTGCCTTACATCAAATAGTTTGGCCCGGATCCTCGAGCGCCACGTTCCAGCTATCCCCGGCACAACCCGCTAGTGTACAGCTTCCTGCGCGCCAGCACAGGACTGCCCATTCTAATCCGTATTCGGAAATTTGCGCAGGAATCACCGGTTCTTATTTCTGAAAAAAATCTCCGGGTTCTCTGCGCGTGGACCGCTGACCAGAATTGTGCGACGGGAAATCATCCGCGCATTGCACTCCCGTTTGTGCAATCAGCTATTGAGCGTCTCCGTCAGCTTGTTCAGAAGCCGGTTCAAGTCCTTGTCTGCCTGCCGTTGCTCTTCGATTTTGTCGATCGAGTGCATGACGGTGGTGTGGTGCTTGCCGCCAAACTGCCGTCCAATCTCCGGCAACGACGCTTCTGTCATCTGCTTGGCCAGGTACATGGCGATCTGCCGCGGGAAGACGATGGCGCGCGAGTTGCTCTTGGCCTTGATCTCCGTCACGCGCAGGCCAAACTGTTCCGCCACGGCTTTCTGAATCGCGTCAATCGTGATCTTGCGCGCCTGGGAGTCAATAAAATTCTTCAACACCTGCTGCGCCGTATTCAGGTTCACCTCAGCTCCGGTGAGGGAGCAATAGGCAATCAGCCGGATCAGCGCGCCTTCCAACTCACGCACGTTGGTGCGGACGTTCGAAGCAATGTACAGCGCAAGGTCGGTCGATATCGTGACCCGCTCTGACTCAGCTTTCTTCTGCAGAATGGCGACCTTGGTCTCCAGGTCAGGCGGCTGAATATCCGCGATCAGCCCCCATTCAAAACGGGAGCGCAGACGGTCTTCAATTTCCGGCAGCTCTTTCGGCGGACGGTCGCTGGCGATCACAATCTGCTTCATCGACTCATGCAGCGCATTGAAAGTATGGAAAAACTCTTCCTGCGTTCGCTCTTTCTGCGCCAAAAACTGAATGTCATCGATCAGCAGCACGTCGACGTTGCGGAATTTGTCGCGGAAACTGATCATGCGGTCGTAGCGCAGCGAGTTGATCATCTCATTGGTGAATTTTTCACTGGAGATGTAGCAGATGGAGGCATGCGGCTGCCGCCGCTTCACTTCGTGTCCAATGGCCTGCATCAGGTGGGTCTTGCCCATGCCCACGCCGCCGTACAGGAACAGCGGGTTATAAGCCTTGGATGGGCGTTCCGCAACCGCCTGCGCGGCCGCGTGTGCAAACTGATTTCCAGCGCCGATCACGAACGCGCCAAATGTGTACTTGGGGCTGAGCTGCGCCGCGGAATCCCAATCAAACCGCTGTTGCCGATTTGCATTCTGGACGGGCACGCTGGCTGAGACCGGAGCAAAGCCCCCGTCGACGCGGACGGGAGGCACCGTAGGATCTTCTTCCGGAGTAATGAATTTTACGTCCTGGTATTCCGGCGCCAATGTATCCATGGCTTCCTGAATCAGGTCGCCAAAGCGATCGCCAATGTCGCGAAACTCGGTGTTCGGTACGCGAACAAAAATAATCGTGCCGTTGGTATGGCTGAACCGCGTCGGCTTGAGCCAGGTGTCGTAGGAGTGGCGGGTGATCTTTTTTTCCAGTGCTCCCAGGATTCGGAGCCACGGATTCGCGGTTGCGGTTACGGTCGCAGCGGGTAATGACATTTCTCTGGATGTTTCCTATTGCGAGCCGGCCAGGGGCCCGTTAGTAAATTGGAGATTTTGATCTTGCTCTGCCATGGGCGCTCCACAGAGCCTGAACAATTTGCAGTGCAAACTAAAAAATCTGGACTGGTCGGCATACTAGCACGAACTTCACTTGGTTGAAATGTGCGCGCACAAAAAAATTTCATGAGATTTTCTTTTTGCCGCAACCACGATGCGTTCGCCAACGCGATGAATCATTTTTCCTGCAGCAATCATAGTGCAATTGCGCTTCTTGGCGCTTGCGTTGCATGCAGGTGGAGTGAATTCAGACTGTGGCACTTCAAACATTGTGGCTAGAAAATTGAATGAACAGCCCCCAAGCGCTGGCAAGGAGAGCATGATGGCAGGAGGCCGACAAAAAATCCCATGTTCCAATCAGCTTCACGTGTCTCATTTTGAACGGAAAGAATATTTTCAGGTGACTGGCATGGCCTTTCAAGCCACCGCGGCTTTCCGGGGAAAGAGTGATCCCATCAGGGCTGCCGATGGCTCTGTTCATGCCGGCAAGTGGCACGAATCCTCCAGATTCTTTATACTTAACGTTTGTCCAACGTGAACAATCCCGAGTAGGAGTCCCACAAATACATGCCGAAGCGCACTTTTCAACCTAACCGTCGCCGCCGCTCCAAGACGCACGGTTTTCGCACCCGTATGAAAACAAAAAGTGGAAGGGCCGTGCTGTCTCGCCGCCGGTCCAAAGGAAGGAAGCGGGTCTCAGTCAAGCCCGGCTTCAGGGAATAATCTCCCAGCCAATGTCCATTCTTCCTGCCAGACCAGCCGTGAATGATACTCCAGAAAACGCTTCATTCAAGTTCCCCAGGAGCTCACGACTGCTTAAACATGCCGACTTTCAGGCGGTTTACCGGCAGGGCAAAAAACACTTTTCCGGGAACATGATTGCTTTTTATTGCGAAGGCGCAGGCTCTCGGAGCCCGCGTGTGGGTTTTACAGTGGGTAAAGTTCTGGGCGGCGCCGTGGAACGCAATCGCATTCGCCGCCGGATGCGAGCCGCGGTGCGGCGGCACCTGGCGGAGCTGGCTCGCCCGCTCGACGTTGTACTGCACCCCAGGAAAAGCGTTTTACAGATGAAGTTTGCGCAGTTGGACAAGGAGATCGGTCAGGTTTTTGCCGCGGTCCAGCGACATAAGTCTCAGCGCGGCAAGGGATCTGCGAGGTAAGGAAAGATGGCACGAATCGCCGTATGGCTGCTCGAGTTGTACAAGAGGCTGATTTCGCCTCTGCTTCCTGCCTCATGCCGCTACGTGCCCAGTTGTTCTGAGTACGCGCAGGAAGCCATCGCGCGGCATGGATTCTTCCGCGGAACTATTCTGGGAGCATGGCGTATCTTCCGGTGTCACCCGTTTTCCCGCGGTGGCTACGATCCTGTGCCTGGAAGCGTTGAGGCAAGGAACGCATCAGCCAGCGGCTTAGTGCAACGGCACGATGAAGTAGTTTAAGAAATAAGGCTTCAGCGGTTTGGAGCGAAGCGACAGAAAACAGTCGACAGGAAGAAAATCCGCGAGGCCCAAGCTGCCGAGCGGTAGGCAACAAGGCACGATGAAATAGTTTAAGTAAATAAGGCTCCAGCGGTTTGGAGCGAAGCGACAGAAAAAATTGGCCGAATACAGAAACCCCCAACACGAACCGGGCTCAGACAAGCGAATGCTGATAGCGCTGTTGGCCGTTTTCCTGGTGCTTGGCGTAATGCAATTCTTTTTGCCCAAGGCCCCCCAGCCTCCAACGCAGGAGAAGAGCCAGCAGCAATCGTCATCGCAACAGGCGCCCGCCGCCACGCCGGGAGCGGCGCCGACCGGCACGCCGGTTTCGCCGAAGACCCCGGCCCCTGCAGCAAAAACTCCGGTGAAGGTGGCGAACGCTGAAGCCGAGTCAGTTTTGGAAACAAACTCCTATCGCATCACTTTTTCCAATCGCGGTGCGGTGGTGAAGTCATGGCTGCTGCTATCAAAAAACAGGAACGGCACGTATCGTTACACAGACAATGCAGGTAAGCCCTTTGATCTGGTCAACCAGCAGATCGCGCCGCAACTGGGATATCCGCTCTCGCTCTTCATGTACGACGAGGCTCTCAAAAAGAAGCTGAACGAGGCGCTCTATGTCAACACCAGCCCCGCCTCCAAAACCGGTCCGCTGACCTTCGAGTACTCTGACGGCGATGTCACAGTCAAGAAGACTTTCCGCGTGGAGCAAGACTACATTCTCGACGCCGAGACTGAGGTGAGGCGCGACGGTCAACACGTGCAGGCGCTTCTGCAATGGCCCAGCGGATTTGGGGATCAGGTTGCACCCGCGTCCTTCCTTTCCACCAAAGTGGACTGGGAACAGAACGGCAGTGTCGAACGCAAGGCGGCTGTTTCCGGCGGCCTTCTGAGCAGCAAGAAATGGATTGTCGGCGGGCAGACGCTGCCCGGGCCGTTCAACTGGATTGCCGCTGCCGATCAATATTTTGCTGCGGCTTTCATGCCTCACAATCCCAAAGACGCCGTGCTGGTCACCCTCAACAGCCAGGCGGATGCGCCAAAAAATCCGGAAAAGCCGGATGAAGCCAAGGACAAGGCAAATGTGGTCGGGATTGCGGTCGGGCACGCGAACGGACCCACGCAAGTGCGCATCTTTGGCGGACCCAAGGCAGTGGACCTGCTGGAAGGAACACAGGCACAGCCTGGCGGTCCCGATCTTCGCGGTATCTATGACTTCGGCATGTTCGGGTTCATTGCCCGGCCACTGTTCCTCTGGCTCAAATGGACATATGAGCACTGGATCCCCAACTGGGGATGGTCGATAGCTTTCCTTACGGTCGTGATCACCATGGTGTTGTTGCCGTTGCGCATCTCCAGCATGAAATCGTCACTGCGAATGCAGCGAATCCAGCCGCAGGTGAAGGCGATTACGGAGAAGTACAAGCGCTATAGCATCACGGATCCGCGTCGCGCGGAGATGCAAAAAGAAATGTCCGCGCTGTACAAGAAGGAAGGCGTGAATCCGGTAGGCGGCTGCTTCCCCCTGCTTCTGCAGATGCCCTTTCTGATCGCTTTCTATGCCATGCTGAACAACGCGATTGAGTTGCGGCAGGCAAGCTGGCTTTGGATCCATGATCTTTCCGCGCCTGACCCGTGGCATATTCTGCCTATCCTGATCGTCGTCGCGATGTTCGTTCAGCAGAAAAGCGCGCCGCAGGCGGGCATGGACCCGGCCCAGCAGAAAATCATGACCTTCATGGGCCCGATCATGATTGGCGGGTTCAGTTGGGGCGTTGCCGCCGGATTGTCCATTTACTGGGCCTTGAGCACCCTGCTGGGTTACGCGCAGCAGTTGGTGATCAACCGTTCTGAACTGGGCCAGCAGGTGAAAAAGACCATGGAACGGCGCGCCACCCGCAAGCGTTAAGGGCAAAAGCCCTGTAGAATTGCCCGGAGAGTTTGAGCCAGAGAGATGCTTCAGGACAAAGTTGGCACGGCCAGGAAGATCGATTCGTTTCTGAAGAACGTGATTGCTTCAGGAGCGTTCAAGCTGAAATACAGGATCACGGTGAACCCTCCGGTTGCCGCGGGGCAGGAGCTGGAGACCCCTGACATCCTGGTGGAGCTTGCTGGTCCTGACAGCCAGTTGCTGCTCGAACGCAATGGTGAAGCTTTGCGCGCCCTTGAGCTGCTGACTCATGAGTCGCTGCATCTTCATCCGGAAGAGCATGATCGCGTCAGCTTTGATTGCAAGGGGTACCGCGCGGCTCGTCACCAGGAACTGAAGCTCGCCGCAGAGGTAGCCGCGGAGCGCGTGCTCAAAACCGGAATGCCGTATTCCTTTGCACCCATGTCGTCGCGCGAGCGCCGGCTCATTCACCTGGCCTTTCGCGACCACGGTACGCTGGTCACCCAGAGTGAAGGCGAAGGCGGCCGCCGCTACGTTGTTCTCTATCCCAAAAACTACAAACCGTCTCGACCTGCCCGGCGCTAGCCGATCTTCACCTTCGGGCCATGCGCATTCGGCTATGATGGGCATGAAGTCCGGCGTACCTGCCGGACTAAAACTGCCATGACCGCCTGGGGCGCACGATTTCGGCTGCGCCGGCCATAGCGGAGTGGGCGCGGAGCAAACAAACTAATGTCAACCACAGTGGCGATGATCGCTGAAGTTCCTATCTTTGGCCTGCTCGATGACGAAGAGCGCGAAGCGCTGTCGCAGATGATGGGCAGCCGTGAATTCAAGACGGGCGAAACCGTCTTCCATTACGGCGATCACGGCGGCGAGCTCTTTATTCTTCGCACCGGCCAGGTTGAGCTTTTTGTGGAAAGCACCGAAGGCGAGAAGCTTGTCCTCTCGGAAATCGAGCAGGGAGACGTGATCGGCGAGCTCTCTTTTCTCGACGGCGGACCCCGAACGGCTACGGCGATCGCGCGTGAAGATACGCAGATGCTGGTGCTGGATCGCGAGCGCCTGCTCGATTTCATCGATAAGCATCCGCATGCCGCCATGGACGTGCTGACGGTAATCGGCCGCCGCCTTCGCGCCACCGACGAATTGCTGCGTACCCAGGTCTCACGCAACCCCAACGTGGAAGAGCAGGAAATGCTGACCTTCGGGCAGCGCGTGGCCGACAAAGTCGCCACGTTCGGCGGTTCATGGACCTTCATCATCATTTTTGGCGTGATTCTGGCCGTGTGGGTCATTCTTAACTCGAGCGCTCTGCTGGCCAAACACTTTGACCCGTATCCATACATCCTTCTGAATCTGTTCCTGTCGATGATTGCTTCGATACAGGCTCCAGTCATCATGATGTCGCAGAACCGCCAGGCAGCCAAAGACCGGCTCAAGTCAGACCTCGATTTTGAAGTCAACCTGAAGGCAGAGATGGAGGTGGCGCACCTTCACCGCAAAGTCGATCATATTTATGAGCGTCTGGAAGAACACTGGGCCAAGCTGGAAAGAAGCAAATAGCAGCTAGCAATTGGCAGTTGGCAATTAGTAACTTTCAAGTAACAAAACCGTTGACAGCAAGGAACGCACATCGCAAAGGAACAGAAAAATCGGAGATTGATGCTTTTGCGTCCTTCGCGACCTTTGCGGTAAGGCTTGGGTTTTGGCCAATTGCCAGTGGCTAGTTGCAAGTCGCTTACATGAATCTTGACGATACCATCGTCGCCATTGCCACGCCGCCAGGCCGGGGCGGGATTGGAGTGGTGCGGCTGGCGGGTGCGGAAGCATTGAGCATCGCATCTTCGATGCTGCGGCTGAAACATGAACTCGAACCTGGCCGGGTGGTCTTCGCCGAAGTAGTTGAGCCTTCCACCGGGGAGCGCATCGACGAAGCCGTGGTCAGCTTCTTCGCCAAGCCACATTCCTACACTGCTGACGACGTGGTAGAGATTTCCGCGCATGGGTCGCCCGTGGTTTTGCGCCACATCGTTGAGCTGGCCACATTACGTGGAGCCCGCCTGGCCGAGCCCGGCGAATTCACCATGCGCGCCTTCCTGAACGGCCGTATTGATCTCACCCAGGCGGAAGCCGTTCGCGACCTGATAGAGTCTCAGACCCTTTTTCAGGCGAAGGTCGCGGCCCAGCAGCTTGAAGGCTCGCTCTCACGCCGCCTGCAGCCGATCAAAAAGAAATTAGTGGAACTGATCGCCGTGATGGAGGCCGGGATCGATTTTGCCGAAGACGACATAGCGGTGCTTCCGGTTGAGGGGATCCTGTCACGCATCCAGGAGGTGCGAGCGCCGCTGGAGCAGCTGCGGGCATCGTTTGCTTACGGCAAGATGGTGCATGAAGGTTTGACGCTGGCTATTGTGGGCCGGCCTAACGTCGGCAAATCCAGCCTCTTCAACCGGTTGGTCGAGCGGGAGCGCGCCATCGTGACGGCCACGCCTGGGACCACTCGCGATCTTGTGACCGAGACCGTTGCTCTGGGCGGTATACCGATTCGGCTGGTCGATACCGCCGGCATTCGCCACTCCACCGACGAAGCTGAGAGCATCGGGATTCGCAAATCATATGAGGCGCTAAGCGAAGCCGACCTGGTTCTGGTGGTGCTCGACAGCACGCAGGAAGTTTCGACTGAAGATCGCGAACTGCTGCAGGCAAGCTCTGCCCGCCGTGCCATTGCGGTCGTCAACAAGATTGATCTTGCGCCGGCGGCCGACCTGCAGCTTGACGGCAACAGGACCTTCAAGACCTCCGCCACTACGGGCACCGGCATTGATGCGCTGCGGCAGGCAATCATGGAAGAAGTCTCCGGACACCCCGGCGGGGAGCACGAAACAGGTTTTCTTACCAACATTCGTCATCAACGCCTGGTAGAAGAATCACTCCACGGGCTTGACGCAGCTGTAAACGCAGTGAAACGCAACATTCCCCACGAGATGATCATGCTCGATCTCTATGGCGCGCTGCGCCCGCTTGACGCCATCACCGGCGAGACCACCACGGACGATATCCTGAACCTGATCTTCAGCAGTTTCTGTATTGGAAAGTAACAGAGCGTTTCGACTATTCGTAAGCTAAGGCCTGAATCGGGTCCTGCCGTGCAGCCAGCAGGCCAGGGTAGAGAGCGCCCAAAATCGCCGCGCCCATAGCGATCGCTCCCGCGATCGGCCACCATCCCGGCACAATTGCTTGCGGCAACGAAGCGGGAACCAGTGTTGCCAGCAGCCATCGGCTGAGAAAGCTGAAGCCGATGCCCAGAAGGCTTCCACCCAATCCGAGGAAAAGGGCTTCCATCAAAATGATTCGCAACAGCAGCAGCTTTGAAGCGCCTAAAGACTTCAGAATGCCGATTTCCCTTGTACGCTGCTGCACCGCCATGTACATGGAAAGCGAAGCTACAGCGGCCCCAATGAGAACGGCTACGCCAATGATCACGTTCAGTAGCGGCCTGAGAAACGGAACATTATCGACTGAAGTCAGCGAGACGAGCTCCTCCACGCCGTAGATTTTGTATCCGGGGAGCAGCTGCTGGAGATCGGCGATCACTGCATTTGTGTTCGACGGATGGTCCAGCTTGAGATAAATCTGCGCTACCTTGCCGCGCGTGCCATCCATGTCCTGCACGACGGTGATCGGCAGAAAGATGTGAGCGAGCTTGCCCGGCTCGACGAGGCCCGCGACGTTCCAGGTGTGATTGAGCAGGTTGACCTTGTCTCCCGCACGCACACGCGCCTGCTGCGCGTAATAAGTGTCAAGCAGGATATCGTCCGGTCCCTGAAAGCCATGGCCTTCGCGATACGTAAATGGTCCGCTGATATGCTCAAAGCCGGCGGGATCGATGCCGGCCACCGTCGTCCAGCCCGAGACAAGATGGCTGGCTACGCCTGTGGCCGCAGCCACGTGCGGCAGCTGCGCGAGGCGGGTGATCAGCTTCTCTGACATGTTGGAGAGCGCCATGTTGCCGGGAACGGCATCGGACGACCGCACAACAATATCCGCGCCGACGCCGCGCGTGCGCTGTGAAGAGTCATCCACAAAACCATGGCTCAACCCCACCAGCGTGAGCATCAGCGTTACAGGTATTGCGATCAGCAGCACGCTCAATAGAGTCCGCACCGGACGCTGTCTTAGGTTGGCGGCAACCAGGTTGGTAATCACCGACTCAGGATAGCAAAGCCACTTATTGGGAGAGAACCGAGACGCTCATGATACCCGCGATGTCATCCGGATTGTCGCGGCCCTTTTGAAAGGTGATGCCTGGCTGTTTGGCGAAGGTATTGGCCAGACGCATCTCCTTGACCTCAAAAAAACGGGTGCCGTCGCGGCCGATGCGCTCGTCATAGGTCATGCCGGTCAGGTAGTAGGGATGTCCCTGCCAAAGCAGGAGAGAAACCTGCTGCAGCTTCAGGCCCGCGATAACAGCGTCAATGTTCACGGGAGGGCCGGGAACAAAGCGCACCTCAAGCCGCACGTGACGGCCGTCATCGAGAACGAATTCCCGGTTGACCACTTGGCTCAGTGCATCGATGCTCGGCGGCTTGTCCAGGCAGAGTTCGCCGCCGTCGAGACGCATAACCCAGAAACTCTGGTCCAGCGCTACGTTCTGCCTCTGCAGCATGGTCTCTACGCCCGCGGCCATGGCCCAGTTTTCGCAATCCTGCTTCGCCGTTACCATCTTGATATTGGATGGAAGATCGGCGGTCTGGTCCGGCTTGAGGTAGAAGGCCTGCTGCTGCTTCTTGTCGGACGCCTGCAGGGAAAGCGCCAGAAGCAGGCTGAGCGTCACGATTTGGCGCAGCTTACGCATGCAAGACCAAGTGTAACCTGATTCGCCGCGGGATCGACATGCGATTGGGCAAGCGTTCTCACTTAGCCAACGCTGCCATGGCTTTGCGAAAGAGGGTATCGAAGCTCTCTGTGGCAACATTGCCCAGCCGAGCCAGCGCCTTTTCCGCGATAGCACGCTGATAACCCAAGTTGACGAGAGCGGAGATCACGTCTTCCTCGACCGGCGAAACCGTAGGCGCCGCTTCCGCGGCAATACCAAAGGCCTCCAGCTTGTCGCGCAGCTCCAAAACCATGCGCTCAGCAGTCTTCTTGCCGATGCCGGGAATGCGCGTGAGCGCTGCGACGTTGTTCCCCCTGATGGCAGCTATCATCGCATCTGCCGGCATTCCGCTCAGGATGGTGATGGCCAGCTTGGGCCCAATCCCGCTCACGCTCAGCAGCTTCTCAAACACCTGTTTCTCCCGTGAGCGCAGGAAACCAAACAAAGCCAGCGCGTCTTCCCGCACATGGGTATGAATGAAAAAGGCTACCTCGGCGTTGAGCTCAGGCAGCTCGGAAAAAGTAGGAACGCTGATAGTGACGTCATAGCCCACGCCGCCGGCCTCCACAATCGCTTGGTTGGGATGCTTGGCGATGAGTTTTCCTCTGAGATGAGCGATCATTGCGACGATTGTAAAGGAAATCAGCGGCTTCCCATGAGGATGAAATCCGGCGAGGCCGGCTAGCGCGCCGAGCCGGTCGCCGCGGGAGCATTAGACTTTTGGCGCGTGCCAGAATGCCAAGCGGTTTGGAGCGAAGCGACAGTCTGACGCTCTAACTTTTGCGCCGATACCGAATATCAAACTGAAAGCCTGGATTTGGGGGGAAGAGTTCCGCGATCTTCTTCAGCCGCTCGGCCAGAGCTGAAGGCGCCAACAGCGGGTATTCGCGCTCGCGCAGCTCGTAATAATCCACGTCGAGGCAAAGGGAGAGCAGGTAGATGGCGATGGAATCAGAGAAGGCCGCCGCCAGATAGTCGGACTTGATCTTCTCGTCCACGCGGCCTGAGCCGAAGGGTTGAACCTGCTTGCGGAACTCGTGCGCGTCAAAGCTGGTTTCCCCGCGAACGTTCTTCACCACCTGCGACCAGGCCAGCTCGGCAAATTCGGGAGAAATGCCGGCCTTATCGACAAACGCATGGCCCACGTTGATGTAGAACTCAAAGGCAATGGCAAAGCGCTCTTCCAGCAGCCGGGTAGAGATAAAGACGCACTGGGCATTGCCGGAATCGATGTTACGATGGCAAATGGAGCCCTCCAGCGGAGGGCCGTCAAAGCGTTCTGCAACCAGCGTCTTGTCGCCGTCGCCAATGGTGAGCGGCACAAAGTAGAACGCTTTACGATCCAGGGCGGCGGCAACGGAACGGGGCACCGCGGCTACAATCCGCTCCAGATCGTCGGAGGGGAGCATGATCTCGCCCGAGGTGGTATAGCAAATGCCGTTGGCCGCCTGGCTGACTTGCGCCTCACGAATGACCTCGTGGACGCTCCGCAGCTGCGCATTGACTGCCTGACTCACGTTATTATTCTAACGTAAGGCTGACTTAGCCAACCCGGGTGTGGTTTTTATGAAGAGATTCTTCCTGAGTGCCGGTATAGGGGTATTCTCCGGCGTTATAACATTCTTTTTATCTGTTGCTTTCCTGTGCATCGCTCTTTTGGTGCTTAGAGCCGCGAGCCACTCGCAACCGGACATGACGCTGGCCTACAAAGCCGCCATCCCCGTCGCCATCCTGGGAGCCATTTCTGGTTTTACGATTACCCTGGTCCGGGGCGGGCGATCAAGAATCACCCATTGAGACAAATCGTCTGTTTTATAGCCAAGCTGGCTTTTGCTCGCCTTTTTTGAACTTGCGACCGTGGTCTTTAGGCCGTTTTTTCTAAACAAATCTTCACAACCAATCGTTTGACCCTGAAGTAGGGCGCATATAAACTGCTCTGCCCCACAGTCGGCTTATTCCACCGAGGAGAAAAAATGTCCAGTTTAAAGCGTCTCATTTCGTGTCTCGCGGTCTTCTCTCTTGCCATGGCGCTCGATTGTAACGCGCAGGAGAAGGTTGATCTGGAGACGATCAGCAAGATCCGCTACGAAGGTTTTCATAACTCCAAAATCATGGACATCGCGAGCGGACTTATGGACCAGATCGGCCCGCGCCTTACCGGTTCACCCAACGTGAAGAAGGCCAACGAATGGACGCGCGACAAGCTGACGGAATTCGGGCTGGTGAACTCCCACCTTGAAGCGTGGGGTCCCTTCGGCCGGGGATGGTCCAACGAATACGTTAATGTCCGCATGGTTTCCCCGGATGTCGCCACGCTGATTGCTTATTCGAAGGCCTGGACCCCCGGAACCGACGGCCCAGTCAAAGGCGAGGTTGTACGGGTCAATATCCGCACGCCGCAGGACCTGGCGAAGTATCGCGGCAAACTGGCGGGCAAGATTGTGCTGGTGGGCGATGATCCCGACCTCAAACTCTCCACCGCACCTCTCTCGGAGCGGCTTACCGATAAGCAGCTCGCTGACATTGAGACGTACCCGATTCCTAGCGAGCGGGTGAATCCGCAGTTCCGCGAATTCCAGCAGCGCGCCCGCTTCCTGCGCCAGCTTCTCAAATTCTTCGAAGAGGAGAAAGTCCTGGCGATCGTGGACCACAGCCGCGGTACGCTTGGCGGCGGCACGGTCTTCGTCCAGCAGGGCGGTTCTTACAAAGTGGGCCAGACCGTAGGCACGCCGCAGATCACGCTGGCGTCCGAGCATTGGAGCCGCATCGAGCGCATCCTGGCGGCCAAAAAGACCGTTGAGCTGGAGTTGAACGTCAAGAACGCCTTTTACGATGGTCCGGAGTCAATGAACCAGAACGACACTATCGCCGAGATCCCCGGAACCGACAAAAAAGACGAGGTTGTCATGCTGGGCGCCCATCTGGATTCCTGGCACACCGGTACCGGAGCCACCGACAACGGCGCCGGCAGCATCGTGATGATGGAAGCCGTGCGTATTCTCAAGGCGCTGGATATCAAGCCGCGCCGCACGATCCGCATCGGCCTGTGGACCGGCGAAGAGGAGGGTCTGCTGGGCTCAGAGTGGTATGTGGAACACCACTTCGGCTCGCGGCCGGAATCAAAAGATCCGGAGCGCAAAGGCGATCCTTCCGTCCGCAACCGCACTCTGGGTCCCATGACCATCAAACCGGAGGCGGCCAAGGTTTCCGTTTATTTCAATGTAGATAACGGCTCGGGCAAGATCCGCGGCGTATACATGCAGGAAAATGCCATGGTCAAGCCAATTTTTGAAGCCTGGATGAAGCCGTTCGGCGATCTGGGGATGAGTACCCTGGCCATGCGCAACACCGGCGGCACCGATCATCTTTCCTTCGACGCGGTCGGTATTCCCGGCTTCCAGTTCATACAGGACCCGCTGGAATACGATACGCGTACCCACCACTCCAATATGGATGTCTACGACCGGCTGCAGCCGGAAGACCTGAAGCAGATGGCAGTGATCGTGGCGTCATTTGTGTACATGGCGGCGCAGCGCGACCAGATGTTTCCGCGCAAGCCGATCGAAAAAGAATTGCCGCCACCGCCGCCGGTTCAGGATGATGAAAACGCTGCTCCTGCGCCCAATCCTGGTCAGCCGAGACCAGCCGAGCAACGGCCGCCGCAAGCGCAGCCCAGCCCAACACCGAGACCATAATCTCGCAAATGACGGCCTAGAGACCCGAGCAAACTCGGGTCTCTACGCTAAAATAAAAAGAGATGGATGCTCCCTGAGAGGAGCGCCAAGGAAGAAGGTAAATCCTGGCGTTGATGTCCTCGCTGAGCATCCTTTTCTTTTTGCGTTGAAAGAAGTCATACTTGCATCAAGTGAATTCCGTGGTCAGTTTTCTGGACAAACTCAATCCTCGCCAGCGCGAAGCGGTAGAAGCTGTCGATGGGCCGGTGCTCATACTCGCCGGCGC
The DNA here is from genome assembly GCA_035262465.1 of Candidatus Angelobacter sp. Classification (GTDB taxonomy): domain Bacteria; phylum Acidobacteriota; class Terriglobia; order Terriglobales; family Acidobacteriaceae; genus Angelobacter. The sequence goes on along the minus strand of DATFSU010000004.1, from coordinate 18,581 downwards.
GGGCAGCGGCAAGACCCGTGTGATTACCTATCGCATCGTCCATCTTATTGAAACTAAAGGAATTGAACCAGACTCGATCCTGGCCGTTACTTTCACGAACAAGGCAGCCGCGGAGATGGCGGAGCGCGTGGAAACCCTGCTGGGCGGCCGGACACTGCGCAAACCCCTGATCGCAACCTTCCATTCTTTTTGTGTCCGCGTTTTGCGCCGCGACATTGAAGCCATGAAGATCGGCGGCGCCGGCTACAAAAAAGACTTTGCCATCTATGACGAAGCCGATCAGCAGGCGGTCGTGAAGTCGGTGATGCGCCGGCTGGGTCTCGACGACAAGCAACTCAAGCCCAGCGCCGTGCTGGGTCGCATCTCCTGGGCGAAGAACCACATGCTGGATCCGCAGGAGATGTACCTGCAATCGTCCGATCCTATTACGGAGAAGGTCGCGCACATTTTTGAGGAATATCGCAAAGAGCTGCGCAAGGCCAATGCGCTCGATTTTGACGATCTGCTGCTTGAAACCGTGCGGTTACTCAAGTCTTCTTCTGAGGTCCGCGAGCGCTACCAGCGACGCTACGAATATCTGCTGATCGACGAATACCAGGATACGAACCGGCCGCAGTACGAGCTGATCAAGCTGCTGGCCGGTACGCGGCACAACGTTTGCGTCGTCGGCGATGAAGACCAGTCCATCTATTCGTGGCGCGGGGCGGATATTCGCAACATTCTGGAATTTGAGAAAGACTTCCCGGAAGCGCGGATCATCCGCCTGGAGCAGAACTACCGCTCTACGCAGGCGATCCTGGAAGCCGCGTCGGCGGTTGTGGCCAACAACGTGAAACGCAAAGGCAAGACGCTGTGGACGGCGCGCCAGGGCGGCAGCCGCATCGGCTACTATGAGGCCCCTGATGGCGAGAACGAGGCGCTTTTTGCTGCTGACTACATCTCGCGCTATCTCAAAAAGGCCAATGAAGACGGCGTTGAGGGCGTACGCGTGGCTGTGTTGTACCGGCTCAATTCGCAATCGCGCCTGATTGAAGAGGCCATGCGGCGCTACCAGATTTCCTACCAGGTGGTTGGCGGCTTCTCTTTCTACGAACGCGCCGAAATCAAAGACATGATCAGCTACCTGAAGCTGATCAACAATCCGCAGGATTCCATTGCTCTGTTGCGGGTGATCAACACACCGGCTCGCGGAATCGGCAAATCCACGGTGGAGACAGTGGAACGGCTTTCGCTGGAGACCGGGATGTCGTTGTGGTCGGCTATCAGTGAAACGCTCGAGCGCAAGCTGCTTCCGGCGCGTGCGCTTGCGGCTTTGACGGGTTTCCAGGAGCTAATTGAAGACGCTCGCGCCATGTTGCTGGGGACGTTTGCGGAGCGGGTAGAGGAAACGGCCGAAGCGGGAAAGAAGGCGGCCGCTTTGAATAGCTCAGGAGCGCAGCCGCCCTCGGCTGCGATCGAAGAAGTCGATACTTCGTTTGAGCCGGCTGAATTTGGTGAAAACATCAGCTTCGACTTCGGAGCGAACGAACCGGAAGAAGAAACCGCGGCAACCCCTGATCAAATTGAAGCCGCAGGCGGAAATGGAAATGCCGGCGAAGAAACCGTCGAAGGGTTTCGCGCTCCCGGCGGGCCGGCCAGCATTCCCGAGGTCTTGAAATTCCTGATCGACCGGACGGGTTACATCAAGCAGCTGGAAGAAGAAGCCACGCCGGAATCTTTCTCGCGTATCGACAACCTGCGCGAATTGGTGAACGCCGCCATGGATTCGCGCGATCGCGGCGAGACCCTGGCAGAATTCCTGGACCACGCCGCGCTGGTCAGCGACGTGGACACCTACGATCCTCGCGGCACGGTAACTTTGATGACGCTGCATTCGGCCAAGGGGCTGGAGTTCAGCCTAGTTTTTCTGATCGGCATGGAAGAGGGCTTGTTCCCGCACTCCCGGGCCTTCAACGATCCCGATCAGATGGAAGAAGAGCGCCGCTTGTGCTATGTGGGCATGACCAGGGCCATGGATTCGCTGGTCTTGAGCAACGCCCGCTATCGCCGCCGCTATGGCACAGACATGCCGGATGCCACTGTGCCCTCGCGTTTTCTGGAAGAGGTTCCACCGCAGCTGCTGGAAGAGCTGGGAGCCGCGCGATCCAGGGCCCGCGGCTCATATCGCGACGCGGATTATGGCGAGCGGCACTACAACTACGAGGACGAAGATCAGAGCGCGCCGGCCGAAGACGGCTGGCAACGCCCGGCCGCGCGCACCAAGCCGAAGAGCAGTAGCTATACGGGGCCAAAGTACAACTCCATCGACAACATCGCGGAATTTTTTGCGTCGCGAGGCAAGAAGTTCAACCGTCCGCAGGTGCCGGTGGAGAAAGCTAGGGGCGGCACTTCGTTCCGTCCCGGACAGCGAGTGAAGCACCCCAAGTACGGTGAGGGAGTTGTCTACCGGCGGGAGGGCGAAGGAGAAAACGCCAAGATTACGGTACAATTTCCTCGATTCGGATTGAAAAAGCTGGTGGAGAAGTATGCCCATCTGGAAAGGGCGTAGCACGAAGGAATCTATCTTTTACTAGGACAGGTACATGGCAAATACCAAGAAACTGAGCAAAGAAGAACGCAAAAAGGCAAAGCGTACGTCGCGCAAGAAGCAGGCGCCCAAGAAGCCGCGGGATTATCCGCGCGGCAGCAAGAAGCCCAAGGTCAAGAAGCTGGCACGCGGCCAGGCCAAGCGCTAGAGTCGATTTCGAGTGGCGCAGCGGCTTCATGCCGTTGCGCCACAAGTTGCCCGTCCGGGCAGCTCATCACCCTGCAACTTCAAGGAGGCCTTTCTGGCCAGCCAATTCTTTGCCAAGAAGTCCATTGACAAGCTGATCTCCGACTCGGAAGAGCCGGGGCATCGGCTAAAGAAGTCATTGGGCCCATGGTCGCTGACGGCGCTGGGCATCGGCGCCATTATCGGGTCTGGGATCTTTGTGCTGACCGGCACCGCGGCAGCTGGTGAGTACTCCCAACCGTCACTTCTGCACGCACAGGTTCTTGACGTCTTTCAGAACCTGTTTCGGCATGGAAACTTGTCAGGCGTGCTATTGCATGGTCGTCCACCCGCCGGACCTGCAATTGCCATTTCTTTTCTGTTGGTGGCTGTAGCATGCGCTTTTGCTGGATTGTGCTATGCCGAGCTTGCTTCCATGATCCCGATCGCAGGCAGTGCCTATACATACTCATACGCAACCCTGGGCGAACTGATCGCATGGATCATTGGCTGGGACCTCATCCTTGAATATGTGGTGAGCAACATTGCCGTCGCGGTCGGCTTCGGAGGATACCTCAAAGCGCAACTTGCGGCATTTGGCCTGAATCTTCCCGACAGGTGGTCATCTCCTCCCTGGGATGGCCAATGGACTGGCGCGTACTTCAATGTACCCGCATTTCTGATCATATTCGTACTTACGGTCTTGCTCGTTTGGGGAATACGCGAATCGGCCGAGGCCAACAACGTGATGGTTCTGGTGAAAATTGGGGCCATCATTACTTTTCTGATTGTGGGCGGGATGTTGATGAACCCGGTCAACTTGCATCCGTTCGCGCCTTCAGGATTTGCCGGAGTCCTGGCCGGCGGGGCAATTATCTTTTTCACGTACATAGGCTTTGATTCTGTTTCCACGGCGGCCGAAGAAGCCCGCAATCCGCAAAAGGACATTCCGTTTGGAATCATCGCGTCGCTGATCGTCTGCACGATTTTGTATATCGGCGTGTCCCTTGTCTTGTTGGGAATGATGAAGTATTCCACCTTCACCAGCGCTAACGGTGAAGCGGCGAACGCGCCGGTTGCCTATGCCTTATCGCATCTGGGAGCCAACCGCTGGTTCCAGGCAGTGATTGTCATCGGCGCGCTGATGGGAATGATCTCGTCTCTGCTGGTTTTCCAGTATGGCCAGACCCGCATATGGTTTGCTATGTCACGCGATGGCTTGCTGCCCAAACTGTTTTCCGCCGTGCATCTGAAGTTCAAGACGCCACACTGGTCCACCTGGATTGCCGGCGCGGCTGTCGGGCTACCTGCGGGCTTTGTGGGCATCAGTGAGGCCGCCGATCTTTCCAATATCGGGACGCTTTTTGCTTTTGTCCTGGTCTCTCTCGGAGTTCTGTTCCTGCGAAAATCGCAGCCTGACCGGCCACGCGGATTCAAAGTTCCTTTTGTGCCAGTGTTCCCCATCATCTCAGTGGTGCTTTGTATCGCGCTCATGGCAGGACTGCTGGTCATTACCTGGTTACGTTTCTTCGCCTGGCTGGCGATCGGTCTGGTGATTTACTTCCTATATAGCCGCCATCACAGTGAATTTGCCACCAGCAGCGCTGCAGCCGGCAAGGGCTAATGGCTTCGAAAACGTTCATCCAGTCGTTGCCGAAAGCGGAGCTCCATCTGCACCTGGAGGGCTCGATCGATCCGGCCACGCTCGCCGAACTGAGCCGGCGCTATCACACGCCGTTGCCGACAGAGAACAACCGGTATGACGCGACCGGGAGCGGCGACGTACTAACCGAAGACGATGTCCGCCGTCTTTATTCTTACAAGGACTTCGACGGTTTCCTGATGGCTTTCAAATCGGTGACGGAGCGGCTGCGCGAGCCGGAAGATTATGAGTTGATCACCTATCGGCTGATGCAGAAGCTGCGGCAGCAGAATGTGATGCATGCCGAAGTCTATGTCAGCATCGGCGTGATTCGCTGGCGCGGCCAGCCGGTGGAACCGCTCTTTGAAGGCATGGAGCGCGGCCGTGAGCGCGGCCAGCGCGATTTCGGCGTGTCACTGTTATGGATCTTTGATGCGGTGCGTCATTTCGGCCCTGAGGCAGCGGCTGAGGTGTTCGACCTGGCGGCGCGCCTGCGTGATCGCAACGTTGTGGCTATCGGAATCGGCGGCGACGAGGCTCGCGGTCCGGCAGAAAAGTTTCGCGATCTATACAAAAAAGCTGCGGACAATGGCTTGCGCCTTACCGCACATGCCGGCGAGACCACCGGCCCGGCGTCAGTGTGGGGGGCATTGAACATCGGCGCCGAACGCATTGGCCATGGTCTGGCAGCGGCGCAGGATCCTGAGCTGATGGAAGTCATGGCGGAGAAACAGGTGCCGGTGGAGGTCTGCGTCAGCAGCAACCTGCGCACCGGCGCGTCCCCTGAATTGAAGGAACATCCGGTCCGTAAATTTTTTGATCAGGGGCTGATGGTAACCTTGAACACTGATGATCCGGCCATGTTTCAGACGTCGCTGACCAAAGAATACGAGCTGGCGCAGCAGGAATTTGAGTTTTCTGACGAGCATCTGCGCGAGCTGGCGCGAAATTCATTTGAAGCCTCATTTCTTCCGGTGGAAAAAAAGCTGCGGTTCCTGCAGAAAATTGACTTCCTGGCATGAAGCACATCGGTATCGTCGGCTGCAGCGCGGAGGGCGCGGCGCTTTGTTATCGCACCATCTGTCTTGAAGGCGAAGCGCTCCTGGGCAAACACGCGCACCCGGAAGTGACGTTGCATACCATCTCGCTGGCCGAGTACATGAAGCCGATTGATGCCGGCCGGGACTGGAAGACGGTAGCCGGGATCATGTTGCGTTCGGCGGAAACGTTGAAGCGGGCCGGAGCGGATTTCCTCATCTGTCCGGACAACACGATCCACCAGGCAATGCCGTTTGTTGTATCGTGCTCGCCGCTGCCCTGGCTGCACATTGCGGAAGAAGTAGGCAAGGAGGCGCGCCGTCGCGGATTTAGAAAGCTCGGGATCACCGGCACGAAATTTCTGGTGAGCGGGCCGGTGTATCCGGAGAAGCTGGAGCCGCTGGGCATTGGTTATCTGCGACCGACAGAGCAGCAGCAGGAAGCGATCAACACAATCATTTTCGACGAGTTGGTGCGCGGGCAGCAGAGGCCGGAGGCGCTGGTCTACTTTCAGCAGGTAATTGAGCAGCTCAAGGTCCAGGGCTGTGACGCGGTGGTTTTAGGGTGCACGGAAATCCCGCTGCTGATTGGCGATCGGGAGTCGCCGCTGCCAACGCTCGATTCCACGCGTATTTTAGCCCGCGCGGCGCTGCGATACGCGCTGGAATCGTAGAAATGAAATCAGGATCGTAAATCGACGTAGAAGAGGTGTTTGTGAGGACAATCAGGCGAGCTTCGGCTCTTTGTCTAATTCTGTGGTCGGTCTGCATCTGGGCCCAGGGCGAACCCAGGGTTGAGGAGCAGGGAAGTTTCAATCTCCACAAATTTGAGCAGCTTATCGGCAAGGAAACCTATAGCCTGACGGTGCTGGGCGATCAGGTGACCCTGAAATCAGACTTCAAGTTTGTCGACCGGGGCTCGCCGGTTCCGCTGACTACCACGCTGGTGATGCAGCGGTCAGACCTTACTCCGCGCCAATTCCAGATCAAGGGTAAGATATCGCGTTTCTCGGCCATCGATAACTCGGTTTCGGGCAGCACGGCCGGGGCCATCTCCATCCCTCCAGGCGGCAAGTTTTTTGATATTGACGGCTATGCGCCTGTGTCTGTGCAGATGATGCTGATGCGTTACTGGCGTTCTCATGGGAAGCCGCCGACGCTGGAAACGCTGCCCAAGGGCGAGGTTCAGATACAGGAACTGGGCACGGATACGATCGCTGCCGGCGGCCGGCAGGTTCGATTGCACAAATATGCGATTCACGGGCTGATCTGGGGGATGGAATCGCTGTGGATGGATGACCATGACCATCTCATTGCCTTGGTCAGCATTGATGCCGAGATGGATCACTTTGAAGCCGTGGCCGATGGCTATGAAGATGGGCTTGCAGCGTTTGTGACCAGCGCTGCCCGTGATGGCATGGCGACTCTGGCGAAAGTTGCCGCCGGTTTCAACTCGAACAACTCAGCTGTGACCGCGATTGTCGGCGGCAGGTTGATTGACGGCACCGGCAGACCGCCGATTGAGAATTCCGTAGTGGTTTTGCGCGAGGGCAAGATTGTCGCTGCCGGTCCAGCGGAAAGCACCCAGGTTCCCGCGGGTGCGCAGGTGATTGATGCACATGGCAAGAGCGTGCTTCCGGGTCTCTGGGAGATGCATGCACATTTTGAGCAAGTGGAATGGGGCCCGATCTACCTGGCTACAGGAGTTACCACGGCGCGCGATGTAGGCAACGAACGCGAGTTCATCGTCGCTGTGCGCGATGCGATTGCGAATGGACGCGGTATTGGCCCGAGGCTGGTAATGGCCGGGGTGGTCGACGGCACAAGCCCGCTGGCGCTGGGAATCATCCGGGTTGATACGCCCGAACAGGCGCGGGAGCAGGTGCAGAAGTACCACGCAGAGGGCTTTCAGCAGATCAAGATTTACAGTTCAGTTAAAGCGAATATTCTGCCCATTGTTACTGCAGAAGCGCATCGGCTGGGCATGACGGTTACCGGACATATCCCGATCGGAATGAATGCAATTCAAGGCGTGGAAGACGGCATGGACCAGATCAATCACGTGGAATATGTGACCGAGGTGATGATGGATCCCAAGACCCACGCCATTGCCCCCGACTCGCCGCAGGTGGCCCGCGTGATCCAATTGCTGAAAGAGCACCACACGGTGGTGGATCCGACGCTGGCGCTGCTGGAGATCATTACGCACTCGCTGCAAGAACCGGTTTCAACCTTCGAGCCCGGTATTACCCGGGTGGCGCCGGAGCTCAAAGAAGGGCTGGAAACGATGGGTGTACCAGCCGATCGCGCCCAGAACGCCGCTGCGCAGTTCAACGCACTGGTCGAGACGGTGCACATTCTGCACCAGGCCGGCATTCCCATGGTTGCCGGCACCGACCAGGCGGTTCCCGGCTTTAGCCTGGATCGCGAGATTGAACTTTACGTAAAAGCGGGCTTCAAGCCCATGGAGGCGATTCAGGCGGCAACCCTGGTTCCTGCTCGCGCCATGGGCATGGAGAAGGATTCAGGAACCGTGGAAGCAGGCAAGCGTGCCGACGTGATTCTGGTGGATGGAAATCCGCTGGAAAACATCAGTGATATTCGCAAAGTGGATACAGTTTTTGCCGCCGGAAAGATGTATAAACCCGCACCGCTATGGAAGGCTGTGGGATTCACGCCGTAATACTAGTCGGCCATTACAGATTCTTCTTTTTCAGCCTTTGCGGTAGTGATCTGCACCAGCTCGTCCTGCGGCACAGGGGCGGAGAAGGTGCGGTGGGATTCGCGGGTCTGGGGAGCGCGCCAGAAATCGACCAGTGAAGTCTGGTGGACGCAGGAGATGGTGCAGTTGGCAGCGCAGGATTTCTGCGTCAGGAATTCGCGGCGAATGTCGTCGGTCGAATAGCCGGCAAGAGGAACGCCGGGATAGCCGCGCTGCTGGGAGCAGTAATGCACCAGACCATTCTCGCAAACATAAAGGTAGCGCGACCCGGCGCGGCAACGCCAGTTGTTCGGCTGGCCCAGCGCGATGTTGTTCTGGAACTGGTTGAAGCGGGCATAGCTGTGCTTGCCCAGCTTCTTCATCTCGCGGAAAACCTCCTGCGCTTCGTGATCGAGCGGGCGGAGTTGGCCGGTACCGTCATGAATGATGCCGACAGTGGAGGTGAATCCCAGCTCCACGGCGCGCTTGCCGATAGCCACGGCGTCCCATTGCTCTTTCACGCCTGCGCCTATCACTGAGTTGATGTTCACGTGAAACTCAGCGTGTTCGCGCAGCCACTGCAGCTTTTTGTCCAGGACTTTCAGAGATTTCTTGGAGACGTCATCGGGCTTCACGTTGTCGATGGAGATCTGCAGGTGATCGAGGCCGGCGGCGTTCAATTGCTGAATGCGCTGCGGGGTCAGCAGATAGCCGTTGGTGATCAGCCCGGCGATCATCCCGTGCGAGCGTATACGGCGGATGATGTCATCCAGCTGCGGGTGGAGCAGAGTTTCGCCGCCGCTGATGGTTACCAGCGTGGTGCCCAGGGCCGCCAGCTTGTCAATCCGGCGGTTCATCTCTTCCAGCGGCACCGGATCGGAGACATCATCATACTCGTTGCAGTAGGCGCAGGAGAGATTGCAGCGCCGCATGGGAATGATGTGCACCTGGATGGGATGGTCAGTGGAAAGCAGACCTTTCGCGATCATTTTAAGCTCGCGAAAAGTACGATGCACGGCCTTAAGCCGCCGCCGAATCCGGGTGCCTGTATCTGCCATCTATAAACTATTTATTAAATCATACACAGCAGGCCATTTGCGGCAAAAGAACAGTGAACAGCGCATTTTTAGAGCTGAATGGGGCTTTGACGCAGGATTCGCCTAATCGCCCGGCAAAAAAAGCGGAAATGGAACATTCAAAGATCGCGTCACAGGCCGCAGATCAGCCGGTACTCTCAGGGTTGTCGAACATTTGCGTTATCTCCGAGGCCCTATCGCCGTCCAACGCCTTGACGGCGGCCTGGTGGACGGTCTCGTCCTTATCCGGCAAGACTGACCGCCAGACATGACTGCGCGTACCTTCGGGTTCAAGGGAAGCCAAGGCTGTTGCGGCGGCCAGCCTTACCTTGGGCAGATAGTGCGTTTGGGAGACTTTTTCAAGTACTCCAGCGGTCGCACCGTTTCCCATATGCTGCGCGAGTGAACAAAGAAAAACATGGGCGGCAGCCTGTTTTTGCACATTGGCTGATATTTTGCCCGAGTCGGTATCAAACATGTATTGGTCTGTCTTGATGATTTCAGGAGGGCTCGCAATCAGGTTGATCGAGATGGAACATTCCTGCGGGTGCTCCTGGGAATGAATGTCGCGGCAAGCACGATAGAGCATGACTTTGCCTTTGGTCAGAGCAGTTCGTTCCAACAACCTAAGGGCCACCGGTTCGCCTGCTTCTCCCTTGACGCCCGCGCGATCATATTCCCAAATGGTGGTCTCATAGCCCGAGCCGAAATGGCCAACAGTCAGGAAGGAGAAGTTGTGATCGTGAGGTACGCGATAGTAGAACAGCCTATCCTGCCATTCCTGGTCCTGGGAAAGTTTGGCCGGCGGCAGCCACATATTGGCTCGAACATAAAATTCCTTGCCCCGGCCCAGCATCATGGTTTGTGAAGTATAAAAATTGTCGGTCTGGAAACTTGTCCAGTCGTCCAACTCGCGGTTCATTCGATCCACAATCAGGTCCCGGTTGTTTGCTAACTGCCGGAGCTTGCTCGCCGAATCCGCTATCGAATCTTCATCTCGAATATCGACCTTGTCCTGTACATAAGCGATGTACTCGTCAAGATCAAGAATCTCATCAGTTTCACAAGCGATAGTCAGGGCCATGGTCGAACCTCTTTCAGAAATTTGCCAGCGTCTTTTGCGCGGCATTCCGGATATGGGGATGGTCGTCCTCCAATGACTTGCGAAGGCATTCAATACCTTCCTCGCGCGAAATGGCGCATATGCTCTGTACCGCAGCCCAGCGAATATAGTGCTCAGGATGGGTCATGAGACGCTTGAGAGCCGGGATTGAACTGGGTGATCCGAGCGCCGCGAGCGTGTGACAAGTAAACTGGAGGCGCGAAGAACTAAGACGCGATGATACTGCTCTTACGGGTTCAAGTGTTTCAGGATGAAAAACCCATCGCAACGGAAGCACGGTGGCCGATTGCAGCTGGATCAGCAAAACGGGGCGGTCCATCCGCAAACGAAAAATGTCCCCGGGCGGATGAAATCCCATGGTTTTGCCATGAGCCAGATTGCTGACGTCTACCGGCAACAGGCGCTTGCTGCGATCAAATACATCATGGCGGAAAGGAGGCTCAATCGTGAACCTCTGTACCTCCACCTGGTCTCTCCAGACGGCAAGCATGAGGTTTTCTGTCAAAGTGGAAAGAGAAGAAAGCGAGGCTGCTTCTGGAGGGAGCAGCTTGATCAGAAGGGTATATGCCGAGGCCTCTACCAGAGGGACATGAATCTCGCTGCCAAACATGAAGTGTGAGTCATTTTCGGCAATCATGCTCAGTTCGCGGAAGAGGAATGCCTCAAGAAAATCCGAAGCTAAAAGATTCTGGAAGGCTGACTCAACCTTCCAGAAGCTTTCCGGATCGTGCTCACAAATCAATTCGTCCGCTTGGCTACAGAACCGACCAAGTGCAGGAATAGCAGCGAGCCTCTTCCAGTATCTATCAGTGCTTTTCGCCATGCGGAGTTACTCCACCCAAATGACGGTTAACCAACCTTATGGCAACTCAGGCATTTGAGGAGGGTTATTGTAGATGACCGAAACTGTTATTGTTGCATCGATGGTAGCGACAATAATGTCGCACGCGATGCCGAATACAGCTTCACCTGATCCCGGGGCAGCGACTGATTCTTCGAGGTCTTCTGCTACGAATCCACAACGTGTACTTGCTACCATGTAGATTCTCCTTTCGAGGGGAGTAAGTATTTCAGTCAAACTGACCAGAGTCAATCTTTTTGTACAATATCCGGCTGTTTTTTAGAAGGTTTGTTCCCCGGAGAGTTAGCATGCAATCTACGCCAGCCTATAGACTACACGAGGTATAACTCTACTGAAACTAGTCGAATCTATTACAACTTAGAACAAAATATGCACAGTTCCTGCTACTACAATAGTCAAGTAAATAGTAATGTAGTTACTGTTTCCCTGTGCTTACATCCGGTTTTCGGTTCGGCAAATATTTTCACGAAGCCCATTCCCGTCAGCACAAAAATAAATAGCAATGATGCCCAGACCAAAAGCAAGGAGATAAGTAAACCTACTGTCTTTTGGATCCATGAAAAACCCAGGATTTGCGGCAACGGGTTAATGTCAGGGTCAAATACCGATCGGATGGCTGCTAAACAAAAGGTTCAAGCAAGATGATCTCTATGAACCCAGGAAGTTGAAGCATAAGAGAAAGCCGCCCATCGCACATTGAGATGGGAACCCTGCCCGGGAAATGAAATTGAAAAACGGCTGGCATGATAGCCGCGCCAACCAAACTTATCAGCAGTGCCAGAGCGGGCTGCACCAGAAAATAATCTCAAGGATAATCGCCGCAGGCGCGCATAGGCTGCTCCCGCGCCGGCGGACAACTGCTACATACACCGTTGGGCAAGCTTTGATAGTTCTGCCGGGTACCTGGGCCAGGCTGAAACCAGATCAGCCTTCTGAACCATCACAACGGCAGCCGAAACGCAGGTACCCCTCCATGAGCACCCATCATTGGCTTGCGCAGGCGCCGTATGGGAATGGGCGCCTGCATAGGATTGATCGGTGGAAAACAAACCCTCGCGATCATTTTGAGTTTCGCGGGTGAAATCGCCGATCAGAAGAATGGCGAAAGAGCCGCACGGCACAGCATCAACAGAAGGTACCATCCACCAACCGCGGCAATGGCAGCGCCTTTGCCGATCTTTTTGCGGGCTGAGATCTGGATAAATCCTATTGCAATGACAACCACGATCCAGATGAAAAATATGTCAAAGGCGGTCAGGAAGCGATACAAAAACCTATTGTCACTGTTGATACCGAGAAAGGCACCCAGGCTGGTTGCCACCGGATTTTCCATGTCAAACCCCTCCGGTTCAACCCCCACAAAGACCACCACCATCCCCAAAGCGATCCACAGGATGCGCGGCAACGAGCCATAAAAGACGACACCCAGGGCGTGCTTGAATTTGATGCCGGCATCGAAGGCGAAATTGAACGTGGGCGTCAGCACGGCGGCCGCAAGTAATCCGTAGAGCAAGATAAAGATGCCGCCGGTATAAATCCCTCGGCGAAATCCGTTGATTTGGCGTTGATACATCAATTGTTTCTGTTCCGGGGGCATCTGCTCTATAGCGCGCTGCATGAAGGGCGAGAGATGAGCGTTGCGGGCGTCGATGATGGCTTCAAATGTAACTTTCTTCTCCACGGACAATATGTACAAGGAGCCGAACAACGTCAGGATCAGCCACGGGACCCACCACCGTGATTTGCGTTTGATATCTTCAAAGGTCTTCGACGGCGCGATGAAGACATTGATAAGACGCTGAGGTTCGGAAAGCCCCGGCCCTGCTGGTTCGGGAGCCAATGTCGGTGTAGCGGGCTGATTCGGGAACGGCGGCTGCGGTGTCTGACTTGTGGGAGAGCTCATAAACCATCCTACGTTTAGATTTGAGAAAAGTTACTTGTCCCCCGCTGCGAACGCAAGCACCTACCCCCATGATTCAATCTTTGCGAGTGCACGCATCTTACGGCTGGACCTCTCAAAAGTGTTCCCAGCCTCGTTGCGGCAGCGGCCGTACAACGCCATTCTCACCCAGAATGTGTATTGCTGACGAGTAATTTAGAGAGCTCGTGATGGTCCCTATTTCGGTGAGCCGGACTCCGGCGGTCTGAGCCGGTACTCGTGCGTTTTGGCGGGCGGTGAAGAGGAGTTCATAGTCTTCGCCGCCGTGCAATGCCAGGCGGAGTATTGAACCTTTAGCCACCGGAATTTTTCCGGCGCTGATCTGGGCCGATACCGAGCTCTCCTCGCAGATATGCGCCAGGTCGACCGACAGGCCATCGCTCAGGTCGATCATGGCCGTAGCCAAGTTGCGCTTTAGCAGCCACTGGCCGACTTCAATTCGCGGGATGGGATACAAATGCGGGCTGGAGCGGGCGACTTTGATGCGTTTGCCTGCCTGGAGCTGCTGCAAGATGGCGGCGGAGCCGCCGAGTGAGCCCGTCACATAAATGCGATCGCCGGGGCGAGCGCCGGAACGAAGAATGGCTTTGCCGGAAGGCGCGTGGCCGGCGACCACGATATCGGCGACGATTTCTGCAGCGGATGAAATGTCGCCGCCAGCGAGCTGTACACGGAAGCGCCGGGCCAGATCGCGTAGACCACGCAGAAAGCCATCAAGCCAGGCTTGCCGCAGTTTTTGCGGCAGTCCGAGTGACAGGAAACAGGCGACCGGAGTGCCACCCATGGCTGCGATATCACTTAGGCCGCGAGCCAGACAACGGTGGCCGACGCTGTGTGCAGGGTGCCATTGGCGACGGAAGTGAACGTTTTCCACACAAAGGTCGGTTGTGACCAGGAGTTGGGTTCCACGAGGCGGTTGAAGAATGGCGCAGTCGTCGCCGATGCCACGTGTCACTCCAGCTGCGGTCAGGGAGCTGGTTAACTTCCGTATGTGCTTGATCAGCTGCCGTTCTTTCATGAGGAATAGCCAGCGTTAAATATATCAACAGTAAGGACTTGGCTGATATCGGTAAGTGAGACCAATCGCAAGTCTTAGTCCCAAAGTAACTGGCCGGACTCCTATGATTTAAGGTTTGTAACCGCAGAACCGACGCCCGTCGATCTTGGAAGATACGGAAAGCTGACGGTGAACCGAAGGTCATGGCCCGGCATGACTTTTCAATTAACTAGCCGCCAACCTTCGTTACTGTTGCACCTGTAGCGGGGCGTTGACACAAGGTGAGCTGCTTGTTAAGGTTATGCAAAGTTTTCACCAAGTTCCACTGGCCGCTTCAAACTCCCCGGATTCTTCCCGCGGTCAGCGGAAATGATCTGGCCGAAGGCATTCGGCAGGGCCAGCCTAGCAGCCCGAGACGAGGGAGCCCGCAGTCAGGAAAGAGTAGCCTAAGCAAGTTTGAAAACTGAATTTTCTTTAAGCGGAGTCATTTCACTTGCGTAAGCGTTTTTACATCATGCTGGTGGCGCGGAACGCCGAAGGCGAACTGCTGAAAATTCCAGTACCGATGCATTACCTGTATGTTTTTGTGGCCGGCGCCCTGATTGGAATGCTGGTCATCACCGGCATGCTGGGTTCCTATACGCGCATGGTGGTAAAGGCGCAGCGCTACAATGAGCTGCGCGAAGAGCAAAAGGCTCTGAAATCGCAATACAGCCAGCTGGAACAAATTGCCCAGGAAAATGAGCTGCAGGCGCAGTCCCTAAGCTCCCTGGCAGGCGAAGTTTCCTCTCTCTACGGCCTTAAACCTGATCCGGCGTTCCAGGACGACGATCCTGCCTCAGCGTCAATGCAGCAGTTCTATGCGCTGCGAATGACCGCCATGACCGGCGCTGCGTCGGTGGGCATTAGTATGGGCGAGGTACGCGATACCAGCACGCGGGATTGGATGAAGCTGGCGGCTGCACCGACACTGTGGCCGGTGATGGGCAGGATCACCGGATCGTTTGGCGAGCGCATTGATCCATTCAATGGCGAGGGAGCGTTCCATCGCGGAGTCGACATTTCCAGCGACATCGGAACCCGCATTATTGCGCCGGCTGACGGCATTGTTCGCTTTGCAGATTTCATGAATGGCTACGGCCGAGCGGTGATTATCGACCACGGAAATGGAATTACGACCTTGTACGGCCACATGTCAGGATTTGCCGTAACGGCGGGCCAACTGCTCCGCCGGGGCGACCTGGTTGGCTACGTTGGACAGAGCGGCCGCAGCACCGGGCCGCACCTGCATTATGAAGTCCGAATCTTCAATACGCCGGTGAATCCGTACAAGTACCTGCGCTTCAGCCTGAATCAGCAGGTGGCTTCAGGAGCCATGTAATTCATCGTTTCGGTTGCGGAACCGCTGGTGCGGCGCCTTCAGCCTGAACTTCCGACCAGAGTTTTTTCAGAACAGATTGTGGAACCGTGGCGGTGATGGTCGCCACGTTTTCTTTTTGTTCAACCTGAATGCTGTCAAACGCTGCTTTCACATCTTTGTCAGTACCTTTTCTTCCCACAAATTGTCCGATGCTGCGGACCAATGCCAGATGGGTATTTGCGGCATCGGCAATCTGGCGGGCCTGCGATTCGCTCTGCGCGAAGACGTCGGCTCGAAAAAGCAACGAGCCGGTATAGCGCAGCGATCCGACTGCGGTCGTGTCGCCGGGGAGGGTGAAAGTAAATCCGCCGGGGAGCTGCACGTTGTCCGGCCTGTTGGGGATGCGGGCGATCAACCAAACCAGGCTGCCGCTTGGGACATTGTCGTAAAAGGAATCGAGTAGCGATGGTCCCGCGCGGCGCTTCGCGACGAACCCGTCAATAATGCCGTACATCGGGTCCGCGCGTTCCATGTTTGTGACGGCAACTTTTGTTTCGTCCAGGATGCAAACACGGATGTAGTGTCCTTCATGCATGAAGTCAAAGATGATATGGCCACGGTATTCGCCTGTCCTGACCGAAAGTTTCGACAGATAAGCCTTCAGCCGCACCGGATCGAAGCGCCCAACAAAAATCTCTGACGACTCCACATCGCTGCGGTCTGGTGTGTCACGCCGAGACATGGCGACAGAGTCGAGATCACGCTCAACTCGAATGCCCGTCTGGGCGATGAAATCCTTGTAATCAGCGTCAATCTCCACCGGGGCGGACTTGCCGAGATCGAACAAATGCAAAGGCTTTAGATTGGCATAGACAAGCAAATCACCTTCTGGCAATAACTTAGCCGCCATGGGCGGGGCCAGAAAGTAGCGGTTGTAGACCACCAGCCCAATCCCAGTCAGGCCGAGCAAAAGGCCTATTAAACTCAGTATGACGCTTTTGCGACGCATGCGACCCTCAGTATAGAGGCGGGATTCGGCCAACTGCAGACCCAAACTTGATTTTCTTGCTACAATATTTATGGAGCGGTACCGCTCGAGGTTACGTTTCCCAAAAAAGCCGAGGCACCAAGTGTTGCACGTCGCTTGCCGTATGTGCTAACTTATTAACTTTGTGCCCGGTTACGGGAGGTTTTTTGCTGGCGTAGCTCAGCTGGTAGAGCATCTGATTTGTAATCAGAGGGTCAGGGGTTCAAGTCCCTTCGCCAGCTCCAGATGGAAAAACGGGATTTTCCGGAGTACGTAGCTGGACGTATTTCGGACATAGCAGGCACTGCGCAAAAAAAGCAATTTCTACCGGAACGCAATCCACGAAGACTTTCCCAAACGTCGTTTTGACGTGTTGATGCGGAAGTATGTTCGCGCGTCCCTTGTTTTCGCTCTTTTTCTTTTTGCGGAAGAGCGCCCGTAGTGAGCCAGCGAAAAATGAGCCTGCCGCATAGTCGGCGCAATCGCCGGGTGACCATGGAGTGAACGCCATTCAGCGCGAACGGAGTGCGATGGCGAAGCAGCTTTGCTGCGGAGCCTTGGGATAAGCGAAAGGCTCGGTTCAATGCACAGGTGACCGAGTGGTTAATGGTAGCAGACTGTAAATCTGCCGCTCTTCGGAGCTACGGAGGTTCGAATCCTCCCCTGTGCACCAGAGTTTTGTTTTTGCGTAAGCGTTGTCCAGCGAAGCGTTGCCGCAACAAAGAAAGGGAAGCCGTCACCGGGTGACCTCGGGGCGGTCGAGCAAGAGTTTCGCGAGCTGATGTAGCTCAGTTGGTAGAGCACTCCCTTGGTAAGGGAGAGGTCACCGGTTCAATCCCGGTCATCAGCTCCAGAATTTAGCTGATGCAGCTCAGGTTGGTGGAGCACTCCAACTGGTAAGGGAGAGGTCACCGGTTCAGGCGTTTTTAAATAGAACCGGTCATCAGCTCCAGAATTTAGCTGATGTAGCTCAGGTTGGTGGAGCACTCCAACTGGTAAGGGAGAGGTCACCGGTTCAGGCGTTTTTAAATAGAACCGGTCATCAGCTCCAGAATTTTCAGCAATCTGATGTAGCAGAGTTCGTGATGGACCAGAACAAGCGATTTGCAGTTGCGATGGGGATTTATGCAGGGCTCGCCCTTCTGGTCTGGCTGACGATGGACGGCTCTGCTGTTCCCGTTGGCAGCGGGCAAGTGAGTCTGCGGGGATTGACGTTTGCCCTGCTGGCTTTTTTCGCAGTGCGGACGCTGCTGCACTGGAAAGCGGAACGGATTCGAGCGGAAAAAGAACCGCATGTAACGGGCACGGAGCAATAGATTCAGGCGGGAGTAACTCAGTGGTAGAGTCACAGCCTTCCAAGCTGTTGGTCGCGGGTTCGATTCCCGTCTCCCGCTCCAGAAACAGTAGTTAGTATTTAGTTACTTGGTATTTAGCTTTGCTCGGAAGATCGAGGCGATTTTGCGAGACGAAGAAGCAGAGAGCGCACGGCTAAGTACTAAATACTAAGTACTGCAGAGCTAAACATGGCATATCAGCAGGCGCGGATCGCAGTTACCAAAACGGAAGAATTCGAGCGGTTGAAGTCCGCGCTGGAGCGGATCCTGGGCTCGGAGGCGGTTGAGACGTTTTACAGCAAGCTGCAGAGCCGCACCATCAACGTGCGTGAGTTCGAAAAGATTGCCGGCGCGGGAGTCCTGGAAGCAGTGGACAGCACGCTGGGCAAATCGGGCCAGACGGCGAAACAGTTGTACGAATCGCTCTCTCTGTCCGATCAGGCGCTGATGCGCGAGTTTTATCTGGAGCGGATTGAGAAGGTGGACGAGAAAATCCGCGAGAAGTACAGAAAAGTTTACCGGTATTACTGAGGGCAGTTACCGAAACTACATGAAGCCCCTTGGGACTTTATGGGCGCTGAGGAGAGGCAATGGCAAAGGAAAAATTTGATCGCAGCAAACCGCACGTAAACGTAGGCACGATCGGACATATCGATCATGGCAAGACGACATTGACGGCGGCGATCACCAAGGTGTTGTCCAAGCACAACCCGAAGATCAAGTTCCGTTCG
>DATFSU010000003.1:0-346313 GCA_035262465.1 Candidatus Angelobacter sp. | reverse complement strand
CGATGAAGAAGCTCGCTCCAACTGGAGCTGGAACTGGCTGGAATCGATCTGGCGCGACGTGCGTTATGGAATCCGTACCCTGGCCCGCTCGCCTGGCTTCTCCGTGACGGCCATTCTGGTGATGGCGCTTGGCATCGGCGCCGCAACTTCATTGTTCACGATCGTACGCTCCGTGCTCTTGCGGCCGCTGCCGTTCCATGATCCGGACAAGCTGGTGATGCTCTATGAACATAATCTCCAGGACAAGAAGTACCCATACAACGTTGCGGCTGCGGGTGAATTTTTCGAGTGGCGCGCGCGGACCCATGGGTTCGAAGATATGGGCGCATGGCGGTGGTGGGGCTGTGTTGTGAGCGGCAACCACGGCGAGTATCCCGAGGTGGAGACCGCTGCTGCCGGATCCTGGAACCTTTTTTCTGTGCTGGGCGTTGAGCCTGTCCTGGGGCGCACGTTTACCGCGGATGAAGATCAACTTGAAGCCAACAATGTAGTCATGCTTTCCTGGAGTCTTTTTCAAAGCCGGTTCGGCGGCGATAGGGATATAGTCGGGAATTCGGTACGGATCGATTCAAAACCATATACGGTAGTGGGAGTGTTGCCCGCATGGTTTTCCTATCCTGATCCGTCAGTGAAACTGTGGGTCCCTTACCTCTCCACCTTTATGGCTGACCAGATCCGGCCCTGGCATCACCAAAGCCATGTGGTTGCGCGGATCAAAGACAAGCGGAGCCTGGCAGGTGCGGTCAAAGAGTTGAGCGCACTTCAATATCAGCTCCACATGCAAAGCCAGGGCAAGCCGGTGGCTGAAGAAGCGATTTCACGCCCCATGATCGAAGACGTGGTTGGAGAGGTGAAAATGCCGCTGATCGTGCTCATGTGCTCAGTCGGGTGCATGCTGCTGATTGCCTGCCTGAACGTTTCCAACCTTCTTGTAGCCCGAGGTGCGGCCAGACGCAGAGAAGTGGCGATTCGCGGCGCCCTGGGCGGCAGCCGGTGGAAGCTGATCCAGGAGCAGATGGCAGAGAGCCTTTTGATCTCCATTGGCGGTGGGATGCTCGGGATCGCTCTCTCGTTATCGGCGACGAAGTGGCTGGCCACGCATTGGCGCGATCTGCCGCGCGCAGATGCCATTCACGTCGATGGAACGGTCCTGGCGTTCTCGATCGCAATCATTTTTGCGACCGCACTGCTGGCCGGTCTGGTGCCGGCGATTTCATCAACGGCCAGAGGCCTGCTGGGAATGTTGCAGGATTCGGCGCGCTCCATTGGAGGCAGCACCTCACGCGCGGGCCTGCGGAAAGGGTTGCTTTCGGCCGAGATTGCCCTCACCGTGGTCCTTCTCATTTCCGCCGGGCTCCTGTTCAGAAGCTTTGTGAATCTGCGTACATCCGACCTCGGCTGTGTAACCGACAACGTGCTGACTCTGCGGTACGGCCTGCCGGTGGAAAAGTACGATACCGCGGCGAAGGTGCTGGCTTTTCACGAAGCGCTGTTGCAGTGCGTTCGCGCCTTGCCAGGGGTGCGCGCAGCCGGACTAATCTCCACTGCGCCCGGCGCCGGCTACGAAGGCAGCACCAACTTCACGATTCCTGAGCATCCGGCTGAGGGCGCGATCCAGGAGCGGGATGCGCTGGTCCGCAAAGCCGACCCGGGCTATTTCAGTGCTCTCGAAATCCCGTTGCTGAGCGGACGTTTCTTCACGGATGAAGATCGTCTGGATCGGACGCGGCATGTGATCATCAGCAAAAAATTCGCCCAACAATTCTTTCCCGGGGAAAGTGCTGTGGGCAAGCACGTCTCGATCGCGTTCTCAGGGAACACTCCTGAGGTTTATGAGATTATCGGCGTTGTAGGAGACACCATTTACCAGATCGGCCAGCCGATCAAAGTGATGATCTATCGCCCGATCCTGAATGGGAACCCGCACCTCGACAGCCTCACCATGCTGGTCGTGCGCACGGCGGTCGAGCCTTTGAGCTTAGCGATGCCGATTCAAAAACAGATATCTGCTCTGGACCGGGAACTCGCCGTGTCCAGGGTGCTGACGATGCAGCAGATCATCGGAAGAGCTACCGCAAGTGAGAGTTTCAGCGCGACACTCGTGCTGGCGTTTGCGGTCCTGTCGCTCATGTTGGCTGCAGTCGGGCTTTACGGCGTGCTTTCCTATCTGGTCACGCAGCGTGTTTCGGAGATTGGCATCCGCATGGCGCTGGGCGCCCAGCGAAGCGAGGTATTGCGACTCGTTCTGGTCGATGGCCTGCGGCCGGTCATTCTTGGACTCCTAATAGGCGTGGGCGGCGGCGCCGGTGCAGGCATGCTCATCAAGTCAATCTTGTTTGGAACGCGACCGCTTGATCCGGCTGTGTTTGCCGCCATGATCAGCACTCTTCTATTGACCGCGCTCATTGCCAGCGCGGTTCCGGCTTTGCGAGCCTGCCGCATTGAACCAACGCAGGCTTTGCGAACGGAATAGCGATTTCGGAATCAAAAAGGGAGCGTCGAACCGGCAAGAGCGTGCGAATCTACCGGGTCTCACTTAATCCTTATACGTGGCTCTCGTAGGCCCAGGCTCAGCGCTTCATTCCACGTTGATATTCCGGCGTTCACATTACTTTCGGGGTAATACCCGAGTTTGCTACGGTCCCTTAGTAACATTTGAAGCAAAATAGCGAACCGTGTGCATCAATACCACAAGGTATAGTGGGACATGACCCTTTTTGCTGCAGGATTTTGATGTCTATCGGGCATGAAGAAGGTACTAGCCCCAAAGATACCCCCCAAACACCGGAAAAAACCGGAAGTTACCTATTGACCTTGGGGAGTTAACCCAGATATAACTCGCATCGACCTGAAGTTTTCCCCCCGAGAAAACAGAAAAGGATTTCTCCACAGGCCTTGAAGCTAGGCCATCAACTCACTGTGGAAAGGCTACACATTTATGGCGGCAGATTCGCGTGAGGTAATGAACATCAGACAGGCTTCGCAGTATCTGGGAGTCAGTCCGGACACGCTGTACAAATATGTGACCGAAGAGAAAATTCCTGCTTTCAAGCTCGGGAACCGCTGGAAGTTCAAAAAGACCATTCTCGATCAGTGGATGGAGCAGAAGAGCACGATGAACATGGGCGGGGCCAAGAAAAAGCCGAAGACGGCCAAGGCAGCTTCAGCACGGTAAGAGCGAGAACACCAGGACGGGAATTCAAGAAACAAGGCGGACGGCATGTTTGGATCAGGAAAATCGATTGTGGGATTGGACATAGGCTCCAGTTGCATCAAGGCGATCGAACTGAAGCGCTCCAAGGGAGAGATCGTGGTTTCGCACCTGGGTGTGGAACCGCTGGCCAGTGACATTGTGGTGGACTCCATGATCGTCGACTCCGGCAGCGTCTCCAGCGCAATCAGCAAGATCTTTGGTGAACACAGCATCAAGACCAAGGCCGTGGCCACCTCAGTGAGCGGCCACTCGGTGATCGTGAAAAAGATCAGCGTGCAGCCCATGAGCGAAGGCGAGCTGGCAGAGAGCATCACAACCGAGGCGGCGCAGCACATTCCGTTCGATATCGCCGACGTGAATGTGGACTTTGACATTCTGAATCCTGACGATACCGGCCCGCAGATGGACGTGCTGCTGGTCGCGGTCAAGAAAGACAAAATTCTGAACTACACGAACGTCTTGTCGCTGGCAGGCAAGGCGCCCGCGGTGGTGGATATTGACGCCTTCGCGCTGCAGAACTGTTACGAATACAACTACCAGCCGCACCATGATTCCACGGTAGCCCTCCTCAATCTTGGCGCGAGCGTGATGAACATCAACATCGTGAAAGGCACCACGCCGCTGTTTACCCGCGACGTGAGCGTCGGCGGCAACCAGTACACCGATTCATTGCAGAAGGAGCTGGATCTCAGCTTTGACGATGCCGAGTCGCTGAAGTTGGGCCGGCGGGTAGGAACGGTCAGTGAAGATGCCAAGCTGCCGATCCTGCAACAGGTGACGGAAATTATCGTGCTCGAAATCCAGAAGACGTTTGACTTCTTCCGCGCCACGGCGTCGGGCGAGCACATTGAGCGTATTTACCTGGCCGGAGGCTCCTCCAGGGTCCCCGGGCTGGTGGAGGCGTTGCGCCAGGAATTCTCATTGCCGGTGGAAGTGCTGAATCCGTTCCAGCGCATCATGCCGCCGATGGATTCCTCCGAGAACCAAATTCTGGAACAGAACCCGGGACAGCTCGCAGTTGCGGTGGGTTTGGCCCTTAGGAGCTTTGAAGACCTATGATTCGCATAAACCTGCTCGGAATACCCAAAAAAACGTCGCGTGGAGGCGGCCGGCGCGCTCCCTCAGCTTCAGTGTCGGGAGGAGAAGGATCCAGCACCGTAGTTCTGGGTGTGATCTTTGTCGGCGTACTCGCGGTGCTGATCGGCGTGGCGCAGGTCTGGGTCCAGCACGAGCATGATCGTTTGGAGGGTGATCTGCGGAAGGCCCTCCTGGAAAATCAGCGCCTGGCGGAAGTGAAAGCGAAGTATGAAGCCAGCAAGAAAAAGGCTGATTTGTATGAGCGCCGGGTCAAGGTGATTGACGAACTCAAGGCGGCGCAGGCAGGCCCGGTCAATCTGTTGAATCTGGTCGCGGATACGGTCAACAGCACCGATGCGGTCTGGCTTGAAACCATGACCAATGACGGCAAGACGCTGAACTTTACCGGCATGGCGCTGAGCCCGAACTCAGTTGCGGATCTGATGGCCAACCTGCGAAAGACCGGAGCTTTCAAGTCAGTCGAGATCAAGGAGACCTTGCAGGACAGCAATGTAAAAGAGGTCGAGGCTTTCAAATTTGAATTGAATTGTGAACTGGCCCCCACGTTTACGGGGAAGGTACAGAAGCAGTCGTAAGGCAGCAGGGTAAGAGTCGGGGGTTTTTATATGGCTAAATTCAATGAAATGTCGTTGGGTGCGCGGCTGGGTGTCCTGGCGGTTGCGGCTCTGATGGTGGGCGCTGCCTACTACTACGTTTATTTCAATCCGGTGTACCAGGGGAACCAGCAGCTCGCCAGCCAAATTGCCGATAAGAAAGCGGAGAATGATCGGCTGCGGACCTATGAGCCCAAACTGGCTGATTTGACACGGACCATGGCGATTCTGCAGCAGCAGTTGGAAATCCAGAAAAAGATCGTGCCGGACGACAAGGACGCGGATCAGTTCATCAAGCTGCTGCACGATACCGCCGCCACCTCGGGCATTGATATCCGGCGGTATACAGCGCTGCCGGTTGCCAACAAAGAGTTCTATAGCGAAGTGCCGTTCGCCATTGATATTGACGGTCCGTATTACTCGGTACTGAATTTCTTCCAGCGCGTGGCCGAGTTGGAGCGCATCGTCAACGTCAGCAACATGCAGATGGGCAACATGAAGAACGCATCGGCAGCCAAGGTACACGCTGCTGCCTATACGTGGAAGGCCAATGAAACCGTCCTGGCTAGCTGTACCGCTACAACTTTCTTCAGTCACGAACCGGAAGAGACGCCGGCAACACCCGCCAAGCCCGGACAGCCAGCAGCACCGGCTGCTCAGCCTGCCGCGGCGCAAACGGTGAAGTAACAAGTTATGAAGCAACGCACCAAAAGGGAATCGAGATGAAGCTGATTCAAATTCTTGCGCTCGCAACAGCCATGGCGACGATGGCCACGGCGCAGAATTCCAGCACGAACGGCCAAACCAACGCCAAACCCAGCCCTACGGCCACACCTGCGGCAGCGAACGGCAAGGCTCCGGCAAAAACCGCGGCGCCTGGCACGGCTGCCAAGAAGAGCACAACCGTTTCAGCCACGGGAACCAGCGGTCAAGCGTCAGCAGCCAAGCCCGCACAAAACGGAACTGCGGCCGGCAAGCCTGCTGTAAAAGTCACCAGCACGGCGGTGAAGGCACAGACTGGGGCTCAGAGCAGTCCGGCAAAAGGCAAGGTGCCAACGCCGGTGGTTGCAGCCAAGAGCGGCGCGGCTGCGAAGGTTGATGCGAAAACCGGCGGCAAGGCTCCGGCTGTGATAGCGGTGAAGCCTGCGCAGGCCACTCCGGCAAAAAAGAAGACGGGGACAACTCAGCCTAAGGCTCAAGCCAAGAAGGCTCCGGCGGCTCCAACGCCAGCGCCCAAGGTAAAGCAGGTTGGCGCGGCGACACCGGCCAAAGCGGAAGAAAAGCCCAAACCGGTAGCCCGTGTATTCGGGGCGCACGGCCGGCGCGATCCGTTCGTGAGTCCGATCCGCACCGGTAGCGTGAACAACGGCCCTTCGCCCAACTGCACGAGTGGAAAACGCTGCCTGTCGATTCCTGAACTGGTTCTGCAGGGCACGGTGAAGGATACGACGGGAAAGATGATGGCGGTGGTCGCCAACAGCACCAAGAAGACGTATTTTCTGCGTGAGAACGATCAGGTATTCAACGGCAGTGTGGAGAAAATCACGAGCGATTCCATCATTTTCCGTGAATACGTGAAAGACGCATTGGGGCGGGAAACCGCTCGCGAGGTTGTAAAGAAATTGATCCCGGCTTCCTAAGCAGCCAGGAGCAAGAAAGTTTGAGAGAGCACGAGATCGAGCAGTAAAGCAATAGGGCCGAACCCAGGGGAAGTAGTACCACGTTGTAGAACGTACGGACTAATTTTCTGAGCGGCTGGAAGATGTTTGCACGCTCCAGCGACGCCGCGCATGACGGGCGGGAAAGCGACCGCCGCATGGGGAGACAAAAGAGATGAGGCTTAAGCAACTGCTAGGAATCGTCCTGTTGGCCATGGGCACAGCATCCATGGCAACAGCTGCCGTTTCGCAACTGGGGGGCGTGCTGGTGAAGAACCAGGACAGCGCCGCAGTGATTACTATCCTGGCGAACGGGACCTTTACTCATACTGAGTATCGTCCAACCGACAACTTGATGCTGGTTGATCTGGCAGGGGTTTCGATAGCCCATCCTGACGCCAAGGTTCACGCCGTTTCAGCTCCTGGCGTGCTCTCCTATCGCATTGCCGGCTACCGCACGCCTGACGGCACTGAGGTGGCGCGGATGGAGTTGACCCTGGTTCCTGGAGTCAAGGTCAACGTGGCGGGTGTAGAAGGTGGGCTGGAGATACGCGTCGCAGGAGCGGCGGCTGCGAAGCCGGTTGCCTCCTCGCCTGAGAAAACCGGCCCGGTAAGCCGGATCAGGGACATCTCCGTCGCTCGCGACACGGACTCGCTCAACATCGAGATCAGCGGAAGCGGCCCGATGACGGCCACGACCATGAAGCTGGTGCACCCTGACCGCCTTGTCGTAGACATCCCGAATTCGCTGCTGCAGGGACGCGCCCGTGAAATCGCCGTGAACAGCGCTGATGTGAAATCGGTGCGTGTGGCGCGCTTTGACGCCGGAGTGACTCGCGTGGTGCTGGACATGGCACAAATGCGAGACTTTCAAATCGTGCCCAATGGCAACAGACTCGTAGTGAAGCTGCATGACGGCTCCAGCACAACGCCGGCGACGCTTCCGGAAACAAGATCGAGCGTGGTTGCAGGCAACACCAATGCTGCGCCCGCGTCCAAACAGAGTAACCAGCCCGAAACCGTGCCCGCTGTTTCTGCTTCTACAGCGATAGACAAGACAGAAGCAAAGAACGTGGAAGCGATACCTTCACGGGCCGAAGTTGCCGCCTCGCATTTTGCGCATGCCCCGGCGCCCCTCCCCGCCAGCAATCAGCCTCCGTTTGCTGTGCATGGCAGTATGGCGGCTCAGCCTGCGGCTATCAACGCAGCGCTGCAACAGCAACAACAACAACCTCAGGCCATGCCGCAAGCGATGCCGCAGCCCGTGCAGTCAACCTCAGCAGGCACGGCGGTGGCTGTTAGTTCACCTGCCGGCGGCAACTGCACAACCGGCCGCTATACCGGCGAGCCGTTTGGGATGAATTTCAAAGACCTTGATCTCAAGGATTTCTTCCGGCTGATTCACGAAATCAGCGGCTTAAACGTGGTTCTTGATCCATCGGTGCATGGCAGCGTCACCATCGTGCTGGATGACGTTCCGTGGGACCAGGCCCTTGCCATCGTGCTCGACAACAATGGTTTGGCTTGCACCTTGCAGGGCAATGTTCTGCGCATTGCCACGCTGGAAACCATGAAGACGGAAGCAGAGGCACGGCGCGCACAACAGGAAGCGCAGGCGCTGGCCGTTCCCAAACAGACCTTTACCTACTATCTCAGCTACGGCCATGCCAAAGATGCGGCCACTCTGGTCAAGAAATTCCTCTCTGCCCGCGGTGACGTGGTGGCAGACGACCGCAGCAACGCGCTGATCATTGAAGATATCCCCAGCGTGCTGCCCAAGGTGCAGGATTTGATCCGCTTGCTGGATCGAAAAGCGCCGGAAGTTGAGATTGAAGCCCGCGTGGTCGCTTCCACCCGGACCTTCGCTCGCGACATCGGTACGCAGCTGGCGGCAGGTTTCGGTAGCGGTAACAATGCTGTGGGCGGCGGCTTGGGAGCGAACAGCCCGATCAACGTGACTCTGCCCGGCGGCCAGGTGCCACGGTTTATTACGGGTCAGGGCGCTCCATCAACGATTCCGCTGTTCTCCAACTTGGGCGCTTCCGGACCCACCAGCGGTATTGAATTCAGCAACGCAACCGCCGGTTTCCGTCTCGACTTCATTCTCACGGCCGCAGAAAGCCGCGGCTTGTTGAAGATCCTGTCACGCCCGACGATTACCGTGCAGAACAACATTTCCGCTCTGATCCGCCAGGGTTCGCGCATCCCGGTGGTTACGCAGGCGCAGTTGGGTGGACCGCCTACCGTCACCTATGTTGACGCCTTCCTGCGGTTGACCGTAACCCCGCAGATCACAGCCGAAAACACCATCTTCCTCAACATCGACGTTGAGAATACGGTGCCAGATTTCAGCCGTGTGAGCGGTTCGCAATTGAACCCCACCCTGAATACGCAACAGGCCACCACGCAGGTACTGGTGACCGATGGCGGCACAGTGGTGATCGGCGGCGTAATCCAGACGCAAAACAGCGTGGCGATCGCTCAAGTCCCATTTCTCGGTAGCATTCCTCTTCTCGGAAACCTGTTCAAACACACCAACGTAAACACATCAACCGCGGAGCTGATCTTCTTCATCACTCCGAAGATCATTCAAACTTAGTGTCACGCAAGACTAACGCCCCGGGGAGCAGTTAGCCCCGGGGATTTTTGTTTCTGAAATTTTTCTTTGTCTTCGTGATGATCCCAGGGCCGCCGATTCCCCATACAATCTGGTAAGGGGAATCGTTTTTGGAGGATACTGAGTCCGGTCTGGGGAACTGGCGCGGACAACAGGCGCACGAGTATGCAGCCAGGGAACCCCTTAGGGCGGTTCGGAGCGTAATCACAGAGGTTAAGCTGAAACAAGCGGGCGAGGCCGGCTTGCGCGCCGAGCCCCAGGCAGCAAGAGCACGAGTATGCAGCCAAGAAACCCCTTAGGGCGGTTTGGAGCGTAGCGACAGAGGTTAAGGCTGAAACAGGCGGGCGAGGCCGGCTTGCGCGCCGAGCCCCAGGCAGCAAGAGCACGAGAATCGCAGCCAAGAAACCCCTTAGGGCGGTTTGGAGCGTAGCGACAGAAACAATGGACTTTCTCGGTCGACAAAAGAAACTGGCAGCCGTCCTGCGTCAATCCGGAATGGACGCGCTCCTGGTGACGCATCTACCCAACATTCGCTACCTGAGCGGCTTCACCGGCTCCGCCGGCGTATTGCTTTTGCTGACGGGCCAACGGACGCATAAGGCACGGTTTTACACTGACGGTCGCTATACCCAGCAAGCGCAGGAAGAGGTTCGGGACGCCAAGGTCGTCATCGGAAAGCGAGCGGCGTTCGCCGAGGCTTGTGAAGGAGCGCAGAAGGCCGGTATCAAGGTCCTGGGGTTTGAGGCGGAGCATCTTTCCTATAGCGAGTTCAAAGAGCTGGGAAAAGCCGTGGGCGCACGAACCAAGCTGAAGCCGGCCGGCGCCATGGTGGAGACGCTGCGGCTGATCAAAGACGCCGATGAGATCGGCCAGATACGCGCGTCTGTTCTGCTGGCTGCCAGTTTGTTTCAAACGGCGTTGTCGGTGATAAGGCCCGGCGTAGCCGAAGCCCAAGTCGCGGGAGAGCTCGAATTGCAGGCGCGACGTGCCGGAGCGGAAGGGATGTCTTTTGACACAATTGTTGCCGCGGGCCACCGTTCAGCTCTGCCCCATGGACGAGCATCTGCGCAAACCATTCCTGCAGAAGGATTTATAATCCTGGATTACGGTGTTATACTCGCAGGTTACTGTTCTGACATGACTCGCACTGTACATGCGGGACCGGTTTCGCGGTCGCATCGTCGCATGTATAACGCTGTGCGGGAAGCTCAGCTTGCCTCGATAGGAGCGGTAAAGCCTGGGGTAGAAACAGGTATAGTGGACCACGCCGGGCGAGAAGTGCTACGAAAAGCAGGTTACGACGCTTACTTTACCCATTCCACTGGCCACGGTGTGGGAATTGAGGTGCATGAGCTACCTCGACTGGCTAGGGGCCAGACCCAGAAGCTTGCGCCGGGGATGGTCATCACAATAGAACCTGGCATCTACATTCCTGATGAAGGTGGGGTCAGAATCGAAGATATGGTCCTGGTTACTGAAACGGGACACGAAGTCCTGACGCCCACGACAAAGGACCTGATCACGCTTTAGCTCCGCGGCAGGCCCAGCCTGGCGAGAGATGCGCCGGCGGGCAGAGGAGAACCGAAACATTCATGAATCAGAAAGAGCTGAAAGAGCTTATTGATTTCCTGATCGAAAAAGACATCTCCGAGTTCGAACTGGAGCGTGGTGACGTTAAAGTCCGTATTAAACGCGGCGTAGATGCGTCAGCGCCGATCTTGACCCATACCATTCCGATGACTCCCGTTCCTATGGCTTCGGTTCCGATCGCAGCACCCACAGTGGCTCCTGCGGTTCATGCTCCTGCGGTTCCGACCGCGCCCCCGCCTGCAGCGCCGCCAGCGGCTCCAGAAGAAGAGCTGCATCAGGTTAAGTCGCCGATCGTCGGCACATTCTATGAATCCCCTTCGCCGGGTTCCTTGCCCTTTGTGAAACCGGGCGATCAGGTGGCCGCAGGCCAGGTGCTATGCATCATTGAAGCCATGAAGCTCATGAACGAGATTGAATCCGATGTCTCTGGCGAGGTCGTCAAAGTGCTGGTCAACAACAGCCAGCCGGTGGAATACGGCCAGGCATTGTTCGCCATCCGGCCAAGGAGATAGCAGCGAAGTAGCCGGCGCGCCAGAGCTGCATCAGTTGAACTCAACGAACAAGTGGGCGAGGCCGGCTTGCGCGCCGAGCCCCTGGCAACAGGCGCACGAGAATCTTAGCTGGTGAAGACCCTGGCGGCGGTGTGGAGCGGAGCGACAGAAAATAATGTTTAAAAAGATCCTGATTGCCAATCGCGGTGAAATTGCTCTGCGCGTGATTTGTGCATGCAAAGAGCTGGGGGTCAAGACCGTCGCAGTCTATAGCGACGCTGACCGCAACTCGCTGCATGTCCGCTTTGCCGACGAAGCGATCTGCATCGGTCCCCCGCGGTCTTCCGAGAGCTATCTCAACATTCCTGCGGTGATCAGCGCGGCGGAGATCACCAACGTTGACGCCATCCATCCCGGCTACGGACTGTTGAGCGAGAACGCCAACTTTGCCGAAGTGTGCGAGAGCTCGCATATCAAGTTCATTGGCCCGCCGCCTGAGGTCATCCGCCTGATGGGCGAGAAGGAAAAAGCTCGGCAGGCGATGAAGAAAGCCAACGTCCCGATTCTTCCCGGGTCGGATGGCGTGATTGGATCCACCGAAGAAGCGCGTGAGTGGGCGAAACAGATTGGCTATCCCGTGATCGTCAAAGCTTCTGCCGGCGGGGGTGGACGCGGCATGCGCGTGATCCGCGCTGAGGGAGAACTGGAGCAGCTTTTCAACGCTGCGCAATCAGAAGCAGCGGCCGCTTTCGGCAACGGCAATCTGTACATGGAGAAGTTTATCGAGCGCCCGCGCCACATCGAATTCCAGGTTCTGGGTGACTCGTTCGGACGCGTGATCAGCCTGGGCGAGCGCGAATGCAGCATCCAGCGCCGCCATCAGAAGCTGCTGGAAGAGTCTCCCTCCACCCGGGTCACTCCGGAGTTGCGCGCCGACATCGGCAAAAAGCTGGAAGAATCACTGTCGGAGATCGGCTACGTGAACGCCGGCACCGTCGAGTTTCTGATGGATGAAGACGGCAGCCTGCATTTCATTGAAATGAACACGCGCATTCAGGTAGAGCATCCGGTCACCGAGATGGTCACCAGCCTTGACCTGGTCAAATCGCAAATTCTTCTGGCTGCGGGCGGCAAAATGACCGAGGTTATTCCCAAGCTGGATCGCAAGGGGCAGCGCGGACACTCCATTGAATGCCGCATTAACGCCGAGCATCCGGAGAAGTTCACTCCTTCTGCAGGTAAGATCAAGACCTTCCATGTCCCAGGCGGGCTGGGTGTGCGCGTGGATACCGCGGCCTACGCTGAAGGTGTCATTCCACCTTATTATGACTCCCTGATCGCCAAGCTCATCACCTTCGGGAAAGATCGGGCTGAGGCCATCATGCGCATGCAGCGTGCGCTGGAGATGTTCATTGTCGAAGGCATTCACACTACGATTCCGTTGCACCGGCGGATCCTGGCCGACCCTGAATTTCAAGCGGGCAATATCGATACCAAGTACGTGGAGCGGCTTCTGGCGCGCATGAATGACGAACGACGCGAAGAAGCACAGATCGCCTGACCACGCAGCTGCGGAACCCCTGCCATCTGTTACTCGTTCCGCAGTGCGCTCGTCTGCGTGCGATTTCCGATTCCAATTCCGATCAAGCCGATGAATAATGCGCATTTCGCATTGGCACAACGTCTTACAGAAGTTTTTGAACCGCGCAGCCTGTTCAGAGCATCTACTGAGTGTAGAACCAGATAATTTTTTAGAGGAGGTCGAATGACAATTACTTTTGCAGACGGTACCCACATTGAAGTAGCAGCAGATGCCTTTAATGACTTCATCAAGTACGACCTCAAATGGGTGGAGTTCGTCCACGGTCGAGCTTCGGAACCCGCGCCGTTCCAGAACCCCAAGGTACAGTCTGACCGTTCACTCGGAAAAAATGTTCAACGCTGTCCTTCACGCGCCTGCTGAAATCGCCTAAGCAATCACCGGTAGTGCATTTAAACCGCGGAAAAGTTTGCAGTTTTGCAATCTCATAGATTCCTGTTGTTCAACGGCAGGATCTTTGTTCTTGATTCAATCCTTCATTTAACATTTCTTGCAAGTCGCCGTTCACTGAAAGGACATCACACTGAATATGCTGGCAGAAAGAAAACTTGGCACTCAAGGCCTTAAGGTTTCACCGCTTGGGCTGGGCTGTATGGGCATGTCGGAGTTTTATGGTGGACGCGACGACGCGGAATCCGTTGCTACCATTCATCGCTCTCTTGATCTCGGCTGTACCTTCCTCGACACAGCCGACATGTACGGCTCAGGCAAGAATGAAGAGCTGGTGGGGCGCGCCATCAAGGGCCGTCGCGATCAGGTTGTGCTGGCTACCAAGTTCGGCAACGTGCGCGGTCCGAACGGCGAGTTTCTTGGCGTAAAAGGCACGCCGGAATACGTGAAACACGCATGTGATGCGAGCCTGAAGCGGTTGGGCGTCGACACGATCGATCTCTATTACCAGCACCGCGTCGATAAAACCGTTCCGATAGAAGAAACCGTAGGCGCCATGGCTGAGCTGGTGCGCAGGGGGAAAGTCCGTTACCTGGGACTTTCCGAGGCTTCGCCCAAAACCATTCGCCGCGCCCACAAGGTGCACCCGATTTCCGCGCTGCAAACCGAGTACTCACTTTGGACGCGCGATCCAGAAGATGAAATCCTGCCGACCGTCCGCGAACTAGGGATTGGCTTTGTACCCTATAGCCCGCTCGGGCGCGGTTTTCTCACCGGACAGTTCAAGAGCTTTGACGATCTGGCGGCAGACGATTTCCGCCGGCAGTCCCCCCGCTTCCAGGGCGAGAACTTTCAGAAGAACCTTGATCTGGTAGCGAAGATTGAAGAGATCGCGCGCGAAAAAAAGTGCACTGCGGCCCAGCTTGCCCTGGCCTGGGTAATGGCCCAGGGCGAGGACCTTGTTCCCATTCCGGGAACCAAGCGGCGCAAATACCTGGAGCAAAACCTTGATGCCGCCAACATCCGGCTGACCCAGGGCGATTTAGAGCGGATTGATCGTGTCGCGCCCAAGGGCGCCGCAGCAGGCATGCGCTATCCCGAACGTGCGATGGCTGCGGTGGACCAATAGAGCGCCCCGCAGTTGATGCAGACGAAATAGATCCGGCAAGAATTTATTCCCGCGAAAAACCCGACGCGCAACGAGTGTAAAAGTAGATTGCCTGCTCTTGCTGTGGATGAGCACGCGTGTGCTTATCGTTGAACTTGTTCTACTCCGCTTCAGCTGCTTCTGAGCTTACTTAGAGAAAAAAATTTGGTCTTCGAATTGCTCTACTCTGGCCTGCAGGTATTCCTCACTGCAAACATCGTCTCACTAAGGTCGGTAGCATGAAGTCCCCGCTTCGTCATTGTTTGTTCTTTGTCATTCTGTTTGTTGTTTGCCTGCTGCCGCGCATCGCGGCCGCTGATTGCCCTCCGCCGGCAAGCGCGGGCGTGGTGATTTGCCAGCCCAGTTCAAACTCCACGGTATTTCAAACGCCGCATTTTGAAGCGGCGGCCAATCCCGCTTCGGGAAGCATCACGGATATCAAAGTCTTGATCGACGGAAAAGACGTCTTCGACAGCTCCGGAGCGGTGCTCGACCTCTTCCAGCCCGTCAGTAACGGCAAACACACCTTGCAGATTGATGCCACAGACTCTTTTGGCCGCCACCTTCGCGCCAGCGAACCGTTTAGCGTGATTGGCAACATCCAGTTCTGTCCGCCTCCCGCCGAGGGAATGTCCATCTGTGCTCCCATTGCGAGTGGCGCGGTTTCACAGAACCTGGAATTCTCTCTCGGTTTTCGAGGGCTTGCCGCCATCGGCCACGTGCGCATTTATATAGATAGTGTCCGTTTCGCCGATTTCAGCCCTCCCTTCAGTCCGCCGGGCGAGATTCTCGGCTCTGCCGGGCCGGTTTCCGCCGGCCAGCACAATATGACGGCGATTGCCTGGGATATTCACGGCAAGACCGTGAAGAACAGCGTCGTCTTCAAAGCGTTCTTTGATGGCGGCTGTCCGCCCAAGGGGAATGTCTGTACGCCTGTGCTTACCTCAGACACGCCTGTAGACGGCGATGATGTGAAATCACCGTTCCTGGTGTCCGCCCACGTGGACTTCAATACCGTCTCTATCAGCGCGATTAAGGCATATCTGGACGGCCGTGTAGTGGCTGAGTCGTTTGGGCCGACGTTCCATCAGTCGCTCAGCGCCGCCAAGGGCACGCATATCCTTACACTGCAGGCCTGGGATGTCGACGGCAGGCTCTATCGCGTGACGGAGAACGTAAACGTCCGGTGAACGCCGCTGACCGTCAACGTTTTTTACCATTCCTGATTGCCTCTGCCGGAGCAAGTACAATTTCCGGGGGAGGCAACTCGAATCCCTGTGAGCGACCCGGACAGCTACACTGGCCTGCAGGTGATCAGCGACTTGTGAGCGCGATCGCTCGGTCATCCCCGCCCTTGTATTCTATCGCGATCTCCACGTCGCGCTCTCGTGTAAAGCGCTCGAACTTCTCTCCCCACTCGATCAGCAGAATGCTTTTGGCCGTCATCAGGTCGTCGAGAGCCAGTGTGTCGAGCTCGCGTTGAGTATCAATGCGGTAAAGATCGATGTGATAGAGCGTAATTTCCGGCGCGCGATATTCGTGGATCAGCGTAAAGGTAGGGCTGGTGACGTCTTCGGCGCGCGCTGCCTTGAAACCTTCGGCAATGCCCTTGACCAGCGTAGTTTTTCCCGCGCCCAGGTCGCCGCGCAAAAGCACGATGGTTCCGGGCTTGAGCTGCGCGGCAAGTTGCCGGCCGACTTCGGTGGTTTCGTCGGAGGAGTGGGTAGAGTAGTTCTTCATCGCTGGATGTAAGTGAACTTGTCGTGCGCTTCTTCCTCACACAGAGAGAACGCCTCACCCAACCCGTTGATGATGTCGGTGGCAATCATGGATTGTTCGCCATGTCTTGATGCTGCGATATCGCCTGCCAACCCATGAAGGTATACGGCTTTTGCCACGTGCAGTGAAGCAACGAGAGCCACAGCCTGTTTAGCCTTCTCGTCCATGAGCGTCTGTATCTGTTTGAGCAGAGCAGGGCTGGGGGTCTTAGTGTATTCACGGCGCAGCGAGCGAATCTTTTCCGCTTCAGGATCATGCGTTGAGATCCAGCGGAAAATCGAAGACGGAGGAAGGTTGCCGCCCGGAAGCTCAAATTCCGCTTCCAGAAAGTTATCACTGTTCAACTGGACAAACTGAGCGAGGGTTGCAGCCATGATGCCGGAGAGTACATCTCCCGATCCTCCCTTAGCCATGCCCGGATTGCCGGTGGTATTGATCCAAACGCGGCCATGCGGTGACGCTATCACCGTGCGATGGCCTTTGAGGGCAATCCAGCATTGAGTTTCGAGGGCTGTCTTCTTTGCCAGTCCGACACGATTGCTCTGGACCTCGCCAGTCGACAGTCCTGTGAGTCTGGCCATCTCACCGGGATGCGGCGTGAGAACATGCACGGAGAATGGCGAGGTTTCAGAGTCCGGCCCCAGTTCTTCGCGCTTGCCGGCAAAAGCGTTCAGACCGTCGGCGTCTACGACCACGGCTGCAGGGCAAACACTTATCAGATCGCGAACAAACTCAGCTGTCTCCGCATTGCCGGAAAGGCCCGGTCCGACGACAACAACAGATTTTCCTTTGAGCAATCTCTCTCTGTCTGCCAGGGCCAGCAAAGCTATGGTGCCTTCATGGGTTTCCGGTAGCGGCTCAGTCATCAATTCAGGGGCATAAGCGGCGATCAAAGGCTGGATGGATTTCGGCGTTGCCACAGTTACGAGGCCAGCGCCTGCGCGGAGAGCAGCCATTCCAGCCATGGCAGCAGCGCCGGATTTTCCAACTGACCCGCCAATTACCAGCACGTGGCCGAAGTCGCCTTTATGAGCATCCGGCCGGCGTGGCATCGAGATTGAATGTACATCGCGGCAGGTAAGAATTTCTTCCAGCAGATGAGAATTCTCAGCGATCACCTTGTCCGGTGTTCCAATAGGAGCTATTGCGATAGGACCTTGTGTCAGGTTGGCGAAAACCAGTGCCGGCTTGGGAGCGGTGAAAGAAATGATTCCGTCGCTGTGAACGCAAAGACTTCCGGATTCTGCAGGACCGTCGAGATCCGAGTCGATTCCGGAGGGAAGGTCAACAGCAACAAGCCAGCCCGGCGCTTTGTTGATGCGGACGATTACTTTTTCAGTCAACCCTTTGAGCGGAGGCTTGAAGCCTGTGCCCAGGACTGCGTCCAGAATCAGTTGCGCCGTTAACGCGCGTTCTATTTCAGGCTTCTGAAGGTCTTTCTCGTCGCCGAGCCACAGAACGGAAACGGGAATTTTTTTGAACATCTCCGCTGCATCACCGCGCAGCTCTTCCGGCCCTTTAGCCAGCACGATGACAGAAACTTTCTTGCCCGCTTCGTGCAGCTTGCGCGCTGCGACAAAGCCGTCGCCGCCGTTGTTGCCCTTGCCGCAGACAGCACAAACGGAGTCGAAGTCGAAGTGCTTCTGGGCGAACTCGGCCACCGTGGTACCGGCGTTTTCCATCAATGTGAGGGAAGGGACGCCGTATTTCTCAGTGGTGGCGCGGTCAATCGCCCGCATCTCTTCCGCGGTGACGATTTTCATGAGCGCACTGGGGCGGCGCCTGCCGCCAGGGTTTCCAGTTTCGTCAGCTGGGCAGGTTCGCCCATCGCGATCAGGGTGTCACCGGAGCAGATGGGTTCACGTGCTTCGGGATTGAAGCGGGTCTCACCGCTGGTTCGCCGGATGGCGAGAATCATGATGCCGAACTGATGGTGGATTCCCGAGCTGCCCACGGTGGCAGAGACCAGCGGGGACTGCGAGGTAATGCGAATCTCCTCAATCACCATCTCCATCTGGCCGGAGCGGTCACCGGCGATATCCAGAAAATCCAGGAGATGCGGCCGCAAAAAACTCTGCGCGATGCGATGTCCAGCCGCGGCATACGGCGAGATCACGGTGTCGGCGCCGGCGGTTTTCAGGTGTCGTTCAGCACGCTCCTCACTGGCCCGGGCAATGATCTTGAGCCGGGGATTGAGTCCGCGCGCGGTCAAAACGATATAGATGTTGGTTGCGTCGGTAGTAGTGGCGGCCACCAGACCGGCGGCGCGCTCAATGCCGGCAGCGCGCAGGGTCTTTTCGCTGGCGGCATCGCCCTGCACGGCCAGCCACTTGGGATCAAGATCAGAGAGGCTCTTTTCGTCGCTCTCCACAATGACAAAGGGACAAGGCTTAAGCGCAAGTTCGCGGGCGACGCTGTGCCCCACGCGTCCCGCGCCGCAGATAATGTAGTGACCTTTCAGGCTGCTGGCTTCGCGCTCCATGCGACGTCTTCCGAAAACCCTGAACAATTCGAATTCTAACAAAGCCTGGGTCAGCGCTCCGATCATCAGAAAGACCAGCGAGACGCCGGCCGTGATCAGAAAGACGTTGAACACGCGGCCATCGTGAGACAGCTGATGGACCTCCTGGTAGCCGATGGTGCTCAGCGTGATGATCACCATGTAAAAGCTGTCAAACCAGCTCCAGCCTTCGATGAAATGAAACCCAACCGTGCCGGCTGCAGTCAGCAGCAGCAGGGCCAGGGTAAAGATCTTTACCAATCGAAAGCGATGCAGGTTCACGGAAAGCGACCTTGGCGCGGTATCAATTCTAGATCAGCACCGAGATTCGCCGCGTATGCGGCTCTGCCATTGCCGGATAACAGATCGGCGAGGAATGTCTGTCGCCGCTGTCGTCCATGCTCTGGCTAGCTGACTTCTCCTGTCTGCACGCGGCTATGTTTGCGACCGTAGCCGAAATAGATAAACATGCCGAGGATCAGCCATATGATCAAGCGGAGCCAGGTAACGCCGGGCAGGTTGTACATCCACCAGAGGGAAAACAGTATGCCCAGAATGGGGACGAGCGGAACCCACGGCGTCTTGAACGGGCGGGGCAAACCAGGATTGCGGCGCCGCAGCACCCATACACCCCCGGAGACAATGGCAAATGCCAGCAGCGTGCCGATGTTGACCATGTCGCCAAGTTGATTGATGGGAAGAGACGCTGCCAGCAATGCCACGAAAAAGCCTACGCTGAGCGTGGAAATCCAGGGCGTGCGGAAGCGGGGATGGATTGCGCTGAAAAACCCGGGCAGAAGCCTATCGCGCGACATGGAAAAGAAGACGCGCGATTGCCCCAGCAGCATGACCACAATCGTGCTGGTCAGGCCCATGAGGGCCCCGAGTTTCACCAACAAGCTGCCAAAGCTGTTGTGCGTAGCATCAACGCCGATAGCCAGCGGATCGGGCACATTCAGCGACTTGTAGTTGACCAGGCCGGTGAGCACGGCAGCCGTAAGTACGTAGAGGATGGTACAGATCACCAGCGAGCCCAGAATGCCGATCGGCATGTCCCGGGCCGGGTTTTTCGCTTCCTGCGCCGCGGTGGAGACGGCGTCAAAGCCGATGTAAGCAAAGAAAATGATCGCCGCACCGTGGCTGATTCCTATCCATCCGAACTCGCCTCCACTGCTCGGCGGAATGAAAGGATGCCAGTTCGCCGCGGTGAGCTGCGGGTGTTGAAACAGGTACATCGCGCCGAGACCAATAAAAACCAGCAGCACGCCTACCTTCACGATAACGATGGTGCTGTTGAAGTTGGCGGACTCTTTGATGCCCACCACCAGAACCAGAGTGCAAAACACAATCGCCAGAAAGCCCAGCAGGTTGAAGACGCCATGCGCGTGCGGCAACGTGGCTGGATCGACGCCCAGAATCTTCAGCTTGGGAGCAATGCGCGTGAGGTTTTCCCAGTGATTGTCATAGTAGACGAATTCATCCCAGCGCGTGCCGGCGATAGCAGCGGGCAATTTGATGTGGAAGTCCCCGAGCAGGCTGATGAGGTATCCGCTCCATCCGGAAGCCACGGTGGCCGCGCCGAAAGCGTATTCCAGCACCAGATCCCAGCCGATGATCCAGGCGAAGATCTCGCCCAGCGTCGCATAACCATAGGTGTAGGCGGAACCGGCCACGGGGATCATGGAGGCGAATTCGGCGTAGCACAGTCCGGCAAAGACACAGCTCAATCCAACCAGCGCGAAAGAAATAATGATTGCCGGCCCCGCGTGCAACGCCGTGGCCGTTCCGGTGAGCACGAAGATGCCGGTTCCGATAATGGCACCGATACCCAGAGTAATCAGGTTGGTCGGCCCCAACGCGCGGCGCAAACTGTGTTCGCCGGTTTCGTGGGCTTCGTCCAGAATGGTTTTCAGTGGCTTGGTGGCAAGCAGCTTGGCCATCTTCGCGGTTCCTCACTTAGTAGAAAGATGCCTGATGAAAAGACTCGCCATTCTAAAACAAAACCCTCCGCCGTGGCGGAGGGTTGGGACGAATTGCTTGGATAGCTTGTTTAGTCGCCTGCTTTGCCGGCGGACACAGCGGCCTGCGCCTGTTGGACTTTGCTGTGATGGCGACCGTAAGTGTAATAGATGACCATGCCGATGATCAGCCATCCAACCATACGTAGCCAGGTGCTGAGCGGCAGAGCTGCCATCATGGCAAATGAAACCAGAATGCCCATGATCGGAGTGAAAGGTACCCACGGCGCGCGGAACGGACGGTGCAGATCAGGCTGTCTCTTGCGCAGCACCAGAATACCGGCGCAGACGATCACGAATGCCAGCAGCGTGCCAATGCTCACCAGTTCGCCGAGAATGCCGATCGGAATCAGCGCGGCAAACAACGCCACAAAGATGCCGACGATGATGCTGGATTTCCACGGGGTGCGAAACTTGGGATGAATCTCGCCGGCCCACTTCCAGAGCAGTCCGTCACGCGACATGGAGAAGAAGACGCGCGATTGACCAAGTAACATCACCAGCATCACGGTGCTCAGACCGGCGATGGCGCCGGCGTTCACCAGGAATGTGCCCCACCAGACGCCGGTTTGCAACATGGCGGAAGAGACCGGAGCGGCAACATTGAGAGTGCTGTAGTGCTTCACACCGGTCAGCAGCCAGGAAACCACGATGTACAGCACAGTGCAGATGGCCAGAGAGCCCAAGATGCCGGTCGGCATGTCTTTCTGCGGATTCTTGGCTTCCTGCGCCGCCGTAGAGACGGCATCAAAGCCGATATAAGCGAAGAAGACTACGGCTGCCCCTCGCGCAATTCCTGACCAGCCGAAAATGCCGAACGCACCGCTGTTGGGCGGGATAAAGGGCGTCCAGTTGGCTTTGGCTTCGGTCATATGGTGCATCACATAATTGCCCGCAACGGCAATGAATATGAGCACAGCTGCCAGCTTGATGAAAACCACGACGGTGTTGAAGTTGGCGGATTCCTTGATGCCGACGACCAGGATCGTGGTGACGATCGCAATACCAAGGAACGCCACCAGGTTAAAGACGGCGGTAACGTGGGGCAGAGTGTGCCAGTCAATGCCGGCGTCGGTGAGCGTCTTTTGCACCGTCACCAGTTGGACCCACTTATGGTCGTAAAACACCATCTGGGTGCCGGGAGTATCAATGAGCTGAGGCGGAAGATTGATGCCGAAGCCCTGCAGAAACGCTACGACGGTCCCTGCCCAACCGGCAGCCACCGTGGCGGCGCCAAAAGCGTATTCGAGGATCAGGTCCCACCCGATGATCCAGGCGAACAATTCGCCGAGCGTGGCATAACCATAGGTATAGGCTGAGCCGGCGATGGGGATCAAGGAAGCAAACTCCGCGTAACACAAACCGGCAAAACCACAGCCGACCCCAGCGAGAATGTAGGAAAACACAATCGCGGGTCCCGCGTTCGCTGCAGCAGCATGCCCGGTGAGCACAAAAATGCCTGCGCCGATGATGGCGCCAATGCCGAGCGTGATGAGGTTGATCGGTCCGAGAGCGCGCTTCAGGCTATGCTCGCCCGTCTCGCTCGCTTCCGCAAGCAGGGTGTTGAGCGGCTTCTTTGCCAGGATATCGGCCATGCGAAGTTTTCTCCTTGTTGAATAGGCTCAGGCTTGTGTGGCTACGGGTTTCCGGCGCGACCAGATCAGGTACACCGGGATCCCCAACAGCACAATAATCAGGCCAGGCCACGTGTATTGCGGTTTGTAGCGCAATAATACGATATCAATGAATAACGCCATCACAATATAAATGGCGGGTAGTACCGGATAGCCGATGGCGCGGTACGGCCTTTCGGCGTTGGGCTGCGTGCGCCTTAACACAAACAGACCAGCGATGGTCAGGATATAGAAGACCAATACGGCAAAGATCACGTAATTCAAAAGGTCATTGTACGTACCCGAAAGGCAAAGAATGCAAGTCCAGATGCCTTGCACGATCAATGCATTCTTGGGGGTCAGGTATTTGGGGTGGACCGCGCCGGTCGACTTGAAGAACAGCCCGTCTTTCGCCATCGCGTAATAGACGCGGGCGCCGGAGAGGATCAGGCCGTTACAGCAACCGAAAGTCGAAATCAGGATGGCGATGGCCATGAGCCCCGCGCCCGGAGCGCCGAACATCTGCTGCAGAGCGGCTGTGCCGACGCGATCTGACGTCGCGTACTTGATGCCGCGCGCGACCACATCGCCGCCGCTCATGGTGCCATCAAAGGGCAAATGCATCAGGTAGATGAAATTTGCCGCCACATAGAGCAGGGTCACCACACCGGTGCCCATCGCCAGGGCCAGCGGTAGATTGCGCTTAGGATTTTTCACTTCGCCGGCGGTAAAGGTCACGTTGTTCCAGGCGTCGGAAGAGAAGAGCGAGCCCACCTGGGCTACGGCCAAAATTGTAAGAATACCGACAAATGGCCCTGCCGAAGTGCCACTGGCGGAGTGCGCAAGATCGAACCGCCAGAAGTTGCCGAAATTCGCGGCGATGGCCTGCGGATTCCGGGCAACAACGATTCCCGCAAGTACCAAAGCGGCGAGAGCGGAAACCTTGGCAATCGTAAATACATTCTGCACCGCCGCGCCCAGCTTCAGGCCAAACGTGTTGAGGACAGTGAGGAAGATGACAACCACAATTCCGCACAGGTTCTGCCAGTTCAGTCCCATGGCCATGCCGCCGAGAGAGATGCCGAAAGGACTCCAGACGCCAACATGGACCGGTCCAAGGATCCACTCGTCGGCCGAGATCGCGGGAAAGAAATGTCCCATGAACTTGCCAAAAGCGACGCCCACGGCGGCGATCGTCCCGGTTTGAATCACCAGGAAGAGCGTCCAGCCATAGAGAAAGCCCCACAGAGATCCGAGCGATTCACGCAGGTAAACGTACTGCCCGCCGGCGCGAGGCATCATGGCGGCAAGTTCGCCGTAGGAGAGCGCTCCGACGATGGTCATGAAGCCGGTAACCAGCCACGCGCCAATCAACAACGCAGGCGAGTTAACTTCACGAGCGATTTCCGCCGACACAATGAAGATGCCGGAGCCGATCATCGACCCCATGACCAGCGTGGTAGCGCTGGTGAGGCCAAGTCCCTGAACTAGTTGTGGCGCGGCAGACGAGGCTGCGGCCCGAGGCGGCGTGTGAACTTCCGCTGATGAAGGCATATTGTTAGGTATGTTTTACCCCAAAATGCGCAGAAAATCCGCAACTGCTTTACCTGGGGACTCAAAAAGATCAGAGATCACGGCTACCGAGTCGGCGCCTGCTTCCCCGGCCTGACGGCAATTCTCGCGGGTGATTCCCCCAATTGCCACTAAGGGCTTTGCCGTAACCCGGCGTGCCGCCCGCACGCCTTCAAGTCCGACCACGGGGTCGAGATTGGCTTTGGACAAAGTTGCAAACACCGGCCCAATGGCAATGTAGTCGATGGGCAGATCGTCGGCTTCGCGTACCTGCTCGACATTGTGGGTGGAGAAGCCGATGAGAACATGGCTTTTGCCTTCCACCTTTTCGCGCGAGAACCCTGGGGGCTTTGACTGCTGGGCGACGGAGGCATGCATTGGCCGTTTAGCGGCGAAAGGAGGTGCCTGCAACACCTGATCGAAGATCTTTCTCGCCGCTGGAGGAGAGAGATCATCCTGACCCAGGTGAACGCCGTCTGCGTGGGCGGCAAGGCAGAGATCCACGCGATCATTGATGATCAGGGTGGCGCGGTCCCAGGTAAGGCGGCGAAGTTCGCGGGCGCAGCTCAGAAATCGCTGCAGATTGGCTGGCTCAGACTTATCGCGGAGCTGGATGAGCGTCGCGCCTCCCGCGATCAACTCTTTTGCAAACCGAGCAACCGCCGAGATGGGATCGGGAACGGCCGCAAAAAAAGAAAAATCGATGATCGGGTACAACGGGGGAAGGGCAGGCCTGCGGCTGATTTCAACCCCGTGCGTCATCGATCAACACTCTTCCACATTCGAAATCACTTTTTCTCCGGGTGCCTACCTTGATCGCGGCGGCGTGTTCCTTACCGTCATAAATACCAGCCAGACCCCGTTCAGCGTAAACAGGATGAAGGCCGGGATCAGATATCTGCCGACCGGCACATGCTGAAAGACACACCAAACCACGCCGGCGATGATGGCCAGATCGAGTAAAACAAAAATGGTGAAAATCCGGCCGCGTGACATGCGGTTCAGAATCCCATGATGTTGTAGCCGCAGTCGACGTAGAGCGTTTCTCCGGTGATGCCGGAGCCAAGGTCTGAGGCCAGGAAAAGAGCGGTGTCTCCCACTTCCTTGGGTTCCACGTTGCGCTTCAGAGGAGCATGTTCGGCGTGGTTCTTGAGCATCTGCGAGAAATCACCCACGCCGCGCGCGGCCAAAGTCTTGATGGGGCCGGCAGAGATCGCGTTCACGCGAATCTTTTTCGGTCCCAAAGTGTTAGCCAGATAACGAACTGTAGCCTCCAGTGAAGCTTTGGCGACGCCCATCACGTTGTATCCGGGAACTACTTTCTGTGCGCCAAAGTAGGTGAGTGTGATCACGCTACCGCCATTGGCCATCAGCGGAACGGCAGCGCGGGTGACCGCGATCAGCGAATACACGCTTATGTCGTGAGCGACGCGAAAGCCCTCGCGCGAAGTATTCAGAAAGTCGCCTTTGAGGTCTTCGGCGGGTGCATAAGCCACGGAATGAACAACAACGTCAATTTGGCCGAAATGCTGCTTGAGTTGGGCGTAGAGTTGATCGATTTCTGCGTCGCTGGAGACGTCGCACTGAAAAGGCTCTGCGCCGGGCAGTGAAGAGATGAGCTCGTGCGCCTCCGCTTTCAGACGCTCATTCTGATAGGTGACGGCAAGTCGCGCACCGGCCGCGCTCAGGGCCTGGGCAATGGCCCAGGCAATACTCCGCTTATTTGCCACGCCAAAAATGACGACGTTCTTACCTTGCATGCTCAGCATACGGCTTTCCTCAGCCTCGAATGAAACTGGTCAGGATAACAGAAGCCGGGGACAAAGGGAGTAGCTGAAAGCTCAGAGGTGACTACCAATTCGACTCAAATCCGCCTTCTGAAAAAGAGCTATGGACATTTCGTATATACGGTTCTAGCATGTTGGTAATTCGATGTTGGTGAAGTAACTCGGTTGCCCGAACCGATTCGGCTCGAACAATTAGTCGCGCGTGATTTGCCTTACAGGAGGCCACCTCTATGGGCTTATCGAGACGTGAATTCTTCAAAGTAGGAACCGGAAGCGCCGCTGCATTTCTGCTGGGTTTTGACGCCCGCCCGGTTCTGGCTCAAGCAAAAGAACTTAAAATAGCGCGTACAACAGAGACGCGCTCAACATGCCCATATTGCTCGGTGAGCTGCGGCGTGATCATCCACACGCTGGGGGACAAAGCCAAGAACGTGACTGCTCAAGTAGTCCACGTGGAAGGCGATCCCGATCATCCGATCAATCGTGGAACCCTGTGCCCGAAAGGGGCATCGCTCTACCAGGACATCCTGAATGAGCGCCGCCTGCTCAAGCCGCAGGTGCGGCGTCCGGGTTCCACCAAGTGGGAAGACATTTCCTGGGACGATGCCATCAGCGAGATTGCGCGCCACATCAAGAAGACGCGCGACGAAGGCTTCGTCGACACTGATGC
This sequence comes from Candidatus Angelobacter sp., assembly GCA_035262465.1. Lineage (GTDB taxonomy): Bacteria > Acidobacteriota > Terriglobia > Terriglobales > Acidobacteriaceae > Angelobacter. The sequence continues at coordinate 319,976 of DATFSU010000003.1, read as the reverse complement.
CAATGGCAAGACCGTCAATCGCTGCGAGAATATCGCATTCAACGGCGGTTGCACTGACACAAACGAATTCAATTATCTGGTCGTAAAAACTATGAGGAGTATGGGCCTGTGTTACATAGAAAACCAGGCCCGTGTTTGACACGGCCCCACGGTCTCAAGTTTGGGACCAACGTTCGGACGCGGGGCGATGACCAATGGCTGGATAGATATCAAAAATACCGACATGATGCTGATCATGGGCGGTAACCCGGCGGAAAACCATCCTTGCGGTTTCAAATGGGTTGTGGAGGCCAAGCGCGTTCGCAATGCCAAAGTGATCGTTGTTGATCCGCGTTTCCAGCGCACGGCGTCGCAGTCAGATCATTTCTGCCAGATTCGAGCAGGCACAGACATCGCCTTCCTCGGCGGCCTGATCAATTACGCGATCCAGAACAACCGCTACGCCAAAGACTACGTCATTAATTACACCAATGCGCCGCTGATCGTGAAGAAGGGCTTCAAACTGCCGGAAGACGGTTTCTTCTCCGGCTTTGATCCGGCTGGTATGAAGTATGACGCCTCCAGTTGGAACTACGAGGAAGGCGGAAATGTAACCGGTACGGCAGCGGCCGCTATTGCAGCAGGCGATGGCCCCGGGACCGCACCAACGGCTGCCAAGGCCGTGACCGCCGCCGCTGTGGCCCCGGCTACGGGCCAGGGACACACCGCGGGTGGTCCTGCCGGCGCGAAAGGCGCAGCCACTGCTGCCCCGCCGCCTCCAAGCTTGCCGCCTAACACCGCATACGATCTTTCCCTCGAGCATCCGCGCTGCATCTTCCAGCTGATGAAAAAACATTTCTCGCGCTATACGCCGGAAATGGTTTCCAGCATCACCGGTATTGATCAGGGAAAGCTTGAGACCGCCTACAAAATGTTTACTTCCATCCGCGAAGGTGGAGACATGAAGAAGGTCGGGACGATCATTTACTCGGTGGGCTGGACGCAGCATACCTTTGGCTCGCAGATCATCCGCACCGCTGCCATGACACAGCTGCTGCTGGGCAATGTTGGCCGGGCCGGCGGCGGCGTCAACGCTCTTCGTGGGCACTCCAACATTCAGGGCGCAACCGATCTGGCCGGCGTCTTCGATATTTTGCCTGGATATCTTAAAGTTCCAGTCCCGGCAGATGCAGATTGGGCCGCTTACCTCAAACGCTCGACGCCGACAGCCTCGAAGCCGAAAGAGTGGGATTCGTACAACTATTGGTCCAACACTCCTAAATTCGCCGTGTCATTTATGAAAGCGATGTTCGGCGACGCCGCCAAAAAGGAGAACGGTTGGGCGTTCAACTATCTTCCCAAGATTGACCGCAAGTACTCCTGGGTAGAGCAGTGGGACGCCATGTACGCCGGCAAGGTCAAAGGCCTGATGAGCTTTGGCATGAACGGCGTGGCCATTGGCCCGAACTCGCAAAAGAACATTGATGCGCTCAAGAAGGCCGAATGGCTGGTCGTCTGCGACATTTATCCGGAAGAGACTTCAAGCTTCTGGGAGTCGCCGGGGATTACGCCAGACGATCAGGCGCAAATCAAGACCGAGGTCTATCGTCTGCCGGGCGCGGGTTTTGCCGAGAAAGACGGAACCTTCGTCAATTCCGCGCGCTGGCTGCAGTGGAAGTGGTCCGCTGTGCCGCCTCCAGGAGATGCCAAAGTGGATCAGGAAATCCTGGCGCGAATCTTCCTGGCAGTGAAAGCGCTCTACCAGAAAGAAGGCGGCAAGTTCCCGGATGCCATGCTCAATGCAACCTGGGCTTATACCAATCCCAACAATCCATCGCTGGGGGAGGTTGCTAAAGAGATCAACGGCAAAGCGCTGGCGGATGTTAAAGACGAGAAGCAAACGCCTTCCGAATGGAAAGCCGGTCAACAGCTGCCTGGCTTTGCCTGGCTGCGCGACGATGGCACGACTTCATGCGGCAATTGGCTCTATTGTGGTTCGTGGCCGGATGCCGGGGCGGCCATGCAGCGGCGCGATCCGGCGGATCCATCCGGTCTCGGTATTCATCCTCAGTGGGGATGGTCCTGGCCAGCGAATCGCCGTGTGATGTACAACCGTGCATCGTGCGACCTCACCGGCAAGCCGTGGGATCCCAGCCGCAAGCAGGTCTGGTGGAATGAAGGCACTGGAAAGTGGGTCGGCAATGACGTGCCTGACTTCAAGGCCGATTCCAATCCCAAAGACCACATGGGCCCGTTCATCATGACTCCGGAAGGCTTGGCGCGTCTGTTCGTCCCGCTCGCCGGAATGGCTGACGGGCCTTTCCCCGAACACTACGAGCCGATCGAGAGCCCGGTGGCGAACCCGCTGCATCCGCAGCAGTCGAACAGCCCGGTGGTCAAGAAATTCAAGTCGGATATGGATAAGTACGGAACGCCGGACAAGTTCCCGTACGTCTGCACCACGTACCGGTTGACCGAGCACTATCACTACTGGACCAAAAACAACAAGATGAACATGCAGCTGCAGCCGGAGCCGTTCGTTGAGATTCCGGAGGAGCTGGCAAAGGAGAAGGGGATCAACGGAGGTGACAGGGTCAAGGTCACAAGCGCCCGAAGTGCCTATTACTGCAAGGCGATGGTGACCAAGCGCATCAAGAAGATGACGATCGCCGGCCAGGAACATTATCAGGTCGGCATTCCGATCCACTGGGGTTACAAGGGGCTGGGCGACAATCGTCCTGAAGGAGAGCGCACCCCGGCCAACCTGCTTTCGCCGACGGTGATTGATCCCAACGCTTACACGCCAGAGTTCAAGGGATTTCTGGTGAACATCGAGAAGGTCTAAAAGGAGATACGCCATGAGCAATGGAAATCTGGAAATCAAAGCGATCTCCGGTCATCGCGGGGGAACACCGGGCAAAGGTGTTTCCCGCGACTATGACGTTTGCAAGCTGGTGGATACCACCACGTGCATCGGTTGCAAGGCCTGCGAGGTTGCCTGCCTGGAGTGGAACGGGTATGAGTTCCGTGAAACCGTTTTTGACAACACCTACCAAACCATGCCGGAGACGGCGTGGAACTTCTGGAATCTGATCAAATTCAAAGAAACTGAGGATGAGAACGGCAACCTGCAATGGCTCATGCGCAAGGACCAGTGCATGCACTGCGAAGAGCCTGGTTGCCTGATCGCTTGTCCGGCCGACGGCGCAATTGTGCAGTACACCAACGGCATCGTCGATTTTAACCAGGAAAACTGCATTGGCTGCGAGTATTGCGTTACCGGCTGCCCGTTCAATATCCCCAAGTTCAATCAGGAGACCAAGAAGGTTTACAAGTGCACGCTGTGCTCTGACCGTGTGGGCGCCGGGCTTGAGCCCGCCTGCATCAAGTCATGCCCCACGGGTTGTCTGCACTTCGGCAGCAAAGAGGACATGCTCGATATCGCCAACAAGCGTGTAGACCAGATCAAGAGAGAGACGTCGCACAAGAACGCAGGTGTTTACGATCCTTCCGGAGTCGGCGGCACGCATGTGGTCTACGTGCTGCACGATATGAACAAGACCGATGACTACCAATTGCCGGCGGATCCCACTGTGCCATTCTTCGTGAGGATGTGGAAAGGCCCGTTGAAGTGGCTGGGAGGTATAGGTATGGCTGCCGGAGTTCTCGGCGTGTTCATGCACTACGTGCGCTACGGTCCGAAGGAAGTTGACAAGAATGAGGAGGTGAAGCGATGAGCGGCGGAGTGATAGCACGTCCAACCACGTCGACACCTGAAGACCAGATCCAGCGCTACACCTACAAGGAGCGGGTCTACCATTGGATCAACGCGATCGCCTTTACTTATCTCCTCTTGACCGGGCTGGCCCTGTTCACGCCGTTTCTCTGGTGGCTGGCTTCCGTTCTCGGCGGAGGCGGTACCATCCGCTACTGGCATCCATGGGTTGGCCTGGTTTACGTGGTTACCATTTTCTGGATGTACTCCAAGTGGAAGTCCGACATGAAGGCGATCCCTGCGGACAAACAGTGGAGCAAAAACCTGAAGGCCTACGTCGAAAACCACGACGAGCAGATGCCGCCGCAGAGCCGCTTTAACGCCGGCCAAAAACAGTTCTGGTGGGTGATGTTCTATTGCACGCTCATCCTGCTGATCACCGGCATCATCATGTGGTTCCCGGAGAGAATTCCTGGTAGCGAGCATTGGATTTTGCCGATCACGGTATTCATCCACTCGACCACGGCGCTGGTCGCTATTGCAGCTTTCATCATTCACGTCTACATGAGCATCTGGGTAACGCCGGGCAGCATGAAGGCCATGATTGAAGGAAATGTCTCTGCCAACTGGGCGCGCACGCATCACCGGCTCTGGTATGAGAAGATCACCGGCCGCAAAGGCTAGAGCTGGATGTCTGGAATGACCTGGGACCTGAGGATCGCGCGGGCGAGCGAGCTTTCCCAAAAGCACTCTGCCGTTTCTGAGCTGCTGGACTTTTACCAGAGTCTCGCCCGCTTGCAGAAGACGGTGTATCAGTCTCTCTCGGCGTCCGCCGATCATGAGGTTTCCTGCCTGCTGCGCCACTTTCCCGCGCTCATTGCCCTGATTCAGCAGTCCGGCTCGCCTGCGCTCAAGGAAGCCGCTGCGGCGGTGGAGGCCTCGTCTGAGGAAGAAAGACTGGCGTTGCTGACCGGATTCTGGCAGCACGAAATTGAAAGCAGCGAGCTTGCGGCGGAATACGCATTTTTTGCTCACGCGCTGCTGCAGCCCTTCGCGGAGTACCTGGCTGAGCGAACCAACTCCGCGACCGAAGCTTCTCCGCCCATCTGCCCTTTTTGCGGCTCCAAGCCCCAGTTGGCCGTGCTCCGGCCGGAAGGCGATGGCGCCAAGCGCTTCCTGCTTTGCTCTCTGTGCGGAACCGAATGGTTTTTTCGCCGGGTCCTTTGCCCAAATTGCGCGGAAGAAAACAAAGAGAAGTTGCCGGTCTTTACCGCAGAGGAATTTGACTACGTTCGCGTGGACGCCTGCGATACCTGCCGTACCTACATCAAATCGATCGATCTCAGCAAGAATGGCAGAGCGATTCCGGTTGTGGATGAACTTGCCACGGTTTCTCTCAACATATGGGCTGAGGAAAACAACTACCAGAAGATTCAGCCCAATCTTTTTGGCGTCTGATCGGCCAAAAGCGAGATGCGCTTGCGAGGAATCCCGTCTTTTTAGATGGCCGGGACTACTTTGATGAACTTTACTCCAAGGAATTTACCGGTCGGGTCGAAATCAAACCCGAAGCTGGCGTGAGCTACGGCCTGGCAGGCCGGGCAAGGCTCCTTGAGAGAATAATTGATCACGAAACGCTGGCTTCCATTGCCCAGGGCTTGCATTTCGGGCAATGTTTCAGTGCCTCGATCGTCATCCGCAATCGCAAGGTGAAGTTGCGGGTAATGCGTGCGCAATGCGCTGAAATGCGCATCTTTTTCCATGGCGGATTGGGGAAGTAGCTTGAGGTTATCCACGTCGACGATGGCCGGCGCGCCATTCACCAGAACCCATCCGCGATTCAGGCCTGCGGAGTTGGGATATGTCACCAGACCCAAATCGATCGGGCCGGCCTCGTGCAATCCGGAGAGATAACCCACGCGCGCTGGCGTTTGCTGGAAAAGAAACTCGCTGAATGTCACCGCTTCGGAAGATGCGTAGCTGCCCATCTGCTCGATGAAGCATTTGTTGTACGCCGTAGCAGCTTCGGCTTTGCAGGATTGGGCGATTTCCGACAGGTCTTCATTTTCAGGGCTCCAGATGGCGGAAGTGCCCACAGGATCATCAGTATCCTCGTTTGCTTTGACTTGCATGAAGGTGACAAAAAAAGCCATGCATACGAGGGCCAATGCAACCGGAAGTTTCAACTTTGCCAGACCCATGACCTGTTCTCCATTGACCTTCGAACCGTCCCGGCCCAGGCGATTGAGGCCCGCTCTTCATAACTGAAACACAAAAGCCAAGTAGATGTTTCGTGGCTGTAAGCTGCTTTTCGCGTACGGCACCGTTTCCAAAATGATCTTACAACCGGAAGACGATAAAAATACACGCTTTATTTCTTTTGTCGTAATCGCATGGATGCTGCTGCCCGGGCTTTCGCTTTCTTTCCATCCTGGAATCCCCGGACTTTACGTTAGTTAATGAAGTGTTCATTCTGCTTACAGTTTTTTACAAATCCCGTGTTCCCTCGGACACACGAATCATTTAAAACTGCTGGTGAGCTTATTTTTGAAAAGGACGGCTGGCACAGAAAAGAACTTGCCGCTTTGCGTTAGCAGCCGCACACGTAACGTGTTTGAGCGCATCGAGCGCATCTGCGAAAATTATGGTTGAAGGGCTGCGCGTATTGCCGTGAGCGAACTTTTGCAACAATTGGAAAACGCTAGGGTGGAAACCAGCGCGCAGCCTTCTCTGCCGAAGCACCCACGCTATGAGCTGGCGCTGATAGTGATTGCTTCCATCATTTTTCTCGCCGGTATCATGTCCCCTCCAGCCTTGATGGATGATGTAGACGCGGTGCACGCGCAGATTGGCCGCAATATGATCCAGTCAGGCGATTGGGTTATTCCACATCTCGATGGCGTGGCTTACATGGAGAAGGCGCCACTCCCTTATTGGCTGATCGCCATCAGCTATCTGCTTTTTGGCGTGCATGACTGGGTAGCGCGCATTCCCACCGCGCTTGCCGCCATTTTGTTGTGCTGGACTACCGCGCGTTACGGTCGCTGGGCTTTCGGCCGCCAGGCGGGATTTTACGCGGGGCTGGTCCTCGCAACGTGTATTGGGCTTTTCCTCTTCACCCGCATTCTGATCCCGGACGTGATGTTGACGCTAACCACGTGTGTCTGTTTCCTGGCCTTTCAACGCGCCCTGAATGAAGACGGTGAAGAACTCCATCCCCGGCGTTGGGCAGCGCTCCTGGCCGCATCGATGGCCGTTGGCGTTCTACTCAAGGGACTGATTGCCGTGGTGCTGCCGGTCGGCGGCGCGGTGCTTTACCTGGCCTTGACGCGGCAGCTCTTTTCGCGCCGGACCTGGCGCAGCCTGCGTCCTATTTCGGGAATTCTCATTTTTCTTGCAATTGCGGCGCCCTGGCATGTTCTGGCAACTTTGCTCATGCCGCCCCCATTCAATTTCAGTATGCACAGCGGGCCGGGCGAGTATCACGGGTTCTTCTGGTTCTATTTCATGAACGAGCACGTGCTGCGCTTTCTGGGTCTGCGTTATCCCCACGATTACAACACGGTCCCGCGCGCGGCCTTTTGGCTGCTGAACCTGGTGTGGCTGTTCCCCTGGAGCGCCTATCTTCCGGCGGCAGCCAAACTGAGTTACAAGCCGGTCGACCGTTCCGGACGCACGCGCCTGTTGGCTTTGTGCTGGGCCGGGTTCCTTCTGCTGTTTTTCACGTTCTCCACCACGCAAGAGTATTACTCCATGCCCATTTATCCAGCGCTGGCGCTGTTGTTGGCCTGTGCCATGGTAGGTGAGAGCAAATGGATGACGGTGTCGTCTAAGACGCTGGCGGCCGTGACGACCGTTGCCGCTGTGGTCACCGCGACGCTCTTGTTTGTTGTTCGCCACGAAGCTGCCCGGGGCGATATTTCGAGCGCGCTCCAGCAGCATCCTGAGGCCTACACGCTTTCCCTCGGCCACCTAGGCGATCTGACGATTAAAGCTTTTGCTTACCTCCGCCTGCCCCTGGCCCTGGCAACAGTCGCCTTTCTGATAGGCGCGATTGGAGCATGGGCCCTGCGCGGGCGTCGCGTATTTTTGGCCCTGGCGGCGATGATGGTCCTGTTTTTCCAGGCAAGCCGGTTGGCCCTGACCGTCTTTGATCCTTACCTTTCGTCACGCCCGTTGGCGGATGCCCTACTACATTCTCCCGAGGGCAGTCTGATTATTGATGGCGCTTATTATCCGTATTCTTCTGTATTGTTTTATGCCAACAAGGGTGCTCTGCTCCTGAACGGGCGTATCAATAATTTGGAGTATGGTTCTTATGCGCCCGCGGCGCCCGCTGTTTTCATTGATGATTCTGATTTTGTGCGCGCGTGGTCGGGTGCTGGGCGCTGCTATCTGGTGACAGATAGCCAGCACATAGGCCGTGTCAACGCGCTGGTTGGCCGTGACAACCTTTACCCGGTCGCTGCGAGCGGCGGCAAGTTTCTTTTAACCAATAATCGTTCCGGCGCGACTGCCGATGGTTCCAATTCAACGGAGAACGGACCCGCATTATGGTAATTCTCAGTACCGTATTGGCTGTGTTGCTTGCCGGTTCCCTCGTTTACTGCGTACTTATTTGCGTAGCCACCAGGCATTACCTTCGCGTTCCTCTGCCCGCTCCAGGGAACCAACCTCCCGTTAGCGTTCTCAGACCGCTCTGCGGCCATGACGATGGCCTGGAAGAAAACCTGCGCAGCATTTTTGCGCAGGATTATCCCGACTATGAGGTGCTGCTCGGCGTCCATCGAGAAGATGATCCTGCCGCCACCCTGGCCGCAAAGATCATCAGCGAATATTCGAGCAGGGTGAAGGCGCGTCTGATTATCACTGGAGAATCGCCTATTCCCAATGCCAAAGCCTACAGCCTCAACCGGCTGGTCCGCGAGGCACAACATGAACTGCTGGTGATGAGTGACAGCGATATCCGCGTGAAACCCTGCCTGCTGTCGCATCTGGCGCAGGAATTTCAGGACAAGAGCGTTGGGCTTATCACCTGTCCATACCGCGCTGTGCCGGGGCGAAGCTTCTGGTCGCGACTGGAAGCTATCGGAATGAACACTGAACTGCTGGCCGGCGTGCTGGTGGCGCGGCTGGTTGAGGGAATGCGCTTCGCTCTGGGCTGCACCGTTGCGGTGCGTCGCGCGGTACTCAATGACATGGGAGGGTTCAGTTATCTGCAGGATTTCCTGGCGGAAGATTTTGTGATTGGGCAGCGAGCCGCCATACTCGGCCACGGAGTTCTGCTTTCCTCCTGCGTGATTGAGCATCGCATCGGCAGCCAGGGACTGCTGGCCAACTTTGGTCATCGCACTCGCTGGGCGCGCAGTACGCGCCGCTCGCGTCCGGCGGGGTACTGGGGGCAAATTTTCACTTATCCACTGGCCTGGGCGCTTCTGCTCTGGGCGACATTGCCTGCCGCCTGGCCGGTGATTCCCATCACCCTGATTTTGCGCGGCGCCGCAGCCGCTGCCACTGCCCACTTTGTTCTGCGCGATCCTATGATTCGTCGTCAGTGGTGGCTCTTGCCGGTACAGGACATTTTGGGCGTACTGGTGTGGATCAGCGGGTTTGCCGGGGACACCATCGTCTGGCGCGACCGCAAATGCACGGTTCTGCGTGACGGACGCCTGCACGTGAATCCCTGAAATCTGTTTCCTGCCAAAAAGAAAACCCCCGCACGATGCGGGGGTTTGGTAAAAGCTCGCAGCTCGTCTATTTGCTCGCGGGGCAGCTGCTGGAGATCATCTTTACCTTTTGTACGGTAAAGGTGGATTGTGATCCGGCGCCAGAAGAGGCACCGGCTCCACTGGAAGCGGATGAACCTGCGGCGCTCGATCCTCCCGCGCCTGCCGATCCGGCGCCTTCTGATCCGGTAAGGCGAACCTGGTGGCCAACATGTTCAGTTAATTTGGAAGTATCACCCGCCAGTTGCCAGGTCTTTCCGGCAGTATCCGTCAGTGTGTAATTCCCTGATGAGCCACTGAGGCATCCCTCGATGGAAGTGCCGGTGGAAGTTTCTGTTGTTTGTGTGGTTGTAGTCTGGGTTGTTGTGCTCGGATAAGTTTGTGATGGAGAAGTCTGTGACGGAGATGTTGTCGATGGGCTGGATTGGTCCGTCGACGGTTGTTGCGTTGCACTCCCGGAGCTGCTGGGACTGGTTTGCGCGACGAGCCAAACACTCGACAGCAGCAGGATTGATGTGATCAGGTATACCTTTCTCATTTAGGTCCTCCTAATTACTTTCCGGCCGGCGGACGCGGCCATTGAGAGTAGTCAGAAGCAGCGCTATTTCAATTAGAGGAATCTGAATACAGCCGGGTTTGCCTCCTAAGAACGGAATCGCGCGAGATTTGCGGCGCGTGAAAAGCCCACAAAACAAGCCAGAGTTGCTGCCGGCCAGAGTTGCTGGAAAGCAGAGTTGCTGCTGGTCAGAATTGCTGGACTTGTGAGGGAAGGTCAGTTTTTGCCGTGCGGTTTGATGACGCCAGGCTGGCTTTCGGCGGAAACAGCGTTCTCAGGCTTCAGCAGCAGTTGGTAGGCCTGGGCAATGGTCAGATCATCGCTCACCCTGCGAAAATCGGTGAGACGCTCCACCTGTCTGACATTGATGTTCTTAAAAATGATGGCATGACCGGTCATCTTGACGTCAAGAGAAACGATCTCCCAATGGGTGTCACCAACCTTGGATTGAGTGACCGAGAATGTGCCGCCCTTGTTGAGCCGTCCCAGCAGACCCCAGCCAAAGGTGACATCCTCAAAGAGCGTGCCCTCCAGGCGCGTCATTCTTTCTGCCGCGCGATCGATCCACATTTTGCCGCTCATCGAGCGAAACACCTGTAGTTCCCGGGTGGGCGCATCGTAGTGAGGATTGGGGAAAAAGGTGAGGCGAAGCTGGCCGTTGTCCTCGCCGTCATATTTAAAAATGAAGGCATCAGGAATGGCCTTGAACATTTGCGTCGCCTTCTCTTCATCGTCGCGAGCGCGCTTTTTACGCTTGGCGCGCTCGGACGGATCTTCCACCAGCTTCCTCATCCGCGCTTCATCGCTGGCGCGCTCATCGGCCGTGAGAGGCTGGCCGTTGATCGTAAGAGTCCGGGCAATTTGACCTTCCTTCGTGTCGATGACATCACGATCCTGTGTGCCCTTTTCATCCTCACGATGAATGCGGTAGCGCCAGTGGGAGTGGTCGGCGTCGTTGGCCGCGATTTGGTGCGCCACCATGTCCCTCACATATTGCGTGGCATCTTTGGGGAGGGGCGGCAGGTTTTCAGACGGAGTCTGGCTATGCTGCAAAGCGAACGCCAGGTTCGCCGAAAACAGGAAAACCACAATAAGCCCCAGGGGCCGGCGAGAACTCATACCTTGATCAACGAGCAGATACTTACTTCTTAGACGCCGCAAAACCAGCAGCTAGTTGCATTTTACATCCATCAGAGCGTCGAAAAGGCCCACTTGGGCTTCGAACGGTTTGGGTCACGTCATTGAGCATGGCTTAGGAGCAACGGGAACCGTTAGGAGAAAAACAAAGAGAGGCGGCATTGCAGCCCGCCTCTCTGTTTTATCGACCTCTCCGGAAAGGCAGTCCCATTGGCTCGATAGCCGCAACCTCGATCAGGACCGCTGTTCCCCTGGTTTTCGGTCCCGCTCGCTGCCGCGACATTCCGTCCCGGTCGACGCTTTACTTATGTGCAAACAGACGGCCAAACTGGCCAGCAGCTCTCGATTTTGAGATTTCTGTAAATGATACAAGAATAAAGCCCTTAGTGCGGCATTTGTGAATGTAACAAATTGGTTAATGTTTACTTTTTTATAAATACGAAAAACTAGGCACGAGGATGCCGCCAATAAGCACAGGATTGCCTTTGGGGTGCACCCTTGAGTAACTACTTCATTTCTGAACTCAGCAGTAAACTAGCTCGCAAATCCTGATTGATCTGCGACAGGCGACCCCAATCGTACGTTCAATTTGAATTTGGTCTGAAGAGAGCAAACCAAAGAAAAAGGTGCAACAATGTGGAAAGCACGTCCTGAAGACAACAAGCCCGTGAGCGTGAATCCGCCCCAGCCTGCGCAGCCGGCGTCCCCCCTCGCTGCAACCTCGACTACACCCTCAACACCGGCGCAAGCGCCGGTCCCGCAGAAGGAGACCCCTAAAGTTATGGAACCACATCGTGCAGACGTAGGTCATATCGGCAAGTCAGTTTCGATTCGCGGTGAACTTACCGGCAGCGAAGATCTTTATCTCGATGGAGAAATTGAAGGCACGGTTGATCTGCGCGACCACAGCCTCATTATCGGCCCCAACGGCAGAATCAAGGCCACAATCTCAGCCCGTGACCTGATCGTGCACGGAAGAGTGGAAGGCAACGTCAACGCAACTGGCCGCGTAGAACTGCGCAAATCCTGCACCCTGATGGGCGACGTGGCTACGGGGCGCATCGTGATTGAAGATGGAGCATTCTTTAAGGGCGCCATCGATATTCGCGAGCGGGATGATAATGAAGCAAAACCTGAAACGCGCAAACCCATGGCCGCCGCAACATCTGCCGGGTCTGGGATGAGTTCGGGCACTGGCTCCGGCATTAGTTACAACGCCGCGTCGGGTACCCAAGGTTCCTTTTTGGATCCCAAATAAGGTAAATTAGAGGAGCTTTGAGCTCCTCTGACAATTTGAAGCGATGGTTCCGTGGAGCGGACGCTCCCCAGGCAAAGTCTGCCGGGCCAAGCAAGGCTGCGCCACGGACCACGCGTCGTTGTATTGGCTTGGGCGAGCTACTGCGCAATCTCAAGAGCGCAGGCGAGCAAAAACTGTGTGTCCTTGATCTTGGACCCACTTCGCCAGCCAACATAGCCTTTCTGACCGAAATGGGAGCTCGCGTTTTTAATGAGGATGTGCTGCGCGAGTCTCAGGATCCCAGCTACCTGGTGAAACAAGAGGATGGCTCACTGCAGATCGATCCGTCAAAATTCTTTGTTGAAAACCTCAACTATGCCCCCGACCAGTTTGACGCCATCCTTTGCTGGGATGTGCCCGATTACCTGCCGGAAAGCCTGGTCAAGCCACTGGTGGAACGTCTGCAGGTGATGCTTAAGGTTAAAGGCAACCTGCTGGCTTTTTTCCACGCCAAGGATGCAGGCCCAGAGTCCCTTTATAGCCGCCATCACATCGTACCGCCCGATATTCTGGAGCTGGAACCGATTCAGGGCTTCCGCCTACAGCGTATCTTCAACAATCGCCACATCGAGAACCTCTTTAAAGATTTTGCCTCCCGCAAATTCTTTCTCGGCCGCGACAACATCCGCGAAGTTCTGATGGTCCGCTAAGAGCCACCAGCTAAAATCGAACCCTTAGGAACTGTAAATTTTACCTGTGCGAAACTCCGTGGTGAGAATCCCAATCAATACAAGTGGTACCGAGATGCTCACAAATAGATTCCACTCACCTCGCCAGCCACATGGGGCTGATCGACTGCTTGGAGGTCACCATTCTTGTCATTGTTTAAGTATTGAAAACAAAAGAGTTAATTTCATTGCAAAACTTCATAGGCACCTACGTTCCTTGGGCAAGCAGATTGCTGTAGTCCTCATGTTCGATTTGACTGACAGTATTCAAAAACTGGGGACCCTCAACGGGCCGAAAAAGGTGGTTAAAAAATGTCTAGCAGCTTGGGTGTGATGAGCAATTTGGGAATTCTGATTCCCGCCGTTGAAAGTCGCACAGCAGAATACGAAGCCATTTATAACGAGCATCGCCACAGGATTTATTCTCTGGCGTTCTGGATGACGGGCAATGAACTCACCGCAGAGCAAATGGCTGCCAAGGTTTTTGTGCGCGCCTTTGCTACCAGCATCAGCCCGAAAGCTGAGCATATCGACCAGGCTTTTCTTGACGCGGTTCGTGAATTCGCGTCCGTGGGCACGCTTAGCCTGAACCGCAGAACTTCGCCAGCGAAGAGCGTTCATGGCAACGTGAAACGTGTTCACCTGGAACGTGCGGTCGTGCAACTACCCGCAACGGAAAAACTGATCTTCCTGTTGCATGATGTGGAAGGCTACGACCACCAGAGAATCGCGCGTCTTCTTGGCATCGATGAAAAGGAGTCGCAATTTGGATTGCATCAAGCTCGGGTTGAAATCCGGGAATTGGTTTCGCAAATGTTGTGGTGATTCATCTCCTCTCTCCTTACTCTCCAACCCCTTCGGAACGGAAGGGGTTTTTTATTGGAGAGCATTTAGAATTCCCAAAATTGTCCTATTAACTTTGAGAGTGTTTATTTATGTTAATTTCCATAGGGATTGAAACTTTTTTCGGATTCTTGCGTCTATCCTAGTAACAACATACGCAGTACCCCCACGTGGGCGTCGCCCCTATACCGGCGCCCACTTTCTTTTTGTGTCAAGATATCCCCGCCCTCGAGATCAGACGCGGCGAACGCCCGCGGCATCGGCTCAACCGTGTTTGCGTCGCTTCAGGGGGCAACAGCGGGGAGTGACTTTGATTCTTAACAACGTAAGCAGACGAGTCCAGAAAAAGCCCTGCCGCTTTTGAGGTCCCGGGAATATATTAGAGTTCAATTACCTGTACTCAGGAGGAAAGAGAAATGGATTGGAAAAAGACACTGATGTACGGATCGTTTGCCGCCGGCGCAATTCTCTTCTTGACCGGTCGCCGGCCTGCCGGGTTGGCAGTAGCGGGCATTGGCATAGCTACCTTCGCCGCCGAGCACCCGGAAAAATTTGAAGAGCTCTGGGACCGGATGCCTGAGTACATTGAGAAGGGCGAACGGTTCGTCAACATGGCTGCAAGTTTCCTTGAGCGGTTAGGCGAACATCGGGCCGGAGGTTATCGGAACATGCCTGTCGCCGGGGGTACGCGGTATTGATCCGTGGTTAATCCATCTTTCGCGGCTTCCAGGGATATCCGTTGACGCTCCGCTTCATCAATTTGCTGTGCAAAATGTGAGAACGCGGCATACTTTTCCGGCGCGATTACCTGCACAGGGATGTGGAACTCGCGATGAATGTCAACCTGGCCGGCTGCATACGTAAACCGCACCGCATACTCGCCAAATTCACTCTTATGGGCAAAATCAGAAGGGACCGCCCGCACGCGTATGCCGGCGGGAAGACGCAGGTGGAAGGTCGTGCTCTCAAAGAAGAGTGATTCAATATAGAGTGGAAACTTGCGCGCCGGTGTCCTGGCGTACTGCGCGCGCAGGCCGAGCGTGGGAACCAGCTGGTCAATGTCGAAAGCGCCGGTTTGGCGGTTGATGAATTGGGGCACTGTGCAGTGCAGTGATAGCTCCAGCGCTTGCTCCGGATCATTGTCATGCCGGGTGGAACCAGTTACAGACACAGCTTCAGGAAATATGCGCATCGCCAGCTGCTCGAAGAAAGCCTGGCGTTCGCGCTCACCAGCGTTATGCAGCAAGCCGCGGATCTCTTGTGAACGCGCCGCTCCCAGGCGGATCTCGAGATCGGCCACAAGATCGCTTTGCTGCAAATAAAGCTCGCCGTCAGCCACGCTTCGTTGACTCTCCGGTTTCATGGCCAGAGTTACGATTTCCGGCCGTTTTGCGTCTTCAACTGTAAGCGGCACCAGCAATGCTTCGTGCGTCTCCAACAGCGGGGAGATGCTGCCAAAAGGAAGATCGTCCGATTCGGCGTCCACGTCGGAGATTTCGCCGTTAGAGAACCAGAAGCGCACCAGCGGCTCGGTATAGCAGGAGAATTCGCTTTGCCGGGTGCAAGGCTCATCCACTCTATGCGCCAGCAGCAGCCCGGTTTTGAGTCCGGCAGCGCGCGAGAGAGCCAGCAGCGCGGCGGTGCGGCTGCCTTGGCCGTTCTGCAGCGTGTCTTCAGCCGGGTTGGCCGCCCAGTCAGGACCAGCGGAATCAATACGGGTCGTGGCAAAGCGATAGATACGCTTTGCTTTTTCCGTCTCGCTTGAGTCGGGCGAGAGATGGAGCTCCAGATTTGCCTCGTTCACGTGCAAGCCTGCCCGCGTAGCGTCAAACAGTTCATCGCGCAGGCGATCGTTGCTTACCTCCACAGCAGACAAAGTCACGGTGGGCAGCAGATCCATGGAAGGCAGGAAAGACTCGGCAACGGTCTGTGGGATGTTGTCGCGCTGCCAAATGCGGATCACAACGCCATGGTTTTCTCCCACCATCGGCTGCGGCGCACCGGCTTGTTCACGGATGTTCAACTTGGCGTCGGGAGCGCCAAGCACGACCATGCGGGAATAGAGAACCGGCGCTTCAAACGAGCCGAATGTCATGGCAAGTGCGCCTTCCGGCGATTGCTCCAGCTCGGGGTACTGTAGAACATACTCTTCCTCGATTGCATCGCCCGGTTCCAGCGCCGGCATGGAGATGGAGGCCTTCTGCTGTGCCAGTTCGGGCTCAATCACCTGGCCGGAAGATTTGATCGTGCGCAGCTCCAGCAGGTCTGCACCGCGAGGCAGTTGAATTTCACCGTAGCGGCCGATGCCGTCCTTATTCAACGGACGGGTAATGCGGTGGACATACAGCGAGACCGCGCCGTCCCGGTGAACCAGGATGACCTTGTCAGACAGCAGAATTACTGCAGAACCGCCGGAGAAACTCCGCTGCGCTACACGCTGAACCAGCTCAAGGCCATCGCGGCGATAAGGAACATAGAACTCCTGGCTCTGGGTGAATCCCGCCGCCCGCTGGCTCTTGCTGTCCTGCGACAAGCCAGGATCTTGCACCAGGCCGTCATAGGTGTGCGCGCTGGGCGCCAGGTCATGCAGTTGTTTGGCCTGCAATTGGGCTGCGCTTTGCTGGTTCGCCAGCACTAACTGTTGAATCAGCATCCGTCGCGCTCCACGATGGAGAGGATTCCGCGTGACCAACTGCTGAAGATATGCTGCCGCTGCACCATGCCGGCCGGCATCGGCGAGAAGCCGGGCATACTGCAGCGAGTCGGGTGCGCACGTGGCGAGTTGTTGCTCAAGTTGTGCCGCTACGTCCTGCTCGGCAGTGGAGCTGTAGAACTTCACCGCTTCCACCAAATGCGCACATGAGGGATGCACCTCAAGCAAACGGGACAGTAACTGCGGAGCATTTGTCTGGTTGCGGGACAAATCAAATGCCAGTTGCAGTGCTGTTTCCGACTGCGGCCGTTCGGCCAGAATGTTCGCCGCTTCAAGCCGCGCGTCTTCCGTTTGTCCGCGCTCCGCAGCGCTCTCGGTGGACCTCAGCCGCGCCAGCAATGCCGAAGGTTGGGAAGACCCTACTGCCTTCCATGCGGCATCAGCTCGCGGCGAGCGATCTTCGGCCCCGGAATAAAGCAAGGCACGCAGATACTGCGTAGCGCCGGAGCCGTGATCCACGTCAGCCTGCAGCAGGCGATCCATCGATACGAAGTCGCCGCGAAAATACCCCGCCAACTCCTGGGCATAGTTCTCCAAAACCAGGGGCAGATTCGGCGTCCTGGCCGTTGTGGTAAACCGTGGATACGCGGCAAGGCTCAGAGGTGCAGCCTCGGCCGCGAACTTCAACAGAATCCGGTGCCGCCCGGCACTGAGTTTCAGGGAAACAGAATTTCGGCTGGACCCGTTGGCAGACCGGCTGTCGCGCAGCAGGGTCTCGCGGCCGTCGACCACGACAGCATAGGTGCCGGAACTCAAGACTTCCAACTGGAAGGTCTGTGACCCCGGAGTCTCTACTTCTCCGGCGGCATAGAAAACACCGGGGGCAACAAGATAATCCGGGAAGGAAAGCATTCCATCGCGAAACCAGAAACGCTCCGTCTGGACGGTTTTCGATGTGTCACTAGTTGATGCCGGCTTTTTCCTGGCAGCGTCAGCCGGCGCCGTCTGGATTACTTCGTTCGCATACTGCCCCTGCGAAAGCTGATCGGTTTCAGGCGTCCAGCGCCGTTCGAAGTCGACATTGCTGTACTGGCCGAAAGGCCCGGCGATGCGCCAGTGCGTGATCAGGCCGGCAGAGCGGGTAGCCTGGTCAAGATCGACCTTGGGATTGCCATCCATGGCGGCGGCTACCAAGGCAAGCCGCAGGTTGAAGGTGCAGGAATTGTCCAGAGCGGCCGCCAGGCGAACACGGCGGAGGATCGAGTTGAACACGCGGCTATTCCCGGCATGCTCCAGGACCCGGTTGGAAGCGACTTCCTGGACGACGCTGTTCACCTGCAGCATGCAGAGCCGCAAAGCGGAATCCAGGACCAACTCCGGGTGCTCCTGCAGCTCCGCGGTTTCCATGCGAACGAAGAGCGCGTCAACGTCATTTCGGTCCGTTTGCAGTCGCGCCTCAGCCCCCCGTGCGGCGGAAGGCAAATCAAAATCCGAAACAAAGCTTTGTACGAGCCGATCAGGAGCATCTTGAGTCTGCCATGCTTTGCTGGTTTGAGCCGGCACGCGGCGGGCCATGAGAGAACACAAGACCAGAAATAGAGCAAACCGTAATCTCATTGGGGGAGACTCACGACGATTTCGCTGCGGAAGCTCCGCTCCACTTGCGAACAGAATTGCCGGAAGGCGGGATAGTCCTGGGCGCTGACGCGCGCGGTTGCAAATTCAACGTGACTTTGCACCAGAATCTCCCCGCCCGATTTCTTGTAGTGCAGCCGTACCGAACCAAACGGGCCGCTGACGTTTTGATCATGAGGCAAGGCCGCAATCTCTGCCCCCTGCGGCAGAGCGATATGGATTTCTTCTTCCGTAGTCCAGGGCGAAGGCAAGACCAGGTCTTGTGTGCGGGTGCTGGCAGCGGCCAGTGCACCCACGTAAGAGCGCGGCATCCAAGAAGAGCTGAGCGAGACGACGCGTTTTTGCTCAAACGAATTCAAAGCTCCCTGAAAATCCACGCTTACGGCTGTAGAAAGCTCATCGGCGCCACGAACCGCGACGTGATCCACCTGCACGGAAGGGAAGACCTCGGCAAGTTCGCGACGAAACATGTCCAGTTGCTGTTCGCGAACCGCCAGGTCATGGCGCAGCCCGGGAGCATCTTCGCCGCGAGTGACCGTTGATCCGCTGAACTGGATTACCCCCTGGGGCGAAACCGAAGCTCGAATCGTGTGTTTGGTGTAATTGTCCCCGGCTCGGCTCACAGGAATGTGCCGGAGCTGCGCCGATCCGCTCAAACTTACCGTCAAGGCAAGCGCTCCCTGGTCTTCCAGAGGAAGTTCGCGGCCGGCATACTCTGCCGTGCCGTCAAGCCACAGTTCATATCGCGGCACGTAGACGATAGCGTGATTGAACAAAGCGATCGACGCCGGATCCGAAGCGACATCGCCCAGCGAGCGCGTGCGGACGAGCGCAATTTCCGCTTCAATGCCCGCTGCCCGCAACAACGCGATCATCAGGCTGGCCTTGTCTTTGCAATCGCCAAAGCGCCGAGTGTAAATCTGTGTGACCGGATAGGGCTTATAACTGTAAATGCCGAATTCGAGCGCAACATAGTGAGTGCTGCGCAGTACAAATTCCTGGATTGCGGCGATCTTTTCCCGATCATTGTGCGCCTCCCGGGTTGCGCGCTCAACTTCGCTCTCCAGGGATGGATCAAGCGCAAACTGCGGCCGGATGAGATCGGCATACCAGGCGCCGAGCTGCTTCCAATCGCCCATGGTGGAAACATGCACATAGGGTGAGATCTCGGTGATTCCCGGGCTGTGCGGCTCGCGCGGCAAAGCGGGGATTGAATGAGCTTCCCAGGTGAAGACCTGCAGGTCATTCTTCTCCGAAACCACAGCCGGAGCGAGTTTCTCAGCATGCACAAAAACCTTTTGTGCCGCCGGCGCCAGCAAGACGTAGCGTTTCAACTGTGCCGGACCGCGGCCGGCGAAGAGGACGAGTTCGCCAAAGTACCCGTTGTAGGCGCTGGTCCGCAGTTTCGGCGTGATCGAATACTCCAATTCAACGACGTCACCCTTCTCCAGGCTGCCGTAACGCAGCTGCCGGGAGCGCATGTCGTAATACATCGAAGAATAATCGGCGAGTTCGCGATCGCCCAGTTCCTGGGCATCGAAGACGTTGCCGTCTTTCTTCCACACACGTGCGCGGACAACCTTCAGCTCCTGCGTCGAGGGCGAGTAGCGAATCGAGCTCACGCGGTGGGCATCCACCGCGGCATCAGAGCCGAGATAATAGACCTGCTGCACGTGAACGCGGTCCAGACCGCTGGGAAGAAGCTCCTGGACGCGGATATCGGCCAGAGCAAGGTCAACGGCTTCCGGCGGATGCGCCTGCGCTTCCATCGCCAAAGCGTGTGCATCGGCCAGGTAATCTGCGTCGGCCTTGATGGCATCGTGGTGCGCCGTGCCGTCGGCGATGGCTAGTTCCTGCTGTGCTTCGCGAGCGAGATGCAGTTGCTCATATACCTGGGCGAGGCGGCGGTGGGCTTCGGCATTGCCGTTATCGATCGCGAGCAAATGGAGCAGGGAATTCCTTGCGCCATCTGCATCGCCGCAATCCATTTGCACCTGGGCCAGCCGCGACCAGGTGTCCGCCAAGCCCGGCTCCAGCCGCGAGAGCGCGAGGTAGTCGGCCTGAAGGTCATATTTCATGTGGCGGCGTTCATGGAATCGCGCCAAGAGTTCAAGCTGCTCGAGATCGTCGCCTTTTTCGGCAAGCACGGCTGCGGCGAGACGCGCCGCATCATCCAGCAGACCGATCTGCTCATAGTCGGCCGCCATGCGTGCCTGCAGCCACAACGGCTCAGGCCACTGCTTTTCCAGACCGCGCAGTTCAGCCAGTGCGGCAGAACGCAGCCCGAGGTTGAGATAAAGGCCGGCGCGGCGTTCGCGGATCACAAAATCATCGGGTGTCGAAAGAGCCGCTGCGTTCAGCAGGTCGCGCGCTTTCTCCAGCTGCTGGCGGCCGATGTAATACGTTGCCAGCTGCAACTTGATCTGTGGATTTTCCGGCGCAAGCGCCAGCCCGGATTGCAACGCAGCAAATTTGCGCAGCGGTTCGTCACTCAGTTCGGCAACGCGTTGCCAGCGAGAAGCGGTAGGGTCAAGCCGAGCGGCTTGTAACATGTGTTCGCCCGCGTCGGAGTGGCCGGCGAGGTGTTCGAGTTCCGCCAGAATTTCGACGTTCAAGGCCTGTTGCGAGCCCGCATTCTCAATGGCTTCTGCCAGCACGCGCTTACGCGATTCCGGTTCGGCATACCAATGCTGTGTGCGCGGCTGTGACGGCAGTCGGAAGGCGCGCAGATCGTCGATGCAGGCCGCCGCTTCCGACCTGATGGCGGGATCTTCGGTGCTGGACTGTCGGATGGTCTCCAGAGAGCGTTGCACCTGAGCGCGGTCATTTACGTAGTCGCGGAGATGCTGTATTTGGCTGAGCAGAACCAGTTTTTCGGGTTTGCCGGCCGAGGCCCACTTTGCTTGCAGCTGCTGAAACTCAAAATCGTAAGGATTGCGAGTCTGCGCCTGAAGCGCCAGGGAGAGCGCAATAAGACAAACCAGCGGCATGTGTCGCAGGTTGAGCATGTCTTTTTCCGGAAGCGCTTAACCTCGGGGAGGTACGAATGCCCCAGGCGGCTGTTTTACCGCCCGGGGAAAATCGCAAATCAGTCTGAGTCGCCTTCTTCTCCCGCTCCGTTTCCCCCAGGTTTTTAGTCTGCCGGTGCCGGAGAAGCTGCTGACTCTTTCATGATTGGGTTAAGGTGACGTAAGTATCCAGCTACTTACAATTTACGGCCATTCAGGGAATGTCTTAGAGGGTACCTAATTTGACCTTAGGTAGGGGGAGATTGGGGCACATCCCATGGTTACCAATGTTCATCTCACCATGAAGAGATCGGTGGGGGTGTACTCCTGGCCAGAACGCTTCGTCTTTTGCTCTCCGTGGCCATCTTTGCCGCGTGCGCCTTCGCGCAAAGTCCGGCGCAGGAAATTCATCTTCAGGAAGCCGGCTCAGCTGCAGTTCTGGTCCATTCAACCTTTGCTCACGGATATCGTCACGGCTATGAAGAGGGCTATCACCAGGGGAATACCGATATCAATATGGGCCGGGCTTTGCGAGAGAAATCCTTCACTCTCCACGATGTGAAGACCGGGTATTCCTCCCAGTTTGGTTCGCGCGCGGTTTTTGACAAGGGTTTCCAGGCAGGATTAAAGGCCGGATACATAGATGGCTATCAGGGCAGCTCTTTTCGCGCAGTGGATACCTTGCGCGCCGCCGCCGATGATTTGGAAGCATCTCCGTTCCCCGCAGATCCGAACCACACTTATTTTGATCAGGGCTTTCTTACCGGCTACAACGATGGATATGAACGTGGGGGTACCGACAATTCCTCCCAGATGGATTTTCGTTACGTAGGCTGCGGCCGATGGCATTCAAACAATGAATCTGACCCGCCGACCACGGCAAGCTACTGCGAAGGCTATCGCCGCGGCTTTGTGCTTGGCCACGCCGATGGCTTTGTGCTGCGTCCAGGCACGACCAGGTTAGAAGCCAGCAGGTAACCTCCTAAAGCAAATCCCTGAATCTTGCGCTCGAACCTCCGGACATGTACCCTGCTAACTAATGGGCTTGGTCTGAGGTTCATGATACTTTCAGATCGTGCAAGCCTTTTTTTGCTTACAATGCAAAGCTAATACGCCACGGTCTCGGAAGGAGCATTGATGAAAGCAGGCGCATCGAAGAGAACGATTCGCATCGCTGTGGTCGAGAGTGACCCCCTGCGTTTTATTGGATTGAAATCTTTGTTCGATACGGAAACTGATCTGGAGTTGGTCTCCTGCAGTCTGGCAGAGTTGGGTCCGCGCAAGGATATTGATCTGGTATTGTTGGGTACCCGCGCCGGGCAAAATCTTTTTGACGTGATGGCCGGACTCAAAGCGGCGCGTCCTGA
Organism: Candidatus Angelobacter sp.; assembly: GCA_035262465.1. Lineage (GTDB taxonomy): Bacteria > Acidobacteriota > Terriglobia > Terriglobales > Acidobacteriaceae > Angelobacter. Next base: position 297,392 of record DATFSU010000003.1, on the reverse strand, counting down.
TCTGCGGATTATCGTCACCGGCAGCGGAGCTGACGACGAGACGATTTTGAAAGCACTGGCTGCGGGCGCCAAGGGCTACGTGGATGAAGCCGCGTCGCCAGCGGAGTTCATACAGGCCATGCGGATCGTCCATGCCGGTTCGGTGTGGGCGCCGCGGCGCGTGCTCTCGATTTTCATCGAGCGCGTGACTTCTTCACCGGGACGCATTTTCCCGGCAGGCCGCGTTACCTTCACCGATCGTGAAAAAGAGGTCCTTGAGCTGCTCGTGGTGGGGAGGTCGAACAAGGAGATCGGCTCGGTGCTGGGGATTGAAGAACGCACGGTGAAGGCGCACGTTGCCAAGCTGATGAGGAAGGTCGGCGTACAGAATCGCATTGCGCTTTCGGTTCACGCCATCACGCATTCGCTGGTTACATCGTCCAAGTAAAAGCTGGTTCGGATTTTGAAAGGCCCGGAGCCTGTTAGCCGGGTCTTTTCCACGGCAAAAAACGCCAGGGCACTGTTAACTAAAAAGGTATCTCCCAGGTACATGTCCCCAATCGGATTTTTGCCGGAACCCCGGTTACTTGCCGTGAAAATAGTGCGGGTGGATACTCTACCCACCTACCACAGAACCTGGGAGACGGGGTTGGACACGGTTACGAGGGTCACCGTATCCAACCCTTTATTATTTTTCAGCATCTTCTTACCTTGCTCCCACGGATAAAATCATTTTGAGGGGATTATGAAATTGATGTTTCGCGTTGTGCTGTTTGCACTCCTGGTCACGAGTGTGTCGTTCTCGGAGACCGCAGCGGGCCGGGTCGAATCAGCGGCCACGGTCCTGAATGAAATCATGGCTACACCGGATAAAGGCATTCCGGAAGAGATCCTCGGCTCCGCCAAGTGCGTAGCTGTAGTGCCTTCCTTGATCAAAGGCGGCTTTGTGGTCGGTGGCGCGCATGGTCGCGGTATGGCAACTTGCCGGCTGGCCTCTGGCTGGAGCGCACCCGCGCCGCTTACGACGACCGGTGGAAGCATCGGTTTTCAAATCGGCGGTCAAGCCGTCGATCTGGTGATGGTGATCATGAATGATCGCGGCATGAATGCCCTGCTCACCAACAAATTCAAGCTGGGCGCAGATGCTTCCGTCGCGGCGGGACCTGTGGGGCGGCACGCTGAAGGTTCCACCGATTGGAAGTTGCACGCCGAAGTCTTGACGTATTCGCGTGCTCGGGGTTTGTTCGCCGGCATCAGTCTCAACGGCGCCGTTATTAAACAGGATGAAGATGCCACGCGCGAACTCTATGGCCGCATGGTGGATTTTAAGACGATCCTGACCGGATCGGTGCCGACGCCGCAGCCTGCCGAGCCGTTTGTGGCCGCTGTGCGTAAAGCCGTGGGCACTGACACTACCGCGTCTACCCCCTCGCATTCGAATCCGTCTGCTCCGCCTCCGCCTGCGTCGGCCCCGGTAAACCCGCCGCCTGTCCCAACGCCAACTCCCGCAGCTGAACCAACGCCTGCTGCTGAACCTGCGCCGGCGGCAACGCCTGCGGCCACTCCTCCGCCTTCCGGGCAGAGGTTCTGAGGACGTCTAGAGAATCGACTGAAAACGGGAGCGTTCAGCTCCCGTTTCTGCTTCTCTGAATCCACTCTGCACAGAGAATGTGGCTTAGTGCTTGTGTGTGTGGGGCGTGGCTGCGGGCTGTCCATGTTCATGCTCCGCATGTTCGTGCTCTTCAGCTTCTTCTTTGTAGATTGCCGGTATGCCCAGGCTGCCTTTGGCCGGCAGATGGCGGAGGAAGTGAACGACGTTCCACATCTCTTCGTCGCTTAATTCGCCTTTCCAGCCCGGCATGCCGGAAGGTCCGATGCCGTTTTCAATGATCCACTTCAACTGCCCGTCCGCGTAGTCCTGCACGTCTTTTGAGGTGAGATCCGGGACGGGCGGCTGCATCTTGCTGGCAAAAGGAACGCCCGTGGCCTGGCCATCCAAGCCGTGACAGATGCCGCAATGATGCCCAAAATGTTCTTCGCCCTCTTTGACCGCGTCAGCGGAGTACGGGATGGGATTCTTCACATCCTTGCCGCCGACGGTGACTTCGTGTTTGACCTCATTGGCTACGGTGCTCTCGACCTTGCTGGGTGCGCTTGCTTTGCAGCCTAAGAGCGCCAAAATGCCGGTGAGAGCGATCAGGGTCTGGGGAAGTTTCATTGCATGTTCTCCTTGCTTAAGCGATCTTGAGATTCAGATTCTTGAAACCGGGGAAGATAACAAGGGGCCATAACAAAAAAGGTACACGCCAATATAATTGGAGGCCCGGAGCGCGACAATGGTTACGTCTATTTGAATTATTTTCCGCTGGATGGTACCGTCCAAAGTTGCCTAAACTCCGGCACAAGCTTGAATATTTTCCCGTCTGGCTGCTGGCACGCTTCGTTGGCGCGCTGCCGCGACCGCTGGCTCGCGCATTCTGTGAAACGCTGGCCATGGCGATCTATGGAGTGCATCGCCGGTTGCGCGCTGTAGGCCTGCGCAACCTCGACCTGGCCTTTCCGGAAAAAAGCCGCAAGGCGAAATTGCAGATTCTGCGCCGGCTCTTTCAGGGACTGGGACGCCAGTTGGCCGAGTTCGCTCTTTTCCCGCGATACACCAAAGACAATGTCTCGCAGGTCGCGATTTACGAAGGCTTCCAGAATTTTGCCGAGGCCAACGCGCGCGGCAAAGGTGTTATCTATCTCACGGCGCACTTCGGCGGATGGGAGGTCAGCTCATTTGGGCACTCGCTCAACGGCCATCCCATGAACATCGTGGTGCGGCCCCTGGATAATCCTTACGTCAACGCGTTGGTGGATCGCTATCGCACGCTCCACGGGAACAGCACCTTCGGCAAACGGGATTTCGCCCGCGGCTTGTTGACCGCAATGAAGCGCGGCGAGGCCGTTGGCATTCTCATGGACACCAACATGACGCCGCCGCAGGGCGAGTTTGTGGACTATTTTGGGATACCAGCTTGCACTGCAACTGGCCTGGCACGCGTAGCGTTGCATACCGGTGCGGCGGTGGTGCCGTCATTCAGCATATGGGACACAAATCAGGGCAAATATAAGATCCGCTTCGATCCCGCGCTGCAACTGGTCTCCACCGGGAACGCTGAAGCGGATGCAATCGCCAACACCGCGATGTTCACCAAGGTGATTGAAAACTATGCCAGGCAATATCCGGAGCAGTGGCTATGGGTCCATCGGCGATGGAAGACACGGCCGCCAGGCGAACCGTCCTTGTACTAGCAGCAAAAAAGCGCACAGCTGAGTCGAGCTATGCGCTTCCAGGAGAGACGCTACCGCGCGTTCGTCAATCCCCAATGGCCTGACTGGCTGCATTTTCAGGCCGGTCCTTCTCAAAGAATTCGTGGATGTCGCCGACAAAGGCCATGACGGCCACGACCATTGAGCCCCCGAGCCCGATGAAAAAAATCATTTCCAAAATCCGAACAAATAAATGCGCCATGATTGGTTACCACTTTTATGATCGGTCCACGGCGCATTAAGAAGTTATAAAGAATCCAGAAAGAAAGTGTTGTCGTGCGGCTGCAAGTGGGAAATCGAAGATGGATAGGCGCGTTCCCGTTCGCGCAGCAGAGCCTTTTGGCGCGGCCCTGAAAGCCTTATTTCTTCGCGCCCTTGGTGTCGTGACCGTTTTGATGCAAGATCATCGCCGTGACCTCGCCTTTATCGTTTTTCACGAATTCAACCTGGGCATCGACAACCTTGAGGAAGAACAGAGTCTCCGATTCGGCGAAGAGCGGGTTCTTGCGTTGGTTGGTGGCTTGGGCCATCAGTTGGTCGCCTTCCAGCGTGATGGCGATGCTGAATGTTGGCGCCAGTTCGTAGGTGCCCACATACTGGGCCAGGGTTTTGGACGAGAGAGCGATCTCTTTGCGTTCCGAGGTCAGCACCACCTTCTCGCCGTGCGCGACCTTCCCCAACTGCGCTGCCAGTTGATCGGCGAAGGGACCATTCAAGTTGGCCAGCACGGCGACCACCAGTTTGTCGTCAGGAAAGTAAGCCAAGGCAGTATTGAAGCCTTGAATGCCGCCGTTGTGGCTGATAATCCTGTGGCCATTTTCCGTGGTTACGCCGAGCCCGAATGCGTAGTCTTCCTTGAAAGGCGTGGTCATTTTGGCGAGCGATTCCGGCTTGAGCACCTTACCGCCAAACAAACCCTCTTCCCAGCGCAAGAGGTCTTCCGTGGTGGAGTAGAGGCCGCCTGCCGAGAGCGGAACGGTCATATTGACGAAGCCGGCATTCTGGGGGTTGCCGTCTTTGCCGCGTGAGTAACCGGCAGCACGATGCGCGATCAGCGCGGAATTGGAGTCATAACCAGAGTCCTTCATTCCCAGCGGCGTGAAGATGTTCTGCTGCACAAAATCGGCGTAGCTTTGGCCGCTGATCTTTTCGATCAGGTACCCCAGCAGGACATACCCGGAGTTGGAGTAGTTCCACTTGGTTCCCGGCTCGAATTCGAGGGGTTTATCGCGAAACCAGTCGACCAGTTGCTGAGGCGTCATCGTCTGCGCCTGTTTCGTCTCGTAGTCGGGAAAGCCGGTGAAGCTGGGGATACCCGAGGTGTGTGTCAGCAGATGGAAGATGGTGATCTTGTCCCAAGCGGCGGGTGCGTCCGGGATGTACTTCTTGACCTGGTCTTCCACTTTCAGCTTGCCCCGCTCTTCCAACAAAAGGATGGAAGCTGCGGTGAACTGCTTGGTGATCGATCCCAGGCGAAACTTGGTGGTAGGCGTGTTAGGAACCTGCCACTCCAGATTGGCGAAGCCGTACCCCTTGTCCAGAAGAATCTTCCCGTTTTGCGCTACCAGCACCGACCCCATGAATTGCTTGCCTGGGACGTACGATTGGACAATCTGCTCCATGCGCGCGACCGTCTCGCTCTGCGGTTTATCTTGCGCCAGGCAAACGGCGGTGAGGATAAGAGCGATGGCAAAGCGACGAAACATGGGCTCTCCTTGGTTATGGGAGTGCAAGCTCGGCAATTATAGAACGGTAATTTCCGGCAGGGATGCAATGTTTATTCAGGCTTATTCCGGATCAAATCTGTAGCCGATCCAGGGCTCGGTGGTGATATACCGGGGCGAGCGCGGATCAGCTTCGAGCTTCTTGCGCAGGTTGGCGATGAAGACGCGCAGGTATTCCGGCTGCTCCGTGCTGTTGCTGCCCCAGACCGCGGAAAGAATCGCACGGTGCGTGAGCACCTTGCCGCGATTGGCCATGAAGTACTGGATCAGGTCATATTCCTTGGGTGTCAGGTGAATGGGCTTGCCGCTGACTTCCAGGCGCCGTTGTTGGGGATCGATTCTGAAGTCGCCCACGGCATACGCCGAATCGCCCTGCGGAGCGGCGGAGCGGCGGAGCAGAGCGCGCACACGCGCAGTGAGTTCGGCCATGCCAAACGGTTTGGAGACATAGTCATCGGCACCCAGGTCAAAGGCCTTGACCTTGGTCGGTTCATCTTCCCTGACCGAGAGCACGAGCAAAGGTACTTCCGAAATCTGGCGGATGCGCGAACACAACTCCAGGCCATCGTAGCCGGGCATGGAGAGATCGGTGATGACCAGGTCAGGCAGCCAGGCGCGAAAACTTTCCAGGCCGGCGCGTCCGTCATTCGCGGTGCGGACATGATATCCCGCCGATTCCAGCCCGCGCAGCAGGACACGCGTGATCTGCGCTTCATCATCCACCACGAGAATCTTCTTGGGATCGTCAGTCATGTCCACTTTCCAACGGAAGGCGGAATTGAACGCTGGAGCCTCTTCCGCCGGGGCCCTCTTCAATACGAATTGTGCCGCCGTGCGCCTGAACGATACCACGGGCGATGGCCAGGCCAACGCCGAAGCCAGGCTGAAAGCCGGCCCGGAAAAACTTCTGGAATACCTGGGCGCGTAGCTCAGGAGGAATGCCGGGCCCTTCATCATTCACGGCAAAACGAATGTGATCGGCATCGCGCTCCACAGCAACATTGATCCTGGAGTTCGAGCCGGAGTATTTGGCCGCGTTCTCCACCAGCGTGAAGACTACCTGCGAGATCAAGCGAGGATCAACCTGCAGCGGCGGCAGGCCGGGCTGGATTTCGACATCCACGCGGTGTTCGCGCAGAAGCCGCTCGGCGCGAGACAGCGCGTCTTCTACGATTTCGTCGACGGAAACTTCTCTGCTCGCCAGCGTAACCTCGCGTGCTTCCAGCTTGGCCAGATCCATCATGCCCTGGATGAAATGGTTCAGCCGGTCGCACTCCTGTTCAATCACCTCGAAAAGCTCGCGCTGCACATCGGGGGTCACCGGTTCCACGCGGATGGTAGTGATGGCTGCCTTGATCGAAGTGAGAGGGGTGCGCAGATCGTGGGTGACGGCGTCAAGCAATGCAGCTTTGAGTTGTTCGCTCTTGCGCAGCGCATCGGCTTCGGCTGCCTGGGCAGAGGCGCGTTCAAACTCGCCGCGGACATGGACTAATTCCTTACGCTGCTCTTCGGTCAGCTTCACGCGTTTTTCCAGCCGTGATGAGAGTTGGCCGACCAGTACAGCGGTCGTCACGAAAACGAAGAATGCCACCACGTCTTCCGCGCGATTGATCCGGAAGGAGTAGAACGGACCGATGAAGAAATAATTGAATGAGAGTCCGCCGAGGATGGAGACATAGAGCGCCGGTCCCCGGCCCGACGTTACAGCGACGAGAATGACCGGCAGCACCAACAGCAGCGCGACCGTGGTCTGGCTTAGACTGCCGCGCAGCAATTCCAGAGCGGCGATGGACGCACCCATAGCGATGGTCGCGATCAGGTAGCGGATAGGCCAACGTGCTTGCCAGGAGGTCACGTGAGCAATTGTAGGGCATGGAGGACAGAAGTCACGCGCAGCCGCAGCATGGGCTATATGGTGCGGGTCGAGCGGGAATCGCAGCAATATTGGCGGCAACACCGGCCAGAGAGTGTCGATCGCTCCCTAGTTTGTGTTCGACGGAATGGGCGAAGACCGTCTACGAAGCAGAGGCGCAGGAGCACCAACGCCTGCGCCCCTTCCACTTGATCACGCCGCGTCTTGCTCAGGTCTCTTGGCGCGCTTGGAAGCCTCAAAAGCGTCGCGATAGCCGCGCGCGATCGACCGGACCCCGCGTCCGATGTCTTCGTAAACATCGTCGCCCAAATTGGCCAGCGACACTCGCAGAGACCAGTTCGGTGCGTCAAAGCCGCCCCCGTTGAGCAGAACGATTCCGTAGGCCTCAGCCAGGCGGAAGGCCAGATCGAGGGGATGAACATTTTTCTTCAGATACTCGACCGCGTCGGTTCCGATGTTTTTGCGCGCCCAGAACTCGAAGTCGATCAGGCCGTAGTAGGCGTCGTAGAGCGGGTTCGGACTGAGTTCCAGGCCCAGGCCTTTGATCATGGACCATGCGCGCCGCTGCACGATCTCCATGCAAGCCTTCTGATAGCGCTTGGCGACGTCCATCAGTTCGGCCAGCGAGAACATGCTCATCATTACCTGTTGCGGGAGGGAAAGGCCGGCCGTATGGTTGAGAGCTACGTCCCGGCTATCTGCCACTATGCGATCAATGAACTTGATCTTGCGCGGCTCGAGAGTCAAAGCGCCGTAGCGCTTGTCCAGGGCTTTCAGGTCGGACTGACTCAGTTTTGCGATCTTCGCGTCGAAGATATTATCTTCGTGAATTGCTATCACGCCCAGCCGCCAGCCTGTGGCGCCAAAATACTTGGAGTAGGAATACACGCCGATCGTGTTCTGGGGCAGCTCGCCGAGCAGAGAACGAAAGCCCGAAACGAATGTTCCGTATACATCATCGGTCAGGAGAATGAGATCCGGACGCTTCGTCTTTACGATATTTGCGATCCTGGAGATCGTTTCCTGGCTGAGCGCTACGCTGGTCGGATTTCCCGGATTCACCAGGAAGAATGCCTTGATCTTAGGGTTCTCGAGCTTTTTAAGTTCTTCCGCAGTGAACTGGAAGCGGTTTTCCTGGGGAGACTGGATCTGAACCACGTTGAAGTCATAGTCTTCCAGTTTGGTCATTTCGATGTAGGGGGTAAAGATCGGAGTGCCCAGCGCGATGGTGTCGCCGGAAACCAGGAGACGGTTGGCTTTCAGCGATTTGAAGATATAGCACATGGCGGCGGTGCCGCCTTCCACCGCGTAGAGATCAAACTTGCCGGCAGGCGGAGGATTTCCGCACATAGCCCACTGCAGATACTCATGAGCAATGCGTTCGTTATGGACCAGCATGCGGTCGGGAACCGGATAGTTGTCGCCGATAATTGAATCCACCAACTCATGAACGAAGGCGTCGGGTTCAAACCCAAATTTTTTGACAGCGAACGGCACCATCGCCGAAAGGAAAGAGGCGCCTGGCATGTCAGAGTGTTTGGCCAGCCACGCTTCAAGGCGGCCGGCGATGCCCTGGGGCTGTGGCATTCCGCCGAGGCCGGCCGGATGATCCATCACCCGTTTGCTCTCAGTGACGGCGAACTGGCCGAGCAGAAAGTAGCCCTCGCGCGGCGTGGTTGCAACCCAGTTCGGGTTGCCGCGGCCGGCATTGAGGAATGCCGATTGCGCCATTCGCGATGAGTTCTTAGCCAGCTTGATCAACTCATCCTTGATCTCAAACGGACTCAGAGTTTCAAACTTGCGAAGAGCTAAAACATCCACGGTTCCTCCTCCCGCCAGCATGTCGTCGGATCATCAGTAGGTGTTGAAGAGCTCTTGCACCTGCGCCGCGGTGTGCGGTTTCAGAAGCGCCAACGAGAGCAGGATGCGCGATTTCTGAGGATTCAGTTCATCGGAAGCGACGAAGCCGAGCTCGTCATCTTTGACCTCCACGTTGCGGCCGACCGTTCCGGTGGGCACGCGGCTGCTGCGTACCACAATCACGCCCTTCTTTACGGCCCTGGCGGCAGCGTCGAGTGACGCTTTATTCATGTTGCCGTTGCCTACGCCGGCGATGACGATCCCCTTGGCGCCATTGTTTACGCTGCAATCAATCAAATCCGGCGACATGTCGGCGTCGGCAAAGATCACATCCACTCGCGGCATCCTGGTCACGTTGGATACATCGAACTCGCTCGCCGTCGTGTGCTTCCAGACCGGGTTATTGTAGAAATCGTTCTTGCCGTAGGCAGAGACGCCCACCAGCCCTCGCAGCGGCGACATAAAAGTTTGCACTGCGGTTGTGCTTGTCTTGGTCAGCGAATGCGCTCCCTGAATCCAATCGTTCATAACGACGAGAACGCCGCGGCCCTTGGCGCGCGGGTCAGCGGCCACGGCTACAGCATCGTAGAGGTTCAGCGGGCCATCGGCGCTGACGGCCGTGGATGGCCGCATGGATCCGACCATCACTACCGGTTTGTCGCTCTTGACCGTCAGGTTGAGAAAGAATGCGGTTTCTTCCATGGTGTCAGTGCCGTGCGTGACGACGACACCGTCGACATCATTGCCTGCCAGCAATTCGTTAATACGCTTGGCAAGCTTGAGCATGATCTCGAACGACATATCCTGCGATCCAACGTTGGCGACTTGCTCACCCTTGAGGTTAGCCAGTTCCCTGATTCCCGGCACTGAATCCAGCATTGTGTCGATCGTCACCTGGCCGGAGGTGTAACCGGACTGCGTACCGCTGGCTGCAGCGCCGGCGATCGTTCCTCCCGTTGCCAGAACAACGACGTTCGGTTTCTTGCCCTGGCCAAGAGCATCGAGGTAACCGATGGTGAGAACAAGAATCAGGAAGGTTGCCGAGAATCTACGAAAGGGTTTCATGATGCTCCTTTCCTCTTGCGTCGGGCTTGCTGCCAGACGCTCGAGCCTACGACTTGATTAAGAAAGAACATGATCATCAGCCTTTTACGATCAGTACAACCACCGGTCCGGCTAGCGTGAGCAATATGTTGGCGATGGTGTAAGGCACGGTGTATCCCAGCACAGGGACATTGTTGCCGGCAGCGAGAGTTACGGCATTGATGGCCGGCGTGCTCGCCTGCCGGCCGCACAATGCGCCGATCAGGATCACCGGGGGCATCTTCAACACGTACTTTCCGTAGTAGAGGCTAAAAAGACCGGGCACCAGGGCGACCGCGACGCCGGCAACAGGAAGAGCCACGCCGTATCGGATGATCTGCTTGAGTGCCTCGGGTCCGGTTGCGAGTCCGATGCAGGCGACAAACACGGCGAGTCCAAAGTCCTTGAGATAAAGCGCTGCCGCGGCGGGCAGTTGGCCAAACGTCGGACGCCGTGCCCTGAGCCAGCCAAACAATAAACCAGCGATCAGACATCCTCCTCCCGTGCCTAAACCGAGCAATGATCCGCGGAAGCGTATTCCCAGCAGACCGAGTGCGAAGCCCAGGGCGAGACCAAGGCCGAAATACAAAAAATCCGTCTTGTCTGCAGGGGGCGTGGGGTAACCGATTAATCCTGCCGCCCGCTCCACGTCGGGGCGCACGCCGACAAGCCGTGCGACATCGCCGATCGCGACCTTCGTGTTGATGGCGAGGGGAAGCGGTTGATTCAGTCGCGTCAGCGCGCTAACAAATACGCCACGCTGTGCATTGGGATCGATTTTGGCTCGCAACTCGCCAATGGTGTGGCCGGCGATCTCTTTGCTGGTCACTACCACTTCGCGCACCTCGCCGACTAGGTTCAGCCCCGAGGCATCCGCGCTTTCCGGACCCAAAATCTCCTCAACCCGCCGGACGACCTGGCCCCGCCGGCCGGCCACGGCTACGCGGTCGCCGGCCTGGAGCGTCAGATCGGGCTGCACAGCAAGAGCAGTGGCGCCACGCACCACCTGCTCGATGACTATTCCATCGACCTCTTTTTCCAGGTCCCGCACCTTGTGGCCGCCGGACCTGGAATTGATCTGGTAAACGCGGGCCACCACCGTTGGAAGCGCCTTGAAATGGCCGGCGGGCATTTCGGACACGCCTCCGCTTAGCTCCCGCTCGTAATCACTTGAAGCTCGCGCCAGATCGATGCCAAGCAGTTTCGGCGCCAGCGTCGACGCGAAAAAGATCACCGTGAACGTGCCGAACAGGTACGTGATCGCGTACGTGACCCCAATGTTTGACGTCATGCGCGCAATCTCTTCCTGGGGCAGAGGCTGCGTTGCCAGAGCGTCGCTCGCTGTGCCGATAGCCGCCGACTCGGTCGCGCCGCCTGCCAGCACGCCCGCGGCGGTTCCCTTGTCCAGGCCGAACCCTTTGGCCACCGCCCACACGGTGATAACAACGATCACGGAAGAGAGGATCGTCAGGTGCACCTGCTTCAAGGTTGATCGTCCCAGGCTGCTCACGAACTGCGGGCCGATCATGTAACCGAGCGCATAGATGAAAAGCGCAAACGCGAAAGTTTTAACTTCTCCGGATATCTTGACGCCTACCTGGCCGAGAGCAATTGCCACCAGCAGCGTCGCTGCCACCGGGCCAAGCACGAACGTGCCGATGCGAAGCTTGCCACACAAATAACCGAGCGCCACTGCCAGCGCAATCGCCGCCAGTGGAGCTGCAGTGAAAAATGCATGGAGCAAGGAGCTCATATCCTTTTTCAACGGGCGGCAGCGAACGGCTGCATACCGCTGTTAAGTTAGGATTGCCCGGATCGTTATTGATTTTGTGTGCTCGTTCTCCGGACGGACGTTTCTTTGCAGCCGATGACAAGATCCCGTTCCGGTTTTCACTTGAGTCAACCGTCCGCAGAGGTTCTGGCGTCTTTTGGTGTTTGCCAGCGAGCAACGTCGCATCGAATTTTCTGGACTCGTTCACTGCCCACTGCGAATACGAATTTGAAGCTGCCGTGTGCGAGCCTGCAAGAGCTGTGACGAAACGGAGGAGATTGTGAGCTTTGGTGAAGAACTCCTTCGATTTCCTGTGAGACTTACGGAGCATTTTTCCGGCGGTCAAGCGGCTGAGGATGGGTCCCGAAAGTCGTTCCAGGAAAAGATCAGAGGATTGGAAACGATCATGAAGATGTTGCCGATCATACTTGTGGCAGCGTCGACGACAGCGATAAGCCAGCAGCCGGCGGCAAGCCCACCACCCTCGCCCAGCCCGCAGCCAACTATTGTTCAACAGACAGCCACAGGTCAACCGGCAGCAGCAGGCCAGCAAGCTCTGCCGCAAATTCCGAATCCGTTAACGCTCTCCCAGGCAGTGACCATTGCGCTGTCCAACAACAGTGTTATCCGGCAGGCCCAGGCACGATTGGCCCAAGCGACCGGCCAAAACGCACAATCGCGTTCGGCATTGCTCCCCCAGGTGGAAGGCAACGCACATCAGGCGTATTTAACGATCAATCTGAAAGGCATCGGCATTGATATTCCAAGTGTGCCGCAAGGAAAGACAGACCCCTTTGGATCCATGGATGCGCGAATCACACTACGCCAGGATCTGTTGAACATCGCGAACCGCGAGGCCTGGAAGAGTTCCAGCGCCCGGCAAGAATCTTCCCGGCTGCTCTTGGGAAATTCGCGCGAGATTGTCGTGTTGAACGTTGTCGGCGGGTATCTGCAGGCGCTGCAAGTGAAGGCGCTGCGGGATTCGCTGATCGAGCAGACCAAACTGGCGGACGATCTCTACAAGCTCACGGAAGATCGGGTCAGGCAGGGCATCTCCGCCAAGCTGGACGCCATTCGCGCGCAGGAGCAGGTAAATTCGCTCGAGCAACAACGGCAGGAAGCCGAGCAGAATTTGATCGCGGCCAAGCTCAACCTCGCGAACCTTCTGCAAACCGCCGTTACCGCGGATTATGAAGTTGACGACCCGGCAGCCTACGGGGTCGAGGCGCCAGTCGATCGCGCTTCCGCCATCAGCGCGGCGCTGGCTTCACGACCGGATTTTCTTGCCGCGAAATCCAGTGTCCGGGCTGCTGAACTGCAAGTACAGGCGGCGAAAGGAACCCGCTATCCGACCATCAGCACCAGCTTCAGTGACGGGCAAAGTGGCTCGACTCCCGTGCACAACCAGAACACATACAGGCTGGCTGGAACGCTCAATATCCCCATCTACACCAGCGGCCGGATTCGCGGACAGATTGACGAGGCGGAAGGCGCCCTGCACGAAACGCAAGCCGGCGCAGAGCAGCTGCGGTCACAGATCGAAACCGACGTGCTCACGGCGATTGCCGGGGTGGAGTGGGCGGCCAAACAAGTGGAAACCAGCGCCGCAAACGTGAAATTGTCGCGCGAGGAAGTTGAATTGTCGCGCCAGCGCTTTGCCCAGGGCGTGGCGGACAACACCGAGGTAGTCAACGCCCAGGACCGCGTTTCGAAAGCGGATGATGCGCGGGTACGCGCGATGTATACCCTCGGGCTGGCGCGCGCCAACCTTGCCCGGGCGATGGGGGCAGCAGAGAAGACCTACCGCAAGTAGGGCAAGTGAGGATGTTATGAATCGGAAATGGATTACGCTGGCGATACTTCTTCCGCTCGCGCTCGCTGGATGCGCGCGAACTACCAAGGGCGCCGAGAAAGATACTCTCTTCGTGAGTGGTCGGATTGACGGAGATACGGTAGACATCTCCTCGAAGAGAGACGGCAAGATCGTAGAACTCACGGTGCGCGAAGGCGACTCCGTGGAAGCTGGCCAGATAATCGCCCATATCTCAAGCCCACAGGATGAAGCGCAAGTAGCGGCGCAGAAGGCGAATGTGGTCCAGGATGAGCGCAAGCTGGAGGAGGCACAGTCCGCTGCGCCCGCGCGCGTTTCTCTGGCTGAAGCCAATCTTGCGGCCGCCCGGGCAGACCTTGTTCGTTGGGAAGCCGAACTCCAACAGGCTGAAGCTGATGCCAAGAGATATCCTGCTCTGGCGGAATCGGGGGCCGTCGCTGTTCAGGTAGCCGACCAGCAGCAAACCCGGATGAAGATTGCCCGCGCCTCTACGGATGCGGCGCACAAGCAGGTGTTGTCGGCGGAAGCGTCACTGGCCCAGGCGAAAGCGCAAATGCAGCAGATCGCTACTGCAAGAGCAAACCTTGCTTCGAGCCGGGCCGAACTTCTTCGCTTTGAGGCGAATGTAAGCGATTTGTCGATCAGGGCCCCAATCGCCGGCACCATTCTCACACGCTCCGCTGAACCAGGCAGGGTGGTTGCCGCCGGGCAAACGATCTTTACCATGGTGGACCTGCACAAGCTCTATTTGCGGGGATTCATTCCGGAAGGCAATGTCGGCCAGGTGAAAGTCGGCCAATCGGCACAGGTTTACCTGGATTCCAATCCAAAGGAAAGCATCCAGGCCGAAGTGATCCGCATAGACCCGCAGGTGATGTTCACCCCTGAAAACACGTACTTCAAAGATGACCGCGTGAAGCAGGTGATGGGAGTGAAGCTTGGGTTGAAAGGCGCGTATGGTCTTGCCAAGCCGGGAATGCCGGCAGATGGCGAGATTCTGATCGGGAGACAGTGATGTCCACAGAGCTTGTCGTCGATTCGCGCGCGCTCAGCAAGAACTATGGCCCCATCCAGGCGCTTGATGCCGTCAGCTTCCAGGTACGGCCTGGCGAAATCTTTGGGTTGATCGGTGCGGATGGTGCGGGCAAGACCACTTCTTTTCGAATCATGGGCGGTGTGCTGGAGCAGAACAGCGGAGAGATGGAAGTATTGACTACCGACCCACGCTCGGCGCGCCCGGGAGTGGGATATCTCACGCAGCCGTTCAGCCTCTATCAAGACATGAGCGTCGACGAAAACCTCACCTACGCTGCCGGGCTGCGCGAGGTTTCGCAAGAAGACCTGTCGAAGCGCCGAGAACACTACTTCAAGTTGTTTGAGCTGATCAAGTTCACAGATCGTCTGGCCGGCCGGCTGAGCGGCGGCATGAAGCAGAAGCTGGCCCTGAGCTGCGCCTTGATCGCCGATCCAAAGCTGTTGCTGTTAGATGAGCCTACGACGGGCGTTGATCCAGTCACCCGCCGCGACTTCTGGGATGCGTTGACCTCGCTCGCCACCGGCGGAATGGCAATCGTGGTGGCGACGCCATACCTCGATGAAGCGGAACGGTGCCATCGTGTGGCGCTGATGGAGCGAGGCAGGATCTACGACATCGACACACCGACGCATTTTTGTTCCAAGATGGGAGTCACGCGGCTGGAGGTCAAAGTAGACCCCCTGGCCGGAGCGGAGGATGTGTTGGCCGCATCGCCGGAAGCGGAAGATGTACAGCGATACGGTGATCGCCTGGATGTGATGGCGGCGCGGCCCGACGCAGCGGAAGTCGACCTGCGTGCGCGCGCGGAAAGCAACGGGCGGCGGATCACAGAGATACGCCGTTCCCAGCCGACACTGGAGAACGCGTTTGTCGGTCAGTTGCGCAAAATGCGCGGCGTTCATCCCGTTCCGCACTTTCCCAAACCGCGTCCACCGTTGAATAAGCACGAAATTGTGATCGGCGCCAAAGATTTGAACAAGACGTTCGGATCGTTCCGCGCCGTGAAGAACTTCCAGTTGGAGGTCCGCAACGGCGATATCTATGGGCTGCTCGGCGCCAACGGAGCTGGCAAAACCACTTCCATCAAGCTGATCTGCGGGTTGCTTGATCCAACTTCCGGGAGCGTCACTCTGCTGGGCCAGTCGAAAGGGCTGCGGTCGGCTGAGGTACGGTCCCGGATCGGCTACATGTCGCAGAAGTTCGCGCTCTATGACGATCTCACCATCGGCGAGAACCTGGATTTTTACGCCCGACTCTACGGCGTGGATGAGAGTGTGCGCGAAGAGCGCAAACAATGGGTGCTGGAGGCCGCCGAGCTAAAAGGCGAGTCAAAGATGCTGACCAAGTCTCTTCCTGGAGGTTGGAAACAGCGAGTTGCCTTCGGCTCAGCTGTGATGCACGAGCCTGACGCAATTTTCCTGGACGAGCCTACCTCCGGCGTGGATCCGCTGGCTCGTCGCGCCATGTGGCGGATGATCAATGAATTTGCCGACCGTGGAGCCGGCATTGTGGTTGTGACGCATTACCTGGAGGAAGCTGAGCAGTGCAACCGGCTTGGGTTCATGGTTGCAGGCGAAATCATCGCCTCGGGCTCCCCGAGTGAGGTGAAGGCCAACATGAAGGGCGAGCTTTACGAGATTGAAGCCGACCATCCTGATCGCGCCCTGGCAGCGTTGAAAAACAAGTTTGGCGCTTCGCGCGTTTCATTGTTCGGCAGCCGCCTGCACGTGGTGACGGAGAACGACGCGCAAAAACGAGAGGCGGCAGCTGCGCTCGAAGAGGCCGGGGTCAAGATTCTCGCGCAAAAGCCGGTGCCCTTCTCGCTGGAAGACGTTTTTATTTCGCTCATCGAATCCCGCAGATCGGAGATTCCGTTGTGAAGAAGATCCTGTCCCAGGCCTGGAAAGAATTCATGCTATTCCGGCGTGACAAGCTGCTCATCATGCTGGCGGTGTTGATGCCGATTGTGCTGATGTTGCTGGCGGGAATCACCGGCTCTTTGCGGCTGCGGAACGTATCTCTGCTGGTGTACGACTATGACAACACGCCGCTCAGCCGGACCTACCTGGAAACATACGGGGCAGCGCTCACGTTCCGGCTCAAGCCGCATCCACCGGAGGAATCGCCTGAGCGCGCACTGGCCAGCTGGCGTGGACGCGCGGCCTTAATCATTCCGCAAAACTTCGAGCGTGATTTCCTTCGCGGAACCCAGCCGGTAGTCCAGTTGATGATTGACGCTACGGATTCCAACTCAGCCACAGCGCTAGGCAACTATGCCGCTTCATTGAACTCCGCGTTCACGGAAAAGAACGGCCTTACCCAGCCAGTGCCAAAAATCAGCCAAGCGCCGCAGCAAGGAGTAGTTCTCCAGCAGCGGCTCTGGTACAACCCTGGACTCTCGGACCGGGTCTATTTTGGTACCGGCGGTTTGGGTCTGATGCTGATCATCTTTCCCGCGCTGCTGGGGGCCTTGACCACCGCCAAAGAGTATGAGAGCGGGACCATCATCCAGGCGTACGCCTCCAGTCTGACTGCCGTGCAATGGATCCTGGGCAAGGCGTTGCTCTATGTCGTGGTCGGCTTGGTGGAGTTTGTGCTTTGCTTTATTCTCGGACTGCTGGTTTTCGAGTTCCGCTTTCCCTCGGATCCGAGCGTCCTGCTGGTTGCAACCGTCTTGTATCTGTTCGCGGGCGTGTTCTTCGGAATGATTATGGGAAACGCCACCGGCAACCAAAGCGCCGCGATTCAAGGCGTACAGATGGGTTCGTTTCTGCTGTCGCTCCTGCTTTCAGGATACCTGATTGCCATTCGCAACATTCCCATTCAGATTCGCTGGATATCTTATTTCCTGCCCGCTACCCATTACATACAGATTGTGCGCAACTCAATCCTGCGCAATGCCAGTTGGGGGACATCATTTTTTCCGTTCGTGATGCTGGCGGTTCTTACGTTTGCGTTCTTCCTTGTGAACGCCATGCAGATGCGCAAGATGCAATTCAAGGGATAGGAGGCTTCATGCGGGCCCGAATACGTCGTTACTACGCGCTGCTGCTCAAGGAAGTCCAGCAGCTCAAGCGCAATCGCGGCCTGGTCATCCAACTGATGTTGCCGCCGACTATCGTATTAGTCATTTTTGGATACGCTCTGAACCCCAAGGTCCGCGACCTGCGTTTGGGTGTGGTGGACGAAAGCTTCACAGTGGAAAGCCGGAACTTTATCGACTCGCTTTCACGGAACGTGGACTTTACGGTGAAGCAGGTCTATGTGAGCCGGCATGATGCGGAAGACGCCCTCAAGAGCCTGAAACTAGATTTATTCCTGACTATTCCGGCAGATTTTTCCCGTACCCTCAACCGCGGCCAGACTTCTGCCGTGCAGGTGGTGATCGACGCAGTGGATGCCAACACGGCACAGATTGCACAAGGCTATCTGGAAATGGCCTTGGCGGACTACAACTCCGAAATCGTACCCACACCCAGCGTCGGCGTGCGCCATGAAATCGCTTTGGCCAGCGCATCGCATCCTGCCGGGCCGCCGGGCGCGCCAGAGGTCCAATCGGCCTACATCTACAACCCAGGCCTGGTGACATCGTGGTATTACGTGACCGGCGTTATGAGCATCATCATGTTTATTAACGCTTCGCTGGTTGCCTCGGCCCTGGCGGTTAAGGAGAAGGAAACGGGCACCATCGAGCAACTGCTCATGACTCCGGCACAGACCGGCGAAATGCTGATGGCCAAGACCTCGCCGGTTTTCGTCCTGATGATGGTCGTCCTTTTTCTGTCGCTCATTGTTGGAATCCTGGTATTTGGATTGCCGACGCGAGGTTCTTTGTGGTTGTTTACGGCCGCAGGCGCGTTGTCTGCGCTGGCTGGGACCGGAATTGGCGTGATGATAGCGACCGTTTCGAAGTCGCAGCAGCAGGCGCAGTTGTTGACGTTCTTCGTCAACCCGCCGTTGACTCTGCTCTCGGGAGCAACGTCACCGATTGACAACATGCCCGATCTCTTCCAGAAGCTTTCGTATTTTGACCCTTTGCGCTACATGGTCACGATCGTCAGAGGCGTCACTTTGAAAACCGCGCCGTGGTCAGCGTTATGGCCGAATCTGCTTGCGCTGACGCTGTTCTCGATCGTGCTGTTTGGCATCAGTGCCTGGCGCTTCCGGAAGACCTAGTGCGGGAACGAATCGACCTAACCGCCGCAGAGCGGCAAAGCGGGGTATGACTCATGACGGTAACGTTGACCAACAAACCTGCACGAATTCGGCTTCTGATTGCGGATATCGACGGAACACTCGTAACCAAGGAAAAGCTGCTCACGCCAAAGTCCATGCAGGCAGTCCGCAAGCTGCAAGAAACCGGCATTCTGTTCGGCATCACCACCGGGCGTCCTCCCAAGGGCACGAAAATGCTGGTTGATTCACTTCCGGGATTGAAGTTTATAGCTGGGTTCAACGGAGGAATCGTAGTCCGGCGCGACTTCTCGCTCTTCAAGCAGAACCTGCTGGAGAAGACAGAAGCCGAAGAAGTGGTGCACATCCTTCTTGAGCACGATCTGGATGTATGGGTCTATACCGAGAAAGACTGGCTCGTGCGCGATCCAGAGGCGTATCGCGTCGATAAGGAAACAAAGACGGTGCAGTTCCCGCCACGGGTAACGCCGACGTTTGATGGCTTCCTGGATCGTGTCGCAAAAATCGTCGGCATCAGCAAGGACTACGACGCTGTTGCCCGGTGCGAAAGGAATGTGCAACAGAGATTCGGCTCCCGCGTCTCAGCAGCGCGCTCCCAGCCGTTCTATCTGGATGTCACGCACCCCAAGGCAAACAAGGGCGAGGTGGTGCGAATGGCATCAGAGTTCGGCAAGATCCCCCTGCAGGAAATCGCTACGATCGGCGACATGGCGAATGACATCACAATGTTCAAAGAAAGCGGCGTGAGCATCGCCATGGGGAACGCCAGCCCTGAGGTGCAGCAAGCCGCGACGTTTGTCACCGCATCCAACGAGCAAGAGGGATTCTCGGCAGCGGTGGAGAAATTCATCCTGCCGCGCGAAGATGTTTCAGCCGCTTGAAGGAAGCGGAGAAAGAGATTGCCGTCGAGGAGAAGGCAATACAGCTGTTTTTCATGCTGGTCAAAACTTCACGGTGATCCATCGTTCTTTAACATTGAGACGATTGCAACGCGCCTAGAATTTTAGATGATATTTGTCCTGACCCGGGCCCTGGGCTCTGGGCGTATGTGTTGTGAAGGAGGAAACGTATGCCACCGGTAGCGGAAGCCGAAACCAAAACCAAGAACAATCCTTTGAGTGCATATGGCCCAGCCAGGTCAACGGTCGCAGGAAAACCTCTGAGCGCTGACGAGCTGCGCAAGACTCATGCCTACTGGCGCGCCTGCATCTATCTGACGCTCGGCATGATCTACCTGCAGGAGAACCCTCTTCTGCGGGAGCCTCTGAAAGCCGAGCACATCAAAAATCGTCTTTTGGGCCATTTTGGCTCAAGCCCGGGCCTTTCGTTCATTTACATACACTTGAACCGGCTCATTAAGGAGCACGACCTGAACGTCATCTATCTTGCCGGACCTGGACATGGCGCTCCCGGCGTTCTTGGTCCTGTCTATCTGGAAGGCAGTTACTCTGAGATTTATCCTGACAAGAGTCAGGACGAACAGGGCTTGCACAATTTTTTCAAACAATTTTCGTTTCCCGGCGGTATTGGAAGCCACTGCACGCCGGAAACTCCGGGTTCGATCCACGAGGGAGGCGAACTGGGATATGTGCTCTCGCATGCCTGTGGCGCCGCTTTTGACAATCCGGATTTGATTGTTGCTGCTGTTGTCGGTGATGGTGAATCAGAAACCGCATCTCTGGCAACCTCCTGGCACATCAATAAGTTTCTGAACCCTGTTCGCGACGGCGTAGTACTGCCGATCCTGCATTTGAATGGCTACAAGATTAATAATCCCACGTTGCTTGCGCGCATCAGCCACGAAGAGCTGGAGAACCTGTTCCGCGGATATGGTTGGACTCCATACTTCGTGGAGGGATCGGATCCCGAGAGCATGCACCAGGCAATGGCGGCAACCATGGAGCATTGCGTTGCCGAAATCAAGAAAATCCAGCAGACGGCCCGGAAGTCAGGAAAGGCCGAGCGCCCTCGCTGGCCGATGATTGTATTGCGGAGCCCAAAGGGATGGACCGGTCCGGCAGAAGTCGGTGGCCACAAGCTGGAAGGATTCTGGCGGGCACATCAGGTGCCGATGGCCGACGTCAAAGGCGATCCCAAGAGGCTGAAAGAACTGGAAAACTGGATGCGCAGTTACAAACCGGAAGAGCTCTTTGACAGCAACGGCACTCTCATTGCTGAGCTTAAGGAACTTGCGCCGACCGATGAGCGGCGCATGGGATCCAATCCTCACGCGAACGGGGGACATCTGAAGAAGGCGCTGCATCTTCCGGACTTCAGGGACTACGGCATAAAGGTGGACAAGCCGGGAGTTGTTGAAGCAGAAAACACACCACCACTGGGTGCATTCCTGCGCGATACGATGAAAATGAATATGAAGAACTTCCGCGTCTTCGGGCCTGACGAGAACACCTCAAACAAGCTGCAAGCCATTTACGAAGTCAGCAAAAAGTTCTGGATTGAGAACTATTTCGCGGAGGACTCTGACGGCGGTGAACTGGCGCCGGATGGTCGCGTCATGGAAATGCTGAGTGAAAACACGCTCGAAGGCATGCTTGAAGGATATTTGCTGACAGGGCGTCACGGCTTCATCTCCTCCTATGAGGCGTTTATCCATGTCATCGACTCCATGTTCAACCAGCACGCGAAGTGGCTCGCCATCTGCAATCATCTTCCGTGGCGCCACAGTATCCCGTCGTTGAATATCCTCGTTACCTCCACTGTCTGGCGGCAGGACCACAACGGTTTTACCCATCAAGACCCCGGTTTCCTGGATGTGGTGCTCAACAAGAGCTCTGCTGTCGTGCGAGTTTATCTACCTCCGGACGTGAACACGTTGTTGTCAGTCGCCAATCATTGCCTGCGGAGCGAGAACTACGTCAACGTGATTGTCTGCGACAAGCAGAAGCACCTGCAGTATATGAACATGGATCAAGCCATCATCCATTGCACCAAAGGAATTGGCAGGTGGGAGGCAGCGTGCAGTGACCAGGGTGTCGAGCCGGATGTGGTGATGGCCTCCGCCGGCGATATTCCTACGCAGGAGAGTCTGGCGGCGATCGTGATGCTGCAGGAAGCGTTTCCGGACTTAAAAATTCGCTACATCAACGTTGTCGATCTGCTGCGGTTGCTCCCACAGCGCGATCATCCGCATGGCCTGTCAGATGAAGATTTCGATTTACTCTTCAGCGTGGATAAGCCGGTCATTTTTAATTTTCATGGGTACCCATGGCTCATCCATCGCCTGACTTATAGCCGTACAAACCATCACAACTTCCATGTCCACGGCTATCGCGAACAGGGCAACATCAACACGCCGCTGGAGCTGGCGATCGAGAACGGAATTGATCGTTTTACCCAGGCCATCGATGTCATCAAGCATGTGCCAAGACTGCAGCGAACCGGCGGCTCCGCTCTGGCCAGTTTTCTTAATGAACAGATCGCGTGCCGGAACTACGCTTTCAAGCACGGCATCGACAAGCCAGAACAGGCAAACTGGAAATGGCCCCATGAGAAGACGCGCAAGGCTGCATAGTTCCAGTGGCGCCAATGTCAAAGCAGTTCACGCTCGGCCCTGAATCCGTGGTGCTTCAGGGCCGGTTTGTGTGGTAGAGATGAACATCCTGGTACTTAACGCGGGCAGTTCGAGCCTGAAGTTCCAGCTCATCGCGACCGATCTTGAGCGGATGAAACAAAGCGCCGATGAACGCTTGTGCCGCGGGCTGATCGAATGGGCCGGAAACGAAGCGATCCTCACGCTGCAATCACCCAAAGGCCCGAAACAGAAGCGCACGGCTCCCCTTTCCGACGCTGTAGCGGCGCTGGAATATATTCTGCACTGGATCGATGGATCGGGCGTTATGGAAAACCAGGCTGCACCTGATATCCACGCTGTAGGGCACCGGGTGGTTCATGGCGGCGAATTGTTTGCGGAGTCCACCCTGATCACCGATGAGGTGCTGAAGGGAATTGAGGAATGTATCGACCTGGCGCCGCTCCACAATCCGACCAACATCAGGGGCATTCAGGCGTCGCGGCGTGTATTTGGTCCCGACGTTCCCCAGGTTGCGGTTTTCGACACCGCGTTCCACCAAACCATTCCCGAGTACGCGTACCTCTACGCTCTCCCTTATCACCTGTACCGGCGGCATCACATCCGCCGCTACGGGTTTCATGGGACGTCCCATCGATTTGTATCCGAGCGATACCGCGACCTGCGTGAATTGACGATAGAGCAGACCAACGTAATCACACTTCACCTCGGAAATGGCTGCTCGGCCGCAGCCATTCGCGGCGGCCGGTCTGTCGATACATCCATGGGGATGACTCCCTTGGAAGGCTTGATCATGGGAACACGTTCGGGCGATATCGACCCCGCCATCGTGAATGTCATGGCCACCAAGGAAGGCCTTTCCACGCACGACGTAGAGGCGGTTCTCAATACCCAGTCGGGACTGCTGGGCATCTCCGGCCTGACGAACGATATGCGCGTATTGCAGCGCGAGGTGAAAGATCATCAGGATCGGCGTGCGCGGCTGGCGATTGAAATGTTCTGCTATCGTGCCAGGAAATACGTCGGAGCGTTCCTGGCTTGCATGGGCGGAGCCGATGCGATTGTTTTTACCGGCGGAATCGGTGAGAATTCGCCGGAGATCCGCGAGCAAATCTGCTCAGGTCTGGAATGGGCGGGGCTAAAATTGGATCGCAACCGGAACCAGCAGAGCGGAGCATTCGAAGGCCGAATCAGCACCAACGATTCCAAACTGCATGCGTTTGTAATTCCAACCGATGAGGAACTGCTGATCGCCCGCGATACCGTTCGCTGCGTGGCTGGCGCCCGCCCAGCTTCCAACCAGGAGGCGGCATGATGGACAGCAAGCGTTTCATGGTTGGGATTCGGGCTGATACCGGACGTCTTGGCAATAGATCCGGGGCTGTCACTTAAACGCAACCATCGCTGTCACGTGGAGGAACAAGACATGGCAACGCGCGTATTCACGATCCCACCAGGAGGAATAAAGCCTCTCGCCGCGCGAAAAGCATGGAAGGCACTGGAAGATCACTATAAGAAAATTCAACCGGAGCATCTCCGCACGCTCTTCGCCAGCGATCCAAAGCGGGGCGAGCGCTTTACCGCGGAAGCCGTGGGTATCTTCCTCGACTATTCAAAAAACCGGATCACCGACGAGACGCTGAAGCTCCTGATTCAATTAGCCGAAGAATCGGATCTTCGATCCCGTATCGACGCTATGTTCGATGGCGAGAAGATCAACATCACTGAGAACCGGGCTGTGCTCCACACCGCGCTGCGTGCTCCGAAAGGAGCGTCAATCCTGGTCGATGGAGAGAACGTCGTGCCGCAGGTTCATGCCGTGCTCGACAAAATGGCCGCCTTTTGCAACCGTGTGCGCAGCGGCGAGTGGAAAGGCTTTACCGGCAAGCGCATCCGTAGTGTCGTCAACATCGGAATCGGCGGATCTGACCTGGGCCCGGTGATGGCCTACGAAGCGCTGCGGCAGTATACCGAGCGCGCGATGACGTTCCGCTTCGTTTCCAACGTCGACGGCACCGATTTCGCGGAAGCGGTCTCCGATCTCGATCCCGAAGAAACCCTCTTCATCGTTTCTTCCAAGACGTTCACCACGCTGGAGACCATGACCAACGCTCATACGGCGCGTGCCTGGTCACTCAAAGCCTTTGGCGCTAACCAGGCCTCAGTTGCCCGGCACTTCGTTGCGGTGTCAACCAATGCCGCAGAGATAGCTAAATTCGGGATCGATACGGCCAACATGTTTGAATTCTGGGATTGGGTCGGCGGGCGCTACTCCATGGATTCTGCGATTGGCCTTTCCACGATGTTGGCCATCGGTCCCGACCATTTCCGGGCCATGCTGGACGGATTCCATCAGCTGGATGAGCATTTTCGCACTGCTCCATTTCAACAAAACCTCCCCGTACTCATGGGGCTGATCAGCCTCTGGAACAACAACTTCTTTGGCGCACACACTGTCGCTGTTCTTCCTTATGAGCAATATCTGAAGAGATTTCCCGCTTACCTGCAGCAGTTGACGATGGAGAGCAACGGCAAGCACGTTACGCTCGACGGCAGCGCCGTTGGCTACCAGACCAGCGCCATATACTGGGGCGAGCCGGGCACGAACGGCCAGCATTCCTTCTATCAACTCATCCATCAGGGAACGCGGCTGATCCCTTGTGACTTTATTGCGTTTACTCACACGCTCAACCCGCTGGGAAAGCATCACGATGTGCTTATGGCGAACGTTTTCGCCCAGGCCGAGGCGTTGGCGTTCGGCAAGACCGGAGAGCAGGTCAGAGCTGAAGGCACGCCGGAATGGCTGGTGCCGCATCGTGTGTTTGAGGGTAATCGTCCATCCAACATGATTCTTGCCGAACGGCTTACCCCGGAAATTCTCGGCAAGCTGGTGGCGCTCTATGAGCATGTGGTGTTCACGCAGGGCGCCATCTGGAACCTTGACTCGTTCGACCAATGGGGCGTTGAACTGGGCAAGGTGCTTGCTCAGCGCATCATCCCCGAGCTTGAAAGCAAAACAGAACCAAAACTTGAACATGACAGCTCAACCAACAACCTCATCCGTCGCTATCGCAAGAGCAGGGAGACCACGCAATGACCATTGGATTCGATCAAGACCTTTATGTTCTTCCGTTCGACCATCGCGCCACGTTCCGGGCAAAGATGTTCGGCTGGAAGGAGCCGATAACCGCAGAGCAAACGGCTAGGATCTCAGAGTTCAAACAAGTGATCTATGACGCTTTAAAGGCTGCCGTAGCCGAAGGCGTGCCCCGGGAAAAAGCAGGAGTCCTGGTGGACGAGCAATTCGGCGCTGCCATTCTGCGTGATGCCGCGAAGAACGGGTATTTCACCGCCATGACCACGGAGAAAAGCGGCCAGGATGAATTTGATTTTGAATACGGGGAAGATTTTGGCAAGCATCTCGAAGCGTTTAATCCGACGTTTTCCAAGGTGCTGGTGCGCTATAACCCCGGGGGCGATACCGCCATGAACAAGCGGCAAGCGGCTCGTTTGAAGCGCCTATCGGATTATCTTCACAGCAAGGGCCGCAGTCAGTTCATGTTCGAGCTGCTGGTGCCCGCAGAGAAGGCACAGTTAGACCGTTTCAATGGAAACAAGAAGGCTTACGACCGGGAGCTGCGTCCGCGGCTCATGGTCGAGGCTATCCAGCAGCTGCAAGACGCGGGCGTAGAAGCCGATGTCTGGAAGATCGAGGGTCTCGATCGCCGGGAAGATTGTGAAAAAGTGGCTGCCGCTGCGCGCCGGGATGGACGCCACAGAGTGGGTTGCATTGTGCTGGGACGCGGCGAGGACGACAAGAAAGTCGGCGAGTGGCTGGCGACAGCAGCGCCGGTGAATGGCTTTATCGGCTTTGCGGTCGGCCGCACCGCCTTCTGGGATCCGCTGGAAGCCCTTCGCGACAAAAAGGCGGCGCGAGAGGCTGTGGTAAAGGAAATTACGCGTCGCTATCGTAGCTTTGTGGATATTTTTGAAAAAGCTCGCGCATCCCGGGGAATTGAGGCCGCCTAGACAACGGGCGGGCGATGGAGCCGAAAGTATGCAAGCTTGCTGTTTATCGAATCTCGAGTTGTTTGAGAGCTGGCGTCTGTGCCCGCAATCTTTGAAGCGTAGTACGAAAGCGCCGAACAGCACTGGGTGAAAAGAGGTTGTTCGATGAAGGTACTTGTGATTGACGTTGGCGGTAGCAACGTCAAAATTCTTGCCACCGGTCAGACAGAGCCAATCAAGTTTCCGTCTGGTCCCGATATGACGCCTGCCAAAATGGTAGCAGGGGTAAAAAAGCTTACTGCCGATTGGGAGTATGACGCGGTTTCCATCGGCTTGCCGGGGCCGGTTCTGCGTGGCCAGCTGATTCTCGATCCAGCCAACCTGGGTTCCGGGTGGGTCGGCTTTGACTTCAGACGCGCTTTCGGGGTGCCCGTAAAAATCATCAATGATGCCGCCATGCAGGCCCTGGGAAGCTACAAGGGCGGAAAGCTGCTGTTCTTCGGCCTGGGAACGGGACTCGGCACCGCCATGGTTATCAATGGCGTTGCCGAATCGAGGGAAATTGCCCACGTTCCCTACAAAAAGGGTAGAAGTCTAGAGGACTACGTCGGAGTGCGTGCGCGCAAGAGATTGGGGAAAAAGAAATGGCGGAAACACGTGGAGAAGATCGTTTCGGGATTTATTAACAGGGTTCATGCCGATGATATTGTGCTCGGAGGCGGAGAGGTCAAGCATTTAAAAAAACTGCCCAAGGGAGCCCGCCTCGGGAACAACGCAAATGCATTCGTTGGCGGCTTTCGTCTTTGGGAACAACCGGTCCAGATAAGAAAGCCAGGCGCCAAGGTCCTGAAAATACATTTTGAGAAGCACGAGCGCAAAGGAGGCCAGGAAACGAGACCTGCGCCTGCTCCCTCAAGGCACAAGGCCGCGTGACGCTCTAAGGATCCTGCGGCATCGGAGTCCCACCTGCAGATGCGCAATGGTTGAAAAGGGTATCGGGTAACGTCAGCCATGAACCATCGGCTTGTCTTCTGCGAGCGCAAAGGCCGCGTTCACCAGCGCAAAATGACTAAAGGCCTGCGGGAAATTCCCCAGCTGCCGGCGCCCTTTGGGGTCGTACTCCTCGGCGAGCAAACCAAGATCGTTGGCGGTGGAAGCAGCTCGATCAAATATCGCGCGAGCGTCTCTCTCTCGACCCATCATCTGATAGACGCCGGCGAGCCAGAATGAGCAGGCGAGGAATACACCCTCTTCGCCGGAGAGCCCGTCCACGTCTGCTTCGGGCCTGAATCGCAGCAGCAACCCATCTTGCAGAAGCTCGCGCTCGATGGCTTTGATGGTGCCGACCACGCGAGGATCGTTTGCCGGGAGAAAGCCGCTCAGCGGTATAAAGAGGAGACTGGCATCCAACCCCGTGCCACCGTAATACTGGGTAAACGTGTTGAGCTTGTGATTGAAGCCATCGCGGCACACCTCATCGAAAATCGCCTGCCGTGTCCTACGGAGGTCGTCATGCGGCTCTTTGATGCCAAACTCTTCAATGTAGCGGATGGCGCGATCCAGTGCGGTCCACGCAGCGACCTTGGATCCGGTGAAGGAGCGCTCCGGCCCCCGCATCTCCCAGATGCCACGGTCGGGCAAGTGCCACACTTTGGCCACATGCCGCGCAATCCCGATGAGTGTTCGCACACCATCGGGGCCTTGTGCGTTGAGGCGGTGGCCTGCCTCATAGAGGACCATGGCCACCTCTCCATAGACGTCGAGCTGATGCTGGTCATAGGCGGCGTTGCCCACCCGAACCGGCTTTGCGCCCTCGTAGCCGGCGAGCCACGAGAGCTCAACTTCGGAAAGGCGGCGTTCACCGCGGATTCCATACATGATCTGTACTTGAGCCGGATCGCCGGCGATCGCGCGCAACATCCACTGAAGGAATGCCTGCGCTTCCTGGCGCAGGCCGGCGAAAATCAGGGCGCGGAGTGAGAGAACGCCGTCTCGCAGCCAGCAGAAGCGGTAATCCCAATTGCGCACGCCGCCGGGCGTCTCCGGCAGCGACGACGTAGGCGCGGCGACAATGCCGCCCGTCGGTTCGTAGATGCATGCCTTCAGCGTGATCAGCGATCTGACGACCAGATCCCGGTAGAGCTCCGGCAGGTGAAGGGTTGAGCACCAGCGCGTCCAGAATTGTTCGGTAGTTCGCTCAGCCTGCCCGACATCGACCGCACGTGGCGGCTCTTCGTACGAAGGCCCGTAGCCCAGTGAATACGAGACCTGGTCTCCAGCGGCCAGAAGAAATTCGGCAGCAAGACCAGGATAGCCCTCAATCGGGCCGCCGCGCAGATAAAGAGCATCAGGACCCGCGAACAGCTTGGTTGCGCCGTCCACGGAGATGATGCGGGGCAGGGCTCGGCCGAATGCCAGGCGCGGCGAAGGTTCGGAGCGCATTGGCACCGTACCCTTGAGACAGCGAACAGACCTGCATACCACTGAGTGCTCCCGTCCTTGCCGTGGTGGCATGAAATCAACCAGCCTGACCGTGCCGGTTTCAGTGACAAAATCTGTCTCGAGGATCAGCGTATTTTTCCGATAGCGGCGTTCAACCTCAATGACCGGAATCGTCGGAGTGATCGTCCACTGCCCATTGTTTGCATTCCCCAGCAGAGCGGCAAAGCAGGCATCTGAATCGAATGCCGGAACACAGAGCCAGTCGATCGTTCCCCCTGTCGTCACCAGCGCGGCGGTACGCATGTCCCCGATGAGGGCGTGATCCTCAATCCGCGGCGCCAGTCGCGCGGAAAAAGGTATCGCCGATACCTGAGACTCTGGGATCGAAACAAGAGTATTCGCCACGTCTACATTAGAGATCAACGTGCCTTCGACAGATGCGAACGCAACACGAAAGACGAGAGTTTAGATGCACTGGAATGAAATCGACATAAGCAGTTTGAATCCGGTTCAAAGCTTGCAAGATCAACCAATGGGCAAGTGGCGATGTTACGCCAGCTACTGAAGGTCAGCAATATCTGACCAGCCCAAAGCAATCTCCGTGAGCTGAACTCCGCCGATCTGAATCTCCTTCGTCAATACAGGAGCGCCCCTCAAGCGTATGTAAAAGCCAAGCGATGGATTTTTTTCGAGAACCCAGGCAATCAAGCTTTGATAGCCCTTTCGCTGTAGGGCCTCCGCTAATCTTCTTACCAAACTTCTGCCGGCGCCCTCTCTCTGTTTCTGCTTCCGGAGATATATAGCATAGAGTTCGGCGTCATACCCCGGGATTGGGTCGCGTAAGGCTCCACCACTCACAAATCCAAAAATACCGGCTTCGTCTTCGACAACGAAAATCAGAGTGGTCTCACCCCCCAGCTGCTTTCTCCAGCTGTCGGTTCGAGCCTCGGTACTGAGGGACGCAAGGTAGGCCTCGGGAACGATTCCTATGTAAGTAGTCTTCCAACTCTCGACGTGAACATACGCAATCTTGTCTGCATCTTCGATTCGGGCTGGACGAACTTTCATCATTGAGTGGTACGAATCTTACAGGAGCGCTCAAAACGCATGCGGCCTCGATCTCTTCGTATCGAAGGGGAATTGTCTCGTATAACGCATTGCAAGGACCCCGTTTCCGACTGACCTATTTCGAGGCTCCTACGACGTTCACTGGGAACTGATCAGGAGTCGCAGGTCTACATCCCCGGTCGGAAGGGCAAGATGACGAAGGTGAGTAATGCCGGGACGTACATTTTCCTGTCTTTTTTGCTTGAGTCGCGCGCCTCGTTGAGAACAGAATTCAGAGTGTCTGCCCTTCGTCAGGAAGACAACATTTTACCAATGACACCTCCCCCGGTCCCGCACGCCAAATTTTGACGGAGGAACCGTGATGAAGCCTGCCCCGTTGTTGCCACGGTCACTCAGCAGTGTCGCTCTGCTGTCGAGTTGTAAGCTGTTCTCCAGCCGCTGTTCCGCAACAGCTCTTGTGCTGTTGTTGCTGGCGGTCATGATCGGCGTGTCCGGCTGCGGAAGCAATGCGTCCCTGGGTACAACTTTTCGCCCGAACCCACTCACTTCCCCCACTCCCATTCCCAAAGCCGCAACTTCGGTCGCGCAGTTCCAGCCCAGCGTAAAGTGGGGCGGCCGAACCCTTGCCGTGGCCGTGAGCCCTCTCAATACGGCGGTCGCGATTGCTGCGAGCGAAAGCGGCGGCTTGTTCATTACAAACGACACGGGTGCAACCTGGTCGCACATTGATTCGCTGCCGCCGTTCCGCATGTCTGACGTGAAGTTTGCGCCCGGCAATTCGCTGATCGTGATTGCCACATCATGGGCTGACAGCCGCACGACAAACGGAGGCGGAATCTGGCGCAGCACTGATGGCGGCGTCACCTGGCAAAAACCGGCGACCGCTGAACCCGCCTGCACTTCCCGCGCGAATACCTGGGGTATCGCCTTTGTCTCGGAAGGCAGCGACGTTTTTGTCGGCACCGATTGCGGCGTGGCGGTGAGCCACGATCAAGGCGCCACATGGACGCATGTTGGGCTGTCGCGCACCTGGTCGATTGCAACTTCCTTCGGCGGCATCGTGGATACCTGCAGTGACGATGGGCACCATCGCTCCACCGACAGCGGCGCAACTTTTGGCGCGGCCGATCCTATTGGTCCGGCGGGCAGTATCCAGACCTGCTCTGGCGTCGCGGTGCACGGTATTGCTGCCTCGCCCTTTGAAAGCAACGTGCTCTTTGCGGTCAATGTCGGACCCGTGCTTGCGGCGCCAAACGCCTGCAGCAGTACCAGCGCTGTGCGGTTGCAGCTTCTTTCAGAATCAGATGATGGCGGCGTCACATGGACGCAGATCGGGCAGGCATGCCAGAGCCGGCCACCATGGGTGGCTCTGCATCCTTCCACTGACGGCATAACCAACCACTTTGATATCTATTTCAGCGGCGGTCTTGATACGCGCCGCACCACGTGTACCGGGTTTGGCGGTCCTGGACTGCGCTGCGCAACGGCCCTGCCCACGTCACCAAACGTGAACGTGGACCATGCCGACCACAACGGCATGGCCTTCGCCCCCTTCGGTACGAACTGCGCGCAATTCATCGTGTCCGACGGTGGAGTCCACAAGACCAGCGACTGCGGCGCAAACTTCACTATCACGGGCGCTGGGGCCGGCGGCTACAACGCGCTGCAACTCTACGAGGTCGACGGCCAGGTGCATCCTGATCACACTGACCTTTATATGGGCACGCAGGACAACGACATCTGGGCATCCGGCGATGACGGCGCAACCTGGCCTGCCAACATCTGTTGCGAAGGCTTCTTTTTCCAGGTGCCGCACAGCAGCGCCAACGATTCCGGGCAGACCGTTACTGGAGTGGCCTGCGCCGGCTGCAGCAACTTTGATACAGCCGCGCACTTCTCCGGGTTCGCGAACTGGCCTGATCCGGCCGGCGCCGTCACTGGCAACCCGTTCCTTCTCGAGCCGGCGAACTACGTCCAGTTCAACCAACCGAGTCCGCCTTCGAATACGCTGAACATCACAACCAATACGGGATCGTCCTGGAGTACGGTTACCACCATCTCGCAATCGCTCAGCGGACGGCCCTGGGTGAGCGGACCCGCCGCGAATGCAACTGTCTTTCAAGGCATCACCAAGCCTGGGAACCTTGTGGGGCTGCTGAAGGTCACCGGCGTGGGTACTGCCACGCCGCTGGTCAGCAATGCTGACGCCGGGCTCGTTAGCATCGGCGGATACTGCATGGGGTTCGAGACTTTTGTCTGCCCAACGGTGTTTGGCGTAGACCCCAACAACCCACAACACATCATTGCGGCGGACGTGGGCACGAACCAGATGAAAGTCAGCGTGGATGGAGGCACTACATGGAAAGTCGATTCTGCGCTCACCACCCTGCTCACCAACAACGGAGAATTCCGCTTCTCCGAGCCGAACTTCGGTACGCAGGCTCACGTAATCGCCTTTGATCCTGCGAACAGCAATCGCATCCTGGTCGGCACCGAGGCCAACGGCGTGATCGCGTCGCTCGATGGCGGGCAGACCTGGGCCAAGATGTTTGCTTCCGAGCAGGCCACCGGCATCACGTCATTCTTCTTTGACGAGGTGCAGAACAACGTTCTGGCCTCGAGTTACGGTCGCGGACTGTGGAAGCTGAGCTTTGTGCCGAGAGCCACGGCGATTACTTACACCGGCCAGACAAGCGAGGACTTCCACGATGTTGCCCAGCTCTCTGCGGTATTGATGGATGTTTCAGTCTCGCCCGCCGCACCCATCTCCGGCGTGACGTTGACCTTCTCTCTGGGAGCGCAGAGTTGCTCGGCTCAGACCGATGCGAACGGTCTCGCCGGCTGCACCATCCTGCTAAACCAGGTGCCGGGCGGCTACACTGTGAACACTGTCTTTGCCGGGAACGGTTTATTGCTGGCGAGCAGCGCGTCCACGCCGTTCACCATTACGCGCGAGGAGACCACCGTCAGCTACACCGGCGACACGCTCATCGCGAATGGCCAGACGGCGCATCTCTCCGGCGTCCTGTTGGAGGACGGCACAGTGCCGATTGCCGGTCGCACCATCATCTTCACGCTGGGCACAACCCAGACCTGCTCGGCGGTAACGGATGGAACCGGAACCGGACAGTGCCTGATCAGTCCGGTAGCGCAGCCGCTGGGAGCGGGCACGGTAACCGTCAACTTTGCCGGTGACCAGTTCTACCTGCCCTCTTCGGCCACAGCCAATACCCTGATGTTCTCCTTCCCGGATCATGGCTCGTTCGTGGTCGGAAACCAGAGTGATACGGGCTCCGTGACGTTCTGGGATGCGCAGTGGTGGAAGCTGAATTCGCTGAGCGGCGGAACGGCTCCGGCCGCCTTCAAAGGTTTTGCCAGCACCCTGAGCAGTGAGCCGCCGACATGCGGTGGTAACTGGTCAACTGGGCCGGGCAACAGCTCAGGACCGCCGGCCAGCATTCCGTCATTCATGGCGGTGATTGCTTCGAGCAGCGTGGTGCAGTCAGGCTCCACCATCTCCGGCGATACCCAATCCATCGTTATCGTGCAAACCGCGCCAGGCTACGCGCCCAATCCAGGACATTCAGGGAGCGGAACCGTGGTTGCGGTGCTCTGTCCGGTGCCGCCCAAAGCCGCTAGTGCTGGCGTGACGGAGAGAGCTTCTGCAGGTGCGAAGAACCCGGCAAATTCAGCCTTGCAGGTGATTGCGCCTGCAGTTGCGAACTCGGCGAAGACCGCGGCACAAAGCCGGACTGCTATAGCGGCAGCCGCTACACCTCCTCAAGCGTACCTGCAATTGGTCGGCACGGTTGCAATTACAGGACAGGCGACGGTGTTCAACGGAGACACGGTCACTGCGTTCGGCAGCAACTTCTGCTCCGGGTGTGGTCCGGTAACGCTGACTATCGGAGGGCACGTTGTCGCAAGCGGCATCGCCGTGGCTGGTGATGGCACGTTCAAAGCGACTTTCACCATCGACCTAATGCCTTCCCGATACACCGTAGTGGCGTCTCAAGAAGGCTCAACCCTCACCGATTCTGCGCAGCTGGTGGTCGCAATCGGGGACAAGGCACCGGCGCCGCCTCCTATCAAGTAGATAGACCAAATTAAGTAGATTGACCATGGCCTGACCGCAAAAATCGTGAATTCCGAGGGGAGAGGAGAAGAGCCCGCGTCCTGATCATTTCTAGACGCCTTGCGCCACGCGCACATGGCATTTCTGGCCCTGTTCAGTCTGGACCGGCGGGTTTTGTTCCGTCCACGAAAACGGCTGCAAGTGTTGATGCGGGAGAGGTTAAATGGCGCGCCCGGAGAGATTCGAACTCCCGACCTATTGCTCCGGAGGCAATCGCTCTATCCAGCTGAGCTACGGGCGCGCTTCGGGTGAGACAGCTTTAAGATTATCACTTCTGCACAGCACCTCAAAGCCAGTGCTATGGTTTTTCCGCGATCAGCAACAGTGCCCCAATTCTCTTGAATTCGCGCAATTCTTCAGCGTTCTTGAACCATTTTCCGGAATAGGTTTCCGGTGTGGGGCTGCGATCGGGAATGCGACGCGCCTGCACGTTGATGAAGCCGTGGCGGTGCAGCAACTCCATGTATTCCTTCTCCGAGAAGGCCTGGACCGGCACCTTCAATTCGCCCACCCAGCGCAGTGAATAATGGTTGTCTTTGTAGAGATTGATCAGGATGAAGAGCTTACCTCCAGGCGCCAGCACGCGGCGCAATTCGTCGAGCGCCTTGCCCTGGTCGGCATAATAATAGAACGATTCCACGGAGAGAACTTTATGGAAGTAATGGTCGGTAGCGGGAATGCTCTCGGCTGATCCCCAAAGATAGCGAATGTTCTTGAATGAGAAAGAGGATTGCTCTGCGCGGCGCAGCATTTCATCCGCCACGTCAAGGCCCACAACTTCGGCTGCCACGTTGGCCATACGGCGCGAGGCCCAGCCGGTTCCGCAGCCCAGGTCAAGAACGCGGTCATGGGTTTGAAGGTCCATCAGGGCAAGGGTCTGGTCAGTGATGTCGGAATGGTGGTCTTCCATTTCGTCGCCGCGGCCGGCCGCGGCCCACTGGTTGAATTCCTGCTGCAGCTTTTGATCGGCGGGGGAAGGGAGCATGTCAACGTTGGGTTCCATGCATCTATGTTACATTGGGAAGCTTTATTCGCGCAGCGATCATGACTGAGCCGGTGAATCCCGCACATCCGTCCCCAGAAGCGCTCTACTGTCCGAACTGCGCGCGCGAGGTTGCCGATCCACTGATCTGCGGCGATTGCTCTGCCGTGATCTGCCGCGTCTGCGGTACACCGCTCGAATCTTCAGCCGACCTGGGAATTGGCTGAATTCGTCAACTCCAATCAAGGATCAAGAATGCTGACTATTGTTCTGCTTACCATCTCCAACATCTTTATGACCTTTGCCTGGTATGGACACCTCAAATACCAGAACGTACCGCTGTGGAAGGTAACGCTTGTGAGCTGGGGCATCGCGTTTTTTGAGTACTGTTTCCAGGTTCCGGCGAACCGTTACGGCAGCCACTTGTTTAACGCGGCGCAACTGAAGACGATTCAGGAGATCATTACACTAGTTGTGTTTTCGTTCTTTTCCATCTGGTATCTGAAACAGGACATCAAGTGGAACCACGCGGTGGGGTTCTTTTTCATCGTGGTGGCAGCGTTTTTTATCTTTAAAAAGTGGTAGCAATAGTGCGACGTTGGAAGCGCGATTTGAGAAGGGCAGCTTCCTGCTCCCATTCTCTGAATCGAGCCGTCAAATTAGAATGGCGAGGTCTCCCATGATTCGTTCATCCGGCTCTCGACTCCTTCCTCTGCTGGCGATGTTTTTCGGGGCGGTACTGGCTGCGGGCGCGCAACAGTTGCGCGTGATTGATTTGAAGGCCCCTGATGGCGCGAATCTCAAGGCCACGTTCTTTCCGGCGGCCAAGCCCGGCCCGGGCGTGATGCTGCTGCATCAGTGCAACCGCCAGCGCAAAATCTGGGATGACCTGGCCAAGCAACTGGCTGCGGCTGGAATCAACGTTCTTACCGTGGACCTGCGCGGCTTCGGCGAGAGCGATGGTATTCCGGTCGACAAGGCGACTCCCCAGCAGGCGCAAGAGCAGGCGAGGAAGTGGCCGGGCGATATTGACGCCGCGCTCGGCTACCTGACGTCCCAGCCCGGAGTGAAGCGCGACGTTATCGGCGTGGGCGGCGCGAGCTGTGGTGTCGACAACTCAGTACAGGCCGCAATCCGGCATCCGAAAGAAGTCAAGTCGCTGGTGCTCCTTGCCGGAAGTACTGATATCGCCGGCAGAAAGTTCCTGCGCCAATCTCAAATACCGATCCTGGCCGCAATCGCTGATGACGATGAATTTCCTGTCTCGATCGACACAACGCAGTGGATCTTCAGCCTCTCACCAGCGGCCGGCAACAAGTTTCTACGTTACACCACAGGTGGCCATGGCGCTGAAATCTTCGCTGTGCATCCGGAGCTGCGTGACGCAATCGTAGATTGGTACAGGACGACGCTCATCAAGTCCCCGGGGCACGCTGCAGCCAACAAAGATAAGTGGCAGGCGCCTGCGCCGATCCAGATGCTCACGACTATCGATCAACCGGGTGGACCGCAGCAGGCGCGAGAGAAGCTCGAACAGGCACGAAAGAACGATCCTAGGGCGATTTTGTTCTCTGAAACCCTGGTCAATATCATGGGCTACGAACATATGCAGGCGGGCGATGTGAAGGGTGCGATCGAAATTCTCAAGCTCAATGCCCACGCGTTCCCTGATTCACCAAATGTTTACGACAGCCTGTCCGACGCCTACCTGGCTGATGGCCAGAAGAAGCTGGCCGCGCAAAATGCGCGCAAGGCGCTTGAGTTGCTGCCAAATGATACAACCGATCCTGAAGATCGCCGGAATGGCATTCGTGATAGCGCTCAGCAGAA
Source organism: Candidatus Angelobacter sp. (assembly GCA_035262465.1). GTDB lineage: Bacteria > Acidobacteriota > Terriglobia > Terriglobales > Acidobacteriaceae > Angelobacter. The sequence goes on along the minus strand of DATFSU010000003.1, from coordinate 260,714 downwards.
ACTCAAACAGCTAGGCGCTCAGCCACAGTAAACGCAGATGAGTCATTGAGCTGCAGCTTGTGAAATGGTGAACCACTCCGGCTTCAGCTTCGCCAGATGCAAGTGTTTTTGAGCGAACTCAGCCATGTGCAATCGGCCTTTAAAGGTCAGCATGGCGTCCGTGTTGTACCACTCGGCTGGTGAGGCTTGCCCAAAACCAACAACGCCACCGCTAGGTTGCCAGCAAGGTCTTTCTCCTGGCAGGCACAAAGGCGTGTTCCCGCCACCCCATTTGCCGACCGTCCCGACTATTGCCAGCCGATTTCGATCCAGCTCGGCATTCAGCAGCAGCCATTGCCCCGCGCATGCCATAGCATGGGGATCGCGCCAATGCTCATCGTTCGGCGTTAACCATTCAATTGTCCCATCGAGAATGATGGAAGCAGCACCGGCCCGAGCCAGAGCGAGGGCAACGCGCGTGAGATCAACGCTATTTTGAGGCCCATGAATCGCCGAGTGGGAGAAGATGATACCGGGCACCGGGGTCTTGCTGTCAGGAATGAGGACCGTGGCTCCTATTACCCCGCCGGCTTCGGTAAATGAAACGCGCTGAAAGCTGATGCCGTCAGCATGCCCAACCGTGGAGGCTTTGCCAGGCTTGCATGGCACAAACGGTGCAATTTGGGCGAAACAAACTGAAGTCGAAAGAACGACAAGAACCGCGCGCAGGAGAACTTTCACGTGCTTACCCTCAGCCAGATTATAAGCCTGAGTCGTTTTTGCAAAATTCTAAAACGAAGACTGGTTCGCCGATCCTCTTTATACCGGCGTCCTGGTTTTTCGTTCAGGATTGAAGAACGGCAGTTTTACCACCTTGGCTGCCACCTTTTGGCGTACCGCCTCAATTGTGATTTCCATCTGCAGCCTGGCGCCGGGCCGCGCATAAGGCGTCTCGATGCTGCCCAGCGCAATCATCTTCTTTAGCAGCGGGGACCAAGTAGTAGAAGTCGCTTTGCCCACCTGTCTGCCGTCGAGATAAACCGGCACGTGCACTCGCGAAGCCTGCGACGGTGCAGCCGGTGTGAGTCCAAACTTCTCATAGCGCTCTTCGATCTCGATCCAATCCATTTCCAGCCCAACGAGCTGACGCGGAACACCGGTTTTCTGCTGCTGCGTCAATTCTGCTTTGCCGACGAAATTATCTTTGTCAAGATGTACCATCCTGCCAAAGCCCAGCTCATAAGGCGAGTATTTTTGTTCGGGAATCAGCGCTTTCTTGCTGCTGATGTAGTCGATCTCAATCAGCAGCAGTCCCGCCTCGATCCGCGCAACGTCAAGCGCCAGCATTCCCGCGGCGTGAATATCAAATTGACGGCCGCGTTCCATCAGCGTGTCCCATACCTTCATGGCTTCATTCTGGTTTCGCAGGGGGATCCAGATTTCGTAGCCGAGGTCGCCGGTGTAACCGGTGCGGGAAATATCCACCGGCACGCCGGCGATGGTTCCGCTGGTCACGCGGAAATATTTCAGATTGGCGATATCGGCCTCGGCGACGGACTTGAGCAGTTTGCCCGAGGTAGGGCCCTGCAGCGCGAGCGCTGCGACTTGCTCTGAGATGTCTTCAATCTGAACGTCCATGTTGAGGCCGTTCTGGCGAAACCAGCGCAGGCTGGGGTCTGCGGCGGTCCAGCGGTATCTGTTTTCTTCCAGTCGGGTGATGGTGCCGTCATCAATGACCTTGCCTTGCTCATCGCACCAGCAGCAGTAGATCACCTGGCCGGGCCTTACTTTGTTGATGTCGCGGGTGATCACGCGATTCACCAGCTTGGTAGCGTCCTTGCCGGAAACCATGTACTTGTACAGTGGAGAAATATCAATCAGCGCAGCGGCGTTGCGAATGGCGTTGTATTCGTGTTCGTGGTGCACCTCATAGGTGCTGACCGTGTAGTAGCCCGACCACTCGCGGTAGTTCAGGCTGTGGCAGAGGGCAAAAGTACGCTCATGAAATGCAGTTCCGACCGGCAAAGAAAGACCTCGAGAGTTAAGCTCAGTGACATCCCGATTATACGAAACCACACCACGGATGGACATTCATCACACCGTGTGAGGTACAACCATTTGACAGCGGAGGATGTTAAAATCATCTATCCACATGCGTCGCTTGATCCAATGGAGCGTCCTCTTCAGTGGCCTCTGAACCACTCGGAGATCATACGTGCACAGTTTTCCTTGCGACTTACATTAATTCCCGATTCATTTCGCTTCTGTCCTGATTGAGCCAGAAGCCAGGAGCTGGAAGCTAATGGCTTCAAATAAATACGACGTGATCGTGATCGGGGGCGGCCATAACGGCCTTACCAACGCCGCTTATCTCGCGCGGGCGGGAAAGAAAGTGCTGGTTCTGGAGCGCCGGCACGTGCTCGGCGGCGCCGCCGTGACGGAGGAAGTGTTTCCCGGCTTCAAGTTTTCTGTGTGCTCCTACGTGGTCTCGCTCCTTCGGCCGGAGATCATTCGCGATCTCGACCTGCCGCGGCACGGCCTGGAGATACTGCCTTTGGACGGGACCTTCACGCCCATGCCGAACGGCGACTATCTCTGGCGTGTGAACGACCATGGCAAGACCCGCCGCGAAATCGCCAGACATTCCCGGCTCGATGCCGAAGCCTATGAAGAGTTCGGCAAAGCCATGCAGGCCATGTGTCGTTTCGTAAAGCCGATTCTGAGCATGGTGCCGCCCGATCCTTCCACGCTCAATCCGCGCGAACTGATGAAGCTGCTCTTCCTGGGCAGACGCTTCCAGGGGCTGGCCAGCGAGGACAAGTACAACCAGGTACAGCTCATGACGATGAGCGCGATCGACTTCCTGGATCAGTGGTTTGAAACCGATGTCCTCAAGGCGACGATGTCCGCGTCGGGGATTATCGGCACTTTTCTCGGCGTGCGTTCGCCGGGGACAGCCTATGTGCTGCTGCATCACTATATGGGTGAAATTGACGGCGCGTTTCGCTCCTGGGGCTTTGCCCGCGGAGGCACCGGCGCTATATCCAATGCCATCGCCGGCGCGGCGCGCGAACTGGGCGCGGAGATACGCACGCAATCGCCGATCGCGAAGATCATCGTGAAGAATGGCCGTGCACACGGTGTGGCGCTCCAGAATGGCGATGAGTTTTATGCCGACGTGATCTCCTCGAGCGTCGATCCGCGACTGACTTTCCTCAAGTTCATTGAAGAAAATCAGCTGCCGGGCGAGTTTCTGGAAGATGTCCGGCGCTACAAATTCCGGGGTTCGTCGGGCAAAGTCAACATCGCGCTGGATGCGTTGCCCGATTTCAAGTGCCTGCCGGGTCCAGGTGCTCATCTCCGAGGCGCGCTCTCCATTTCGCCCAGCGTTGAATACATGGAGCGGGCTTACGACGACGCCAAGTATGGTAACTACTCCCGCCGTCCTTATATTGATATGGTGATTCCGTCGCTTACGGATCCCTCGGTCGCGCCGCCGGGCAAGCACGTGATGTCGTGCTTTGTGCAGTACGCGCCGTACAAGCTGCGTCCGGGGCTGAATTGGGACGATGAACGCGATGCTTTCGGCAACAACGTGATCAATACCATTTCCGAATACGCACCGAATCTGAAGAACATCATCATCAACAAGCAGGTGCTCACGCCGCTCGACCTGGAGCGCGAGTTCGGCTTGAGCGAAGGCAACATTTTCCAGGGTGAACTGTCTCTGGAGCAACTTTTCTTCCTGCGGCCTGTTCCCGGATACGCGCAGTTCCGCACTCCCATCAAGAACCTTTATATGTGCGGATCGGCGACGCATCCCGGCGGCGGCATCATGGGCGCGCCGGGCCGTCTGGCGGCGCTTGAGATCCTGAAAGATGTGAAGACCAACCCATCGCGTACCAAGCCCGCGCGAGTCGCGGTTTCCGAAGGGGTCAGCTAAGCGATGGCTGAGACTCGCGGCGTCGTCATTGTTGGCGGCGGCCACAACGGGCTTGTGACCGCCTTCTACCTGGCCAAAGCGGGATTCAGGCCGCTGGTGCTGGAGCGGCGTTCGCAGGTTGGTGGCGCTGCGATTACGGAAGAGTTTTCTCCCGGATTTCGCTGTTCCACTCTGGCTCACTCCGCCGGTCCACTGCTGCCGGAAATTGTTCGCGACATGGAACTGGAGCACCATGGTTTAAAGATGGTGACGCAGGAAATCGGCGTGACTGCGCTCTCGCCAGACGGACGTGCATTGCGCCTCTACAACGATCCAAAGCTGGCTGCTCAGGAAATTGCCGGCTTCTCGCAAAAAGACGCGGCGCAATACCCGGTGTTGCAGGAATCGCTCAGCAAAATCGGGCGGGTAATCGCGGAAGTCCTTAAGCTGACACCGCCGGACATTGATGATCCGAATCGCGCCGATCTCTGGGCCATGCTTCAAACGGGACGAAGCTTGCGCAAGCTGGGCAAAAAAGATATGTACCGGTTGTTGCGCTGGGGGCCGATGGCCGTCGCCGACCTGGTGGCGGAGTTCTTTGAGACCGAGCTCCTGCGCGCCGTAGTCGCGGCTCGCGGAATTTTCGGCACTGCTTTGGGGCCGTGGTCCGCCGGCAGCAGTTTGGTCCTGCTGATTCGCGCAGCGGGGGATTCACATCCCGCGGGCTCTGCGTCCTTCGCCATCGGTGGAACCGGCGCAATCACTCAGTCCATGGCGGCCGCAGCAAAACAGGCTGGAGCGGAGATTCGCACCGACGCTGAAGTAAAAGAAATTCGTGTGAAAGATGGGTCTGCCAACGCGGTGCTCCTGGCCACGGGCGAGGAGATTCCGGCAAGAGCCATTATTTCCAATGCCGATCCGCGCCGGACGATGCTCAAGCTGGTTGATCCAACACACTTATCGCCTGATTCGGTGATGAAGTTGCAGAACTATCGCATGTCCGGGACCGTGGCTAAGGTCAACTTCGCCTTGTCAGCGCTGCCTAGGTTTACTGCCCTCAGTGGGACCGGCAATGCAGCGGCATTGCAGAGCAGGATTCACATTGGGCCGGAGATCGATTACCTGGAACGCGCTTTTGATGAATCCAAGTACGGCGATTTTTCGCAGAGCCCTTACCTGGAAGCTGCGATTCCCACGTTGACGGACGCATCGCTGGCGCCGGCCGGCAAGCACGTAATGTCAGTGTACGTGCAGTATGCCCCTTTCAAGCTCAAGGGCGGCGACTGGGACAGCCGGCGTGACTCGCTGGGAAACACGGTAGTAAAAACTCTGAGCCAGTACGCGCCGAATTTCGCGGACCTGGTGGAAGACGCGCAGATCGTCACGCCAAAGGACCTGGAAGAAAACTATGGCCTTACCGGTGGTCACATCTTCCACGGTGAGCTCGCGCTCGACCAGTTTTTCACTATGCGGCCGCTGCTCGACTGGGCGAGGTATCGCACGCCGATTCAGAAACTCTATCTGTGCGGATCAGGCACACATCCTGGAGCGGGGCTGACTGGAGGCTCGGGTGCGAATGCGGCACGGGAGATATTGAAAGAGCTCAGGCGATAAGGCTAAGCTGGCAGCTAAGCATGTCTACCTCGTATTCCAACACGCGCCCTCAAATTGTGGCTTCTGAAGCCACAACACTGCCGCAGCGCTATTACACGGATCCCGCCTGGTTCCAGCATGAGATGGATGCGATCCATTTTGATATGTGGCTTTGTGCTGGACGCGCGAAGCAGATACCGAACCCGGGGGATTACTTCGTCCGCAATGTGGCCAACGCCAGCGTGATTATCACGCGCGACGAGCAGGGGCGCATCCACGCCTTTCACAACGTTTGCCGCCATCGGGGAACTTTGCTTTGCAAAGAGGAAGAAGGGAAGTTTTCCGGGCGGATCCAGTGCCAATACCACGCCTGGACCTACAAACTCGATGGCACGCTCGCCAATGCGCCGCACATGGAAAAGGTTCAGGGCTTTCGCGAAGAGGATTATCCACTGAACGCGGTAGCAACAGCCGAGTGGGACGGGCACATCTTCGTCAATCTCTCCGCGCACCCGATTCCGTTTGCGGAGCAGCTTGCCGGACTCGATCAGAAATTCCGCCCGTGGCGCATGGAAGAGCTGCAGATGGTCGAGCGCCGCGTGTACCAGTTGAAAGCGAACTGGAAGCTGATCATCCAGAATTATTCCGAGTGCCTGCACTGCCCGATCGTCCATCCGCTGCTGCAGAAGCAGTCGCATTACATGAGCGGAGATAATGAGCCACCGCAGCCGACCTATCTCGGCGGCCGCATGGATCTGCGCGAAGGCGTCAGCAGCCTGACCATGGATGGCACGACTCAGCGCTGTATGCTGCCCGGGCTCAGCACCGACGATCAACGGCATGTCTATTACTACTGCCTGCTGCCGAACTTCTTTCTCAATCTTCATCCCGACTACATGCTGACGTTCACGATGTGGCCGCACGCTGTAGACCACACGGAGATCATCTGCGAATGGCATTTTCATCCGGATGAGATCAGGAAGCCGGGCTTCAATCCGCGAGATGCGGTCGAGTTCTGGGACATCACCAACAAGCAGGACTGGGAGTTGTCAGACCTGGCGCAGCAGGGAATCAGTTCCAAGGGTTATCAACCCGGACCTTATTCCAATCGCGAGGAGCTGTTGCTGGCGCTGGACAGGTTTGTGCTCGATCGCGTGAAGCAGCAGAAGTAAGTGGTACGAATCAGCTACTCGAAAATTTCCGCCAGAATCTTTCCCGACGACCCGCTTGGCGTTTCCACGCCCAGAATTGCCGCAAGTGTCGGAGCGACGTCGTTGACCGTCGCCGGTTCATAATGCACGCCAGCACGGATTCCCGGCCCATAGAAGATCAGCGGGACGTGATTGTCATAGCTGTACGGGGTTGCGTGGGTTGTACCGGGCGGCGAACTGAACATGTAGTAGGGCTCCGGCAGAAGCACAAGATCGGCTGAGCGGGGCCCGTAGAATCCGAGTCGCACCGCGCGACCGGGCCAGTCCGCGGCGGCCTCTCCGTGCAGCAGGTCATCGCTCGAGTAAACGCGCGCGATATGCGGCAGGGTACGCGCCGCTTCGGCGGCAAAGCGTCGTACTTCAACAAGGTCGGCTTTGTTTTGAGCTGCGGTTGCGTAATTGAGATAGAGAAAACCATCAGCATCATAGCGAAACCAATTGCCATTGCCGAACTTCTGCGAAAGCTCGGCTGCGATTTTGGCGGAGTATTCTGAAGCTGTCAGCCAGCCGCCGGGCATTTTGCGGTCATTATTAACCTTGGGAACGGGCGCAACGCCGTGGTCGGCGGTGAAAACGATCAGAGTATTGTTCTCGCCAATTCTCGAGTTAATGAAGTCCAGAAGTTTTCCCAAAAGCAGATCTGTGCGGCGGGCAATATCGCGAACTTCAGGCGAATCCGGCCCGCGTTGGTGGCCCACGTAATCATTCGCAGAAAAGCTCACTGCCAGAACGTCGGTGGCTTCATGGGATCCCAGCTTTTCCTCTTCGATGGCCTTCTCAGCAAAATCCTCCACCAGTTCATTGCCGAACGGCGTAAACTCGATGCCTTCGCAATAACGGACCTCGGTTCCGGCGGTCAAGCTGCAGAAGGGTTTGTCCCCCGGCTTGGCGTCGAGGGCTGTCCAGCGAGCGCCCAGATACTTGAATGCCGGACGATCGGCGTTTACCTTGCTTACCCAAGCCGGCAGCTGCTTCATGTAGTAGGTGCTGGTGACAAAGTGTTGTGAGTCGGGATCGAACCAGTACGCTGCGTCAGCCATGTGCCCGGCAGGAAGAATCGCGCTGCGGTCTTTCATGGAAATCCCAATCACGTGGGAGGGCCGGCCCGACATCTTGAGTTCATCGCCTAGCGTGCTCACCAGCAAGCGATGCGGCGAGGATCCTTGCACTCCCGGAGGACCTCCCAGCAGCGTCGTGGATTTGTCGCTGACGCTGGTGACCTGTTCGTTCGCTTCGCGGTCGAGCCAGGCGTTGCCGATAATCCCGCTCACAGAAGGCGTGGCGCCGCTCAGGAACGTGGAGTGTCCCACCGCAGTTACGGTGGGATAGTGCATGTAGCGGGCGTCAGTGAAGACGGCGCCGTCAGAGAGCAGGCGCGCGAAGCCGCTGTGATAGTCGGCCCGAAAGCGCAGAAGATAGTCATAGCGGAACTGGTCAACCACGAGGGCCAGCACGAGCTTTGGCTTTTTGGCGGGCGGCTGCGATTTCTGTTGGGCCGGACTACCTGCCGCGATCAGCGACAAGAATAGAAATACCAGCAGTAGGGGACGCCGCTTAGATTTTTTCATGAAGGTGTTTGCAGGCTGAAGCACCGCGCAGCCTAACACGGCCGCGCGGTATTCGGGTATTAAAATCTGGCCAAACTCTCCATTGCCTTATACAGGTCATCGGCCTGCGGCAGGATCACATCCTCCAGTACAGGCTGATACGCCACAAACGTGTCGGTGGCGGCGACGCGTTTGACCGGAGCATCCAGGTCTTCAAACAGCTCGTCGGCAATGCGCGCAGCGATCTCCGCTCCATAACCCCAGCTTAGCGTGTCTTCATGCGCCACGATCACGCGGCTGGTTTTGCGGACAGAGGTGGCAATGGCTTCCCAGTCATAAGGATTCAAGGTGCGCAGATCGATCAACTCCACGCTGACGTTGTGCTCGCGCTCAATCTTTTGCGCCGCCTGCAAAGCGCGGGGAACTACGGCGCCGTAGGTGATCACCGTCAAGTCTTTGCCTTCTTTTACGATCTTGGCTTTGCCGAAGGGAATCATGTGTTCGGGGCCGGGATAGGGGGCACGACCGAAGGTTTCGCGATAGAGGCGTTTGTGTTCCAGGAACATCACCGGATCATCACAGCGAATAGCGGTGCGCAGCAGCCCGTTAGCGTCGAGAGCATTGGAAGGGAAGCAAACGCGCAGGCCGGGAATATGCGTAAAGAGGCTTTCGCCGCATTGCGAATGATAGACCGCGCCGCCGGTAAGATATCCGCCGATGGCCACGCGGACCACCGCGGGACAGGAAAAGTTGCCGTTCGAGCGCCAGCGAATGACGGACAGTTCGTTTCTGATCTGGTGATACGCAGGCCAGATGTAATCAAAGAACTGGATTTCAACGACCGGTTTGAGTCCGCGGGTGGCCATTCCCACGGCGCGGCCAACGATATTGGCTTCCGCCAGCGGCGAGTTGAAAACGCGGTCACTGCCGAACTCAAGCTGCAATCCGGAAGTGAGCTTGAAAACGCCGCCTTTACCCTTGATCTGCTTCTGCTTGAGATATTCTTCGCGGCTGCAATCGGCAACATCTTCACCGAAGACCACAATGCGATCATCGTGGCGCATTTCGTCTTTCAGACAGGCGTTGATCAGGTCGGCCATGGTCTTGTCCGCGCCTTGCGGCTGCGGATCGGAAGCAAGCTTGCGCGGGTCAAGGTCTTCAGAATAGACATAGCGGTAGACGGTGTCCGTCGCCGGGATGGTGGCGGCCAGCGCGCGATCGGCCGCGGCTTCCACTTCTTCATCCACTGATTTTTCCAGCTTGTTGACGCCGGTTTCATCCAGTATGTTTTCCCGCACCAGGAACATCTGCAGCCGCGTGACCGGATCGCGCTTGGCGTCCTTCTCGCGCTCAGATTCCGGGCGGTAGAGTCTCTCGTCGTCAGAGAGCGAGTGCGAATATGGCCGGATCACATGACCGTGCACCAGGGCGGGACCCTTGCCGGCGCGAATGTAATCGACAGCACGCTTGCACGCCGCATACGCGGCAAGTGGATCTGTGCCATCACACTCTTCGATCTGGATGTTGGGGAAATTGCTGACAAGTTTTGAGACGCTTCCGCCAGCAGTCTGAACTTCCACAGGAACGGAGATGGCGTATCCGTTGTCTTCGATCATGAAAAGCACCGGCAGCTTTAGGTTGGTGGCAGAGTTCAGAGCCTCCCAGAATTCGCCTTCACTGGTGGTGCCATCGCCGGCCGAGCAGTAGACAACTTCATCGCCCTGGAATTTGACCTCTTTAAACTGGCGGTAGTCGCCCGCGTGTTTCTCTGCTGCTTCAGGATGTTGCGCGAAATACCGCCCCGCTTCGGCACATCCAACCGCTTGCAGAAACTGTGTGCCGGTCGGCGAGGATTGGGTCACGATGTTTAGCTTCTTGTTGCCCCAGTGCGAGGGCATTTGGCGCCCGCCTGAGCTGGGATCGTCGGCCGCGCCGACGGCTTGGAGAAGCTGCTCATACGGCGTCATGCCCAGGGCAAGGCAGAGCGTGCGATCACGATAATAAGGATAGAACCAGTCATAGCCCGGTTTGAGGTTCAACGCCGCCGCCACCGTCAAAGCTTCGTGTCCAGCGCCGGAGATCTGGAAGAAGATCTTCTGTTGCCGCTTAAGCAGAATTTCGCGGTCATCGAGCCGGCGCGAAAGGTACATGAGGCGGTACATCTCCACCAGTTGCTGGCGTGTCAGCCCTTCATAGGTTTTTTCGCTTCTTGCGGAGATATCGGCCACTGCGGACGCGTTTTTCCGGGAGTCGATCTTGGTTACTGCCATGTTTCTCCTCTGGTTGTTCAGGGTGGGTGGTCAGGCGTACTTGGGTGTACCTTCCATTCTAAATCGTAAGGTGTTTACCGGGATATACTGAAAGTAGATGATTCGCAAAAATCGGCCCATCCCCGGCCACACCGCCAAGTTGTTGATTTTTGACCTTGATGGCACGCTGGTCGACTCACGTGAAGACCTTGCCAACTCAGTAAACGCCATGCTCCGTCACTACGGAAAGCCGGAACTGCCCCATCAGGTGATCGCCGGCTATATCGGCAATGGTGCACCAATGCTGGTGCGGCGTGCGCTGGGCGATCCCGACGATGAGGGCTACGTGCAGGACGCACTGCTTTACTTCATGGCCTGGTATCGCGAGCATAAGCTTGATTCCACGTATGTTTACGAAGGGGTTCGGGAGGCGCTGGACGCTATCCGCTCCAGCCGGAACGGCCAACCCTTGAAGATGGCGGTTCTCAGCAATAAGCCGGTTGGTCCTTCGCGCGCGATTGTCGACGCCCTGGGCTTGGGACCTTATTTCTTCCAGGTTTATGGCGGCAATAGCTTTCACACGAAGAAGCCCGATCCCGCCGGCGTGGACGCTTTGCTGGAGGAGTCGGGGACGAAGCCGGAGGAGACGGTGATCATCGGCGACTCGGATATTGATGTGCTCACGGCGCGGAACGCCGGCATCTACTCTGTCGGCGTGACCTATGGACTGGCGCCGCACACGCTGGAAGATGCGCCGCCTGACGTGTTGATCGACAAGCCGCACGAGCTGGCGACGGTCCTAGGGCCAAGAGATCAATGCCGGCTGGAATTTAAGGCGGAGTAGAAACGTGTGGCACCCCCGGCTGTGCTGCGACTCAGGGCACTCCGGGCGCACTGCAACCCTCTGCTTCTGCCGTGGTTAGTCAAGCTGAATTTGCCGAAATTCATACGCTTTCGTGTCGCTTTTTCAGTTTCGACGTGTCGGCTGTTTTTGGTTAATTGCTTGCTTTTCATCACGCGATCCACAACTGGTCAACCTGTGGAAGGCAGCTAGCCCCCTCCCCCGGGATTCACCCAATTTCACCCAAGGTCACCCAATCTCACCCAAGGTCCGGCAGAGGGCCGCAATGACATCTCGCCACGCCATACTCTCAACCGGGGCCCCCGGTGCGCCCGGTTTTGGCGGACTGGGTGGAAGTTCACCCAATCCACCCAATCTCACCCATGATTCGGCAGAGGACTGCAATGTGGTACTTGTCAGACCGCGAATGTTATTTGCAGATTTTCAAAGACCGTCGTTGTAGACCGCCTGGGCGGCACCGCGGAGTGAGTGGAAATGTTCGCCAAAGCTATAGTATCGCTTTTTATTCGCCAAAGCAACCAGAAGCATAAGTCGGCTACCTTTCTACTGGGTGGCTGAAAACTTTCTTAATTTCCCAAAAAGGCGAGCGGGCGTCCGACGTGCTCTCCTGCTGTTGCAGAGGTTTATACTTTCCGGTAGCTAGGCCTGCACGGAGATTGTTCGCATGATCTCGCCCCTGCACCATCGCCCGACTCCGCTTCTCAAGACAATGATTGCCTTCCTGACCGGCATGGCCGTCGTGCTTGCCTGGGGCTGCAGTATGAAAAGCAACAGCACTCCTGGGCAAACCGCCAGCTTTGCCTTTGTCAGCAACTCGGGGTCAGGAACCGTCTCCGCTTTTGCCGTGAGCACCACAGGAAATCTCTCGGTTGTTTCAGGTTCACCATTTCCTGCCGCGGGTGGCGCCGAGTTCATGGCATTTGATTCCGTGCACAAGCTGCTGTTTGTGAGCAATCAGCAGGCGAATACAGTCTCGGCGTTTTCAGTGAATACCGGCACAGGCATGCTCACCGCGGTTCCGGGCTCGCCCTTTGCGACCGGAGCCAGGCCCACCGGGGTGGTGGTGGACTCGATGGGGCGGTTTGTCTTCGTTGCCAACCAGGCGGCGAACAGCATTGCTGTTTTCAGTATCGGCGCCAACGGCGTGCTTACGCCGGTTGCCGGGTCGCCTTTTGCTGCCGGCAGTCCCTTTGGCCTTGCGATCAATCCTGCGGGCACTGTGTTGTTTGCAAACAATTTCCCTGATTCGCAGGTCTCCGACCTCAACACCGTGTCGGCGTTTACGATCGGCCCCAACGGAACTTTGACCGCGGTTCCCGGCTCTCCCTTTGCCGACGCAAACTCAACCAGCGGCTTTGCCGCATCGATTGGGCTGCTGGCCGATCCGAGCGGCAAGTTCCTCTTCGTCGCCGATCACATGGCAGAAAGCGTGGTTTCATTCAGCGTCAACGCTGCGAACGGCGCGTTGAGTCCGATTACGGCTTTGCCGGCGCCGGCTGCAAGCTGCGGGGTTTCCTGCCATCACAATCCGCTGCGGCTGGCGGTCGATCCCAAGGACCAATTCGTCTACTGGACCAATGTGCAGAACGGTACGGTTTCAGCGTTCAACATCAACAACGGCAACCTTTCCTTTGTGGCCGAGACGCCGACCGGGTCGCACCCTTTTGGGCTGGCGCTTGATCCCACGGGCAGCTTTCTTTACGTCGTGAACAAAGCCGACAACAGCATTGCCGGATTCTCAGTGAATTCGACGACAGGAATGGTAACGCCTCTCAGCGGCTTCCCGGTTCCCGAGGGCAACAGTGCGCCGACGGATATTGTGATCGTGCCCCGAATGTAGCTGCCAAGTGCTTTCCGGGGTTAACGCGCAGGTTTCTTCCGTGACTCTTTGCGGCCCTTGCCTTGATCGGCCGAAGATTCATGCGGGTCGCGTAGCCTTTTCTCCCATGCCTGGCGCACTTTGCCGAAGAGATACCACTCATGCAATTCGTTGCCATGCAGCGTTTCCAGCAGCTCACCGTTGATTTCGGCTTGCAATTCCTGTGCGAATCCCTGATATCGCCGCCTGGCTTTGGTCTTGACCAGCCCCGCTTCTTCGAGGGCGCGGCAGTGCATCACGATAGCCGTAAACGCTCGGTTCATCCGGTAGAGGATGTGATAAATGCGGAGTTTTTTGGTAACGTCAAACGCAGCCATGTGGCCTCCTATTAAGGCGATGTGGTCAGGGCTGCGCCGGTGTATCCGCACGGGCGCAGCCCGTTCTTCAGCTTATACGCGCAAAGAATAAGCAAAAGCAATAGAAAAACGAAAATAATTTTGGTATCAGGATCGTCAACTTGCAAATCCTCTTAAGTTTATAAAGTGCCATCATTTCGTTCTTGAGTCTGGAAACGGTTCTTGAAAGCCGCGCCGCCTCTCCTGCCTTGCGTGCTTGAGCTCTGCCATGCCACACTAAAGAGATTTCCTGGCCTCAAAATCACCAGTGGAGAGGCATCCGCCCAATTTTCCTCCGTGTCTCTGTGCCTCCGTGGTGGATTGGGTTTATAAGGGAACTACATGGATTTTCGTTTAGTCAGCGACTACAAGCCCAAGGGCGACCAGGCCAATGCCATCGACGAACTGACCCGCGGCATCTACGCCGGAGAAAAGCACCAGGTGCTGCTCGGGGTGACCGGGTCGGGGAAGACCTACACCATGGCCAAGGTGATTGAGCAGCTCAACCGGCCGGCGTTGGTGCTGGCGCATAACAAGACGCTGGCGGCGCAGCTCTATCACGAGTTCAAACAGTTCTTTCCCAACAACGCGGTCGAATATTTTGTCTCTTACTACGACTACTACCAGCCTGAAGCCTATATCCCTGCCGGCGATGTTTACATAGAAAAAGAAGCCACCATCAACGATGAGCTGGATAAGCTCCGGCTCTCGGCGACGCGGTCTCTCTTTGAGCGGCGCGACTGCGTGATAGTAGCTTCGGTGAGCTGCATCTACGGTCTGGGATCCCCCGAAGCTTATTACGGCATGCTGCTCTTTCTGGAAAAAGGACAGAAGATCCGGCGCCAGGACATCTTCAGCAAGCTGGTGGAGATTCTTTACGAGCGCAACGATACAGACTTCAAGCGCGGAACCTTCCGCGTCCGCGGCGATGTGATTGAAGTCTTTCCCACCTACGACGACAACGCTTACAGGATCGAGCTGTTTGGCGACGAGGTGGATTCGCTTTCGCAGATCGATCCGCTCTTCGGCACGGTCAAGCAGAAGTACACGCGGCTGCCGATTTATCCCAAGAGCCACTACGTGATGTCGAACGTCACGCGCAACCACGCCATCGAAACGATCCTTGAAGAGCTGGCGTGGTGGGAGAAGGAACTGGAGAAGGAAGGGCGGCTGGTGGAATCGCAGCGAGTGCACCAGCGCACCCGCTTTGACCTGGAGATGATCAAGTCGGTGGGCTATTGCCACGGCATTGAGAACTACTCGCGCCACTTCAGCGGACGCAAGCCGGGTGAACCGCCGCCGACCTTGCTGGACTATGTCCCCCGAGACTTCGTCATGTTCATCGACGAGTCGCACCAGACGGTGCCGCAATTGCATGGCATGTGGCATGGCGATCGTTCGCGCAAGGAAAACCTGGTCCAATACGGTTTCCGGTTGCCGTCAGCGCTGGATAACCGTCCACTGAAGTTTGAAGAATTTGAAGAGCGAACCAACCAGCTGATCTACGTTTCCGCCACGCCTGGGCCGTATGAGCTGACGAAATCCTCGGGCGTTGTGGTGGAGCAGATTATCCGTCCAACCGGGCTGGTGGATCCGCCGGTGGAGGTGCGTCCGGTGAAGGGGCAGATCGATGATCTGCTGCATGAGATCCGCGATCGGGTCAGCCTCGGTGAGCGCGTGCTGGTGACAACGCTGACCAAACGCATGGCAGAAGACCTGGCTGAATACTACGCCGAGGTCGGCGTGCGCTGCCGCTACATGCATTCCGAGATTGAAACGCTTGAGCGCATCAAGCTGCTGCGGGACCTGCGCAAAGGCGACTTTGACGTCCTGATTGGCATTAACCTGCTGCGTGAAGGGCTGGATCTCCCCGAGGTGTCGCTGGTCGCCATTCTTGATGCCGATAAGGAAGGCTTCTTGCGCTCCAGCGGCTCGCTGATTCAGACCATTGGCCGTTGCGCGCGCAACCTGAACGGCCGCGCCATTCTTTATGCCGATAACATCACTGATTCGATGAAGCGGGCAATGGATGAAACGGACCGGCGGCGGGCCATCCAGCAGGCATATAACCAGGAGCACGGGATCACGCCGGAGTCGATCAGCCGGCCGCTGATGATGTCGCTGGCAGGAATTGCCGAGGCCGATTACGTGGACGTAACTCAGGGATCGGACGGCTTACCGGACTTCAAGTCGCAGGACGAACTGGATACCTACATCGCCAACATGGAAAACGACATGCGCGAAGCCGCCAAGAGATTTGAGTTCGAAAAAGCCGCTAAGTTGCGAGATGCAGTAAGGGATCTGCGGACCAAAGAATTCCTGTTTACCTGAGAGCTGCCAGATTGGAAATCTCTCACCCTGAGAGCCGTTTGAGAGCCAGGAAAATGCCTGTCTTGAAGGGTGCAGAGCTGAACGGTTCTGCACCGATTTATACAAAACTTATCGATGAATTAAGATGCGCGGTGCTAGGCTGAATCGGGCCCCAAAAGTGGCTGGTCGCGCACGAACGCGCGTTGTCCAATGCCAGGAGGCACATCGTTGATTCGCGATCTGAAAAGTTTTTGCCTCGGTCGCCGAATGCTGCCCGGTTCAATTTTGACTGCAGCTTTTGTCTTCGGAATCCCTGGATATGCGTTGCAGGCTGGGCGGGGACAAAACCCCGGCGGGGATGCTGAAACCCAGCGAACCCAGCAATACGATCAAAACCAGCAATTGCAACAACAGCAGCAACAGGACCAGGCTTTACGTCATCCGGTCGACGATCTCCAGGACCTGCAGATGCGGATTTGGCATCTGGACGCCGAACGCATTCGATTGAAACTGATGCTGCAGGAAAACTTCCGCAAGCACTATGTGATCATCCGCAGAAATACTGTGCAACTGGTGCAGCTGACGTCGACCTTGCAGGCCATTCTTGAAAGCAACGGTGATCCCCCGCGCACTCGTGAGTTGGTGGACCAGGCGGGAAGAATGCAAAAGCTGGCTCATGAGATTCGCGAAAACATGGGTGGAGGCAGAGTACCCAGAGCCAAGCCGTTGGCGATAAGTACGCTAGGAATAAGCGCTGAAAATACCGTCGACGACAAGCAGGTATTGGAAGCAAGCGTGAACGCTGCCACCTCAGCCGCAGCACAACTGAAGAGCGCGGTTGAAAACTACCTTGCCAGCGACAACGAGCAAGCCGTTTCGGTTACCGGACTGCAAAAAGCTTCGGACAAAGACCATTTCGATCCAAACTCGCTCTCGATCCTCAGCAACTCACTCAAACTGGAGCAGCTTGCGCGCGAAATTCGTTCCAAGGCGAACGCGCTGACCGCCGGGCATTAACATCCAGATTCCTTTCTTCGAGACAATTCCATTTGCGCCGGTCGGGGAACCGCTTTTGTAAACACTACAGCTGGTATTCGGCGATAGGCGCTTCTACAAGGGAAAGCCAGGCTCTGCGGCCGGCTGTGGTCAAGAAACTTTTTTCCTCAGAACCTAAAAAATAACCCTTGACACACAACCATTTAGGCGTAGGATGTGGTCAAAAGTGGATGAAAGTGGTATCTAAAGTATGGCGCTAGGTTCAATCACGGGGTAAGTGGTCCAAAGCGGACAGAAGGGCAAATGAACCGGATAAACCCCCAAATTGCGGTGACCGAGCCAGAAAAAGAGCTAGAAATTACCGTTTTCGCCTCCTTGATAGCGTTTTTAGCCGGAGCAGCAATAAAAAACAATGTTTCGCGGAAACCATCCAACTCGCGTCGACGAGAAGGGACGTCTAAAGGTCCCCGCGGAATTCAAGCGTCTGATCGACGAGAAGTACGGCACGCAATTTTACATCACTTCGCTCGATGGGAAGGTTGCTCAAGTGTATCCCTTCGAGGAGTGGCAGCGGATCGAAGAAAAGCTGGCTCGGTTATCGAACTTCAATCCGACCAAAAAGAAATTCCTGAATCGCACGAACTATTACGGCCAGCAAGTGGAGATCGACGGGCAGGGACGGCTTCTGATACCGGCGCTGCTCAGGGAATCGGCCGGGATCCGGGGCGAAGTTGCGGTGGTCGGCAATTTGACCTACCTCGAAGTGCAGAGCATCGAGGCTTACAAGAAGGACATCGAAGAGAACCCATTCACGTCTGACGATGAGAAGACTCTCGACGAACTGGGCATTTAACGGTGGACGAGGATTTTGGTGGCAAAGCCCCCGAGGGGGCGCATGGTGGGGAAGTTGGCCATGTTTCAGTTCTTTTAAAAGAAGCGATCGACTTTTTGGCAATCCGGCGCGGCGGCACCTATATCGACGCGACCCTGGGGTTGGGCGGGCACAGTTTCGAAATCGCAAAGCGCCTCGGCCCACAGGGTCATTTGATTGGCTTCGATAAAGATACCAACGCGATCGAACTGGCGCGGCAGAGGTTATCTCGGATCGGAGGTGATGACCGTCCGAAGATTACGCTGCTGCACGGCTCTTACGCCGAAGTCCCCCAGCATGTCCCGCCTACAGCCTCTGACGGGCTGCTGGCGGACTTGGGCGTAAGTTCGCTGCAGTTCGGCGATGCGGCGCGCGGATTCAGTTTTCAGGCGGAAGGACCCTTGGATATGAGGATGAACCCCGAGGGCGAAGTAACCGCCGATCAAGTGGTAAACCACATGCGCGAGGAAGAGCTCGCGAATGTGATTTACGAATTCGGTGAGGAAAGGAGGTCGCGGAGAATCGCCAGAGCCATTGTCCGGGCGCGGCCGATAAGAACAACCGCTCATCTGGCACAAGTAATATCGGCTGCGCTCCGGTCAATGAAACGTGACCACGGGGCTCGGGAAAAGATTCATCCGGCGACCAGGACTTTCCAGGCCATCCGAATCTTCGTAAACCGCGAACTGGACGACCTGAAGCTGCTGCTGCAGGCAGCGCCGCAGGTCTTGAAGCCGGGAGGCAGGCTGGTGGTGATCAGCTTCCACTCCCTGGAAGACCGCATCGTCAAAGATTCTTTGCGCGAGGGAAGGGAAAACGGCGTTTATAACGTCTTAACCAAAAAGCCCCTCACCGCCAGAGAAGAAGAGATCGATCGCAACCCGAGGTCGCGCAGCGCGAAGCTGCGGGCCGCGGAGCGCAAATAAGGTTTGCTTTGCTGGCCGTGGTAGGCAGGCAAAGCGATGGGTTTCCGGGGAGGCACTGCCTTCCTCCTACTTGGGCGAAAACTTCACCTTCCTTCAGTAACGGTGTCGCCCCGGAATAAAAGTTCCCTCGAGAAAATGAGGATAAGAAGATGTTTCAAGGAACCACGATTGAAGAACTGATCAACAGCGTACAGCGCGCGGAAGAGCATGCGCGCGAACAGAAACAGGCTGCGGAACGCGAACACCAGCAGCTATTGCGCCGCTTTGAATGGCGCCGGGAAATGATTGAGGTAGCGTAAATGGCCGCAACGGCAATGCACATCACGGGAATGATCACGCCGGTGGACGCTCGCTCGGCAGGTCGGCGTAGTGTCGCTGGGATCACGCCGGAGTTCTACTTCCAGAAGACCATCGACAATTCCCGGCTGGTCAAAATCAGCGATCCGCAGCGCCGGCGCGAGATCAGGATGTTTTCCGCCGGCGTGGCCGCTCTTTTCCTGCTGATGATGTTCTATGCCTGGCAGCATTTCAGTTCCATTGAGTATGGATACAGGATCGAGGCGCAGAAAGCCGAACGCGACCGCCTGGTGGAGATGAACCGCACGCTCAAGCTGGAAGCGGCCTCGCTGCGCGATCCCGGCCGTATTGACGCATTGGCGCGCCAGATGGGCCTGGAGTCTCCTGAACCCGGACAGGTGATTCAGATGAACCCGGATGAAGGTAGTGTTCCGATCATGGCGCAAGTAACGCCGGTAGCGGTCATCGCGGCGCGGTAAAGTTTTGGTTGGTAAACCTTGGCCCCGGAGTTTCCGGAGCTTGGATAGCGACTCCGGAAAACCAGCCGGGGTCGTTTTTTAATGTCGCTTCGCTCCAAACCGCTAAACAGTTTGGGTCGGCGCTGAGATTTCGGAGGCACTTGCAGCAGCGCGCTCAGCGCGTAACTCGGCTTCGCCCGCATATGCAAGTGAAGTAACTATGTCGCTGCGCTCCAAACCGCTCGAAAGTTTGGACCGGCTTTGAAGTTTTGACGCACCCGGAGCAGCGGGCTCAGCGCGTAACTCGGCTTCGCCCGCGTGGACTTGTAAACGACTAATGGCCCAGCTCATTCAACCCGGAAGGCGAGGCTGGCTTGCGCGCCGAGCCTGCTGTTCATGCGCTGATAAACCACAGGGGAGGGAAGACTGTTGAGCGGTTTGGAGCGCAGCGACAGAAACAAAGGCCGCCTCCTCATCCTCGCCGGTTTTCTGGCATTTTGGTTCGTGGTCATCTGCGTTCGTCTTGTGTGGTTGCAGGTGGTCGACTACGGCGACTTTACGCAGCGCGCCGCGCGCCAGCAGCAGCGGACCATTGATGTTTCCCCGGTTCGGGGCAATATCTATGATCGCCGCGGCAACGAACTGGCGATGACGGTCAGCGTGGACTCAGTTTTTGCAGTCCCTTCGGAAGTACCGGACATCCATTCAACCGCGCAAATTCTTGGACGCGTGCTGAATGCCGACTCCACTGAGATTGAGAATCACATGCGGGCCTCGCACGCCTTTGCCTGGGTCGCACGAAAGCTCGACAACGCCACCAGCGCTCGCATCCGCGCGCTCAACCTCAAGGGTATTTACCCCCAGAAAGAGTCAAAGCGTTTCTATCCCAAAGGCGAACTGGCGGCGCAGGCGCTGGGGTATGTGGGTCTTGACGACGAGGGTCTGGGCGGCGTGGAGCGCGAGTTCGATGAGACTCTGACCGGCAAGCCAGGCAAGATGCTCATCACCATGGACAACCGGCATAAATGGCTGGGGCGCACGGAAAAGAATCCGGAGCCAGGCGAGAACCTGGTGCTCACTATTGATGAAAAGATCCAGTACATCGCGGAGCGGGAACTGGCCAGGGCCATTTCTGACACTGGCGCCGAAGCGGGCACAGTGATCGTACAGAATCCGCATACGGGAGAAGTTCTGGCCCTGGCAAACTGGCCGACTTTCAATCCCAATTCTTTTAATAAGGTGAATCCGCAGGCGCTGAAGAACCGGGCGGTGAGCGACATTTACGAACCAGGGTCCACGTTCAAACTAGTGACACTGGCAGGCGCGCTGGAAGAGAGAATCACCAATCCAGATGAGGTGATCGACTGCCAGATGGGGTCGATCGTGGTGAATGGTTTGCGCATTCACGATCATCATCCCTACGCCGGCTTGTCAGTCGCGCAGATTCTGGAGCACTCGAGCGACGTGGGTGCGATCAAAGTTGCGCTGCGCCTGGGAGAAGACCGGTTCGATCGTTATATTCGCGCTTTTGGATTCGGTGCGCAGACTCATATTGAATTGCCCGGCGAGACGCGCGGCATTACCAAGCCGGTAAGCCGCTGGTCAAAGGTGAGTATTGGTGCGATCTCCATGGGGCAGGAGATCGGCGTATCACCGGTGCAGCTGGCAGCCATGGTTTCGACCATCGCCAATGATGGCCTGTATGTTCCACCGAGGATTGTTGCAGGGACAACGCCGCCACGCAGTACGGCGCAGTTGATTGAGTTTCACCCCGCTTTGGGACGACGCGTGATTTCTCCTTTCACCGCGGCGGAGATGAAGCACATGATGGAAGGCGTAGTGTTACGGGGCACAGGTAAGCGCGCCATTCTGGATGGTTATACTTCGGCGGGCAAAACCGGCACTGCGCAAAAGATTGATGCCAGCGGACACTATTCGCACCAAAAGCATATTGCCTCGTTCGGCGGTTTTGCGCCGGTGAATAATCCGGCGGTAACCGTGCTGGTTGTACTCGATTCTCCTCAGGGCGGCTATCCGCGCGATGGCGGAGGAGAGACTGCGGCGCCGGTCTTTTCGCGCATCGCGCAGCAGGTTTTGGCGTATATGAACGTGCCACATGATGTCGAAGTCCAGGATCCGCGGCGCATGTATCTGCGGGCGCATGCCAAAGAGGACGATATCTCAGAAGGCGCGCCCGACCGTATCGCCGGCGAAGTGTCGCCCGCGGATGTTCCGGCTCCGGCCCCGTCGCTCGAGCCCGCTTTGCCTGCAGCGCAGAGTGCACAGGTGAAAACCGTGGCTGCGAGCAGCAAGCCCGGCGCACTCCCCGCGCAGCCGCAGCCGCGCGAAAGCGAGCGCGAGCCGGCGGCTCCGCCAGCTGCATCAGCAAATCTCAAACTACCGGAACAAGCTCGAGGCACAGTTGTACTGGACGTGGCTGGTGGCGTGTTGGTCCCGGACTTTCACGGCAAGTCGTTGCGTACTGCGCTGGAAGAAGCGGAAGCAGCCGGACTGGAGCTTGACGCGAGCGGTAGCGGCGTTGGCCAGACTCAGTCACCGATGGCAGGAACCAGGGTCCCCCCAGGCGGCCATGTGAGTGTGCAGTTTGGAAGATGAGCAGGCCGCGGATTTACGCAGATGAACGCTGATCCGGCAAATGCACAAGGAAGCGGCGAGGCCGGCTCGCGCGCCGAGCCGCCAGTTCCAGGAGCATGAAGATTCTTAGGCGACAAAGCTGCCAAGCGGTTTGGAGCGAAGCGACAGAATTAAATGAACATCTCTTCGTCTTCCGCTTCGCGGCCGTTGGTCCGGTGGCGCGATCGGGCGGATCTCAGGAAGCTCAGTCCTGCGTTGAGAGCAGACACGATGGCTCGGACGCGCCGCATGGGTGAGAAGACTTTGTCCTGGAGCAATTCGGAAGTTGCTTCAACGCGCTGCGCGGCGGTGACAACGAATTCATCGAGGCGCGCTGCCTGCATGCGCGCGCGTTCCGCGATCTCGCTGGTGGCCGCGCCTACCTGGGCGACATGAGCGCGGATGGTGGCGGAGCTTTCCGCCAGGTTCGTGGTGATTTCGGCCAGCTTGGGCTTGGCATCGTCGAGGATCTCGGCTGCAGTGATGAGGACCGGAGAAGCCTGCTGCTCCAGCCGCGTGGCTATGCCTTCCACTTTTTCGGAGCTTTGCCGCAACGCCTTGTACATAAGGAACAGGACGATGAGTTGCAGCACTATGGCGGCCGCGGCAACAACTACGAAAACCGTGATGATCAGGTTATTCACTCGTCGGGGCCCTTAAGAGCCTTTTTTGCCTTCGGCGGCGGCTTCGCGATAAGCTTGGCGGCTCGCATCGATGGCGGCGCTGATCTTTTCCTTCTGCTGGCCCATGGCCTCCTTGCTACGGTCAACCCACTGGTTCATGGTATCGCGGGCTTCGCGGCCGCGGGTCCGCAGATACTCGCCGCCTTCCTGCGCTGAATTCCTGATGGCTTCGCGAGTTTCACGCCCGGAGCGGGGTGCATAGAGCACGCCCAGCAGGGCGCCAAAGCCAAGACCAGCCAGAAACCACATGAAGCTGTTGCTACTGTCTCTATCCGACATCAGACGACCTCCACAATCCAGCGATCTTAACACTCGGAACTCAGGGGGAGCAAATTCACGAAAGAGCAACAAAACGCAAGCATTTGAACCATTGTGGCCAGCATGCCATTTACAAGCTCTTTACACCCGATTGCCAGCCATTTTACCCACCTGTGGTGGCAAACATGTTTCTATAAAACCATCAAGTTGATGGAGGCCTGATGGCAGCTGCGGCAGAGCCGGTTTTCAGTACGACGGAGACGCGGCCGGGAACTATCGAAACCGACAGAAAGAGAATCAGCACCGTCGTGGTAGATGATTCTGAAACCTTCCTGCAGGTGGTTTGTGAACTTCTGGAACTCGATCCCCTGGTTGACGTTGTAGCGCGAGCGGACAAGGGCGGCGAGGCAATTGAGACCGTCTTGAAATTGAAACCCGACATGATTTTGATGGACGTCCACATGCCCTATCTTGACGGCCTGACGCTGGCCTGGTTTTTTGGGCAGCGATTGCCTTCGGCCCGGGTGGTGCTCATGTCGACCGACAACACGCCTGAGCTGCGTGACGCGTGTGCGGATTCGGGCGCCTGGGATTTTGTCCACAAAGAGAATTTCCGGCAGGAGTTTCGCGCAACACTGGAGCGCGTCAGCCATGAGACCGAACGGCAGTAGACTGCAGCGTTTTTGAGTGCAATATCGCTCTGTAAGAAATGGAGAAAAACGAGCCGATGAGAACAACCCTATTGAAAGTAATTACCTTTGTTGTCCTGGCCGGGGCCCTCGCGGTGGCGCAGCGCGGGAATCCGCCTGATCCAGCCCAGATGGTCCAGCACCATGTGGACTTTCTTACTCAACATCTGTCGTTGACCCAGCAGCAGCAGCAACAGGCAACCAGCATTTATACCGAAGAGGCAAATAACTCGAAGTCATTGCGTAGCCAGTTGCGGACAGCACATCAGAACCTGCAGGAAGCAATCCAGAAGAACAACCTTGGAGCAATCGAGCAGGAGTCCAACACGATCGGCAACCTGATGGGACAGATGACGATGGCACATGCCAAGGCTGATGCAGCGCTCTTCCAGACGCTTTCACCAGAACAGCAAACCAAGCTCACCCAGATGCAGAGCCATCATGGGCGGGGTATGCGCGGACACGGATGGCCGGGGGGAGCCCCTCCAGGCGCTTCTTTCAAGTGACCTCCAGCCACCGTTAGAGGACGGGCAGGCCAATTCGTTCTCCTTGCGTTTTACCGGCCTGTCTGTCCTCGTTTTATCCAATCGTTGGGTTTCGCCGGACATGAGATTTACAGAAACTTTACAGTTTCTTGCTGGAGTGTTTACTCAGCTTCAAAGCGCTTCCGCTTAACCTTATATGGTTAGGTTTAAAGGATTTGTATGTCAGCTACGACGGTTCGACTCTATTCGAACGCACGCACCATGAGGCCCCTCCCACCGAAGAAGAAACGGACGCTCGTGGTCGACGATTCCACCACGATTCTGCATGCGATCTGTACGCTGCTGGAGCACCACAAGGTGGTGGAGGTGGTTGGCCGGGCAGAAAACGGGCCAGAGACGATCGACCGAATTGCTGAGCTGCAGCCGGAACTGGTTCTACTGGATGCAGACATGCCGGGGATGAGCGGACTGAGGGCCGCGCTGCTGATATCGCAGATGCATCCCCACATTGAGATCGTTCTGATGTCGATGGATACCAGCCCGCAATTTCGGGCGGCGTGTGCCGGTTGTGGCGCAACGGCAATGATTTACAAACCGAAGTTCCTGCGCGAGCTGCGCACGTTTCTTTCCGCTCCGCTGCAAAAGACCCGCAACGCGTTTGGCGTGGGAATGTAGCGTTCAGGCCGGCGGCGTGGAGTGAACACTTATAATTGATGATGTCACTGAATGCGCCAGGCACGATGGCGCTGGGTGACCTTCCGGCTTGACTTGATGGCAAAACCAGAGATCAAAGAACGGCTTTTTCGATGGATTGCGGTTCCGGCCCTGGCAGGAGTCCTGGTCCTGCTCGCGGTGCTTCAATACAAATGGAGCGGACAGGTAAGCGCCGCCGCCAAAGCCCAGATGCAATCCAACCTGCAGGTGTCATTGCTGGCTTTCCGCCAGGATTTCGCGCGCGAATTGGGTTCGGCCGCCCTGGAGATCAGATCAGCGCTTGATACTTCAGCCAACGTCAACCCCGCTCAATTCGCTGAGCAATTCCAGCATTGGCAGCAAACCGCCGCTCATCCCAATCTCGTGGAACACATTTATGTGTGGCGCGATCCCGACCATCAGCAACCGCTGCGATTCGATCCAGGAAAAGACCAGATGGAAAGCACAGCCTGGCCGCTGGAGTTTGACGCATTGCGCCAGCACATGCAGGAAATCAGCGCTTTTGCGGCGCTGCACGCCGCGGACCGTGCAACCAACGGCAGAGATGCACGGCCAAATCGTGAACGGCCCCACCGATCACATGACCACGTCTTTCAGGCCGGCGATCGCCCAAGCGGGCGGCGCGGCGGTCTTCCACGCGGGCGGCCAGATTTCGTTGCTCCCTGGATTGTTGACCAGTCGATTCCTGCGTTGGCTTATCCCGTGAGACATATGCAGGCGTCAGGGGATCGCACGGTCACGTGGCTGGTGATTCAGCTCAACCAGAATGTTCTGGCGAAGGAAATCTTTCCTGAACTGGCGCAGAAGTATTTCCGCGGGCAATCCGGCCTGGACTACCACGTAGCGGTACGCGAGAACACCAATAACGAAGAGCGGGTCATCTATGCCTCCGACGCGGGATTTGGCGGCGATGACAGCAAGCAGATGGATGCGTCGCTTACGCTGTTTGGCCCGCCGATCGGGCGAGCCGGCGGTCCGGATGTAGGTCCGGAGATGCTTTTTACGCCCTTCCGGCCTCCAGTGAATGATCGGACTGCGGCGATCGACGAAAGGCGCACTGCCGGACCTGAGCGCGCGCTACGCTTTGACGTTTTCCAACGCGGCGGTGGACAAGGCATCTGGCAAGTAGCAGCGAAACACAAGAGCGGATCGGTGGAAGCGGCTGTCAGCGGACTGCGGCGGCGCAACCTGCTGGCCAGCTTTGCCATTCTGGTGCTGCTGGCTGTGACGATGGCCCTGATTCTCATCGCCAGCCAGAGAGCACGGAGGCTGGCGCGCCTGCAGATGGATTTTGTGACCGGAGTTTCGCATGAACTGCGCACGCCGCTGGCGGTGATCTCGTCTGCCGCGGAAAATATAGCTCACGGGGTTGTGGGAGAGAAGCAGCAGCTGGTCCGCTATGGCAACTCGATTGTGAAACAAACGCGCCAGCTCACGCAGCTGGTGGAGCAGGTTTTGCAATTTGCGGCGACACAGCAAGCGCCGCGGAACAACAGCCTCGGTCCGGTGAACCTGTCCGGCGTGGTGGAAGCCGCGCTGGAAGCGACCGCAACCACGGTAGCCGCGGCAGGATGCACGGTTGAACGCAACATTGCGCCGGGATTGCCGGCAGTGAGCGCCGATTTCAACGGGCTGGTGCAATCGCTGCAGAACCTGATCACCAACGCGGTGAAATATGGCGGCGAAGAGCGCTGGTTACGCGTAAGTACCGCGGCCGTCCAAGAGAGAGGGCAGATCAGGGAGATTGCTCTTTCCGTGGAAGACAAAGGCATCGGTATCAGCAAAGATGAGATTGGTCATATCTTTGAACCTTTCTATCGTAGCCCGGCCATCGCAGAGTCGGGCATTCACGGCACAGGACTCGGACTGCCGCTGGCACGGAAGATCGTAGAAGCTATGGGCGGCCGCCTCACCGCCGAGAGCGAGCCAGGCAAGGGCAGCATTTTCACCATTCATCTGCAAGTAGCCGGCGAGCACGCAGCGGCAGAACAACGTGCAGCCGACCCGCGGGCAGGAGCGGCACCGGACTTTTCCTCATGACCGAGCGCATTCTGCTGGTGGAAGACGAAGAAGATTTGCGAATGACCTTAAGCGATCGCCTGAAGGCGGAGGGCTATTCCGCTGATACCGCCGCCGACGGCGATGAGGGCCTGCGCAAGGCGGTACAAAACTCCCACGACCTCATCATCCTGGACGTGATGCTGCCCAAAAAAAATGGCTTCGACGTCTGCCGGGATATTCGCAATGCGGGAATCGTTACTCCCATCATCATGCTGACGGCGCGGGGCCAGCTGGTGGATAAAGTGCTGGGACTGAAGATCGGCGCGGATGACTACCTGACCAAACCGTTCGAGCTTCTGGAATTGCTGGCGCGCATTGAGGCCCATATTCGCCGGGCCGCGGCGCCGGCCGCAAAGGAGGCGGATGTCCTGCAGTTTGGGCCGATTCGAATTGATCTGAGAGGCACCACGGTCCTGCGCCATGGTAAACCGGTGCCGCTTTCAGCGCGCGAATTCCGGCTGTTGCGCTATTTTGCCCAGAATCCAGGCACAACGCTCTCACGCGAAGTGCTGTTGAAAGAAGTGTGGGGTTATAGCGAAGACACATTCACCCGCACTGTCGACGTGCATGTAGGCAGCCTGAGGCAAAAGCTGGAAAAAGATCCGAAACAACCGGCCTTGATCGTGACCGTACCGGGCCTAGGCTATAAGTTTGTTGCCTAAACCGGTTCCCCGTGAATCACAAAGTAAATTTTGATTGTGGCGATGTAAAAACCCTGTAAAGCCTATGGACTTTTCAGGCGAAGAGACCAACAATCAACCATCCATAAGGGGTTGGGCAATGTCACCAAAGCTGTGTCCGCGGGGTGCTGAACTCTTTGCCGTCGCCAGCCACGCCGACGACGCGTTCAAAACCAAGCTCGTGCAATTCTTTTCCAATGCCTACAGAGACGATCAGGAGATGGTGCAGATTGAAGTGCTGGGCGCGCAGCATCGGGAGGCCGATGAACTGTTTCAGCGTCATAAGAGATTTTGCGAGGTTTGCGCCAATACTTCCCTGACGTTGCTGCGTTATGCAGCGGCCGAGTGAGCGCCCGGCAGACGTGCCTGTACTGCCACGTCTGACTCTGCCATACCGCAAATCCACTGTGAAAATCGGTAGTGGTACAGTTTCGTGCTAGATTCATCGCTAGCGCGATGAACGTCTGCCTGAAGGCCCGCGATTCGCCAACGAATCGCTAGACGCTGATACTGCTAGCGGTTCAGTTTTCAAACTGAACGACTACCTGAAAATCATTACATTCGTTATTTGAATGTTGCTTTCCTGTTAGCATATTCTTAACCTCACGACGCTGTGGAACTCACACTCAATCTCATTTGGGCCGGTATGGCTGCCACTCTTCTGGTGCTATGGCAGCGTTTCGGCCGCGCGGACGGGCGGCGCACCGTGGTTGCCCTGCTTGCGCTGGTGTGCGTGATCTGCATTCTGTTTCCGGTCATCTCGATGACCGACGACCTGAATGCCAGCCCTGCGGATCCGGAGACGGTCAAGCTGGCTATTCTGACGCCCTCCCTGGAAACGGATGGACCGTGGACTCTGGTCCACGATCCGAATGCCTCAGAGTTTCGTCACGAGGTTGAGACCCAGCCGGATTACAAACCTCCCGTACATTCCTTTCTTTCGTTCCTGCTCACGCGACGTCCTCCGCCACAGCTGGGATAGTCAATCTCTATCTCGCGTTTCCTGCATGGCTTGCGGCCGCTTTTTGGCTGCCTGATGAATGCAGGAGTGAATCGACTTGCACACGGAACAAGAAGCCAGACCGTACTGGCACGGAGGAAATATGTTTGAAGGACTGAATCCCATACACCTGCTGATGATTTTGATTGTCGCGTTGCTGCTTTTTGGGCCGTCGAAGCTGGGAGAACTGGGCAAGGGCCTGGGCGATGGAATCAGACATTTCAAAAAAGCGATGAAGGATGAGCCGACGTCTCCGCCACCAACGGAAAACCAGCCTGCCGCGGAAAGCAAAGCAGCGGAGCAAAAATAGGCGCAAAAGGGCGCCAACCGGCTACCGTAGAGCACAGTTCGAGTGGTGAGGACATGGACCATGTTCGGCAGTGGGCTGTAAAAGACATGTCCTCGCCGAGTGAACTTCTTCCTGCGTGATTTGATTGCCGGTTTTCGTCTAACATGAAGGCTGACGAGGCACAACGAACCAGGTTGTGCCCGTTTGCTTTTCTTGGGCCGCGGGTCTGGATCCCGGGGCCAGCCAGGCCGAAAAACAGATTTCAACCGTCCGGTCACCGTCTGGTCGAATGGCGCTTCATCCTTCATTTGCAACAAACGAACGACAGGGGGTAGGGCGGGCGATGAATTGAGACTTGGCAAAGACAGATGACAGGCAGATTAGCGCAGGAAATTGCCGGTCAGCAGCGGAATCACCACGATTAATGAGTGGGTTAGGGCCGGATGGATGGAGAGCCCTTACAATAAGAGAGTAGCGGGAACCTCACGTTATCTGGCGTAAATGAAGCTTCTCGCCCCGCAGGATCATCTTAGGTCTACGTCGTGTGGAACGCCGTTTTGCGGCGATGCCCATGTGGCGCCGAGCCGTTTGATTCAGGAGCGCGAGGGGTGATGAGGATCGCGAATCTGAGGCGGTGCGGAGCGAAAGCGACAGAATAGCTAGGTCTCGACTAAAAACTGATGAAATCCTTCCTTGAGACAGTTCGCGAACGTGTCGTCATCTATGACGGCGCGATGGGCACGCAGATACAAGAGCGGCATCCATCGCTCGATGACTTCTGGGGCAAAGAGAATTGTTCTGAAGTCCTGGTGCTGAGCCGGCCCGACATTATCAAAGACATCCACGCCACGTATTTCCAGGCCGGGGCCGATGTGGTGGAAACCAACACCTTCGGCGGCAGCCGCATTGTTCTGGGTGAATTTGATCTTACCGACAAAGTGCACGAGATCAATAGGCGCGCGGCGGAGCTGGCGCGCGAGGTGGCGCACGATTTCTCCGGCAACGGGAAGCAGCGCTTCGTAGCCGGCTCGATTGGCCCGGGGACCAAGCTGCCGTCGCTGGGACAGATCACGTACGATGACATGTTCAACGCGTACCTGGAGCAAACATTAGGCCTGCTGGATGGCGGCGTGGACATTCTGCTGATCGAGACCTGCCAGGACATTCTGCAGACGAAGATCGCTGTCGCGGCCGCGTTTGAAGCGATGAAGCAGACAGGCAAGCGCATCCCTATACAGGCTCAGGTGACGCTGCAAGAGTCGGGCGCCATGCTGCTGGGCACGGAAATAGGCGCAGCTGAAACGGCCCTGGAACCTTTTGACTGCGAGATTGTCGGCCTGAACTGCGCCACTGGTCCGAAAGAGATGAATGATGCGGTGCGCTATCTGGCGCACAACGCGCCGAAAGAAGTATCCGTTCTTCCCAATGCCGGGTTGCCGGAAAACGTGGGCGGCGTGGCGCATTATCGTTTGACGCCGCAGGATTTGGCGGAGTGGCACAAGAAGTTCATCACGGAATACGGCGTGCGAATTGTGGGTGGCTGTTGCGGCACCACGCCGTTGCATATCAAGACGGTGGCTGATCTCTGCGCCAATCTGGAGCCGGCCAGGCGCGAAGTGGAAATCACGCCCGCGGCGGCGAGCGCTTACAGCATGGTGCCGCTTGATCTCGATCCCAAGCCGCTGATTGTGGCGGAAGAGATGAACACCACCACGCGCGTCGAACACTTCAAGAACATGGTGCGGGGCGGCAAGCATGACGATATCCTGGCGCTCGCCAAAAAGCTGGTAGCGGAAGGTTCGCACATGTTGGACCTGTGCTGCGCCATTGTCGGTGAAGACGAGAAAGCCTACATCAGCTCAATCCTGGAGCGCGTGGCTACGCGAGTGCCGGCGCCGATCCTGGTGGATTCGACGGAAGCCGACGTGATTGAAGAAGCGCTGAAGCGCATTCCCGGCAAAGCGATCATCAATTCCATCAATTTGGAAGACGGCGAGAAGCGCACCGCCAAAGTTCTGCCCATGGCCAAGAAATACGGTGCAGCGGTGATCGCGCTGACGATTGATGAAGCCGGCATGGCGCTGACAGCGGAAAAGAAGATCGCGATCGCCAAACGGATCTTCACGCTGGCGACGGAGAAATACGGCATCCGTCCAGTGGATCTGATCTTTGATGCGCTCACTCTGCCGATTTCGACTGGCCAGGAAGAGTACCGCACAGCGGGCATAGAAACACTCAACGCCATCAAGGGGATCAAGCTCGAGCTGCCCGAGGTGAAGACCATTCTGGGCGTCAGCAACATCTCGTTCGGCCTGAATACTTACGCGCGTCGCGTGTTGAACAGCGTCTTCATGAAAGAGGCTGTGGACCATGGACTGGATATGGCGATCGTGAACTACGCCAAGATCTATCCTCTATATAAGATCCCGGAAATTGAGGTGGAACTGGCGCGCAAGCTGGTTTATTTCGACAAATCGGCGGGCGATCCGCTGCAGGTCTACATGCAGCACTTCAGCGGGTTGGACAAGCAGCCGCAAGCGGAAGTCGCACCGCTGGAATCGCTGTCGGTAGAAGACAAACTAAAGCGCTGCATCATCAATGGCGAGAAGTCGCTCGGCGACGGCTCACAGAAACAGTCGTTGGAGCAGATACTCGAAGACGCTCTGGTGAAATACTCGCCCCTGGAAGTCATCAACAGCGTATTGCTCGACGGCATGAAGACCGTCGGTGAGCTGTTTGGCGCGCGCAAGATGCAATTGCCGTCAGTGCTGGATTCCGCGGGCGTGATGAAGCAGGCGGTCGCTTATCTTGAGCCGAAGATGGAAAAAACCGAAGGCACGCAAAAAGGAACGCTGGTGCTGGCCACGGTGAAGGGCGATGTTCACGACATCGGGAAGAACCTGGTGGACATTATTCTCACCAACAACGGCTACAAAGTCGTAAATCTGGGCATCAAGCAGCCGTCGGATTCGATCATTGCGGCGGCCAAGCAGCACAATGCGCATGCCATCGGGCTGAGCGGGTTGCTGGTGAAGTCGACGCTGGAGATGAAATATGTCATCCAGGATTTGCAGGCTCAGTCGCTCGACTACCCGGTGATCTGCGGCGGAGCGGCGCTTACCCGCAAGTACGTGGAGGACGATCTGCGCCGTGAGTATTCCAACGGCGTTTTCTATGCCGACGATGCCTTTACCGGTCTTCACTTGATGGACGATTTGACCGCAAGCAACGGCGAGCGCGAAAAGAGGTTGCAGGAGGGACGAACCGTCAAGCAATTTGCCAGGGCGGCCGTGGCAGCGGGATCCGAAGTCTCGGTCAGCACGGAGAGATCGCCCGTGGTTCAGGGCGCTCCGAACATTCCTGTGCCGCCGTTTTATGGCGTTCGCGTGCGCAAAGACTTTGATCTGAATGAAGTTTTTCACTACATCAACCACACGGCTCTCTTCAAGAACCAGTGGCAGTTGAAGACGGCGTCGCAGGCTGATTATCTGCGCCTGGTGGATGAGAAATACATTCCCGTGCTCGGTGAACTGCAAAAAGAAGTGATCGCCAAGGGCTGGTTTGAACCAAAGGTCGTCTATGGCTACTTTGCCTGCCAAACGGAAGGAAATGACGTGGTGCTCTACGACGCGCCAGAATCGGGCCGCGAAGTGCAGCGGTTTACCTTCCCACGCCAGCGCGAAGGACGCAAGCTTTCCATCGCCGACTTCTTCGAGCCCAGGAGTGCAGGGCGCAAGGATGTGATTGGCTTGTCTGTAGTGACGATCGGCAGCCGCGCGTCAGAAGAAACAAAAAAGCTCTTTGACGCCGGCGAGTTCACCAAGTACCTGTATCTCCACGGTCTCAGCGTGGAGACGGCGGAAGCATTGGCTGAGTTGTTTCATAAGCAGATACGCGAAGAACTGGGAATCGCCGGTGACGATGCACCGCGGATTAGCGATTTGTTTCACCAGAAATATCGCGGGTCGCGCTATTCGTTTGGCTATCCCGCGTGCCCAAACCTGGAAGATCAGACAAAGATATTTGCCTTGCTCAAACCCGAAGAAACGATCGGCGTACGCCTGACCACCGGCTTTCATATGGAGCCGGAGCAGTCAACGTCAGCCCTTGTCGTGCATCATCCACAGGCAAAGTATTTTGTAGTTTGATTGTTTGTCCCTAATATCGCGCACTACATCACCTGCCAACGGAGAAATTGTGTAGTGACGAAGTGCAAAGACTATCTTCGAGCGAGTACGAGTTAGGGACGAGCTAAATCTCTGTCTACAGAAAGCTAAATCTTACTTCACTTAGTTCCTCCAAAAATGGAAGAGCGGTAATAGATTTTTCAGACAAATGCTGTGGCAACCAAACTGCAGATCAATCATGCATACAGGCACAATTGCGCCTTCGCTCATTTACGTTCGATACAGGAGAAGTACAGTATGCATAATAGAAGGGATCATTTCCTCACACTCATAGTCATTTTCATCATGACCTGCGCTGTGTCATTGTCTGGACAAGTGCTCAAGGGTTCCATTTCCGGCAACGCCGCCGATCCGAAGGGAGCAATGCTGGCGGGCGCCGAGGTTAAAGCAACCAACACCGCCACAGGAGCTGAATTAACCACCACTACTGATAACTCAGGGTTCTTTCGCTTTAGTCTGATACCGGCGGGAGAATACAAGGTAGAAATCTCCGCTCCGAGTTTCAGTTCGGCGGTGCAGAACAGTGTGTTGGTCTCTGCCGGCCGTGATACCGGCATCGGAACCATCAAGTTGGCCATCGGACAGACCAGCACAACCGTGGAAGTTACCGCGGCCGTGCCACTGATTGAGACCACGCAATCGCAAGTGACCAACACTTTTTCCAGCACGGAGCTGGCGACATTTTCTGGCATTCAGGAAAATCAGGGCCTGGACAATCTGGCGTTGTTTGTCCCTGGTGTTGTATCCAGCCGCGACAACAATTTTTCCAACACCAACGGAGGCCTGGGATTCGCTTCCAACGGCCTGCGGGGACGAAACAATGACCAGCAGATCGATGGTCAAAACAACAATGACAACAGTGTTACCGGCCCCGCACTCTTTGTCAGCAACCCGGAATTTGTCCAGCAGTATGTGCTCGTGACAAATCAGTTCGGGCCGGAATATGGACGCAACTCCGGTTCCGTAGTCAACGTGATTACAAAAGCCGGTGGCAACGAATGGCACGGAAGCCTTTTTGGCACTATCAACAATTCAGCGTTGAATGCCATGTCGAACTTTCAAAAGCAATTTCAAAACCTCACGAAACCGCCACGCCTCAACGATGAATTCGGCGGGTTCACAATCGGCGGGCCGGTGGTGAAGAACAGGCTGTTTTTGTTTGGCGGATTCGATCAGCAAATCATTTCTCAGAACACCGTATTTTCGTCTGACAATCTAACGCCGACTCCGGCGGGACTGGCCACACTGGCCGGTTGTTTCCCGGGGAGTGCAAGCCTGGCGGCGCTGTCTTCGTTTGGACCATATGGTGTCACCGGCGGTAATCCTCAGCCGCAGGGAACTCCGCAGACAGGCGTGGTAACCGGTTGTCCGGGTGCTGAGTTTGCCGGCGTGTCCCGCGTTCTGCCCGCTCCGGTTCACATCTATGACTGGATTGCGCGAACTGATCTGCAGTTGAGCAAGGACGCCATAACCGCACGCTACATTTTCAGTAGAAATAACTTTTTCAACACACAAGATAACGGCGCCGCAGGCTACGTAGTAAACGTTCCTGCCTTGAGCCAGTCCATGCTGGCGAACTGGACCCGTAACATCAATTCGCGCATGGTGAATGAGTTGCGCGTTTCATTCGGCCGAACCAATGTGCAGTTTGGTGGAAACGGTATCGGCAACACTGATCCCACCGTGCAAAATCTTGACCAGGCTGTAACCAACGTAAACTTTGTGGCTCCAGGGTTGCTAGGCTACGGCCCCAACCCTGCGTTACCGCAGGGGCGAATTGTGAACACCTGGCAGGGTCAGGACAACTGGAATTACGTGATAGGACAACATCAGTTTAAAGCCGGCGTGAACTTTACCTATCAACGTTCCCCGAATACTTTTCTGCCGAATATCAACGGCCAATTCCGCTTCCAGGATTGGAACGCCTACTTCGCTAACACACCCTCTCTGGTCAACGTTGCACAGGGACCTACCACACTCGACTTCCGCGAGTACGATACGTTCCTTTACGTAGGTGATGACTGGAAGGTCAAGCCTTCATTAACCTTGAACCTCGGACTGACGTGGTCATACTACGGGCAGCCGGCGAATCTGTTCAATAAGATTACAACTACCCGCGAGAGCAATCCTGCCACCGCTTTCTGGGATACGGCCTTGCCTCTCTCCGCCCGCACCTTCCCCGCGATCCCCGCGCGTAAGACCAGCTTTGGGCCAAGCATCGGGTTCGCGTACTCACCCCAGGGCGGCGGCAGGTTGACCGGCAACGGCAAAACAACCATCCGCGGCGGATACCGTTTGCTCTATGATCCGCCTTTCTACAATATCTATCTCGGGATGGCCACGTCGGCTCCGGAGGTCTTTCTCCAGAGCTTCACATCGCCTACCGGTGCTCCCCTGCCCACAGCGCAGTTCGGGTTGCCGGCTGTGCCCACAGGTCCAAATGTGCGCACTCTGCTTTCACCGTCTCTTACACCCGGCGTGCTGGACCCACGCAGTCAGGCGGAAACCACGGTCAGCCCCAATTTTGGCCCTGACATGGTCCACAGCTGGACTTTTGGCGTGGAACGAGAGCTGTCCAAGAATTCTGCCATTGAGGCTCGCTATGTCGGAAACGCGGCGCGGCACCAGTTCCAAAGCGTCAATGCCAACCCGTTTATTGCCGATCTGCAGTCCTCATTCCCGAGCCAGGTTCCATCCAACCTGACGCCCTGCGCCACGCCAGTCATTCCGCCCGCGCCTGGACAAACCGGTAATCCTGATCTGGGCCGCCTGAATTGCAACTCTGGCCTCCTGCTTCAGGTCAACAATGGCGGGTTTTCCAACTACAATGCCCTGCAACTGGAATATCGCGCCAACAACCTGTTCAACCAGTTGACCATACGTTCGTCATACACCTACAGCAAGACGCTCGACAACGTCAGCGAGATATTCAGCACGTTTGCCGCCGGCAACAGTATTGCTCTGGCACAAAATCCGCTGAATACCACCGGCGCGGAATATTCCTTCTCCGGTCTCGATTATCCCAATCAATGGTCTGTGCTGTTTACCGAACAGTTGCCGTTCTTTAAGGGACAGCACGGGGTTACCGGACATGTGCTGGGTGGCTGGTCGATCTCGGCCAATTACGTTCTGGCCTCCGGCCAGCGCTACACGCCATCGCAAATCTTCGCCGCGCAGTCCAACCCGGCAGGCAACTTCTTTGATAGCGCGTTTCTTGGTGCTTTCAATGGAGGAGTAGACTCAGCGCGTCCATTCCTTGGCAACCTGCAGGCGCCATCCAGCAGCGTTGGGATTTTTGCCGGCGATGCTTGTCTGCTCTTTAACGCTTGCACGACCAGCGCTACCAATCCCAAGGCGTTGCTCAGCCTGAACGCCATCAATCAAACACCGGCCACTGCATCAGCACCAACAGAAACGGTGGTGGATCCCAAGCAGGTCCGATTCATCGTAAATAGCCAGACTGCTGAGGCAATCTTCGGTACGCCTTTCGGTACTTCGGCCCGCAACCTCGGTCAGGATGCAATCAGCAATATCGCTAACTTTTCGGTCTACAAGCGGATCAAGTTCTCCGAGAAAGTTAACTTTGAGTTCCATGCGACTGCCGTCAACGTCTTCAACCATCCAAACTTCCTGAGTGTAGATCCATTCGTTGAAGATGCTGGCCTGCACTTGCAGGGCACCGGATTTGCCAACCCTTCACTTACTGACAGCCAGCCGCGCACGCTGTTCTTTGGAGGCAAGCTCACCTTCTGATTTTCTGTCTACTACGCCTCTATTCCCTTGCCAGCCCGTTGCTTTGCCGCAGCGGGCTTTTTCTTGAGCGCGCCGAGCAGATCTCAACAGAGATCCACCGCCAATTATCAACTAGAGAAAAATTGAGACTGAAGATGACGGCGTTACGCCCTGCTGCCCTCTTGTTATAATCAGTGGCCTTAAATTCAGCTCACAACCAAGGACTTCAAGGATGAATGCTCTGAAAAAGTTGGAACCATACGCCTATGCTGCGTTGCGTATTGTTTTTGGATTCATGTTTGCCTGCCATGGCGCCAGCAAGATTTTGGGATTTTTTGGCGGCCACAGGCCCAATGACGTGCTGGGGTGGACCGGTGCCGGAATTGAACTGGTCGGAGGCATTCTCATCCTGATCGGGTTGCTCACACCGCTGGCTGGGTTTATCGCCAGTGGCGAAATGGCAGTAGCTTATTTCATGGTTCATCAACCAAGGGGGCCTTTTCCCATACAGAACGGCGGCGAACTGGCGGTCATCTACTGCTTCGTTGCTCTGTACATTGCGTGCCGCGGAGCAGGGAAGTGGGGCATCGACAAAAGCTGATTCCAACGGAGCAAACTAGAGTCGAGCGGCTGCGTTGCTATGAATTGAATCCTTGTAGCGGTCGAGGCCACGACTGAACTGTTGCAGGGCGTCACGGACCTCGGTGGTCGGGCCTCCGACTCCAATTCGAAACCTGTCCGGGGTTTCGAAGAAACGGCCCGGAACAATGGACGTTTCGAAATCGTCTCGCAAAAGCCTGCACAGCTCATCGACGCGACCATTTTTCAAGCGCGGGAAAACGATGGTTCCATATTCCGGCCAGAAATAGTCCAGGTCGTCGCGTGAAAGCAGGAAGTCGCGCAACAGCCGGCGATTTGTATCAAGGAGTGACTTCATGCGGGCCGAGATTTGCCCCAGCTTGCCGAAAGCCACCACACTGAGCAGTTCGGCTGGATGCGCGAAGGTTGCGCCATGCAGGTCGTTAATGCGAAACATGCGCCCTGCTAAATCCGGCGCCGCCAGCACCCATCCGCAGCGCAAGCCGCTCAGGCCATAGGCTTTGGTAAGGCTGTTGGTGACAATAAATCGCTCGGGATCAATATGAAATGAGGTCTGCGGTTCCCGTTCAAACAGCATTTCCCGGTAAACCTCATCCACCATGACGTAAGCGCCAACTTTGCCTGCCAGGTCGCCAATTTCGCGCAGGGTAGAGTCCGGCGTGAATGCGCCGGTCGGATTGTGCAGGTTGCAGATGGCAATGACGCGAGTGCGCCGGGTGATACTGCGCTCGATTTCAGCCGGATCGATGGCAAAGTTGTTTTCCGCGCGGCGAGGAAAGCGTTTGAGCTCCAGTCCAAGATAGCGCGCTGTGCTGATGATCAGTTCATAGGTCGGTTCTTCTACCAGGATTTCGTCGCCGGGTTCGGTGGTTGCGGCCAGTGCCAAATAATTCGCCAGCGAAGTTCCGACTGCGCTGACAACCGATTCCTGCGGCACGCGATAACGGCGGGCGATCGCCTGCAAGAGCGGTTCATAGCCGTAGATCGACGGCCCATTGATCTCCAACTGATCGATTGTCACACCCAGGTCTGCGAGGGGAAAGCTCATCATGCCGCTGGTGGCAAGATTGAATCTGGCGGCGGAATGAAGCTTGGCCCATTCCATGTAAGGAGAGACTGCCGAACTGCGTGAATTGGTCATCGCTGAGAGATCAACTTCCAAATGTAATACACCGGAACGCCGGTGACCAGAATAGCCATGCCGATGAGCGTATTGCCGGGAAATCTATAAATGGTATTGGCTACGATTCCCAAGCAAGCCAGACAGAAGACTGCGGTGGTAAAGGGATGGCCCGGCATTCGGAACGACGGCGATGGGCCCGCCCGGTGGCGAAAGACAAAGAGACAGCCGGCGGTCAGCGCCCAGAAGATGGCATCCATGGAGGTTACATAATCGAGAATTTTTTCAAAGCTGCCTGAGATCAGAATCACCATGGTCCAGATGCTCTGCGTGATGATCGCCACCACCGGCACGCGCGTACGCGGATGCACCCAGGCCAGTTGTT
Source organism: Candidatus Angelobacter sp. (assembly GCA_035262465.1). Taxonomy (GTDB): domain Bacteria; phylum Acidobacteriota; class Terriglobia; order Terriglobales; family Acidobacteriaceae; genus Angelobacter. The sequence continues at coordinate 221,762 of DATFSU010000003.1, read as the reverse complement.
GAAAGAAAACGCCGTCTTCGCCCATAGCGAAATAAACCCGCGGTGCGGTGAGGATGCTTTGGCTGAGAAATCCAAGGGTTGAGAAAGCAATTCCCAGCGCGATGATGGTCGCGCCACGAGCGCCCAGAGCTGCGCGCATCACGGAGGACGCGGGGGTGTGAGAGGCAGCTAAACCCGCCACGCCAAGTGTGCGCAGGTAGACGTAGTTCACCAGACCGTAAAGCAACGCGACTCCGGCAACGCCCAATACCAGGGAGCGCGGAAGATCACGGCGCGGCTGCTTCATCTCCCCGGCGACGAAGCTTGCGGTTTGCCAACCTCCATAGGCAAATACAACCGGGACCATGGCTGCGCCAAAAGCGGAAACAAGGTTTGGTGATACTGGCTGATCAGCCAAAGGCCTCCAGGGCAGATGCAATCCTTGAACAAGAAATGCGCCGGCGCCCACCAGCAAGGCACTCGCTAGAATCTTTATCAGCATCAGCGTGCTTTGCAGCGTTCCGCCGGCTCGCACCCCGAGGCAGTTGACGGTAGTAATCGCCAGCAATGTGATAAAAGCAATCTGCCAGTCAGCCGCGTGCAGTCCGGTCAGTTCGAGAAAGTAGTGAGAAAAAGTTACGGTGACCGCAGCCATTCCCCCGGTTTGAATCACCAGCAACAGCACCCAGCCGTAAAGAAACGCCACCAGCGGATGGTACGCCTCCCGTAGATAAGCGTACTGTCCACCCACGCTGGGCATGCGATCCGCCAGTTCTGCCCAGATAAACGCTGCGGTGAGCGCAATCAATCCGCCGGCGAGCCACGCTCCAAGAACCAGAGCCGGTGTGTGTACGCGCTGAGCCACCACGTATGGATTGATAAAGATACCTGCGCCCACAATCCCGCCCATCACGAGCATGGTGGCATCAAACAAGCCAAGCCGTCGGGCCAGAGGCTGCGGAGAATTAGGTTCGATCTGAGAAATAGGTGAGCTCAAATGGTTTAGCTTGTGATATTAAGCGAGCTGCGCGAGAAAGGGTAGCAAATCCGGCATCTAACTGCCTTAGAATCTGCAGTTCGCCCTGGAGGAAGAATGAGCCGCATTTTGATGACCCCAGCCTCGTGTGCGCTCGCCTTTTCATTACTGCTGTGTTCCTGCAGTGGTTCGCCTTCGAGCGGCGCGGGTACAAGCTCATCCACGCCAGCTGCTCCATCCAATTCATCCGCGCAGCCGCAATCTTCATTGGCTGGCATCGATCCGTGCTCAAAGTTCACCGCGGCGGATGCCCAGGCCATCATGGGCGTACCCATGAAGCTGTCTCGGGGACAAGGTTCGGCTGTCTGCATGTACGAAGAGACGTCTCCCAAGGCCCCTGCCACCAGCGCCAAGGTATCACTGTCCTTGAACGTACGAAGTTCAGCTGCCGAGGAGGACAGGGCCTGGAACAATATCAAGGTGATTCATCGCTTCATGCCCGGGGAGAAAAACGTTACGCAATTGAGCGGAAACGGCGATGAAGCATGGTTTGACGGTCACATCCAAGACGGAAAGGTTGACACCGGCGGTGTTCTGGGGCGCAAGGGCGCGCTCGACTTTGCGCTGATCTCGACAACAATCGGCTATCGCGCTTCCGCGGACGAAATCAAAAAAATAGCCAAGCGCATTGCGGACGAGCTGCCCTAAGCGGCGTGGACCCGCACCTTTTTCTTTTTGCGTGCCGTGGCGATATGTCCCAATAATCGCTGGCCAAGGCAACCGCAGAGAAAGGCAATGCCCAGGACAGCGCTGATATGGTGTTCTCCGGAATGGAACGTAAGATATGCCATGTACTCATAGACGGCGTATCCTGCCAGGCCGGCGAGAGCGCCAAAAAAGACCGGCGTCAGCGTGATGAACAGGTTCGGGATCCTGGATTCATTGCGGCCCATGATCAGCGAATGCGCGGAACAGAACGTGGCTCCCAGAAGTCCGAAGAAGAGCACAGCAGCAATGAGAGGGATTCGTCCCCCCAGGAACAAAAATGGCGCCGCCGCTATCGCCGCCAAGCCACAGACGATCACCAGAATGCGGAGCTGGTCGCCGGTAACGCGGGTCTTGTAGTACTGATTGGTGGAATCTTCATTGCGTAAGGCCATGGCGTCCGCCACGGACTCAGCCGTGAGCTGGCCTTGTCCGGCTAAGAGCAGATTCTCGATCGCTTCGCCGCGCCACGAGGAAATCTTTAGCGCTTCTTCCTGCAGCACATAAGCCCGGTTTGCCAACTCCGTCTGGTTCATGCCGAAGACCGCATAGCGTTGTGCGGCGTGCAGGCAGAACCATCCGCCTTCAATGTCATTGCTTTCCAGGCAGCGCTGCACGTTGTTGAGCTGCTCATAAGCTGCCGGCGCCCAGGAGTTGTCAGAGCCCAGATTGCGGCGCTCCAGAAATCCGAGTTCGACACGAAATGCCTCGGCTTCGCGCAGCAGTCGAGCATGCGCACGATTATCCTTAGAGGATGATCTTGGCTTAGGGGAGGCTGCTGGCTGAGGCACAGGTGCTTCGGCCTTTGGCGCGGCTTCCACCGCCGCCTGTCTTTGGAGGATGCCCATACGGGAAAGCAGAGCCTTCTCCTGCGGATGGGTCAGACGCTCGATTGCTGCCGGAATCTGCAGCCAGACAGCCTCGCCAATCTCTTCCTGGTTGCGGAGGCCTTTTTCGTCTACAACGGTCATTTTCCAGAACAGTACAACCTTGGGAACACCCTGATCTGAATAGCTGATCGTGCCAAGGTAATTGCCGATGCTGCAGGAACAGCCTGTTTCTTCCAGCACCTCCCGCACAGCGGCTTCCTGGAACGATTCTCCGTCCTTGACCTTGCCGCGAGGGAGCGTCCAATCCTGATGGCGTTTGCGGTAAACCACCATTACTTCGTCACCGCGAGGGGTTGTGCGCTGCAAAATCCCGCCGGCGGCCTTGATCACCGGAGGATCTGCCGGAACCATGGGAGCAATTGAGGTTGCCATATTTAATGAGGATTGTACCTGCGCCTGAGGAAAAACCGTCAAGACATTTTTGAATGGCGATGACCGGATTTTCCACCGTAGAACTACGCGCCAAAAGGACTGCGGAACACAATCGGGCAGCTTAAATCGCGCAGCCCGGTTTGGAGATTTCGTGTTCTATAGCGGAGTTTCGCGAGCGCTGAAGTGTAGAAGTGGGCACTTTGCAAAAGCACGCTTGTCCCTGCAATACGCCTTAGTTCAACAGGTGTAAGACGAAATGAGCTTCTCTGTTAAAAAACTATGAATCCCTGAGCCAACTAGGCAGCCCGGCCTTCTCTCAAAGATGGATGAGGTGCGAGAATCTTGAGACGAGACCTTTTGTTTTTTTTCGCTGTTCCCCTTCTGGCCCTAATCATCGGTTGTGGCGGCGTGAGTTCCTCCTCCTCGTCGGATCCTTCACCCACGCCAACACCCGTAACCAAACCGCAAGTCAAAAACGTAATCGTTGTGATCATGCAGAATCGGTCGTTTGATCACCTGTTTGGCACGTTTCCGGGCGCCAACGGAATCGCGCCGGGAGTTCCAGGGTTCAGTCAAGTGGATGCCAAAGGCGCGACGGTGACGCCGCAACTCCTGACCGTACTTTCAACTCCTGATCTGCCTCATCTGCGTAGCGATTTTCTGCGCGTGTGGGACTCAGGCGCCATGGACAAATACGCTTTCTACAACGGCGATGTTGCCATGGGGCATTATGACAACACCACCCAGGGCATGAGCGTGCTGTGGGGCTGGGCCCAGCAATTTGCGCTGGGAGACAACTTCTTCCCTTCGGTGATGGCCGATGCGCCGACCAACCAGCTCTATCTGGTGGCCGCCGACGACAACAACACGCCTACCTCAATCGATCCTTTTTTTCCTCCCTGCAACACTGCTGTCGCGGTAGCTAAGGCCGGTTATACGTTCCAGCACATAGGGGATCAATTGGCCACGAAAGGATTGACCTGGGCCTGGTATCAGGAGAATCTGGGTGTCTGCACTTCCTACGTTTCGCAGGAGAACCCGTTCCAGTTCTTTACTGACAGCCACGATTCGCCCAACGTCCGTGATTTATCAAAGTTTGCCGCAGACATCACTTCGGCAACTCCACCCACGGTTGCTTTTGTCCAACCGGGGCCCACTCACAGCATGCATCCGGGCGGCGGGGCAATCACAAACGGCATCAACTGGCTCAATAGTTTCGTTCAGGAGATCCAGGGGTCGCCCGTTTGGTCGAATGCCGCAATTATCGTCATCTGGGATTCGAGTGGTGGCTGGTGGGATCACGTGCCACCGCCGCAAGTCGACTCGCAGGGCTACGGTCCGCGTGTTCCCCTGCTGGTGATCTCTCCTTTGGCCAAGAAGAACTACATCTCCCACGTGCAAATGGATGACGTCTCCATCCTCAAATTCATCCAGAATACGTTTGGTTTGCCTGCTCTCAACGCAAGAAACCAGCTCGGTAACGACATCAGCGACATGTTTCAATGATTGAGATGAGGTTGGCTGGCACCAACCTCAAACTCTTCAAATCAACTACAGTTTGGAATTGACGATCCCAGGCGGGATTCACGCCTTGTTATTCGCCTTCGCTGACCCCGAGATAGGCACGGCGAACGAACTCGTTATTCATCAGCATCTGGGTGGTGCCTTCCAGGGTGATGCGGCCGGTTTCCAGGACGTATCCGTAGTGCGAGACCTGCAAGGTGTAGTTCACGTTCTGTCCCACCAGCAGAATGGTGACACCCTGGCGCGCGATATTGCCAACAAACTCAAAAATCTCATCCACCAGCTTGGGAGCCAAACCGAGAGAAGGTTCATCCAGCATGAGTAGCTGCGGCTCTGACATCAGGCCCCGGCCAATGGCGCACATCTGCTGTTCGCCGCCGGAGAGTGTACCCGCCAATTGGTGACGGCGTTCCTTAAGGCGAGGAAACATCTCATAGACTCGCGCCAGGCCTGAGTTTGCGCGGGCTCGGAGCGAGGGAAGAAAGCAACCCATCAGCAGGTTCTCTTCCACTGACATTCCCGGCCACAGCTGGCGGCCTTCGGGGACCAGGCTTAAATGATGCTTCACGCGTTCACGAGCTGGCAGCCGCGTAACATCAGCTCCGTTGAGAACGATGCTGCCTTTCCTGACCGGAAGCACGCCGGCAATCGTATTGAGCGTGGTAGTCTTGCCGGCGCCGTTGGATCCGATGATGCAGGTGACTTTCCCTCGGACAACGGCAAACGAAATGTCCCACAAGACCTGGGTAACGCCATAGCTCACCTCCAGGTGCTGGGCCAGGAGGACTATCTCGCCATTGGAATCGGGCGCTTGCGGTTCAGGCACGCGGGGTGCTCCTGAAGCTGCTCTTGCCCAGATAAGCCTCGATTACCGCTTCGTCGTTCTGGATCTCCTCCGGTTTACCTTCCGCCAGTTTTTGTCCGAAATTCAAAACCGTGATGCGGTCGCAAACGGACATGATGGCCTTCATTTCGTGTTCGACGTACATCAGCGTGGCGCCGCTTTCACGAATGCGATGCAGCAAGTCCATCATCGATCGGGTCTCTGCGCCGGTGAGGCCGCCGCAGATTTCATCGAGCAGCAGCAGTTCCGGCGCTGTGGCCAGCGCGCGCGCTACCTCCAGACGCTTCTGCTCGCCGAGTGAGAGCGCGGATGCAAGCAGGTTTGCTTTGTGGTCCAGGCCTACAAGTTGAAGCGTGTCCATTGCGTGTTCTCGTGCCGCTGCGGTGCGATTGACGGCTCGGCGCCCGTAGTGCACCGCCACCTGCACGTTCTCCAGCACCGTCATTCCTTTGAAGGGACGAACGATCTGGTGGGTGCGCGCCATGCCCCGCTTAACCAGCGCGGAGGGAGACATGCCGGTCACGTCTCGGCCGCGAAGCTTGACCCGCCCGCCGGATGGACGAAAGGTTCCTGTAATGACGTTGAAGAGCGTAGTCTTGCCGGCGCCATTGGGTCCAATGAACCCACAAATGTGCTTTTCCGGGATATCGAAGCTAACGTCCTTCAACGCCGCCACGCCGCCGAAGTATTTGCTCAGGGTCGTTACTTCCAGAATCTTCACGACTTCTCCGGGACTTCAACTTTTTGCTCAGCCTGCGCAACAGTCCCACCAGGCCGTCGGGCTCGAAAAGGATGATTAATATTAGCAATAATCCGTACAGCAACAGATGCGTATTCTGGAAGTGGACCGTCAACTCCTCTTCCACCATGCCGAAGATCACGCCGCCCAGAACCGGTCCCCAGACCGTGCCGATGCCGCCGATCACCGGCATCAGCAGGATGTAGATGCTGGTCTGAAAAGCGAAGACGTCGCCGGGATAGATGAAGGCGTGATAGCGGGCGTAGAGTCCGCCGGCCACTCCGGTGAGCCCTGCCGCTATCGCATGGACCCACAGCTTGGAAAGATAGGGGTTCACGCCCAGGTCGGCCGCTGCTTCCTGGTCCTGCTTGATGGCGCGCAACGCCAGGCCGAACTTGCTGTGAAAAACCAGCGCAGAAATGGCCAGGGCAATTGCCGCGATGATCACGGCCGAGTAGTAGTGTTCCAGCTGGCGAAACGGCGTGTGCTCAACGATGCGATATCCACTGGCGCCGCCGGTAATGTCCAGGTTGTTCATGATCACGCGCGTGGCTTCACCGACACCGATGGTGGCGATGGCAAAATACGGCCCGCGCAGTCGGAAGGTCGGCAGCCCAACCAGAAATGAGGCCAGCACAGCAACCGCTATGCCGCCAAGGAAGGCGAAATAAGGACTCCTGCCCGCGTTGATCATGAGCGCAGTCGCGTATGCGCCCAGCCCATAGAAGACGGCAAATCCAAAAGACACCTGTCCCGTGAGCCCACCAAGAAGATTCCACCCGATGCTGGTGATGATCCAGACTGCTGTGGTCAGAAGCAGGCGCACGGTGTTCGCGCTGGGATTGGTGAGGGGCAGCAGCAGCAACAGCCCGAAGAGGAGCACGGGCAATCCTTTCCTCAGCGATTGCCGGAGTGCCATGCTTAGGCCACCCGCCGTTTTCTCTGCAGCAGCCCGGCGAGGCCCCTGGGCATTACCAGCAGAACGAGCACCAGCAGGGCAAAGGAGATCACCGGCTGATAACTTGCGGGCAGGTAGAAGGCTCTCCACCCATGCCAGTACCAGGGAATAGGAATATTGATGCTGAAGACTTCTAACAGTGCCAGAATCAGTGCGCCGAGCGCAACGCCGGAGACTGATTCCAGGCCACCCAGAACAATGATCACGAAGGAGCGCAGAAGAAAGGGACGGCCAAAGTCGGGATTGAAGGAGTAGAGCATCGAGAGCAGGGCGCCGGCGAATCCCGCAAACGCTGTTCCCAATCCGAAAGAAAGCCGCGAAGTTTTGAGATCGTCCACTCCCACGATCTGGGCCGCGTAAGGGTTTTGAATGAGGGCGCGCATGGACCTGCCGAACCAGCTGCGATTGAAGGTGATCTGTAGCACGATGAGGGAAGCCACGGCGGCAGCGAAGACGATGAGAGAAACCTTGGGCACGGAGATATCTCCCACGTGAATGGCGGCGAAGGTGCGCGGCATCAGAATGGAGGATTCTTCGTTGCCCCAGATCAGGTAGCCGACGTTCTGCAGTACCAGCCAGAAACCGAACATCAGCAACAACGAGGAGAGCGTTGGTGTGTCCGATTTCGGCAGCCAGCGAATCAGCAGCCAGTGCACTCCCATGCCGAAGAGAAAGAAGGCAGGCAAGGCGAGCACCGCGCCCAGAACCGGATCAATGTTGAAGCGTTGAAACAGTTCGAAAGCGAAGTACGCGCCCAGCATGAGAAATCCGGCGTGAGCCAGGTTTACGATCTTCATTACGCCGTAAATCACGGTCATCCCGACCGCCATGGCGGCGTAGATGCCGGCCAGCAACAGCGCCTTGATAAGCAGGTCGAGGTAGTCCGATGCAGTCATGAACCCGTCAACCCGTTAAGGGATCGGCGCCACTGCTGGGCCCGTTGCTGCATCTTTCGGATAGACAATGTCCACCTTGTCGCCCGGTTTGTTCTGGGTGATAAGGAACGGATAATCCGCCTGGCCGTTGGGACCAAACTTCAGGACCTCGCCGGGGATCAACGCCTTCTTCAGTTCGGCTTTGGCCAGCGCGTCGCGGATCTTGCTGCCGTTGGTCGAGCCGGCTGCCTCAATGGCCTGGGCCAGAATTCGCATGGCGTCGTAGGCGGTAGCGGCATACCAGGAATCGGGGCCGCGTCCGTACATCTGTTTGTAGTCGGTGACGAATTTCTGCACCTGCGGGTAAGGCAGTTTGTCTGACCACCACAGCGCCGCCAGAATGTAATCGGTGCCTGCGCCAAGCGCCTTGCGGGCATCGGCCTCCGGTCCGCGAGCGCCGTAGCTGATCACCTGATGACGCAAGCCGGCCTGCAGATACTGCCGCTGCATCGTGATGTAGTCCTGCAGGTGCGCGTCAGAGAGGAAAATGTCCGCTTTGGCCGTCTTTACTTTCTGCAGAAGGCCGGAGAAATCCGTGCCGCCCAGTTCGAACTTTTCGTTCAGCACGACGGTGAAGTAGCCAGGATGTTTCCCGATCCACTCCTGGATGCCGTTGACATAATCGACGCCGTGGTCAGTATTTTCCACCACCAGAGCCACTTTCAATCCCTTCTTGAGCTTACCCTGGTCGACCAGGCTGCCCAGAAATTCTGCCGTGGTGGTGCCGAGCAACTTGATTGGACTAAGTGCGCCAAAGGTGTATTTATAGCCTTTGCTGAAGATGCTGGTTGCGGCTGCGCCGGCGGTGATCCAGGGCGTCTGATAGCGGTCCGGCATCACGGATTCGGCTTCACCCAGCGCGGTGGAGTACCCCCCGATTACCGCGGTTACGTGATCAGAAGACATGGCACGCTCAACCAGAGACGCTGCTTTGGCGGAGTCTGAGCCGTTGTCGTAAAAGACTTCCTTGACCGGCAGCTTCTTGCCTTTTTCCTTTACAAAGATCCCGCCCTGGTCATTGAGCTGTTTGATGGCAAGTTCAACGCCCTCTTTCTGATACTGGCCCGGCTTGGCTTCGCGTCCCGTGGTAGGCATGATGATGCCGATGGTGACGGCGTCATCCGCAAGGGCGACCGCGGGCGTGGACGCGCCAAGAACCGTAAGGAAGGCAACCAGCACTGCGACCGTCAATCCGCAATCGAGCTGCGTTTTGACAGCACGTAAGCCTTTCTTCTTCATATATCACTCCTCCAGGCAGTCTGCGGCCCCAGCTGACAAGGACCGGAGTTTTAAGAAAACTTAGTAGTCATGGCTGGTAAATACAGAAGGGTGCATCATATTCCTGCGCAGGCGCTGTTCACAAGTGTTGTTTCAGGCCGCTCAACCGCGAAGCTCCGCAGGCAACCGGGCTGCCACAGAGAGACCTGTGAGTGTTTATATTCGTGCCTCGCTTTCTCCTTGACATCTGCGGTAATCCGGCTACGCTAGGTGGCCAAATGGAGAGGTCCCCCTCCATGAGTAGGCGAAATACTGCCGTCGGGGCAACGTTAACCGCAGATCAGAGCACAAGATTTGACACCGAAATTTTCCCAGGTCATTTTTTAGCTTTGCTGCGTAGCATTGAGGAAAGACACCTAAACTCAACGGCGTGATGATTGGGACGAGCCAGCCACGCCCAGGAGATTTCGATATGTCTACGAAAGCGACCACATTGTCGAGCCAGCCAGGAAAAGAGTTCAGTCTCGCGACCGTGATATGGGCCTCGTCATCCGGCACCATGATTGAATGGTACGATTTTTATCTGTACGGTACCTTGGCGGTTTTCTTCTCTACGCTGTTCTTTCCCAGAGGCAATCCAACAGCTGCGTTTCTTGCCAGCCTGGCCACCTTTGGCGCAGGATTCGCGGTACGGCCGTTCGGCGCGATCGTATTTGGACGCGTTGGAGATTTGGTAGGCCGTAAATACGCCTTCCTGGTGACGCTTACGATCATGGGCTTTTCCACGACGTTGGTTGGATTGCTCCCCACCTATGAACAGGTTGGCCTGATTGCGCCGGTACTTCTTGTCGGACTGCGGCTGCTGCAAGGGTTGGCCTTGGGAGGAGAATACGGGGGTGCCGCCACTTATGTGGCAGAACATTCTCCGGACCACAAACGCGGCTACCTGACGAGTTACATTCAGACGACCGCCACCGTGGGCTTCTTCCTTGCCCTGGTGGTCATTGGTTTGACCAGATACTGGATGGGCGACGCGAAATTCCGAAGCTGGGGATGGCGTCTACCTTTTCTGATCTCCGCCATCCTGGTGATCATCTCCATCTATATCCGGCTTAAGCTCAAGGAGTCGCCTCTGTATGCCCGTTTGAAGGATCAGGGAAAGAGTTCAAAGGCTCCGCTCAAGGAGAGCTTTGGCAGCGGAAAGAACTGGAAACTGATTCTGCTTGCCTTGTTTGGCGCCACCGCCGGAGAAGCCGTGGTTTGGTACACGGGCCAGTTTTATGCGCTGTTTTTCCTGCAAACGATTTGCCATGTGCCCTGGCTGACCAGCTATCTGATCGTCGCTATTGCTCTTCTGCTGGGTACGCCGTTCTTCCTCGTCTTCGGCGCGCTGAGTGACAAGATTGGAAGACTAAAGATCATGTGCTGGGGCTGCATGTTGGCGGCGCTTACCTATTTCCCGCTTTATAAGGGCATGGTGAAGTTCTCCAACCCGGCCAATGTGCCCATGCTGGTGCTGCTTGTATTAGTACAAGTGATTTATGTCACCATGGTTTATGGCCCGATAGCCGCATTCCTGGTGGAGCTGTTCCCGGCCAAAATTCGCTATACCTCCATGTCACTGCCGTATCACATTGGCAACGGCTGGTTTGGCGGTTTCATGCCATTGATCGCAACTTCCATCGTGGCTGCAACCGCCACAAGCACCAATCCATGGATCAAGGAGCACTCGATATACATGGGCCTGGTTTATCCGATCGTTGTTGCCGTGATTACGTTCTTTATCGGCATGTTTATGATCCGTGAAACCAAAGATACCCAGATCTGGGCTGAGGTGGGCGTACAGGCTGTAAGCGGCGACTGAGTAAGCTGGTACGGCGAAATGTCTGAGTGACGTTGACCGCCCTTGCGCATGCAGGGCAGCAGAGGTGTAGGATTATCTGTTTCGGACTGGCGGGTGGCAGCCGTTGCCACCCGTACGTCATTGCGGCCCATACCCCATGCGGGCCAGGCGAGTTCGCGCGTTTCGATTTCTATGAGAGGTCGTTACCATGGCTGACGCTCGTGTCATGAATGAAAGAGAGCAGGAAACAGAATTAACCGAAGCCCAGATAGCCGTCCATTGGAAAGAAGAGCAATACTTTCACCCCAGTTCATCGTTTATCGGACAAGCTTTGCTGACCGATCCCGCAGTAGATGACCGCTTCAGCGAAAAGAATTTTCCTGAATGTTTTCGCGAATACGCCGACCTGCTGACCTGGGATCACTACTGGCACACCACGCTCGATACCAGCGACGCTCCGTTCTGGAAATGGTTTGTCGGCGGCAAGCTGAATGTTTCATACAACTGCGTCGATCGCCATCTGGATCAATACAAGAACAAAGCCGCATTCATCTTTGTAGGCGAGCCGGAAGAAGTGCCGCCGGTAGCTATTACTTATCAAGAGCTCTATCACCGCGTAAATGAGATGGCCGCATTGCTGCGCGATTTTGCCGGATTGAAGACCGGCGATCGCGTAACCATTCACATGCCGGTGGTGCCGGAACTGGCTGTCACCATGCTGGCCTGTGCACGGCTGGGGCTGATTCATTCCGTCGTCTTTGGCGGGTTTAGCGGAGAAGCGTGCGGCATGCGCGCAGCCGACTCCGGCAGCAAGGTCCTTGTCACTATTGACGGCTATTACCGCAGCGGCACGATGACTGACCACAAAGAGAAAGCCGACATCGCGGTAGCGACGGCTAAAAGCGAAGGCGCGCCGCTTGAAAAGGTGCTGGTCTGGCGGCGCGAACCAGGGAAATATCAATCGAAGAAGCCGATGGTCGAAGGCCGTGATTTCTTTGTCGACGACGTTCTCAAAAAGTATTCCGGCCAGCTGGTAGCGCCGGTTTCGATGCCATCAGAAGCGCCGTTGTTCCTGATGTATACCAGCGGCACCACGGGCCGGCCGAAGGGCTGCCAGCATGGCACCGGCGGATACCTCTCCTATGTTGCCGGCACCACCAAGTACATACAAGACGTTCATCCGACCGACGTCTACTGGTGCATGGCGGATATCGGGTGGATTACGGGGCATTCCTACATCGTTTATGGTCCGTTGGCGCTGGCAGCGACCAGCGTTTTGTATGAAGGCGTACCGAACTATCCTGATGCCGGGCGTCCGTGGCGCGTAGCCAAAAGGCTGGATGTAAATATCTTCCACACATCGCCTACAGCGATTCGCATGCTGCGCAAGGCGGGACCTGACGAGCCGGCAAAGTACGACTACCACTTCAAGCACATGACGACGGTCGGCGAGCCGATTGAGCCTGAAGTCTGGAAGTGGTACCACGAGGTTGTCGGCAAGGGCGAAGCTGTCATCGTCGACACCTGGTGGCAGACCGAAACCGGCGGCTTCCTCTGCAGCACCAAGCCTGGCATTGATCCCATGAAGCCAGGTAGCGCCGGTCCGGCAGTGCCCGGCATCTATCCCGTGATTTTCGATGAAGAAGGCAAAGTAGTGAAAGCCGGTTCCGGCAAGGCCGGTAATATCTGCATTCGCAACCCCTGGCCGGGAATCTTTCAGACCATTTGGGGCGACCGCGACCGTTTTGTCGCGCAGTACTACAAAAAGTACAACAAGAATCCCAAGAGCAAGGATTGGCACGACTGGCCGTACTTCGCCGGCGATGGCGCCGTGCAGGCGCCCGATGGCTACTTTCGCATTCTTGGTCGGGTAGATGACGTGATCAACGTCGCCGGACATCGCCTGGGCACAAAAGAACTGGAGTCAGCCTGTCTGACGTGCAATGAAGTGGCTGAAGCCGCCGTGGTTCCCGTGGTCGACGAAGTAAAAGGGCGGGTTCCGGAGGTTTATGTCTCTCTGAAGCCCGGGACGAATGCTGCCGCGGTGCAGGAAAGCGTGACCAAGGCAATTGAGCATCAGATCGGCAAAATCGCCCGCCCCAGGAAGGTACATGTTGTTCCCGATATGCCGAAGACGCGCTCAGGTAAAATCATGCGCCGGGTACTGGCCGCCATCTCCAATCAGATGGATACCGGCGACGTCACCACCCTCGCCAATCCTGACGTAGTAGAGCAGATTCGCGTGATGGTGCAGGGCGCGAAAAAAGTTGTGACCAAGGACGCCCCGGAAGATCTGAAGCGCTTCGGGGAAGAACGGTAAGGCTCGCGCGGAAGAATTTCAGTAAAGTTTTGCGATTGAAGATCGCTTAAAGAACTGAGGAGGGAGTATGAAGGACGAGAAGAACGGCAAGGGTGTATCTCGAAGAGATTTCATCAAGATTGCCGGCGCAGGCGGTATCGCTGCCGGAACACTGGGGCCTGCATTCCTGTTTCCTGAACGGGCCGCCGCGCAGCAGAAGACGCTCAAGATTCTGCAGTGGAGCCACTTTGTTCCCGCGTTCGATGAGTGGTTCAACAAGAAATTTGCCGTAGAGTGGGGACAGAAACACAACACCAACGTTGTCGTCGACAACATCAACCTGGTTGATCTGAATACGCGCGCCGCGTCAGAAGCGCAGGCGAAAAAGGGCCACGATCTGTTCATGTTCCTCTCCCCGCCGGCCGCGTATGAGAACCAGGTTCTCGATATGACCCACGTCTACCAGGAAGTGGAGAAAAAGCACGGCAAGAAGATTGATTTGGCACACAAATCCACTTTCAACCCCAAGACCAAGAAGTATTACGCTTTCTCTGATTCCTACGCGCCCGATCCGGGTAACTGGCGGCTCGATCTGTGGAAGGAAGTCGGCTTTCCCAATGGTCCTGACAGCTATGATGATCTGCTCAAGGGCGCCAAGGCGATCAAAGACAAATTCGGCAATCCGTGCGGATTGGGACTCTCGCAGGAACTCGATACCAGCATGGCCATGCGCGCGTTGCTGTGGTCTTTTGGCGGCGCAGAACAGGACGAAGCCGGCAATGTGACCATCAACTCCAAGAATACGGTTGACGCCCTGAAGTTCATGAAGGCTCTTTACGAAGGAGCGGAAACGCCCGAGGTCTTCACCTGGACGCCTCCTTCGAACAACCAGGCAATGCTGGCCGGCAAGGTTTCATTCGTTTCCAATGCCATCTCTATCACGCGTCAGTCAGAGCGCGAGCATCTGCCGATCGACAAGAACATCATGATCAGCCGCGCGCTGAAAGGGCCGGTGCGCCGCATCGCCGCGGAGCACGTCATGAACTGCTACGTGGTCTGGGACTTCGCGGAAAACAAGGAAGGCGCGCAACAGTTCCTGATCGACTACATTGACGCGTTCCATGACGGCTTTACCGCCGGTCAGTTCTACAATTTCCCGTGCTTCCCGTCGACTGTTCCCAACCTGGGAAAAGAGATCTCCAACGATCCACGCGCCACGCCGCCGAACAAGTACGCCGTGCTGAGCGATGTTCTCAGCTGGGCTACCAACGTCGGCTATCCAGGTTACTGCACTGCGGCCATCGATCAGGCATTCAAAAGCTGGGTAATACCCACGATGTTTGCCACGGTCGCGCAAGGCAAGGCCACTCCGGAAGACGCGGCCAAGACCGCAGAAGCCGAGTACAAGCGCATCTTTGAGAGATTTAAGTAAACTGGGATCAAATAGGTGGGTCTATAAACGCAGTGTGGAAGCGGTTCATCGCTAGCGCGATGACGTCTGCCTAAAGGCCCGCAATTGCACCCCGCCACGCCAAAAGCGGGCGCGTCGGGGACCCCGCGATTCGCTAGCGAACCGCTAGACGCTGATACTGCTAGTGGGCCAGTTTTCAAACTGACCCACTACCGAGGACCGAATGGCCGTCGTCGAAACCCGGAAACTGACCAAGGTATTTAAAGAAGGAGAGCTCGGAGCCGTAAACGAAGTAGATCTGGAAACGCGCGAAGGCGAGTTTCTGGTTTTCCTGGGACCTTCGGGTTCCGGGAAAACCACTCTCCTGCGCATGATCGCCGGCCTGGAAACACCCACGGCCGGCGAAATCCTGATTGGCGGCAAAGTAGTGAACGATCTCACGCCGCGTGAGCGCCGCATTGCCATGGTTTTCCAGAGCTATGCTCTCTACCCCCATCTCACCGTTTACAACAACATTGCTTTTCCTCTGAAAGCGCAAAAGGTTCCCAGGCACACGCATAAGGAAAAAGTGGAATGGGCCGCATCATTGCTGGGGATCGGCGGCCTGCTGCAGCGCAAACCCCGCGAACTCTCCGGCGGCGAGCGTCAGCGCGTCGCCCTTGCGCGCGCGATCGTTCGCGAGCCTTCGGTGTTCCTGCTGGATGAGCCGCTCTCTAATCTTGATGCCAAGCTGCGCCTCTCCGCCCGCGAGGAACTCGAAAGATTTCATCGCCGCGTCGGCACCACCACGATTTACGTCACCCATGACCAGGTGGAAGCCATGGCCATGGGCGACCGTGTGATGGTGCTGAACAAGGGAGTCGTGCGCCAGATCGGTACACCGAAAGAGGTGTATGACGACCCCGCCGATACCTTTGTGGCTACGTTCCTGGGATCGCCGCCCATGAACCTGATTGAAAATGACGGCATCATCGTGGGCTTTCGCCCGGAACATTTCCGCCTGGCAGAAGACATTCGGGAGAGCGCAAAAGTTATCTTCAAGTTCCGCGTAGAAAACGTGGAATACCTGGGCGCGGAGTTCATTCTGTCCGGCGTTTTGGTTGGCGGCAAAGCCGACGGCAAGAAAGTGATTGCCCGTCTCCTGTTGGGTCATGATTTTGAGATCGGTACGACGCACGACTTTGCTGTGGGCCAGCACCAGCTGAAATTCTTTGATCGGAGCACGGAAAAGAAAATCCCGCCGAGGTCGCTTACATGGCAGTAGCCGCCGCGAAGCTAAAGTCCGTGGGCGCAGCGCGGAGTCCTCTTTTAGGCTTCGCCATGTTCACTCCGGCTGTGCTGTACATCTTGCTGCTGATCGGAGCGCCATTCTGCCTGGCGATCTTCTACGCCTTTAGCGATGCGCGCATCGGAGCGCCCATCGACTGGGCGCACTTCTGGAGGCATTTTGTCGGGTTGGAAAACTTTCGCAGCATTCTCCAGAGCCCCAGCTTCAGGTCGGCGCTGAAGAATTCGATCATCTTTACGGTCGCCGCGCAGATCATCGTAATGGTTTGCGCAAACATTCTTTCCATTGCGCTGGAGAAGCCGTTCCGCGGACGCGGCCTTGTCCGCTTCCTGATTTTGCTGCCCTGGGTCGCGCCGGTTTCGCTGGGCACAATCGGCTGGAAATGGATTCTGGATTCCATCTACAGCGTGATTACCTGGGTTCTGGTTTGGCTGGGCTTCGTAAATAAGTTTTCTCCGCCTATGTGGCTGGGACAGGAGGGCCTGGCCATCACATCGGTCATTCTGGTGCATTGCTGGCGTCTGATTCCGTTTTCCACGGTCATTCTGCTGGCCGGCAGAAGCGCCATCCCTAAAGAGATTCCGGAGGCCGCCGCCATTGACGGTGCAGGGTTCTGGCGGACAACCTTCCAGATCAACCTACCTATCATGACCCCAATCCTGGGCGTTGCCGTGCTCTTCGGCACCATCTTTACCTTTACCGATCTGGCCGTGGTCAACCTCCTGACCAACGGCGGCCCGTACGACTCCACGCAGACATTGCCGAACCTGGCATTCACGCAAGGCATTCAAGGCAGTGACCTGGCCGCGGGCGCAGCGATCTCGGTCTTTCTCGTGCCCGTCCTGGTGGCGATTGCCTACCTGATGTTGCGCGTGGCGCATCGCGCGGAGGTGGTCTAGATGGCGACCGCAGCGCTAGCTCCGAGAGTGAAGAAGCCCGCGGGCCTCAAAGTGTTGAGTGCTCTGATTGGCCTGGCGGCGCTGTGGCTGCTGGCGCAGACCCTGCTGCATCATGTGGGCGGGCTGCCGGGCGTGTTCAGCCTGCTGGCGGTCCTGGTGATGGGGCTCCTTGCCTTCGGTCTGTGGAAGCTGCATAACGGCAGCCGCGTCTTCCTCTTTTTCCTTTTCGTATGTGACGTGATCGGCTGTCTGTTGGCGCTATTTCTCTACGCGCTGCGCACCTCGCACTACCGGCTTGCGGTGGCCCTAGTGATACAGATGGCAATCTCCGCAACCCTCGTCTGGTTTTTGCAATCGGCAGCGGTAAAGCGCGCGTTTGCAGGCAGAAACCCATGGCCCACCACGGTGAAGATGCTGGTGCTCACGGTCTTCACAGTGCTGCTGGCGTTTCCGTTCTACTGGATGGTGATTGCTACCTTCAAGCAAAACATCGATCTCTATGGAATGGATAACAATCCATTCATCTTCAACCTGCCGCCCACGTTGGACAATCTGCGCCTTTTGTTCAATCAGACCCGTTTTCTGACCTGGCTGGCCAACACCGCGATCGTGGGCGGGATAGTGGTGGCGATCACGCTCCTGCTGGCGGTTCCCGCTGCGTATGCGCTGGCTCGGCTTACCGGCAGATGGGGAGAGCGGCTAGGCATCGGAATCTTTCTCACCTACCTCGTACCGCCGACCCTGTTGTTTATTCCGCTCTCTCGGGTCGTTGCGACACTGGGCCTGCAAGATACCATTTGGTCGCTGGTGCTGGTCTATCCCAGCATCACCGTCCCGTTTTCCATCTGGCTGCTCATGGGCTTCTTCAAGTCGATACCACGGGAACTCGAAGACGCCGCGATGGTGGATGGGCTTACGCGATTTGGCGCTTTCATCAAGATGGTGGTGCCGATCTCCCTGTCAGGCATTCTTACTGTGGTGATCTTCACCTTCACGCTGGTGACGCAGGAATACGTCTACGCTCTTACATTCATTTCTCCCGAATCGCAGCAGATGGTCGGCGTTGGTATTCCGATCTTCCTGGTGCGCGGCGACGTCTACTTCTGGGGATCGCTGATGGCCGCGTGCCTGATCGCCAGCGTGCCAATCGCGTTTATCTATAACCTCTTCCTTGACCGCTTTATCGCCGGGTTCACCGTCGGAGCCGTGAAGGGATAGCTTTCTTGCTGAGGGTTGAGAGTGGTTTTCCGGCGAAAATCGCCGTGCCTTTCAAGGTGTGCTGAATCGCACAAAACACTTGACAGAACCGCTGCCGAAGCGGAAAGTAATCCGCGCAATTCATTTGTTCCGAATCTGTTGCATTCGCTGAAGAAGCTGGCCGGGCTGCTACAGCAGGCATTCTGCCCTTGATCCAGCATTGAAGACTGTTTCAAAAACAACAACTGATGCATTTTGGAGGTGCAAGCACATGAATGTGTTTCATCAAATTTTGGCACCCACAGGAAGCATGTGGTCAACAATTTTGCTCGCGCTGGTTCCACTTGCTGCCCTGTTGTTCATGCTTGCCGTGCTTCGCATGACGGCCTGGTTGGCCACCATCATCGCCGGCGTTATCACTGTCGCCATTGCCGTTTGGGGATGGCACGCACCTCTGTCGGACAGCTTGCGCTCCTATCTTTACGGTGGATTGCAGGGAGCCTGGACCATTAACTGGATCACATTCTGGGGCCTGATCATATTCAACACTCTTGTGCTCACGGGTGATTTTGATCGTTTCAAGACCTGGATGGTCAATCAGGCAACAGTTGACGTGCGCATCCAGACGCTCATGCTGGCCTGGGCCTTTGGAGCGTTACTGGAAGGATTGGTCGGTTTCGGATATCCCTGGGCAGTCGTGGTGCCGATCCTGGTCGGCTTGGGGATTGCGGATTTGGAAGCGATCCGTGTCGCTGCTCTTGCTAACAATGCACCTGTTTCTTACGGCGCCCTGGGTTCTCCCGTACTGGCCCTCGCGGCGGTAACGGGGTTGCCGCTGCTGGCGCTATCTGCATCCATCGGGGACATGGTTGCCATATTGGCGCTTCTGCCGCCCTTTGTGCTCATCTACCTGGTGAGCGGATGGGACGGACTCAAAGAAGCTTGGCCTCTCGCCATTGTAGGCTCTCTTTCCTATATCGCAGGACAGTGGCCGGCTGCGCACTTCCTGGGACCGTACCTGCCAGACCTGAGCGGCGCTATGGTCTGCTTCTGGGTGTTGTTCCTATTTGTCAAGGTTTGGAAGCCCAAGAACATCCGCGCTTTTGGAGGCAAGATCATAGGTACTGCGGAAGCGAAGGCGCTGGAGGCAGCACACAGCTCCGGCGGAACTTCCAGCGTTGTTGGATCGAGCCCAACCGCGGGCGGAGTCGTTAGCGGCGGCGGCGCTTTCCGCGCCTGGATGCCCTACATTATTCTGATCGTCGTGGTCGTGCTGTGGACGGGTCCGTGGTCTCATCTGCCGGCCAAGTACGCGCACAAATGGAGCATCTCCGCCATCTCGTCTGTGGCGGACAAGACGGGCGCCTTCAAACCACTTTCGTCGACCTTTAACTTCAACCCACTGAGCGGCGGAACTGCCATCCTGGCCTCGTGGATCTTGATCGTGTTGTTCCTGCGTCCCAGTCTCGATACTTTAAAGAAGGTGTTCGCTCGGACATTTAAGCAAATGTGGGGCGCGCTGCTGGTGGCTTTCTTCATTTTTGCCATCGCCTACATCTTCGTATTTGCGGGCATGGCAAACTCGCTGGCTTTTGGGTTCTCCAAGGTGGGATGGCCCTTTGTGATCCTTGCCCCGATCCTGGGCTGGATTGGCGTGGCTCTCTCGGGCAGCAACACTTCCACGAACGCCATGTTTGGTCCTATCCAGGCCGTAACGGGCAAGCTGCTGAATCTGCCCGTACTGCTTACGCCAACCTTGAACTCCTTGGGCGCGGAAGTAGGCAAACCGATTGCTCCGCAGACCGCCAGCGTAGGCGTCTCCACCAGCAAGTTTGTGCGCAGTGAAGGCGCCGTGATTCGCCACAATATGGCATGGACACTCATCGTGTTGGCCTACCTCATCCTGATCGGACTACTGTTTTACTTTGTATTTCCAAAGGAGATGAGTTTGTAACGTTTTTTCGGCCCTATTTTCGTCAGCAAAGCACCGCCCGAAACGGCGGTGCTTTTTTGTCTGCGAACCAGCCCGACCCTCTGGATGACAAACAAGGACCGGTTTTCTTGGCTGTTGTGCGATGGAACGGCAAACAAAGACTTGGGCTCTCACCACGTCCCGAGCTCTCCGAAAAAGACCCGCCCGGCCTGCCCTTAACGGCCGCCAAGCCCTTGCTTGCGTTGTTTTGTGTGTGATGAATGTCTAAGTGGCTTATTTTCAATTGCATATATTGGTTTTTCGGCATGGTGAATTATTATGTTGAACATGTTCAAAATCTATGATATCTATTACATCGTTGCGTTGCGAAGACGATTTTTGCGGACGAGCTCACAAAGTGCGTGCAAGTGATTCAGGCAAGGATGGAGGGTTAATGACGCAGGCAAACCAAGAAGTTTTTTCCGGGCGTTCCCACCTGGATATGGCCTCTGTACCCCACGGCTCCCCAGCCGAAAGATTCGCAGGCCTGTTCTGGCGTACCGACCCCCTGGCCGACGCGGTGATAGATGAGTTTTCTCATATGCCTGAAGGCACCTGGAGAGCCATGCTGGAAAAGGCTCTAGCGGACGGAATCGAAGCGGTACCCGATGCCCCTAAGTCGCTGCGGGAGCTTTTTGCCCAGCTTGACCATATTCCTTTTTGGGTGGATCGCGAGCGATGCGATCTAGGCGGAGCCACCTTCCTGCGCTGTCGTATGAGCTTTGTCGCGCTGGCGATGTTCTCTTTGCCGATCATTTATAGCTGGCCCGCGGGCAGCAAACCGCTGGCATTGTCCGGCCGGCTGGTGCATCGCGCCTCGCAACGCCTGAAAGATACAGTTCGCTACGTGTATGCCGTTTGCCAGCCTGGGGGCCTGACGCGCTTTTCTGAAGGCTTTGCCATGACGGTGCGCGTCCGGCTGATCCATGCTCAAGTGCGGAAATTGCTTCTCCAGTCCGGCCATTGGCGCCCGGACGTATGGGGTGCGCCGATTAACCAGTGCCACATGGCAGGAACCAATCTGCAGTTCTCCCTCGGTGCGCTTGATGCGTTACAGCGTATCGGCTACCGCTTCAACGCCGGCGAGCGCGAAGCGCTGATTCACTTGTGGCGTTACGCAGGCTACTTGATGGGCGTGGAAAGCGAACTGTCGGTGGGCGGCGAATCGGAAGGCCATCGCCTGCTCGACATGATCTTTGCCTTCGAGCCGGAACCAGACGACGACTCACGCGCTCTGGTTACGGCTCTGATGCACACCGCGTACGACTGCATCCGCCGCTTTCGCCTGGGACAGCTTTGCAGCGTAAATATCTGTTTCGGCGTTTCGCGCGCACTCATCGGAGACAAACGTGCCGATCTGCTCGGATACCCCAAGACCGCCTGGCGATGGCTTGTCCCGGCGGTTCGGCCGTTCACACAGATGATCGAAATTGCCCGGCTTTTCAGCACGCGTGTACAGGAGCTGGCGAAGCTCGCCGGCCCCAAAGCGTTTCGCGGTCTTATGGGCGAACGCGGACTGCGCGGAGCTACGGGACAATTTGCCATCCCTCGCAGCATTGCAGTCCGCTCTGACGCAAAGGAAACATTCGGACGGGCCCCATTCCCGCCTGTTTTTGGCGCGAATGGGCAGAGGCCCACGGAGAAACTCAACCCTTCAAACGGATGTATGACCGGAGGAACAAAATGAAGACACAAACAGCAACTCGCGTGGTTTGTCTGGGCGGTGGTTGGGTGGCCATCTATCTCGCGCGCACCTTGGCGCCTGCGATCCGGAAGGGAAGAGTTCAACTCACCGTGGTCAGCCGGGACAACTACTCGACCGTCCACGGACTGATTGCAGAAATGCTGACTTGCAAGATACAGCCGCAGCAAATCAACACATCTGTCCGCGAGCTCATTGCCCCGGCCCACCTTCACAACGCCGAAATCGAATCCATCGACCTCGACCAGCAGCGTGTGCTTACGCGCCGGTCCATCGATGGCCGCGCCTACACCCTTGAATATGACCATCTCGTCGTGGGAGTTGGTTCGGTCGAAGACTTCTCCCGCTATCCGGGTATTCAAGAGCACGCCTTTCCGCTCAAGACGTTCTCGGATTGCTATCGGCTCCGCAACCACATGTTGAGCGTGCTGGAGATGGCTTCCATCGAGACCGATCCGGAAGAACGCCGCCGATTACTGACGTTTGTGGTGGCCGGGGGCAACTACGCCGGCGTTGAGGTCGCCTGCGATCTGGTGGATTACTTTCGTCTGCTCACGCGGAAGAAATATCCGGAGTTGAAGTTCGAGGACTTTCGCGTTGTGCTCCTGGAAATCGGTCCGCGGATTTTGCCCGAGTTAGGCAGCAGGCATCCGCGCCTGGTGAGCTATGCCGAGAAGCGCGTCGCCCAGCTAGGACTTGAGGCGCATCTCAACAGCGGCCTGGCCTCGGCGACCTCGGACGAGGCCATATTGGCTTCAGGCGAGCGCATCCCCACGCGCACGATCATCACCTGCACCGGCATGAAAGCCTCGCCGCTGCTTGATCAATTCCCGGTTCAGCGCGATCCGCGCGGACGAGTCATCACCGACGAATATTGTCGCGTGCCCGCCGCTACGAATCTCTGGGCTGGCGGCGACTGCGCCGCAACCCCTCATCCGGACGGAGGCAATTGTCCCCCTTTGGCACACTACGCGCAGAAAGCAGGCTCCAGGATCGGCGAAAACATTTTGCTGACGGTCGCCGGCAAAGCTCTCAAGCCGTACTCTTTCAATGGTCTTGGCGAGGCTTGCACCCTGGGTCACCGCTGTGCGATCGCGCACATGAAAGGCATTCCGGCGTACGGCTGGCCCGCATGGATAGGCTGGCGCTTCATCGTGCTCACCATGTTTGTGCCCAGCTGGACGAGGCGTGTACGGTTGATCTTCGATTGGCTACTGACTCTGTTCATGGGGCGCGACATCGTGAATCCGAAAATGAACGAGCGTGGAGATATTTTCCACGCGCTGTACGAGCCCGGACAGGTCATCCTCTCAGCCCAGGGCAGCCGCCGTTACAACTATCTGGTGGAGCGTGGGGAAGCAGATGTTGTCGCCAGCGATGAAGACCGTGAGGTGGTGGTATCCACGCTCAAAACGGGAGATTATTTTAGCGATCTCGCCAATCCGGGCACCGCTTGCCGCATTCGTGCGCGCACGCGGGTGCGCTTGCTGGCTGTTGATCGTTACGCGGCTGATGCGTTAAGCGCAGTCCGGCCGGGCATCGCAGCGCCGCTGAAGCAAGACACGAAGATTACTCCAGTGAGGTCTGCCTGATATGTTTCCAGATCCTCTCAAAGTAACCTTGTTCGAGGCATTGCTCAACCGCCGTTCACGACGGATGGGCATGGGTATGAGTATTCCTGACGGGCCGTTCCACTACGCGAGCTCCCATAAGCCCGTGCCGCTCACCGAGGACGAAGAGGCGGCGCTCGCATTCGCGGCGTGCGGCGTGACCGGTTACGCATTGGCCGATCTTTCGTATGGCAAAGACGAAGGCGGCAGCATGCTGGCAGGAAGACTCGGCCGCACCGTCGCCAGCCCGGATGCGGTCCACGCTGTTGCCGTGGTCGTCACCAACGATCGCGGAACGTGGTTGCTCAAGCGCCCGCAGGATTTTGCCGCGAGCGAATTTACAGAGTTGACCGGCCTCGCGCGCGAGGGCCGTCTGGCGGAATTGTATCGCCGCAGCCGGATACAGCTCTCCGATCGGCGAACCGCACCGCCGCTGGCCCCCGGATACAATTTCTCGATCAATCGTTGGTCGTTGTACGCTCCCGGAACAACCTACTTCCTTCCCATCATCGAAACCACCGCGCTGACCGTCAACGCCATACTTGAGCTATGCAGCGAGAGCATGGGCGTTTTCTTTCGCGATGAACGGAGATGGTTTCGGGCGGCCGGTGTGCAGCGATTCGGGCAAAGTAAAGGCGGTCATCTCCATGACAACCCGCATGAACTCCGCACGACAACGGTTCAGATTTTGGAGACGTCGCTGCTGGAATCCATGGCGACCGAACACGGAATGGTGCTGCAGAATCTCGCGCTGATGGCCGAAGCCCTTGGGTTGGGTGGATTCCCGAATTTTGCGCGGCATGAAAACAGCTGGTTTCAGGCATTGGGCTTTCGGATGAATACGCTGCCGGCCAGCCGCTATGCCGGTGCTCCACCGTTGTCTTCGGCGTTGGCGCGTTTGCTGAGGAGGGATCCCGCCATCGCTTATCCGATCGGATTGGAAAAAGACAGCCACGCCTTGATGAAGCCATTCTGCCCTCCCTACTACAAGTCCATGAGGGAAGCGGTCCTTGCGTTTGTGGAAACCAAGTTCGGGACCAATGGAGCATATCGTGGCGGCGTGCGGCAAAGCTCCTGGCGCGAAGCCGAATCATGCGCCGCCAAAATACCGGCGCCAAGCGCAGAAGCTGTGGAAGCGACGATCGCGTACTGCGATTACATCTACCGCTGTTATAAACGCTTTCCGGCGTATACCGCACCGTTCCGCACCATAATCGGGTTCCAGGTGTGCCACCTGGATGCCGATTTTTATCGCCGATTTTACAAACCCGAGGCGCTACCCTTGGCTATGCGCGGTGCGATCGACAGCAACAGTTTGTTTTCTGCCAGCGAGATCTGACTCATGAGTGGCGCGCAGACTCGATCCAAAAAAGACCGGCCTCCTGCGAATGTGATTGGCCTCAAAAAAACGAAATCTCACGTTGCAGAGGGCCGGCGGTGATTTCAGTAAATTCCAATCTGTGAATCAGACCCTACGGACACACGCACTTTCCACCGGAGCAGTGAGCGTGTTGCCCATTCCCACAGGTCAAATGGAAACAAAATGACGGGCATGTTTCGGGGACCGTTGCCTGTCCATAGAGAGACACGGCCGCCGCAACGACGAACATAAGTTTGAGCAACGTAAGTTTCTTCATGGATTGATCTCCTTTGCTGTTGAATGAAAAAAGGCAACTCTTCTAATGTTGGCCCGGTAGAGCCCGGGGTTCGTAGCATGAAAGAGACCCCGGAACTATGCGTCGACCATCGTCCGGAAGACCTCAGCGTTGAAAAATTGTACGGGATATTAGGAAGAGATCTACGACAACAGCATCATGATTTCTGAAGCTCGGACCATTTTGGGAGATTCAAATCGGTGCGTTCCAAATGGGGACGAGCATGGCGTAGAGAGGGGAGCAGCTAATCGCAGACAGATGAGCAGCTAGTGGCGGAGAGGGAGGGATTTGAACCCCCGATACCCGTTAAGGTATGTCCGCTTTCGAGGCGGATCGTTTCAACCACTCACGCACCTCTCCGCGCCGTGACAAATCGTGGTCTGGTGACATTTTATCAGGAAGAGCGAACGCAGCGATTGTGGCGGATTGCCTCAGAGCAAGAATTCGTAAAATGACGGCGCGAGAGGGACCCGTTCAGATATATAACCTCGCCGGGCACCTCGCTTTGAAGGTGCCCTGGCGAGTTGGTTTAAGATGATCCGAGTTTAGATTCAGGTTTTATCCAACCTTGAGTTCGGTGGTCTGGCCAACAGTTACGGCCACTCGCTCTTGGAACAATTTGCGGCCGTCGGAGTCGCGCAACTCGATGTTATGTGTGCCGGGTCGAAGCGCGAATTTCTTGGCTTTAGCGGTTTTATCGGCAAAGCCGCCATCAATGTAAACTGACGCGTCCTTGAGCTCGGTCTTGATCTTAACGTATCCGAAAGTGCTTGCCATGTAATCAGGCGCATAAGTGTAAGGATACGGGTAATCGAAGAATGGATCGAAAACTCGGACAGGCTCAACCACCACAATGCGTTGATTCGGGGCTTGCGCCATGGCCGGCGGCGCTGGCGCCTGTTGTGGCGGAGGCATTGCGGGAGCTGGCTTCTTTTGCGCAAATGCTGGGGTTAGCAGCAATCCCGCTATCGCTACAGGTATCAATCTTTTCCAAAATACTCGCATAGTTCCCCCTTTCACGAGAGTTTGGGTGACTAAGCTTAGTCTTTTGTTCTTATCTATGTTGGATGCCTGGGCGACGTCGCTTGCTGCTTGTGCAAGCCATTGCATGGAAACGGCTTTGGCCAATTTCTTGGATATTAGATCGGGGCTACTCGTGCCGGAGCGCTTCTATCGGATCGACCTTCATGGCTCGTTGTGCGGGAACATAACATGCCAGGAGAGCGATGGCCGACAGCAATGCCGCGACCGAGACAAAGGTAATTGGGTCTGCGGGCCTTACGCCAAAGAGCAAGTTCGCCATCAGGCGCGTCAGGAGAAGCGCAGCGATCACTCCTGTGAGAACTCCCGCAAGGATCATGCGCGCGCCGTCGCGCAGCACCATCTGCAGAACATGGGCTCGCTGTGCGCCCAACGCCATGCGCACGCCGATCTCCTTGGTGCGCTGGCCTACCGTATATGAAAGCACGCCATAGATTCCGATTCCGGCCAGCACCAGGGCAAACGCGGCAAAAATGCCAAGCAGAATCATGGCGAAGCGTTTGCTGGAGATTGAGTCGGCGACCGATTTTTCCATCGTCTCAGGATTATGGAGAATCAGGGCGGAGTTAAACTCAAGCGCACGCTGGCGCAGGGCAGGCAGACTTGTGCTTCCCGGACGCTGCTGGCGAACGAATACGTCTGACCCCATGCCGCCGCGCTGCAAGTCTTGATCAGGAATCTGCGCGAACGGCAGGTACATTTGGGCATGCAACGGGCTGGCTGCATCGCGGTCGAGACCCCACTGATTTACGTGCCCGACCACGCCAACGATTTGCGGATTCGGGACCTTATCCGGATCGCTCGGATTGGTGTTCAAATCCAGGTACTGGCCGATGGGATCCTTGTCAGGAAAGTATTTTGCTGCCAGGCTTTCGTCGATGACGGCGACCGCAGGGGCATGCTCATTGTCGGCCGCGGTGAAAAATCGTCCGCGCTTCAACGGAATCTCCATGACCTTGAGGTAGTCCGGCTCTACGACATATTCCAGCGCCATGGGCAGTTCGCTCTGGTGTGCCGGCATCGGCTTGCCCACGAACCAGAAAAACTCATCATCGTCGCTTCCCATCGGGTGAGCGCCCCAGTTGAAAGACACCCCGTCGACCCCTGCTGCCGAAGCCAGCTTGTCATGAATCTGGCGGTACGCCGCGCGAATAGCATCCGGAGATTGCTTCTTATATGCAGAAGGCCCGGAAAGTTCAAATGTCATTACGTTCTTAGGGTTGAAGCCGGGATCAAGGCCCCACAATTGGAAGAGCGTCCGAATCATCAAGCCGGCGCAGATCAAGAGCACCAGGGCCATCGCAATTTCACCGACAACAAACACCGTTTGAGCTCCGCCACGGGCGCCGGCGACGGCGCGACCGGTTTCGGTCAGGGCGCCGCTCAGGTCTCCGCGAACTGCCTTCCACGCTGGCGCCAGCCCGAAAACGATGCCGGAAAGAATGGATACGCCAAGAGTAAAAAGCAATACGTGCGGGTCAAGGCCAATGTTTTCCGCGCGCGGCAGAGTTCTCGGCACCGCTGTCAAAGCAGCTGCGGTTCCGAATTTGGCCAGTAATAGTCCAAGCGCGCCGCCAGCAAGGGCAAGAAGAATACTTTCCGTCAGGAGCTGGCGGATGACCCGCTGTTGTCCTGCGCCCAGGGCGATACGTATGGCGAACTCATGCTGCCGGGCTGTGGAGCGAGCCAGAAGAAGGTTGGCCACGTTGACACAGGCGATCAGCAACACCAATACAACTGCGCCGAGCAACACCAGCAAAATGGGGCGGACATCCCCTACCATCTCCTCCTTAAGAGAGAGGATGGCTGCTTTCCGGGCGGTATCAATCGCAGGATAGGCAGCGGCGAGCTCACGAGAGACGCGCTCCATGTCTTCACGTGCCTGTTGCAGCGTGACCCCGGGCTTCAGCCTGCCGATGCCGTCCAGCCCCCAACCTGAACCGCGAGCATCGTAGAATTTGGGCTCGTTGTATTCACCTACTGGAACATAAACGTCAATCAGGGACTCGCCCCGCTGGAAATTCTGTATGCGAAGATGGAAGCTGGAAGGGACAACGCCGATCACAGTGCGTCCTTCGTCGTTCAGCACCATGCGCTGGCCGATAATATCCGGGCGAGCACCGAACTTCCTCTTCCACAGACCTTCGGTGATCATCACGGTGGGATTTGCGCCCAGGCGATCCTCGTCCGGACTGAAAGTCCGCCCCATGAGCGGGTTAACGCCCAGGATTTCGAAAAAGCCGGCGGAGACCATTTCGCCATGCAGGCGTTCGGGTTCGCCATTGCCGGAGAGGCTGAATCCGGTACTGCGGTAAACCGCCATGCTCGCGAAGGTTCGATTCATGCGGCGCCAATCGATGAAATTGGGATAGGAGATAGAACCGTTGTCAAAATTCGGAATCGCCTCAAACATGGAAACAATCTGCTCCGGATGGGGGAAGGGCAGAGGGTTGAGCAGTACGCCATTTACAACGGAGAAGATCGCCGTATTGGCGCCAATCCCGAGTGCCAGCGTGAGAATGGCGATGATAGAAAATGCCCGAGACTTTACCAGAACGCGAAAAGCGAATCGAAGATCCTGCGGCAGGTGGGAGAGCATTCTCATAAATGATTTTGACTAGAAAATCACACGGTCGGTTAGCCGGGAAGACGGCTGTAAATTTTTATGATACGCGGAACCGGATGGTGCTACCGGCAGTATTCATTCATTCTCCGTTCGCGACAGCCTCTCGTTTACTCCGAAAGAAGTCCTGCAAAATCTCGGAGCATTGTTGCGCCAGCACTCCAGCAGTGACTTCCATCTTGTGGTTGAGCCCCGGATAGTTGATCACCTGCAACACTGATCCGGATGCGCCTGCCTTAGGATCGCTGGCTCCATAGACCAGCCGCGAAATGCGGGCGTGGACGAGAGCACCGGCGCACATTGAGCAAGGTTCAATGGTGGCATAAACGATGCACCCTCCCAGGCGATGGTTTCCCAAACGTTTCGCCGCCTGCCGCAGGGCGACGATTTCAGCATGGGCGGTGGGATCCTGGTCCAGCAGATTGCGATTGTGGCCCCGGCCGACGATTTCGCCATCTCTGATAACTAGAGCGCCAACAGGCACTTCACCTGCGCCGGCCGCCAGACGCGCCTGTTCCAGTGCCTGCTCCATCCAGGCCACATCATCTTGGGGCCGCATATTTACTGTGTTTGTGTGCATCTCTGCCATCGCGGGCTAACGTGCTTTTGTTAAGAATTCTACACGAGCCGCAGCTTGGCTTATGTTTTGATTTCCAGTCAACCCCGCGCTATTTACTTGTCTCTAAACACTCATCGGCGTCCTACCTCAGCGGACGTTGGCGAGAAACTCGAAAAGCCCCGAGGGGCGAAACTTCGAAGGAGCAACGACATGAACAAGAAACTTATTCTGGCGCTGATGCTGGCCTCCGGTATGGCATTCGCGCAGACAAGTGGGAGCGGCTCGCAAACCACGCCGGATCAGTCACAGCCGAGCCAACAGACGAGCCCCTCCACCAGTCCGTCTACGACAACTCCGTCGACGGATCAGAGCACGCAGCCGTCTCAGAGCACGCAACCCTCTACGGATCAGAGCAACCAAAGCGCAACCTCCACGAGCAGTGATCAATCAGGTTCGCTGAAAGGCTGCCTGAAACAGTCAGGCGGAAATTGGGTGCTGACCGCAGACAACGGCCAAACCGTAAATCTGCAGGGCGACAGCTCCATGCTGAAACCCCATGATGGACATCAGGTGCAAGTGCAGGGAACGCGCTCCAGCGATGGCTCACTGCAGGTGACCTCGGTCAATATGATCTCGGATTCCTGCACCAGCAATCAGGCGAGCAGCACCGACAATAGCGTTTCCGGAGCGGCCGGAGCAGCGGCAGGAGCAGCTGCGGGCGCCGCTACTGGCGCTGCCACGAGCGCTGCAAACGCCGGCCAGCAGGCTGCGGACCAGACTGCTGATGCTGCCAAGGGCGCTGCGACCGATACGGCGAACGCAGCCACCGGCAACACCCAGCCTTCAAGCACTGACGCAAACAATGCTAACGCGCCTGCTGCCACAACTTCGAATCCGGCTGGATCCGCTGGAGAAAGCGCCAGCGCTCCGGTAAATCCGCCGGCCAGCGGGCAGAGCTCCGCGGCTCAGAGCACGACTCCGAGCAGCACTGACCAGAGCACGACGCCAAGCAGCACTACGCCGAGCACCAGCTCTGACCAGAATGCAGCTCAGACCAGCCCGAGCACGCAAAATCCTTCAGCCACGACGCCATCCTCTACTGAGCAGAATGCGCCGGCCGCCAGCTCGACTGACCAAAACGCAGCGGCGCCTTCCGCGAGCACTCAAGAGAAGGGTGCCAATGCAGCTGAGCAAGGCCAGGGCGCCGAAGCAAACAAGAAACTGCCCCAAACCGCTTCTCCGCTGCCTCTGCTCGGACTCCTGGGCTTAGGCTCGCTGTTTACCGGCTTGATTAGCCGCCGGAAGAAGAAGTAAAGCAACTCAACCAGGAACACGGGAAACTGCCCGAAGAAGCTATAGCTCTTCGGGCAGTTTTGCTTTTTTGTTTTAAAAAGGTGCGGTAACGAACTGTGTCATACCGAAAAGAGCAGCCCGATTAGCAGAGCTGGTTCAGCAGCAGGCGTTACCATCAGGCTGGCTGCTGTTGCGTCATGCAGTGAATAGCGCCAAGGCCCCAGATGAAATCGCCGCAGTGAATACCAACAATTTCACGCTTCGGGAAAACGTCTGCCAGGATGTTGAGCGCACGGCGATCGTTGGGGTCATTGAAGGTCGGAACCAGAACAAGATCATTGGCGATGTAAAAATTGGCGTAGCTGGCCGGCAACCGCTGTCCGCGAAAAATAACTGGGCGCGGAAGGGGCAGTTCCACCGTCTGCAGTTTGTGCCCCCGCAGGTCAGTGGCAGCGCGCAGACGGCGGAAGTTTTCCTGCAGCGGTTCATAGTTGGCGTCTGCACGGCTGGGCTCTACCACTGTTACAACAGTATCGGCGGCGACAAACCGAGAAATATCATCCACGTGGCCATGGGTGTCATCACCCTGAATGCCCTGTCCGAGCCAGATCACTTTTTCTACTCCCAGATACTCTGAAAATATTTGTTCCAACTCGCGCTGGGTGAGTCCGGGATTTCTCTGCTGGACCTTGCTAAGCAGGCACTCCTCGGTTGTCAGCATCAGCCCCTGCCCGTTCACATCGATGCTGCCGCCCTCCAGGACGACATGGTATGGCTTGCCTTTAGGTTCGATCACCGGAGTGAATTGCTCGAGCTTAAGCTTTTTCGCGATCCGGTCTGGCAATTGATTGTCGTGCTTCCAGTCCGGATACTTGGCCCATGCATTGAACCGCCAATTCGTAACCGCAAGAGCTTGCCGGCTCTTGACAAAAATGGGGCCGGAATCGCGGGTCCAGATGCGGTTGGTAGGCCAAGTGTGGAATTTGACGCGCTTCGTATCAACGTGGCTGCGCTTAAGAATTTCCTTCGCTTTGCTCTTTTCCTGCGGCGAAGCCACGATCAGATTTACATCTTCCACCCGTGCAAGGTGGCGGATGATATCGGCAAAAACCCAGGGGATCGCGTCGAACTTGCCGGGCCAGTCAGAACGATTATGCGGCCACGCCAGCCAGGTAGCTGCGTGCTGTTCCCACTCGGCAGGCATACGATGGCCGAGAGCGTGAGGCGTGGGCAAGACATGCGACAGCTTTTCGCGCGCCATCAGTCGAGAAACCTGCGTGTGATGCCGGCATAGCTGTCAATACGGCGGTCGCGGAGGAATGGCCAGTTTCGGCGAACGTCTTCAAGGTGTTGCAGGTCGCATTGGCCGATCAGGATTTCTTCCTTATCGTGCGAAGCCTCAACAATGATCCTTCCAAAGGGATCGGCAAGGAATGATCCGCCCCAGAATTCCAGGCCTTTGCCGGCAGCGCGATTGCCGCGAATGTCGCCGAATTCATGTCCCACGCGGTTGACCACGCCGACGAAGACGCCGTTCGCGATGGCATGCGCGCGCTGGATCGTCCGCCAGGCATCGTGCTGCGCCACGCCGAATTCGGCTTTCTCATCAGGATGCCAGCCGATCGCTGTCGGATAGAAAAGGATGTTGGCGCCCTGCAGCGCGGTCAGACGCGCGCCTTCGGGATACCACTGATCCCAGCAAACCAGCGTGCCCATGCGGCCATAGTCGGTATCAAACGCTTTGAAACCAAGATCACCGGGCGTGAAGTAAAACTTTTCGTAATAAAGCGGATCGTCAGGGATATGCATCTTGCGATAGAGCCCGTTCGCGCTCCCATCGGCATTCAAGACCACAGCCGTGTTGTGGTAAAGCCCGCGCGCCCGTCGTTCAAAGACTGAAACCACCACCACAACTTTGCATTCGCGGGCGACCGCGGCCAGCGCATCCGTGGTCGGTCCCGGTACCGGCTCAGCCAGGTCAAACAGGGCTGCATCCTCCCGCTGGCAGAAGTATTGGGTACGAAAAAGTTCAGGCAGGCAGACCATCTGCGCCCCCTGTTTGGCGGCGGAACGCACCTTCTCCGCGGCCCGGCGAAGATTGTCGTCGGGGTCGGGAGAGCAGGCCATCTGGATCAGGCCAACAGTGAAAGCGTCTGGTGCCAAGGAAATCCTTTCATGATTCACGCTTGATTGATAAGCATAGCAAAACGGGCTTTCGGCTCACTGCTGGACGAGCACAATATTGTGTCCTTCAGGATCGTGTATTACCGCCCATTTCGGCTGCCGTTCCACGAATAAAGCTTCACCAACCCGGTCGATTACCGCATCGAGATCCGGAACCTCGAAAAACAGCACCGCCTTATCCCGCGATGGATACGATTCGGAGCCTTTACGTTCCAGACAGATAAAGCCGGCATCCGCGCCAAATTTTACGTATCTTTGCGCATCTTCATCGGCCACGGCCAAGCCCAGCGTGCCGGAATAGAATGCCTTGGCGCCCTTAAGGTCGCTAAAGTAAAGCTCAACGCCGACAAAACGTGCCGAGATTCCTTTTAAAAGATCGTTCATTTCTGTGCTCCTGATTTCTGCGTTTTCCAGAGCGGTTTGACTATGAACGGCTCTTCCCTGTACTTTTCAGAGTTTATCAATTTCATTCCGATCCCGATCGCAGAGGTGAAGATTTGGTTAAGAAACATCAGGAAGGTTCAGGCATTGATCGCAAGCTGCACGATCCGGTAACAGATAAGCTTTCGCCGGTTTTTCCGCTGGACCTCTCCAAGGTCAAAGGCATCGACGATCTGGTGCGCGGCATGGCGGACACTGCGTTCACCGGCCGCCAGCTTGGCGAATCGGTCGACGTGCTGGAAGCCATGGCGCGCGATAACGATTGCTTCGTGGTGATGACCCTGGCCGGAGCCATGACGGTCGCAAAGCAAGGGTTGATCATCTGTGACCTGATCGAAAAGGGGCTGGTCAACGCCGTCGTCTCGACCGGCGCGCTCATGGCGCACGGATTGGTTGAAGCCACCGGATGCGACCACTATCGCTACGACCCAAAAATGAGTGACGTGGAACTGTATGAGGCCGGTTACAACCGCGTTTATGACACACTGGAGCCGGAGCAGAACCTCGACCACGTGGAGCTGGTGATGGAAGAAGTTTTGGGGAAATGGGATCCGCAGCAGACCATGTGTTCATGGAAGTTGAACCGCGCCATCGGAGAGCACCTCAAGAACCACGCCAAGGGACGGGGCATCCTGAAATCAGCCTTTGTGAAGAATGTACCGGTTTTTGTGCCGGCGTTTACCGATTCTGAGCTGGGCCTGGACGTGGCGCTCAACAATCGCATGCGCGCCCGCGAGAGCAAGCCGCAGCTTCGTTATGATCCGTTCCTCGATCTGAACCATTTTGCTGAAACCCTGCTACAGCAGAAACGGCTGGGTATTCTGACGATCGGCGGCGGCGTCCCGCGAAACTGGGCGCAGCAGTTTGGTCCTTATTGCGAGCTGCGCGTGCGCCGTGCTGGAGAAGATGTGCCGCTCAAACGCTATCACTATGGCGTGCGCGTGTGTCCGGAGCCCGTCTATTGGGGCGGGCTTTCTGGTTCTCCTTATTCAGAGGCGATCTCCTGGGGCAAGTTCGTTCCTCCGGCGGAAGGCGGCCGTTTTGGCGAGGTCTTTGTGGACGCGACTGTCGGCCTGCCGATCATGTGTGCGGCTCTGTTTGAACGGCTGGGAAAAACCTACAAGAAGCCGCCCCACAAGACGAAGGGTTGAAGTCGATTATCCAGCGACGTCGACTGGATCGCGGCTATTCGAAAATCAAAATCGCCGATGCAATCACCGTGGTCCACAGGCCGCGCTTATCGCCTACGCCGCTCTGGGTAATGTTGGTGGTGCGGACGATCTTGTTGGAGATGCGGTAAATCTCCTTTTTTTCATCCCAGGACTTGTCCGGGTCGAATTCCACGTTGAGCGTGGTGGCAAGCATCTCTGCAGCCAGTTCTTCCGCGTATTCGCCGGCGACGTCATCGGCTTCGCCAAAGGAGTGGTGCTCGCTCAGGTAGCCATAAGTGCTGTGGTCGGCAGGCATGGCCAGACCGATGCTGGCAGCGGTAAGCCGGTGGGGTTCACGGGTGGAGTTCTCCGCCACCACGGCGAACGTAACTTCACCGGGATGGAGGTACTTTACGCCTTCCTTGCGCGAGATCAGCTTGCAATGAGGTGGAAAAATCGAAGAGACGCGCACCAGGTTCTGTGCCGCAATGCCGGCATCCCTCAAGGCCAGCTCAAAAGAAGTGAGTCGCTCCCTGTGCTTGCCCACTCCGTTGGTCAGGAAGATGCGCTTGGGCACCATGTTTAATCCCAATTTAGTTCGCCTCCAAAAGCCGTTTTTTCGTGAATGAAAAAAAATAACACACGCAGGGAGTTGAGCGGGGAGAATTTTCCGCGAAATTTGTTGTCCAGAAAAACACTGAGCCAGACTTTGGGCGCTCTTTTTCGAATTGCACCGGGATTGGTGCAGAGGAGCAGTCAGCATTCGGGCTCAACCTTCAGCCCTTCTCGCTCAAGGTAGGGCAGCACTGCTTGTACTCGGCAGGTCAAGTGGCTGAGTGCTGACTGCTGAATGCCGAGGGTTGGACCTGCTTGATCTTCACGGCGATGTCGATAAAGGCCAGAGCAGCGCGGCTGAGGGCCTTGTCTTTGCGGAAAACCAGGGCCAGGTCGCGCCGGATGGAGGCATCGGCCATCGGCACCGCCGCCAAGACTCCGGCTTTCACATCTTCGCTCACATTGGAGCGGGCGATAAAGCCAATGCCCACGTCGGCGGCCACAAAACGCTTGAGCAATTCACTGGAATCCAGTTCCATGGAGATTCTGGGTTTCAGATTGCGGTCATGGAAGAGATTCTCCAGAGCGTCGCGGGTGCGACCGACTTTGGGCAGCAGAAGAGGGAAGCGCACCACGTCAGCGATGGTGGCTTGCTGCATGTGACTCAGCGGGTGGCCCGGCGGAGCAATCATTACGAGCTCATCACGATGAATGGTCACGACGGTGAGGCGTTTGTCGTCCACCGGCGCCGAGACCACTCCGAAATCGACCGAATTGTCGATAATGGACTCCATGATCTTGGCCCGCTCCAGCCGGCTGATCTGCACGCCTACGTTGGGATAGAGCTTTTTGAATTCGGCAAAGACCTCAGGCAGAATGTGCAGGCAGGTGCCTTCATTGGCTCCAACCACAATTTCGCCCCGCGGGACCCGTTCCATTTCTGCGACCGTAACCATCATGGTCTTGCGCGACTCCAGGGTCTGCTCCGCATACTGCTGGAACACCTTCCCGGCTGCGGTGAGCGCCACCTTGCCGCCGCTGCGATCAAAAAGCCGCGCACCCACTTCCTCTTCCAGAGCGCGAATCTGAGAGGAGATGGCCGGCTGCGTGCGAAAGCGCTTCTCCGCTGCTCGGGAGAAGCTGGTGTGCCGGGCGACTTCGAGAAATGTCTCGAGTTGGTCAAAGTCCATGGGAGCAGGATACCGCTTAGCCGCGCCGAAAAATAGACGCCATTATACTTGGCAGAGGTTTGCCCTCCATACGCTGAGCTGCCCGGTCACCTCCGAGGACAGAACCGGCAATCAGGAAGAAAGTGAAGGGATTCCAGACGCCCACCAACACAAGAAAGAGTCCCAATCCGGATGCGAGCGAGACGAGCAACAAAAGGAAGATTGGCAGCAAGACGCCCAAGATTCGTGCAAAACGCCTTCGGGAAAGAAGCTCCCTGGGTCTGGCATTCGTTAAAATCCCTGCACCGCACAGCCCTATGACCACTCCAACGAGGCTACACACGATCAGAGCGGAAGCCATGGAGTAAAAAGATCCCACTGGAGAGAGTAAGGCAGTACCCAGCAGGATGATCATTGTGGTGACGCGGCACCACTCAAGGAACACTTGTGAAAACGGCACAGCGGCCGGCTGGGTCTGTTCCTGCTGATTCTCCATGAAAACGAACTGTACCAAATAACGCTTAGACGCTGTATTGTTACGGCGGTGTCGAGACCAGTGCCTGGAGCCCGCGATGAAGGCCATGTTATGCGAATCCTACGGGGGCCCGGAAGTTCTCCAGCTTGAGCCTGATGTGCCGATGCCGCATCTCGGACCGAATGGCGTGCTGGTGCAGGTACATGCGTCCAGCGTGAATCCATTGGACTGGAAACTTCGCCGCGGACTGCTTGACTCCGTGAGGCCGGTGGTTTTTCCGGTGATCTGGGGCTGTGACTTTTCCGGGGTGGTGACCGAGGTCGGGTTGGCAGTGACGCTGTTCAAGCCGGGCGACGAAGTTTATGGCTTCAAAGATGGTTACGTCGCCAAGACCTATCGTGGGACATATGCGGAATATGCCGTGGTTCCCGAAAAAGCGCTGGCTAAAAAACCGTCCAACTTGAGCCATGAAGAAGCTGCGGCCATACCGCTGGCTGCGCTCACTGCATGGCAGGCGCTGCTCAACCAGGGCAAACTCAAGACCGGTCAGCGCCTACTGATTCATGGAGGTTCGGGTGGCGTAGGCGTGATGGCAATCCAGATCGCCAAGGCCTTCGGCGCCTTCGTTGCCGCTACAGCGAGCACCCGCAATCAGGACCTGCTGCGCGAACTGGGCGCGGACCAACCGATCGACTACACGAAAGAGCGGTTCAGTGACGTCAAACCGAAGTTCGACCTGGTGCTCGATGGCGTGGGCTACAACGTTTGGGAAGCGTCGTTTCGCGCTCTGAAATTCGGCGGACGGCTGGTTACGCTTACCGTCCCGATCCCTGACAAGCCTGCAAGCAAGCTCAAATTCTTTTCTACAGCTCTTGCCGGTGTTGCCGGAGGCTTTAGCCGCGGGCTGCTGGGCGGCAAGCGGCTGCTGCTCACCCAAGTAAAACCACGCGGCGGCGAGCAGGACAAGATCAGCGCGTTGATCGAAGCGGGCAAGATCAAGCCCGTGATTGAAAACGTATTTCCCCTTGAGCAGATCGCCGAAGCGCATCGGTTGAGTGAAGCAGGACATGTGAGGGGAAAACTCGTGGTGAGAATCAGCAATTAGCAACTGGCAAGCAGCTTTTTCTATAACCCCGAAGCGAAGCGAGGGGTCCCTATCATCACAATGAATCCGCAAGGAAGATCAGCTCGCCGACGGGTGGTCTTGGTATTTGATTGCATTAAGTCTTTCGTTGCTATAGGGATCTCTCGCTTCGCTCGAGACTTCGGAAAAAATCTTCCACCAGCATAAACTCTGCTTATCTCACGCATAAAAACAATCAATTTCGTTTGCCACTGCCGCGGGTTTATCGTCAATCTGTGAAGGAGTCTCTTTATGTCGTCTGCCAAAGCTGATCCAAAATCCGTACTGGAGTTCGCG
Organism: Candidatus Angelobacter sp.; assembly: GCA_035262465.1. GTDB lineage: Bacteria > Acidobacteriota > Terriglobia > Terriglobales > Acidobacteriaceae > Angelobacter. The sequence continues at coordinate 183,775 of DATFSU010000003.1, read as the reverse complement.
CAGGGGAACGGCGCCAAACTGCTGGACCTGCGTTTTACCGATCTTCCGGGACTGTGGCACCACGTTTCATTCCCCATCGAACAGTTTTCCGAGGCGTCATTTGAAGATGGTTTTGGCATGGACGGATCGTCGATCCGCGGCTGGGCAGCCATCCACGAAAGCGACATGCTGCTCATTCCCGACGCCAATTTCTATCTCATGGACCCGTTCACCGAAGCGCCAACCCTGGTGATGGTGGCCGACGTGATCGATCCCGTGACGAAGCAGCGCTATGACCGCGATCCGCGTTATATCGCCAAGAAGGCGGAGATGTATCTGATGTCGACCGGCCTGGCTGATACGGCATACTTCGGCGCCGAAGCGGAGTTCTTCATCTTTGACAACGTGCGTTTCGACCAGAAAGAAAACCAGGGCTTCTACTTCATCGATGCTGAAGAAGGCCGCTGGAATTCCGGCCGGCAGGAGAACAATCTGGGCTATCGTCCGCGTTACAAGGAAGGTTATTTCCCGGTCCCGCCCACCGATCACTACCAGGACTTGCGTACCGAGATGGCGATGACCATGCAAGCCTGCGGGCTTGAAGTAGAGTGCCACCACCATGAGGTCGCCACGGGCGGGCAGACGGAGATTGATCTGCGCTTCAACAAGATGGTGCGCTCGGCCGACAACATGATGCTGTACAAGTACATCGTGAAAAATGTGGCCAACCAGTATGGGAAGACCGTCACCTTCATGCCCAAGCCGCTCTTCAATGACAATGGCAGCGGCATGCACACGCATCAATCGCTATGGAAAGACGGCAAGCCGCTTTTTGCCGGTGACGGTTACGCCGGCCTTTCGCAGATGGCGCTCTGGTATATCGGGGGGCTGATCAAACATGGGCCGGCGCTTTCGGCGATGATCGCGCCGACCACGAATTCTTACAAACGCCTGGTGCCGGGCTTTGAAGCGCCGGTGAACCTGGCTTATTCGCGGCGCAATCGCTCGGCGGCGTGCCGCATACCGATGTATTCGGCCTCGCCCAAGGCCAAGCGCGTTGAGTTCCGTCCGCCTGATCCAAGTTGCAATCCGTACATCGCCTTTGCGGCGATGATGATGGCCGGTCTCGACGGAATCGAGAACAAGATTGACCCAGGCCAGCCGCTGGATAAGGACATTTACGATCTCGGTCCCGAAGAGCTCAGGAAAGTGCCATCGATGCCTGGTGCGCTCGATGAAGCCCTGGACGCCCTGGAGCACGACCACCAGTTCCTGCTCAAAGGCGATGTCTTCACGGAAGACCTGTTGACGACCTATATCGACTACAAGCGTGCGAAAGAGGTGGATGCGATGCGGTTGAGGCCTCATCCGTATGAGTTTGCGTTGTATTACGACATCTAGAGGTGGTCTTCAACGGAAAAGGTTCAAGCGCAGCAGGCAGAACAACCACTCTCTTTTTGCGACGCAATCTACGATTGCATATTTCGCCACGCCATCTGAGAGTATGATGAGGCTGGCAATCCGCGATGGCCTCCAGTCCTTGGAATCGATCATGGCACCCAACGACCCATTTAACTTGCAGCGCTTTGTTGAGCCGCAGGATCGTTGGTATGAGCGGGTCTGCGCTGAACTGAGCGACGGCCATAAACAAAGCCACTGGATGTGGTTCATTTTCCCTCAGTTCAAAGGTCTTGGCGGCAGCGCCATGGCGAACCTTTACGCAATTTCCTCTCTTCAGGAGGCCGAGGCATATCTGGCGCATCCGCTGCTTGGGCCGCGCCTGAGACACTGCACGCAGCTTGTGCTGCTGATCGAGGGCCGTTCTATTGAGCAAATCTTCGCGGATCCGGATGACCTGAAGTTTCGGTCATCCATGACCTTGTTTGCACATGCCACGTCCGACAACGGCCTTTTCAAAGACGCACTGAAGAAATATTTTGGAGGAAAACCCGACCCGCTGACGCTTAAACTTGCTCATCTGTGAGCGATCGATCGCGCAACCTTCGCGATTTCTTCAGGCTCGCGAGTGTTTCGCCATGAGGCCAAGTCAATAAATCCACAAAATTTGCATCCCTGCCGCTTACGATTGAGTCTGCCGTTAGGTCGAACCATATTCACCGGGAGACACAATGAGACCTCTTCGCGCGCTGGGAGCGGCTGTACTGCTGATCGCAACGGCTCTCGCCCAGACTTCCACACCTTCACCCACACCGCCGCTGTTGCAGCCCGATGAACGACTGAAAGTTGACTTGCTCCTCGTCGTCGCACATCCCGATGACGAAACCGGAGCCGTTCCATATCTGTTGCAGCTCATCGATCAGCACAAGCGGGTGGCGGTGGTGTACACCACGCACGGCGAGGCCGGCCACAACAACATGGGGCCGGAGCGGGCGCGGTCGCTGGGAGCGGTACGCGAGATGGAGTTGCGGCATGCTCTCGAAAGCGTGGGCATCAACAACATCTGGTTTATGAGCGGGAAGGATACGCCAACGCAAAACGTACTGGAGTCACTGGCAAACTGGGGCAATGGGCAGGTGCTGGAGGAGATGGTCAGGATGGTGCGGCTGACGCGCCCCGAGGTGATACTCACCTGGCAGCCCGGATTTTTTGTCGGCGAAAATCACGGCGATCACCAGGCCGCAGGTGTATTGGCAACCGAAGCCTTCGACACAGCGGGGGATCCTACGGTTTTTCCAGCGCAGCTGGCCGGGCCCGTGAAGGTGAATGAAACGCTGTTCGACGGCCTGCAGCCGTGGCAGCCCAAAAAGCTCTATTACTTTCCAGACTCTGCCGATAGTGAGATTTTCAAGAATACGGGGCCGAGCTATCCCACGAATGGAATATCGCCCAAGTTCAAAAAACCTTACTGGCGTCTGGCCATGGAGACCTTTGAATATCACCTGACGCAATACCGCACCTTTATCGAACGCATGAAGAAGATGGACGAGAAGCAGATTGCGGAGCAGGAAAAGAATTGGGGCGGATCGATCGATTTTGTGCTCGGCAAGTCGCATGTGCCGGGCAGCGTGACCGGAGATGTCTTTGAGGGAATCACGCCGGGACGGATGACGTTTGCGCCGGCCAGCAGAGAGCCGGAAACGCAGACTGCCGCGCTGAGCGTGCAGTTGAGCGGGCCGTGGGGGTTTTACGAGAGCTTTCGCCGCGCCCATGGACTAACAAAGCTGCCCCAGGCCCCCGTGCCGGAGGTCTCCATCAAGCGTGGGGCAACGTTGCTGATCCCGCTGGAATTGCGCAACCATACGGATGCGGCAAAGCCAATTTCCATTTCTCTGAAGCTGCCCGATGGCTGGACAAATCAAAGCGGAGCAGGGCACCTTACTCTTGAGCCGGAATCAGACTTCTATTGGCAGGTGACGGTAGATGCGCCCAAGGCTGAGGTCAAAGACCGGCAGGAGATCGAGTGCAGGATTGAAGCCGATGGTAAGACGCTAAACACGATCAAGCTGTCGGTGCGGCTGGCGAATGGGGGACTTCCGCAGAACTGAGCCATCGCCGCAGAAGGGGCAGCGGCAAGCCATGGCCAGCTTTGAACCAGGCGAGTACACTTAGAGTCCTTCAGGGACGACGTATGGCCAAGAGCTCACGCTGGGCGAACTCGGCAAAATACTGGAAGACTGTTCCACGCGGAGCCCACGCCATGCTGCTGCTCGGGATTTTTTGCCTTTTTACCTCATTTGGCCTGGTTCTGAATTTTGTGAATCAGACCTGGATTTACGTTCCCTGGGCGATCTCGTTCGCGCTTATGACCGGGGCTTTTTCTATGGTCTGGGCGTATGCAGGGTTTCGCCGACTTGTGTGGGTCATGGTGATACTGTTTCCCATCCAGTTCGCGGTCAGCATGCTGATCGGGAACATGATGCGAAGGAACGTGCCCGCATATGATCAGATGGACTTCAGCCGCAAGGCTGTCACTGACAAGCTGGTCATTGAGGGCGTTTTCGCCATGTTCTCGATCATAGCGGGTTACGCGCTGGTGGTTGGATTTATCCGCAAAGAAGGAGCGCGCATATTTGCGACGACCGCCGAGGTGAAGCTGGCTGCTGAAGTCCACCACGCGCTTGTACCCGCGATCTCAGAGAAGCTGAGCGGATATGAAATCTATGGGATTTCGATTCCCAGCGGCCAGATCGGCGGCGACCTGGTGGATGTGGCGGAGCAAGGCAGGCAATGGACGGCTTATGTGGCCGATGTTGCAGGACATGGCGTGCCGGCAGGAATGATCATGGCTATGGTGAAGAGTGCGACGCGGATGAGACCGCCGAATGGGGCGGGGCTGCCGGTCTTGCTGGCAGAGCTTAACAGGGTGTTGCTCTCGACGTCAGCACCGAACGTGTTTGTGACTTTCGCCTGCATTACCGGCGCCGAAGGCAGCAACCTCCGATTTGCTCTTGCCGGACACCTGCCTGTGCTTCATTACCGCAACCGCCTGCAAATCGTCGAGGAAAAACTGGTGCGAAACCTGCCGCTGGCGATTGTTGCGGATGCCCAATTTGAAGATGGTTACATTGAATGTGAGCAGGGTGATGTGCTGGCCATTTTGACCGATGGCCTCACTGAATCGGCAGACTCCAAGGGCCATGAGCTTGGCTTGGAGCCGCTCAAGGAAGTTTTGCTGAAATCGGCGAAGAACCCCTTACAGCAAATCTCGACTGCGCTGCGCCAACGGTCGCTGCAACAGGGAAAGCAAGTGGATGACCAGACAGTGTTGCTTGTGCGTCGCGGCCTTCCTGTTTAGCGTGACGATCCAGAGTTTCGGCGTTCAATCAAGGAGCTTGCATGCGTGCTGTCTTATGTAAGGCGTGGGGAGGACCGGAGAAGCTATCGGTTGAAAATGTACCGTCGCCCGCAACCCGGGACGGCGCTGTGCGAATTGCCGTACAGGCTGCAGGCATCAACTTTGCCGATCTCCTGCTGGTGTCAGGACAGTATCAGGAAAAACCTGCCTTTCCTTTCACTCCGGGCATGGAAGCCGCGGGTACTGTAGCCGAAGTCGCAGCAGGGGTGACTGGATTGAAGGCCGGCGATCGTGTGATGGCGTTGACCGGTACCGGAGCATACGCGGAAGAAGTAGTGGTTGATGCCGCCCGCGTTCTCAAAATCCCCGACAGCATGGACTTTGTGACCGCCGCCAGTTTCCCCGTAACCTACGGAACATCATACGGAGCGTTTGATTGGCGTGCCCATCTGCAGGCGGGCGAGTGGCTGCTCGTACATGGCGCGGCCGGCGGCGTGGGGCTCACGGCAGTCGAAATCGGCAAGGTGATGGGAGCGCGCGTGATTGCCTGCGCCGGTGGAGCGGAGAAACTGGAAATTGCACGACAGCACGGCGCGGACCACCTCATCGATTATTCGCGCGAGGACATTCGCGAACGTGTGAAGGCCATCACCGGCGGGAGAGGTGCGGACGTCATTTACGATCCGGTTGGCGGCGATGCTTTCGACGCCAGCTTGCGTTCAATTGCCTGGGGCGGACGACTCGTGATCATCGGATTCGCTTCGGGTCGCATCCCGCAGGCGCCGGCGAATATCCTGTTGGTCAAGAACATTGATGTGATCGGGTTCTATTGGGGGTCGTACCAGGCCCGCAAACCGGAGCTGCTGCGAGACTCGTATGCCAAACTGCTTGGCTGGTTTGAACAAGGCAAGCTTAAGCCGCATATCTCCGCGCAATTGGACCTGAGCGAGGTTGCACGGGCCATGGATCTGTTGCGCCAACGGAGGTCCACAGGAAAAGTGGTGCTCACGACGACCTGCTGACTCCTGCATTCGATGCCTACTGCCGTGGCGCGATGCGATGACCTGAATGCATGCCGAATTGTCGCCGCCAAGCGTAAATCAGCTCGATGTAATATCCTTCCATCAGGCTCAGAGCAGAATCATGAAATTTTTCTCATTTGCAGTCTTCTTATCCCTGGCCATATCAGCTTGTCTCTCGGCTCAGGCTGCTCCGCCTCGCATTTTCTTTTCTGACCTTGAGAGCGGCCCGAACTATGGGGGGCAAAGCAACAACGGCGTCTTCGTCACCATATGGGGCCGTGGATTCGGCGCCATACGTGGACGTTCGATTGTGACGGTCGGTGGGGTCGCCGTTGCCTCTTACCCTGTTTGGTCTGACGGCAGAATCACTTTTCAGCTTGGCCGAGCGGCTCGAACGGGCGACATCCTGGTGAAGGTTGTGCCCGCGGGAAGAATTGCGGACAGAAATTCGTCCGCAATCAGCAATGGGGTTCCTTTTAGCGTGCGACGCGGAAGGATCTTCTTTGTCGCTGTGCGCGGCAATGATCGCCACAACGGCAGCTATAACGCGCCGTGGCGAACGATTGTCCATGCCAAGGACAACATGTTGGCCGGCGACGTGAGCTACATTGAGAATGGAGTCGTACAGAACCGTGAAGACGACTATACCGCGTACCTGAGCATGGACCTTGATGGCGGCAACAACTCAGGCAAGCCCCAGGCGCCCAAAGCGTTGGTGGGATATCCAGGTGCGCGGGCGACAATCGGCATGCCGCACGGCCTGGACTATGCCATACGTACGCCGAATATCCGTGCTCGCGAAGATTACTGGCTTATTTCCCAGCTTCACATCGTCGGAGGCAGGCAGGCGATGGACATTGGCGGGGTAGGCTGGAAGATCGTCGGGAACGATATCGAATGTCCAGGGGCGGACGGGCAGGTGGGATGCGTGGAAGCCAGCGGGGCGAACCGCCTGCGTTTCTACGGCAACGAGGTACATAATTCCGGTATTAACCCAACCTCATCGAAGTTTTATCACGCCGTTTATTTCAGTACTGACTCCAACCACATTGACGTAGGCTGGAACCATATCCACGACAATTTCACCTGCCGGGCCATTCAGTTCCACTCCTCGCCGCTATGCAATCCGGGATGCGGTTCGAGCGATGAAACGGGGAACAATCAGTATGACCTGCACGTCCATGACAACCTGATTCACGGCGACAACTGCAACGCCATCAACTTTGCCACCGTCGATCCATCGAAGGGGCCGGTCGAGGCGTATAACAACGTGATTTATCACGTCGGCCTGCGCGATCCGCTGCAAAATGGAGGCGCGTTCTCCTGTATATATGTTGCCGGCATCACCAACCGGGGGCGTCCGGGGACGGGAACAGTCGAAGTTTTCAACAACACGCTTTTTGACTGCGCGGCCAATAATACGCGCAATACTGATGGCTCACGCGGCGCGTTCAGCGTTGGCGGAGGACCATCCTCGTTGACGATGCATTTGCGCAATAACGTGGTCTACCAGCTTGGGGGCGAACTCTACCTTGACGGCCAGAAATCTCAGATCACCGGCGACAATAATCTGTGGTTCGGAGCGGGTGCTCCGCCGCAGCAGACGGGCGGCAACCTGAGCGTTGATCCACAGTTTTTCGACCTTGCTGGATTTGATTTTCATCTGCGGGAGGGAAGTCCGGCGCGCGAGGCCGGCAATGCAGTCTTCCCCAGCAATCCTTTTTTGGCCGGACAGATCACTGACAAGGATGGCCTGGGGCGTCCGCAAGGCAGAGCATTTTCGTTGGGCGCATATGAGGTTCCGCGAGGAAGCGCCGGAGTAGAGCAGAGCAGCCGGCATTAATGACCGATCAACCGTGGTGACAACCACGGTATTCCGGTCGACCTAACGGCGAGAGAAGAAGGCTACTCTGTGGCGTTGCCTGCAGCCAGGCGCAGCAAACCGCGGAATTTCTCGGTCTGCTCACGATCCGTTTCGCATTCCTGCAGGAACTCGATGCCGTAGTTATATCCACGACGGTGGCGCACTATGCCTTTGGCGCGGACCGGTCCCGCCGAGAACGGCGGTGTGAATTCAATTGCGACTTCGTCGCCGGCCTTCAGCTCCATTCCTGCAAAGACCAGCACACCGCCTTCGCTCACATCATTGCCCCGGCCGCTCATGATTTTTGTGTTTCCCTCGTGGGAATAGATGAGCCGGATAGGGATGTTGAGTCGATAGCGCTGCCAACGCCGGAAAACCGCTTTTTCCTGGGACGACTTTCCACCTGGTTGGGGAGCAGAACGCACACGAGCCTGTGTTGCCATGGGACTGATCATACCTCGCGTTAATTCGCCTGGTGAACGTTACAGAAGTATCAAGCGTTTCAGATTGGTCCCGCCGGATGCTCTTTGGGGGAACACGCAAGCGATCAGAATGGATGCCATGCCTTTGTACCCGGATGGCTGGCCTGATCAATGAAACAAGAATCCATGGATTATCACGCAGTTAGCACTCGAGGGAGAAGCCGGCTTCACCACTGGCACTTCCCGATATGGAAACTGATTAAAGGAATTTTACTTCGCATGATCCAAGGGCAAGAAAGAAGGCTGGCCTGAACGGCCAGCCAATGAAGGAGCGAGAGGGACCCGAAAATCTAACAACGAACAATTTTGGAGCTTTGAATGCCTTTGGTCGCGTTACGCGTATCGATCACCAGATTGGATTGCGCGACGATTGCTTCATAGTCGTATGCAGAATGGTCGGTCACAATCACCACGCACTCGTATTCCCGGAGGTTATCCAACGACGAATTCTTCATCTCCAGGTTGTACTTGCGGCCGCGGCCCACGTATTCAAAGAAAGGATCGTTGTAGCTGACCTGCGCGCCTTCCTTCTGCAGCAGTTCGATGATGGTGAGTGCCGGCGATTCCCGCAGATCGTCGATGTCTTTCTTGTAGGCCACGCCCAGGATCAACACCTTTGCTCCATTCAGCGTTTTGCGCTGACGATTGAGCGCTGCCGCAGTTGAAGCCACCACCTGGTACGGCATGTTGAGGTTGATCTCGCCCGCCAGTTCAATGAAGCGGGTATGGAAGTCATACTCTTTTGCCTTCCACGAGAGATAGAACGGGTCAATGGGAATGCAGTGCCCGCCCAGGCCCGGTCCGGGATAAAACGGCTGGAATCCGAATGGCTTGGTTGATGCTGCAGCAATCACTTCCCAGATGTCGATTCCCATCCGCAGCGATAGCAGTTTGAGCTCATTGACCAGGGCGATATTCACGCAGCGGTAAATGTTCTCGAGCAGCTTGGTCATCTCCGCTGCAGCCGGCGTTGAAACCGGCACCGTGCGGTGGAAGATGGTTCCATAAAGCTTGCGGCCCAACTCGGTCGCGTCCGGATTCAACCCGCCCACAACCTTGGGAATATCGCATCGGGCTACTGTGTCATTGCCCGGATCTTCGCGCTCCGGAGAGAACGCGACAAAGAAGGTTTTTGCCGGATCGGCATCGAGTCCGCGTGCGGCTTTCAGACCGCGCGGGTTCTTCTCCAGAATCGGGATCAACAGTTCTTCCGTCGTTCCGGGATAGGTCGTGCTCTCCAGGATCACCAGTTGGCTGGGCCGCAGGTGCGGCGCAATAGACTCCGCCGTTGCGGCGATGAAGCTCAAATCGGGCTCATGATGATCGTTGAGCGGTGTAGGAACGCAGATGATGATCGCGTCCATGGTGGAGATGTTCGAGTAATCCGAGGTCGCGGAAAAGCCGTTGCGCTGCGCGGCCTGGATCTCGGTTTCCGGTATGCGCACAATATAAGAGCCGCCCTGTGAAAGAATGCTGACTTTTTTACTGTCGATATCAAAGCCGGTCACACAGAACTTTTGCTCGCTGAAAAGGAGAACCAGAGGAAGACCAACGTATCCGAGCCCGATCACGCCAATGCGAGCGGTCCGGTCTTCCAGTTTAGCCGCCAGACAAGCCGTCGGCGAAGAAGCTAGATATTCCAAGGAACTCATATGCCTCCTGTTACGGGCACTTGACATGCCAAATTCGAGGCATGCTGCGGCAGGAATCGGAATGAGGAAGCCTTTTCGTATGTTGGGGATAGTGAAATCTGAAGTGGAGCGGTCCGGCCGGGATGTTCCCGGTGGTGCAATTGTTTGCACAGTGTTTTGACCGAAGTACTTTCGGCTCGTCCTGGTCATTGCCCGGCTGGTGAAAAAGACGGTGGTTCCCCGTAAGTTGCTTTCCTGATGGGCTTGGTGGTATGGGAAGAGTGTGTCTTACACCACGCTGCAATTAAATTCCCGTGCCCGGCCGGTTCCAACCAGGAGACGGTGGATTACAAAACCGCGGATTGCGATCGCTGTGGTGGTGTTACTCGCAGTGCTCTCTTTGTTTGCGGGAAGATTGCTGGTGCGCGATCGTCCTGAGCGCTCTGACGCGATCGTCGTACTTGCCGGGGACAGTGAGAACGAACGATACCGCCGCGGCATGGAGTTGCTGCGTGCCGGCTACGGCAATCATCTTTTTCTCGATGCCCCATCCGATTCCACCTACTTCGGCCACACACCGGTGGAATATGCACAGGCGTTTCTCAAGCAGGATACCGGCGATATGTCAGACAAGGTGAGCGTCTGTCCGTTTGAACAGGACTCAACGCTTACCGAGACGGGCTTTGTCGCCAAGTGCCTGGAGTCGGTTCATGCCCGGAGCGTGCTGCTGGTCACCAGCGACTTTCATACCGCGCGGGCCCAATCCGTGTTTACGCATCGTTTGCCACAGTATCAATGGTCGATTGCGGCAGCCCACGATCCAAGGGTCTTTGGCACCCGTTGGTGGCAGCGGAGGGAGTGGGCCAAAACCACGTTTGAAGAGTGGCTCAAAGTCGTGTGGTGGAATGTTGTCGACCGCTGGCGCCAATGAAACGTAGTCCAAAATAAGAATATTAGTATTATTTAATCTTTCCGCCCCAGAGCTCACCTTCCGGTGGGAAAGCGATCTTCCCACTGTGAAAACATTTTCCCATTCCGGTTGGCATGCGCGATAAGGTCTCTGTCCTCCAGGTCCTACCCGCTGCGCGTCGCAAAGACGAATACCCGTTTATTTTCATACAGATAGTCAAGATTAGCGCTTCTCCCAGATTACCTAAGTACATGCTCTTTATCCAGGTACTTTGGCGTTGTACATGCACATATGGGGTAGCACCTCAGCGTGTGAACTTCCTCGTTTTGTGGGCAGACGGAGCCTCGAATGAAACAAACGGTAGAGCAGAATTTTGAACTCCCCCCGGAGTCAGTAATTTTTGGCGCGTCGGATGCGATGAAGAAGGTCCAGCGCGATCTGGCTATGATCGCCTCGGCCGACGTCCCAGTGCTGATTCAAGGACCTAGCGGAACAGGCAAAGAAATCATTGCCAAGCTGATCCACCGCAACTCACCTCTATCCAAGGGCCCCTATGTGAAGGTGAATTGCCCTGCGATTCCAGATGCGCTCCTGGAAAGCGAACTCTTTGGCTACGAAAAAGGCGCATTTACCGGCGCATACACCTCCAAACCCGGGCTGATCACCCTCGCCGACCGCGGCACCTTGTTCCTCGATGAGATTGGTGAGTTGAGCCTCGGCTTGCAGTCCAAACTCCTGCAGGTACTGCAGGATGGAAAATTCAGCCGCATCGGAGCACAGGAAGACACCCGGTCTGAAGCGCGCGTGATCTGCGCCACCAACCGCGATCTGCGCCGCGAGATTGCCGCCGGGAACTTCCGCGAAGATCTGTTCTATCGCGTCAACGTGGTCAACGTCACGCTGCCTTCGTTACGCGAAAGAAGCGCCGACATCCCCGAACTGGTGGAGTACTTCCGCGGCCATTTCAACATGGTCTACAACCGCAAGACGCCGGCTTTATCCGCGTCGCTGATGCGGCTGCTGCAGGCGTATCACTGGCCCGGCAACATTCGCCAGCTCGAGAACCTGGTCAAGCGGTACGCAATTCTAGGAACGGAAACCTGCATCAGCAGTGATCTATCTGAACCCGCAGCGGGTGCATTCGAACTGGACATTCCCCAGGAAGGTCCGGTTCCCCTGAAGAAAATCACCAACCAGGCGGTTCGCCGGCTGGAGCGCGAGATCATCCTCAAGGTCCTGCAGGCCAATCACTGGAATCGCCGTCGCGCCGCGGAAGCGCTCAAGATCAGCTACCGCGCCCTGCTGTACAAGATCCGCGACGCCGGTCTTTCACCCAATCGCGGTGCTGTGAGAAGCATGCAGCAGCCGGAAACCAGTGTCGCAGCTTCGACGCAAAGCAATCTAGATGCAGACGACGGCGGAGACGCGGTTGGGAACCTTATGCCCGTCGCCAAGGTGAGCAATGCTTAAAATCGGTGGACAAAGAATCCCGACCAAGACGCTGGTCCTGGTTGCCAGTGAAGGCCTGTTGATTATCCTCGGCCTAGCCCTGGCTACCGTTCTGCGTTTCATGTCCATGCATTGGGAGTACGCGGGCGGACATCCGGTCGCGCGTTTTCTTGTCGTTGTGCTGATGTGCGAATTTGCTCTGTACTACAACGATCTTTATGACATGGAGGTCATGAAGTCGCGCGGCAGCTTGCTGATTGGTCTATTGCAGGCGCTGGGCGTGGCCTCAATTGGTTTGGCGTTGATCTATTACCTGGCTCCGGGCGTAAGCCTGGGGCGCGGGATCGCTGCGCTGGCTGTGCCCACGATCATGACTCTGATCTTTGCCTGGCGCGTGCTGCTTGATTCCAAGGGATTTTTCTTTCTCGGGCGCCCGGAGCGTCTCTTGATTGTCGGCACCGGACCTGCCGGGATTTCGCTGACGCGTGAAATCTGTTCACGGCCCGATCTCAACCTGAAGGTCCTGGGCTTCCTCGATGAAAAGGGAGAGAACATTGGCAAGTCTCTGGTAAACCCGGGGATTATCGGCGGTCTCAGCGAACTCGAAACTTTGGTTCGAGAGAAGCAGATCGAACGCGTAGTGCTCTCGCTGGCGGAGCAGCGCGGGCGCATGCCTTATCGCGAACTGCTGCGGCTCAAGTTCGCCGGCGTCAGAGTGGAAAATGCGCACACGGTTTTCGAGAGGATCAGCGGCCGCATCGCTCTGGAAAAGCTCTCGCCCAGTTGGCTGATCTTCTCCGATGGTTTCCGCAAGAACAAATTTCTGCTGGCGGCCAAACGCACCACAGATATTGTGGCCGCTCTGGTTGCAATCCTGCTCACCCTGCCGGTCATGGCGCTGGTCGCGCTGGCGATCGTTATCGAAAGCGGAACTCCTGTTTTCTTCCGCCAGAAGCGGGTCGGCCTGAACAGCGAGCAGTTTGAAATCCTCAAGTTTCGTTCCATGCGCCAGGACGCCGAAAAAGGCGGTCCCAGCTGGGCGACCGACGGCGATAGCCGGATTACCCGCGTCGGAGCATTCATTCGCAAATATCGCCTGGACGAACTGCCGCAGTTTTTCAACATTCTGGGCGGCACCATGAGCCTGGTCGGTCCCCGGCCCGAGCAGCCGTATTTTTGCGAGCTGTTGGACTCGAGCCTGGATTTCTTTTCCCAGCGGCACACCGTTCGTCCCGGCGTTACCGGATGGGCGCAGATCAAGTATCAGTACGGTTCCACAGTTGAAGACGCGAAGAGGAAGCTGGAGCTCGACCTCTTCTATATCAAACATCTTTCTATCTCGCTCGACGTGGCCATCATTTTTGAGACGGTCAAGGTCATTTTGCTGGGTAAAGGAGCGAAATAGCCAGTTACGACTATTTTTCCCGGCCATGCCGGAGGGGTGAAAAAGCAGGAGTGAAAATGTCTTCTCTAAAAAAAGTGATTGCCAAAGTCGTGATGGTCTGCTGGGTCTTGGGCGCAACTGGATTGGTAGCGCAGACGCAGAGCGCGAACCTGAAGGCTCCCGAGGGCGCCGCAACCGCGAAGCCAGCCGATCCGGCCAAGCCGGCCGATACGGCCAAAGCGGCCGATACGGACAAGCCTGCGGACACCAAGCTTGCGGAAGTTTTGCCTTCCAGTTACATCGTGGGCGAGGCTGACGTGCTGCACGTTACGGTCTGGAAAGAACCGGATATTTCGCAAACCGTGGTCGTGCGGACTGACGGCAACATCTCGCTGCCGCTGGTCAATGACGTCAAGGTCGCCGGCTTGACCCCCGTGCAGATTCAGAACGTGATCGCGGAAAAATTAAAGAACTTTCTCAATAATCCGCAAGTCACGGTCACGGTGACTGACATCCGCAGCAAGCGGGCATTCATTACCGGCGAAGTGATTCGCCCGGGAGGTTATGCGCTCAATTCTGAGACAAGCGTGTTGCAATTGATAGCACAGGCCGGCGGATTTACGCCCTTCGCCAAGCGCGACAGCATCGTCGTGCTTCGTGTTGAGGACGGCAAGCCGGTGAAACTCAAGTTCAAGTACAAGCAAGTGGTTCAGGGTAAAAACACGGAGCAAAACATTGCTCTACATCCAGGAGATACGGTGGTGGTCCCATGAAAAATGAACGCATGATTAACCGGGCCCTGATTTTTCTGGCGGTGGTGTGCTTGCTGGCTGGTCCCGCGGCATTGGCGCAGAACTCGTCAGATAGCAATAACCAGGCTGCCCCAGCAAGCAACAACGGCCAGGCAACTCCGGCAGACAGCAATGCCCAGGCGGTTCCTGCGAGCACCAGCAACCAGGCGCCTCCAGACAACCCGTGGTACGCCAACAGTGATGGCGCTTACACGGTGTCTCTGGGCACAGGGCAGCTGATCAGCCTGTATCCGCAGGTGCGCACTGACCAGCCGATCTCCAATGGCGAGTACGCCGAGGGAGCGCAGCCTCCTTCCGCCCGCCGCGACTACCAGTATCAGTTCTTCTATGGCGGGGCCATCGAGTCTACCTATACCAACAACATTGGCAATACCATACCCGGTGTCACCAATAACCTGTACTCGACTGCGGTCGAGCCGTATGTCGCGCTCTTTATGCCGACCCGGACGGGACGTTTTCTGGCGCAGTACTCGGGTGTAATCACGCCGACCGACACCAACGGTGGCGATCCGCAGGCGTATAACACCGTTACCTTGAGCGGAATGGGATCGTTCAGCCCGCGCTGGTTCTGGGGCGTCACGAGCAGCGGGAGCTATGGATCAGAATCCGCCCGCCTCCAGGGGCCGTTGAGCTTCCTGGTGGTCTCGGCAACGCCGATCGCCGATACCACGTCGAACGCGGTGTTGTTGCGCGCCGGCAACGTGGTCTTCCTGGAAAACAGTCTTGCGCTTGGCTGGCTCAGGAGCCGTCGTGATCGCGTTACGCTCACGGGGTTCCATACCTACACCGGGATTCAAGGTGATACGGCCAACCCCATCGGATCGCATGCGAATTCCGTTGGCGCAAAACTCGAATACACGCGCTCTCTCACGCAGCGCATTGACCTGCGCAGCTATGGCGAAGCCGATACCGTCCTGACCGGCCCGACTTGCAATACTTATGGCGCTGGTCTCGGCCTGGGCATCAGGATGAGCCACTCGGTTGTGTTCGATATCGCCGGCGGTCCGCAATGGGCGAATGCCAACTGCGGTTCGCCGCAGGCCGCCAACTTCGCCGCCAGCCTGGTGAAGAACTTTGGCAGCCGTGACCGCATCTATGCCTCAGCGAATCGTCAGTTCACGACCGTGGGGCAGTTGGATAGCCGCTGGGAAGACAATGCTACTGTCGGCTTCTCCAAGGGCATCAGCCGTCTGACCCTGACGACTGACGCTGGTTATCTGCGTGGCACCTCGGTCACCACGGTTATACCTGCTTACCACGGATACTTTATTGCTCCGCGTGCGCGCTTCAAGATCACGAATGCCTTCGGTCTCACCGGCGGCTACCGTGTCTTCAAAGGCAGCGGTGGGAATGTGGTGACCGGCAGCCTAAGCTACGCCACGGTGGGAATAGAGTTCTACCCGGCGCCGCTGCACTTCTGGTAGACACACGGGATGAATCAGGGAGGAACGATGAATCAGGCAATCAACAATGGCGCTACAGACCAGCTGCTGGTCATTTGGAATACCGTGCGGCACTATCGCGGCTGGATCTTTCTCGGAACAGTGTTGTTCTCGCTGGCGGGGTTCACCTTTGTCCTGCTGATGCCGGATCACTACAAGGCCACCACCACCATCCTTGTGGATCCGCAGAAAGTGCCGGAAAAGTACGTGAGCCCGACCGTGAGTTCTGATCCGGGGCAGCGCCTCAACACCATTACGCAACAGGTGTTAAGCTCAACGCGTCTGCAGCAGATCATTGACGACATGCAGCTCTATCCTGAGCTGCGCGGCAAGATCTCGCGCGAAGAGCTGATTGACCTGATGCGCAAGGACATCACCATCACGGTGAAGCAGGGTTCTTCTGCAGGTCTGAGCGCCTTCACCATTGAATATGAAGGCCGCCGTCGCGAGACCGTGGCCCAGGTTGCCAACCAGTTGGCTGCCAGCTTCATTCAGTGGGAAGTCAAGAGCCGCGAGCAACAGGCCCAGGACACAACGGAATTCCTGGACTCGCAGCTCACTGATGCTAAACACAATCTGGAAGAGCAGGAAGCCAAGGTCAGCGCATTCAAGATGCGCCACCTTGGTGAAATGCCGGAACAACAGACAGGCAATTTGCAGGCTCTCTCCCAGTTGCAGACGCAGTTCCAGGCCAATGTTGAGTCCCTGAACCGCCTGGAAGTCGAGCGTACGCTTCTTTCTCGCGGCCTGGAAAACTCCAACAGCGGCGTGGCCCCGGTAAAAACTGCGCCTGTAACCGAGCGCGTTAAGCTCGAAGCCGAACGCCAGCAGATCAAGGCGCAGCTTCAGGATCTGCAGAGCCGTTATACCGACGCACATCCGGAAGTCGTGGACATGGCAGGCCGCTTGCAGCATGTGGAAGACAGGCTGAAGGCGCTTCCGCCCGATCCACCGGTTGTGACCTCGGCGCCGGACAACACCGCCGTCACCGTTCGCCTGCAGCTGATTGATCGCGAATCCAAGCGGCTTCAGGCCGACCAGGATCGCCTTACGGCGCAAATGGGCTCTTATCGCTCCAAAGTTGATGCGGTGCCGGTGGTCGAACAACAGATGGCCGAGTTGAACCGCAACTACGGCGTCTCCAAGGACCACTATCAGTCACTGCTGGACAAGACATTTTCCGCCAGCATGGCTGCCGATCTTGAACGCAAACAGCAGTCGGAGCACTTCACCATTCTCGATCTGGCCCAGGTGCCGGAGAAGCCTTTCAAACCCAAGCGCAGCCTGATGCTGCTGGCGGCTTTGGTGGGCTCTCTCGCGCTTTCTCTCGGTCTGGCTTATCTGAAAGACATGCTGAACGGAACGCTCAAGATCGAGCGCGAACTGAAAGCAATTCTGCCGGGCAATGTACCCTTGCTGGCGGCAGTGCCCAGGCTGCAAGGCGGAGGTGATCGCCGGCGCGCGATTCGCTTTGCCGTGGTTGCGGTCCTGATTACCCTAGTGGGCTGTGCTCTGGAGGCAGGCTTATACATTAAGCTTCACCCGATTTTGTAAACGAAGGAAAAATGCGGCAGCCATATGGCAACGCGAAAACCCGGCTCCCCCGGACGAACACGGAAAACTCGAGGTTCTTATTCCCATGAGCGCGCTCAAGACACTCTATCGGCACTCGTCTCACTATCTGGGTGGGCGAGTCGCCGTCATGCTCCTGGGATTTGTTTCTTTTCCGCTGTTCACCCGGGTTTTTTCCGTTGCTGACTATGGCACCATCAACCTGATCGTAAATACAGTTCTGCTGCTCACGGTGGTCTCCAAGTTTGGTTTTCAGCACGCCGTACAGCGTTACTATCCCGAGAGTGCTTCTTCGCCTGATCCCAACACCTTGCGGCGCTATTACGCCACACTGTTTTACGGAACCGCATTGATCGCAGTGGTGCTGTCCCTCCTTTTCATCACATCTGTTTTTTGGGGATTCGGCCATTTTCTGGGCATCACCGCCACCGGCACGCTGTTGGTGGCCTGCGCGCTGGTCATGTTCCGCTCGCTGCGCTCCATGCAGATGAACCTGATGCAGATGGAAAACAAGACCAAGCTGTACAACGGCATGGACATTCTGCAGAAGGCGGCCGCTACCGCTCTGATCTGCTTGCTGCTCTTCTTCTGGAAGAAGACGATCTTTGCGTTCTTTCTTGGCATGGTGGTTGTGGAAGGAACAATTTTTTTGCAGTACATGCCGATGCTGGCGCGGCGCAAACTGGTTTCGCCGCGGATGTTTGATTCTGCATTCCTACGCAGTGCGCTGGCCTTTTCTTTCCCTCTGATGATCGCTGAGATCTCCTGGGTCGTGTTGGATTCCGGCGATCGCTTCTTCATCCAGCACTATCTGGGCGCACAGTCGCTGGGCTTTTACGCCGCGGCTTACGGGATCGCTATCTATCTGCAGGACGTCCTCATGGTGCCCTTGCAGCTTTCGCTTTTCCCCATCTGCATGAAGCTCTGGAACAGCGAAGGCAAGCAGGCCACGCAGGCCTTCCTGAGCCGCAGCCTGGATCAGTTCATGCTGGTGGCGGTTCCGGTTGTATGTGTGGCGATGGTGACTTCGCGCGACGTGATCGTTGTGCTGGCTTCAAAGAAGTTTCAGCAGGCGCATACGCTGTTGCCGTTTCTGGTGATCGGTCTGGTTTTATCCGCCGTGACCATCTATTTCCGTCCCGGCCTGTTGATTCACAAGCGTGCCTCCAAGATTGCTACGGCAACGTTCTACGCAAGTATTCTGAACATTGCTCTCAACGTCGTGTTGCTGCCGCGCGTTGGTCTGATCGGCGCTGCTATTGCGACCGCCGTCAGCTACGCCGGTATTGTCGTATTTCTCGCCTTTGAATCGCTGCGTGTTCTGTCTTTCAAGCTGGAGTTTGCGGCATACCTGCGTTATGCCGTTGTTGGAGCGGCCGTAGCCTGGCTGGCGGCGCAACTGCCGGTGGAAAATCCGCTGCTCGCCGCCGCGGCAAAAGGAAGCCTGGTGGTAGTGCTTTATGCCGGAATTCTTTGCCTGATCGATACGCGTGTGCGAGCTCTGTTCGGCAAAGTCTGGGCTGCGGGTATGAATCGTTTGCATCAACCGGGCGAGACGGCCATCAAGCCGTTGCCTGCGGTTTCGGAGAGGACGTAACCCGTGCATTTTGGACTCGAATCATACGTACCTCTGACGCTTTATTTCTGCGCGATTGTCGTTTTCCTGCTGTCTATGTTCTGGCGTCCGCAGGTGGGTTTGTATTTTCTGATTCCGCTCCTGCCGCTGCAGACCATCCGTTATCGCATCATGGACCTGCCGCTCGGTAACAAGTTGATTGATCTCCTCTTGCTGGGCGTCATTCTGGGCGCGCTATTCAAAGCCGGCTTCCGCTTCGAGAAGACGCCGATGAACAAGATCCTTCTTCTCTTTGGCATCTTCTGTTACGTGCAGCTCTGGCGCGGCGCGTTTTACATGAACACTGATCCGCCGCTTGCTCTCAGCGATCCTCGTTTTTCCAACTGGAAAAACTACATGGTCATGTTCATTATCTTTGTCGTGGTCGTGAACGTGATCAAGGAGGTCAAGCAGATCCAGATCCTGATCGTGCTGATGTGCCTTTCGGTTCTGGCGGTAGACAAGGGCTATTACGGCACGATGAGCGATCGCGACACCAGCCACTTCTCCTATGAAGTCCGCGACGGCGGCCCGCTGGGCTATGCAGGAGTAAACGGAGTGGCAACTTTCGAAGCCGAGTTCATGATCTTCCTGCTCGGCATAGCGGCATACCAGAAACGCAAATCGCTCAAGATGGCGATGTGGGCGCTTGTCGCTTTCACCGGCTATTGCGTGATGATTACTTTCTCACGCGAGGCCTATGCCGGAGTCCTGATCGGCCTCTTGTTCCTGGGCCTGCTGAAGCAACGATGGATGCTGATTGCGCTGGCTGTTTTTCTATTCAGCTGGCAATCGTTTGTTCCCGTCGCCGTGCAGGAACGCGTCAACATGACCTATGACAAAGAGGACCAGCAGCTTGATTCCTCAGCCCAGGATCGCGTTGACATCTGGAACGACGCGATGTACATGTTCCACCAGAATCCCTTGTTGGGCGAGGGATTTGATACCTACCGCTTGCAGCACCGCGTGAGCATCTATACGGATACTCACAACTACTTCCTGAAAGTACTGGTGGAAATGGGCATTGCCGGCCTCTTGTTCTTCTTGTTTTTGCTGGCCAAAGCCACTCGGCTGGGGCTGAAGCTGTGGAGGAGCGCACAGGATCCGTTCCTGAAGTCGCTGGGCCTGGGCTTTGCCCTGATGATGGCATGTGTATTTGTGGTCAATTTCTTCGGCGATCGCTGGCTTTACGTCGAGGTTAACGGCTTCATGTGGGTGTTGCTGGCATGCGTCGTGCGCGGGCAGTTGATCGAAAACCAGCGCCTCGCGGCGGCCGAGGCCGTGGCTGACGTTCCATCTCAGCCAGAGGCAATTGGGGGAGAAGAACCTGCGCTGGCATAGGCAGGATGTTGTAGCAAGGCTATTTTCAAGGGGAATCAGTACTCGCTTCTATGTGTGGAATTTTCGGACAAATCGGTAGTTCACCCGCGGGTGAAAAATGCGGAATGGAACTTCACCATCGCGGCCCGGATGATGGCGGGCTCAAGTATTTTGCGCTGTTGCAAAGCACGGTCTGGGTGAGCCTTCAGCACCGCCGCCTCTCGATCATTGATCTTTCCTCTGCCGGGCACCAGCCCATGTGCAATGAGGACGAATCCGTCTGGATTACCTTCAACGGGGAGATCTACAACTTTCAGGAATTGCGGGCAGAACTTGTAGCCGCCGGACATCAGTTCCGCTCCAACACCGATACCGAGGTCATTGTTCACGGCTACGAACAGTGGGGCAATGACGTGGTGCGCAAACTGCGCGGCATGTTTGCCTTCGCCTTGTGGGACCAGCGTTTGCGTAAGATGCTCCTGGCGACCGATCACCTGGGCAAAAAGCCGTTGTTTTATTCGTTTGCCAGTCGCAAGCTCGTCTTTGCCTCGGAAATCAAAGCCATCCTCAAAGCCGGCATTCCGGCGGAACTCGACCCTCTCGCCCTGCACGATTACCTGACGTATCTCTACTTCCCATATCCATCCACCGCCTACAAGCATGTGCGCAAGATGGCGCCGGGATCGGCCATGGAAATCCAGGTTGGGGCCGATGGCGAGCTCCGCCAGCTGGTTTGGAAATACTGGGATGCGGCGCAGGCTGCCGGCTCTTCGCTGAAACTCTCCGAGCGAGACACAATCGAACGTGCGCGCGAGCTCATGGAAGAAGCGGTGAAGCTGCGCCTGGTGAGCGATGTGCCTCTAGGGCTTTTTCTGAGCGGCGGCCTTGACTCCAGCGCAATCACAGCCTTTGCGTCAAAGCACAGCCCGGAGCGGGTGAAGACCTTCACCATCGGCTTTGCCAACAGCAAGTTTTACGATGAGCTGCCTGTGGCCAACCTAGTGGCCCATAAATTCCAGACCGATCATCACGTTCTGCAAGCCGACGAAGCCTGCGCCGACTACATGACCACCGTGGTTCGCCATTTTGACGAACCCTTCGGCAATCCCACTGCGATTCTGGAATACATCATCACCAGACTCATGCGCAAACACGTGACCGTGGCCATATCAGGCGATGGCGGTGACGAGCTTTTTGGCGGATACGTCCGCTATTCAGGCGCGGCGCTGGCGCGGCATTACCGCCGCTTGCCGCAATTTATAACCAAGGGACTGGTCTCCCGCCTTTCCGGATTCATGAATGATGCCACCGATGGCCGCCACGGCTTTCGTCGGGTACGCGAGTTTGCTCAATCGGCGTGGCAGGCTGAAGAGGACATGTACATCGATTGG
The DNA here is from genome assembly GCA_035262465.1 of Candidatus Angelobacter sp. Taxonomy (GTDB): domain Bacteria; phylum Acidobacteriota; class Terriglobia; order Terriglobales; family Acidobacteriaceae; genus Angelobacter. The sequence continues at coordinate 162,146 of DATFSU010000003.1, read as the reverse complement.
ATCGGTTATTTCTCTGAAGCGGAAAAGCGCGAGCTGTATGCGCCGGACTTGGCCGCATCGGTTCGAGGCCACGACTCCGGCGATTTTCTGCGCCAGTTTTTCCGTCGCGGAGCTCAGTTAGACCCCATCAGCCGGCTTGGCTATGTAGATTCGGCTTCATTCCTGTGCTGCAACTGCCTGGAATATGCCGATCGCATGTCTATGGCTAATTCACTGGAAGTACGCGCTCCATTCACGGACTACCGGCTGCTTGAGTTTGCCATGCAGGTGCCCGGTCATATGAAGGTTCGTCGCAACACTACCAAGTGGATCACCCGGCAGGCTCTCCGGGACATACTTCCGAGAGAGGTTCTGGATAAGAAGAAGATGGGCTTCAATCCGCCGCTGCCGCAGTGGATCAACGGTGAGTTGCGGCCTGTGATTGCCCAGTTTCTCTCCCCCGGTGCCATTGAACGCAGGGGCCTCTTCCGCCCTGACGCGGTACAGAAGCTCCTGCGCGACCATGCCGAGAATCGCCGCGACAATGCACTGAAAATCTGGGCCCTGCTTATGATTGAGGTCTGGCAGCGCATGTATTTTGACATGCAGTCGGAAGAATCGGTCCTTGAAGCCGCCGTGGGAGCGACGAAGCGGAAGCCCGTGATCCCCGTCGACTCGACGGCCAGAGCTAAAGCGGACGTGATTTCGATTCGCTAGGAGAAGAAGTGACAGCAGCTTTTTTCATACAGGATGCCGGTAACATTGCCGCAGCGGCCAGGATCATTTTCTGGCTGGCTGGATTCCTGTTGTTTTATGTTTACGCCGGGTACCCGCTCGTGTTGGCGATCAGCGGCCTCTTTGTGCGCCGGCAGCGCCCGGAGCCCGGCTACTCCCCCTCAATTTCCATCTTGATCGCAGCTTACAACGAAGAGGCGGCGATCGAGCGCAAGCTGCAACAGACGCTTGCGCTCGAATATCCCAGGGACAAAGTAGAAGTTCTTGTGCTTTCGGATTGCTCCACCGACCGGACTGATGAAATCGTAAAAGCATTTCCCGATACGCGGGTGCGCCTGGTAAGGATGCCGGAGCGTCGCGGCAAGACGCATGCCCAGAATCACGGCATCAAGCAAGCCGGTGGCGAGGTTGTTATTTTCTCCGATGCGACAGCGATCTATCACTCCAAGGCATTGCTCTACCTGGCTTGCAATTACCAGGACAGTTCGGTTGGCGCGGTAAGCGGGCGCTACCAGTACTTTGATCCTGGCGATCAGTCACCCACGGGCCTGGGCAGCGTGGCTTTCTGGAACTATGAAAACCTGATCAAGAAGATGCAATCCAGGATCAAGACGATCACCGGATGCTGCGGTTGTATCTACTCCGTGCGCAAAGCGGCGTACACCGATCTGGCCGACGACGTGATCAGCGATCTGGTGCAGCCGCTGCAGGCGATCAGGAAAGGCTATCGCGTGCTGTTTGAAGATCGCGCGCTGGCCTATGAGGAAACGACACAATCCACCGCCGAAGAATTTGCCATGCGCGTGCGTGTGGTCACGCGCGCCATGCGCGGGTTGTTGAGCGTCTCAGATCTGCTCAAGCCCTGGAAATTTTTCTGGCCGGCATTCCAGCTGTGGTCGCACAAAGTACTCCGCTGGATGGTGCCGCTCTTCCTGATCGTGATGTTCGCCGCGAACCTGCTGCTTCTCGATTCCCCAGGCTACCGGCTCACGCTGGCCGTGCAGCTATTGCTGTATGGAGCGGCCATCGTGAACACGCTGGTCCCCCTCCACCGCAAATGGAAGCCCCTTGGCATCCCGCTGTTCTTTTGCACGCTGAATGCCGCGGCGCTGGTCAGCATGATTGAGATCTGCCGCGGGCGCAAATACGTAACCTGGCAAACCGTGAGGGCCCGGCGATGAAAATCGAATTCCTGACGCAAGAAGACTCGCTTTACATTCTGCCTTTTTTTGAAGAATTTCTGCGCCACTATGCCGGCGAATTTGAGATCACGCGGATCTCCTGCTGCCGCGCCATGGGCAAGCGTTCCCGTGTTCAGCTGTTGCAGGAGCTCAAATGGCTCTACGGGATGACAGGGCTCAGCAAGCTGCTGGTCCAGGCCGCTACGGCAAGAGCGCTGGCAATGCTGCCGCGCGACCGTAATGCTTCGCGTCATTATTCGATTGCGCAGCTGGCGAAAGCCTATGGGATTCCTTATGAGCCGGTTGCAAATCCAAACCAGCCTGAGTTCACCGAGGCTTTGCAGCAGCGCGCTCCGGAACTACTGATCTCCGTGGCCTGCCCATACATCCTGAAAGAAAAACTTCTTGGCATTCCCGTGCGTGGTTGCATCAACATCCACCACGCCCCACTGCCTCGATATAAAGGCATGATGCCGACGTTCTGGCAGCTGTATCATGGCGAGCAGCAGCTGGGCGTGACCGTCCATTACATGGCCGCCAAGGTCGATGAAGGCGATGCGCTGCTGCAGGAGGCGCTGCCGGTTACTCCGGGAGAGTCGCTCCACGAGTCGATTCGCCGTTCCAAGCGCCATGGCGCGCATTGCATGGCGAAGGTGGTCCGCAGCATCCAGACGAATGAAGCAGTTGCGATACAGATGGACCACGCGCAGGGCAGCTATTTCACTTTTCCAAAACGAGAAGAAGCATTAGAATTCCGCCGCCGCGGCTTACGCGCTATTTAGAGCAATTTGAATGCAGACAGGATTGTTCACAAGATCGGCACCAAGAGCTCACAGCAAGTCGATCTGGGCTGCTCTGTTGCGCGTATCCGGAATTCTTCCCCTGGCGAAGAGTTGGGTGCGCCGGAAGGGTACGCTCGTATTGACGTTCCATCGTGTGCTCGCGGACGCCGATCTGCAGCAAACGGCTTCGCTGTCGGGAATGGTGGTCCGGCAGAAAACCTTCGATGCCTTTCTGGATTACGCGTCGCGGAAATACGAATTCATCGATTTGAGCCAGGATTTGGATTGGCAGCGCGGTTCAAAGATCAAGCTGGCCATTACCTTCGATGATGGCTGGTGCGATAACGCCACCATTGCCTACCCGATTGCCTGCAAACATCAGGCGCCCATGGTGATTTTCATTGTGGCGGAAAAGATTGGAACCACGTTGCCCTTCTGGCCGGAGCGCACAGCTGCGGTGCTCGACCGTCGCCGTACCTCGCCCGGCATGGTGCAAAGCCGCGACTACATTGAGCGGACAATTGAGGATCTCAAGGGATTACCGGCCCAGGAGCGCAATCAGCGTATCGGTGAGTTGATCTCAGAGCATCTGACTGCGCAGTCATTTCCGGAAGTCGACCAGACCATGAGTTGGGAGGAAGTTGCGCAACTGCACCGCGGCGGCGTAACTTTTGGCTCGCACACCAGCACGCATGAGATCCTTACCTCCGTTCCACTCGCGCAGGCGGAAGAGGAGATTGCCGGTTCGCGTGACCGCATCGAAAAGAGTCTTGGTTCGTCATGCCGGCTGTTTTCCTACCCCAACGGAGATTGCTCGCAAGGCGTGCGCGATCTCGCACAGCAGGCCGGCTACCATCTGGCTTTTCTGAACCAGGATCCCGGCGTCTGGACAGAGAAGTGCGATCCTTACCTGATCCCTCGAGTGAACGTCTGCGAGTTTCACCTGGTGGACAGCACGGGGAATTTTTCACCCCTGATTTTTGACTATGCGGTTGTGTGGAATGCTGCAAAGGGCATGTTCAAAGAGATCTGCACGAACTACCTGCTCAAACTGCGCCGGCAATGCCAGGGTTGGTTTGCCAGGCTGGGCCCTTCATCCGACAAGAAACATCTCGAAAAATCATCCTGAGCGACCCAGGTAGTTCCGTTCAGCTGCGCGGCTTCCTTTGTGCCATCAGTTCACGATAGACCTCGAGCAGCTGAGAGATCATGGTTTGCGCGCTGAATCGCGTTTGCACGGTAGCCCGTGCGGCTTCGCCCATCAGAGCCGCTTGGCCCGGATTACGCAGCAGGAATAACAGACGTTCAGCGGCAGCCTGATCATCTTCCGTGGAGACCAGAAACCCATTTTCGCCATCCCGAATCGCCTCTGGATTGCCGCCCACGCTGGTGACGACAGAAGGAACACCGCACGCCATTGCCTCCAACAGGGCATTGCTGAATCCTTCGCTGCGCGAAAGCATGCAAAATGCGTTGCTCATCCTGAGCAGCGGCGTTGGGTCTTCGACGAAGCCGAGCAGCTTGATATTATTCTCCAATCCATGGGAGCGGATCAGATCCTGTATCTCCTGGCTATAGTCGCGCTCCCAGAGGCTCCCTGCGATCACAAATACCGTACCCGGTATCTCCCGGCAGACGCGTTCCGCGCAGCGGACGAGTACGTCGACGCCTTTGATCTTTCTGATGTTTGCGACACAGGTAATCACATGGGACGCTTTGGCCCACTCAGCTCCAGCGAATGGGTTGCTGGTGGAGCCCGCGGCCAATTGCTCAAGGTCAACTCCGTTATAGACTACAGAGACTTTTGCGGGGTCGATACGCTCCTGGTCTATGCAGAGCCGCTTTACTTCTTCGGAGACGGCAAGCACGCGATCGGAAATCCTGTTGACCAGGCGATAGGCAAACTCGTGCTTGGCTTTGCGCAGAATTCCCATGTCGCGTCGCGAGGAGAGAAGCGATGCGCCGCTTAGTTTGGCAACGAGACCACCCCAAAGATTGGAGGTTTCAAAATAGGTTTGTACGATGTCAACGCGTTCATCGCGAATCAATTTGCGTAAGGCGCAGGCGGCTTTGAACGAGCTCAGGTGATAGACGCGGCGCATGGAAAAGACGTGCACCGGCACAGTGATGCTTGCCCGAATTTCCGGGTTAATGCGAAACGTGGCCACGGAGCAGCGGACCAGGTCGGGAGGCAGAAGTTGGACGAGCTTAAGCAGATTTCCTTCTCCACCGCCACGAGCCAGGAGGTGGTCGATCAGAAACAACACGTGCGGACGCGGCTGCGCCGGCGGCGGTGCAAGCGTCATCAGCGGAGTTCCAGAGCTGGAAGCTGGAGGCTCCTCAACTGAATTAGATCCCACGGAAACCTGTTGCATACCCTTAATGTCGACTGCCAGACCAGGGGGTCTTATCTGCTTCAGATTAACAGAAAAGCTGCAATTAGCTCGCCAGCCAAAGGTGCTGGTCAAGGCGAAACAGGGGTGCGGCTTTCGTCGGTTATTGAGCCGTATTTTGAACGACTTAAGCGCACGTCCGAAGCTTTTTGCGTTCAAGCTTCCCCAGGGAAGTATCCAGAATGTCAGCCCTTTCGTGCAAGCCTTTGCATATTCGAACCCGAGTTTATGTGATAACTCCTTGTATTCCTGTGGTTTTCTTTGGCACTCGTCGTGCACGTACTCTGGATGTAACAGGGCCAGCAGTGTGGACCGCTTTGATCCCCCTTCCGGGTATACACGGGTTGGCGACTTTGAAGTAAATCGGGCAGTAACCGACTTGACGGGTGGGTTCATAGTGAAAAAAATTACCTATTTCTTCGCTGGCATTCCTCTATTGCTCATTTGCGGCAGTTTGTCTTCCGGGGCAACTGAGCTGCACGAGGCGGTCGCCAGCCATATTCAGCGTTTTAATTCTTTCCCCGAGTCCGGAGGACTCATTGTTCTCGGTTCAGTGCTAATTTTCGGGGCAAGTATCCTGCGCCGTCGTCGGGCAGCGCGCAGTCGTTAGCTTCTCTCCTTTTTGAACAGCAAACGGTTCCTGCTGTTCTTCAGCCAAAAGCCCTCCGCGAGGAGGGCTTTCTTGTTGTTTATGCTGTCCTTTTCTATTTTGCGGCTTTGCTGGCCATCTTGTAGCGATAGTAGTCTTGGCTGGCCAGCTCTTCAGCGGCGTTGAACACAACTCCGGCTATCTTTCGCGGATCGATCTGGGATAGAACCTTGTTGAGAGACTCACGGGCCGTCTTCCGCGCGCGAATCACGATCATTACACTTTCCGCTGCGGCCGTGATCAACTCAAAGTCGGCCAGATTCAGTACCGGAGGAGAGTCAATCAACACCAGGCGGAAGGATTCAGACGCCCAGCCCATGAATTCTTTCCAGTGCGAGCCGGAGAACAATTCCGAAGGCGAAGCCGAGGTCTCGCCTGCCGGCAAAACATACAGGCTGGGCACGTCAGTGCTCAGCACCGCTGACTGGTACTGACAATTTTCTTCCAGGATCTTGGCCAAACCGGGCGATTCAGGATCGCCCATCAAGCGGGAAAGGCCGCGGGTACGCAGATCGGCATCCACCAGCAGAACCGGCCAGTTTTGTATGTTGGCATAACACAGCGCCAGATTGAAGGCCGTGAGGGTCTTTCCCTCACCCTGCACGCCGCTGCTGACCACCAGAGAGCGCGCGCCGTTCCTTGTCTGCTGCGTGACCAAGCGGGTGCGCAGCGTGCGATAAGCTTCCACTGCGGCCTGCATCGCCGGGTTGTACTGTGTCACGAGGAAGGATTTCTCCTCCGTCCGGGCCAGGCGAATGCTGCGGCACTTCTCCAGACGTCCAGCGGCAACCTGCGTGGCGACAGCCGTCGACTCCTTCAACGGCTTCAGCAGGTGCGCCAGATCCGTCTCGCCGTTGTGCGCCGCAGAAGCGCCGTTGCTCTCCAGGCCTTGCTTGAGTGAACCCACCAGCTCCTGGATGTCCACGTTTGCCGTTGCCGGAACCGGATTGATCTTTTGTACGCTACGCGTTTCGTTAAAGAATTTGCTCATGCCGTCACTATTCCCTGTTTCTTGAGTTGAACTGCTTGTGTTCCCGATGATGCTAAGACCCTGTTGCTGCCAACCCTTCCGCCGGAAGAGAAGGACTCATGTTCCCGGAAGCGATCTGCACCAGGCCCATCTCTTCAGCGGCTTCATGTACAAGGTCGGCGCCCACCCTCTTCATCTGGCGGCGATATCCAATTGCCAGCGTGTGATCACAAATGGAATTGATCAGACGCGGTACGCCGCCGCTCAGGCGGTAGATTTCCTCCAGCGCGGCGGTAGCGAAGGGACCGTCTCCCTTCAACCCTGCCACGTGCAAACGCTCGGCGATGTAGGCCCGGCATTCCGGCAGCGTCAATTCGCGAAGTTTGGTCACAACAGAAACCCGCTGCCTCAGAGCCGTCAGCTCCGGCTTAGCCAAGACTGGCAAAAGCTCAGGCTGTCCGCAAAGGATAATTTGCAGGACGTTGACCGGATAGTTATCCAGGTTCATCAGCAGCCGGACTTCCTCAATCAGCGACGCCGGCATTAAATGAGCTTCGTCAATGATGATTACGACCGCGCCGTTGCTCTTGTATGACGCCAGCAGCAGCTCATGCAGAGCCCGGAGACGCGCAGGCTTGGTCGGCGCCGATGCGTGAATTTCAAGCTCGTCAAAAAGCGCTTCAAAAAGTTCCTCGGAAGTAAGCGTGGGATTCACGACAAATGCCGACCGCACCGGCCGTTCTTTGCTCGCTTCGTGCAACAAGATGTGCTGGAGGCAATAAAGCAAAGTCGTTTTGCCCGTGCCGATCGGCCCAATCGATACCTGCAACCCCTTGCGCCCGGCAACGCCTTCCACCATGGCGCGAAGCGTATTGCGATGCGGCTCCGCCAGATGAAGGAATTTTGGGTCAGGGGTGAGCCTGAATGGGTCCTGTTTTAAGCCGTAAAAAGAAGAATACATTTCAGTTGACCTGTCGCCTGCGGTAAAGCCGCTACGGCGTCACTGAATATATGGCAACTGGTGGGCCAAATTTAGATAACTAATAGTATTTAAAATCAATAGTTTACGAGGAGGCAATGAAGCCAGAATCCCCTTTTTCATGATGCTATGCAACAGATTTCACATTTTGCACGCCGAATTTCTCTTTTTTCCAGCTCTAAGGGAATCTAACGGGCACTTCGAGCGGCAGTTGGCACCGCGGGTCCTACGGCAACCGCTTCCGGTCGGTCGAGGAAGTGGGCTAAGCCCTCAACGCCAAGTCGGACCTGCTCACATATCTTGCCGGTGGTAGCCTCGTCCGCGAGATAAGGATCGGCGATGGAAACGCTGATCGGATCGCCGAAAAGGCCCAGCAGCGTGGTTCGCGGCAAGGCCGCCGGACACTCGCTTTGGAGGAGTTCCATATTCTCGAGATCCATCGCCACCACCAGGTCGGCGGTGAGCAATTGCCGGGAGGTCAAACGCATCGAGTGATGTTGCGCCAGATCGGCGCCCATGGTGGCGGCAATCCGAACCATCTTTTCCGGGCTCGTTCTGCCTATGCGTTGATGAAAGCCCGCCGACTCAATGGAGGTCCCGGAGATTTTTTGTTCCGCAAGTTTGGCCGCCAGAGGACTGCGGCAGATGTTTCCGTAACAAACGAAAATAATCTTTTTGGGCTTGCCGGAGCTGTTTAGGCGATGCAAGACCGAGCGATGGTGCCGCTGCCAAAGGCGATGGATTCGCCAGTTCTTGATCTTGCGTGCCAGAGGACGCAGCTGGTCAGAGAAAGCCAAAGCTAACATCCTTCGGGTAAGTCCAAGGTCGCGCCAGTCAAAGTGGTCCCAGCTTTCGCGTCCGATCAATGGGCGGAGCAGCTCGAGAATCGAAGCGACCTGCGGCCGGGTGAGCAGCAGCGGGTCCTCCGGATCAGCCTTCAGGTTGGCTTTGAACCACTCCAGGTCAGTCCGTAGATCGCGGGTGTACACCAGCTTGTAATCGGGTTGTGGCGCCGGGTGCTCGCCGCGCGCTACTTGTAAAAGCCCCAGCGGAAAGTCAACGCCCGCATCGATCGAAACGGCAAGGGATCCCCAGAAACGTGGGTTGATTTCCATCAGCCAATATTGGCCGTCGCTATCCACTTTGAATTCGACCATGGCGACGCCGTGCCAATTCAGCGCCGACAGAAGTTTCTCTGCGTCGCGCAACAACGCGGGCGGGGGCTGAATGGAGCGCCGGTATGAGCTGGCGCCTCCGGAAAGCGGATATTCGTGAACCCGCTCGTGAACAAAATGCCAGATTTTCTGGCCATTGCGGTAAAGGAATTCTGCTCCTACGCCGCGGCCATGAACGTATTGTTGCTGCAAAACCGATGTGTAAGGCAGCCAGCGTCGAAGTTGTTCCTGGCGCTGGCCTTCACTTCTCACCACGGCTACGGCCAGCGTGCGCAGTTCTCCGGCAATCATGACCTTGCTGCGCGCGGGCTTGAGCACCACGGGAAACTGCGTGCACTGGTCGATCTCGACGATCGACGAGATCAAGTGGCTCTGTGGCACAGGCACCCCGAGATCCTGGGCCAGCAATCGGGTTTTCTCTTTGTCGAGCGCAATGTCGAGCGGATGGTTCGCGGGAAGAATCGCCTTGCGGCGCAAGGGATCATCTTCCGCCAAAGCGCGCAGTCCCAAAAGTGACGCTTCGGTTGCCGTGACAATCAGTTCGTAGCCGCGTTTTTGATCCTGCTCGCGCAGCCAGGCATGGAAATCTGTAAGCCGGTCCTGGATAGGCTGCTGCAACTTGTTCGCAACGTATCGCGAATGGAACGCCAGGCAATCAGCACTTTCAGCGGCGATGTCCACCTGCACCCCGGCCCGGCCCAGGCTTTGCAAGGTCTCAAGAGCTGCGCGGCTATGTCCGTCCAGAATTAATACAGTCATGCGGTTCACGCTTCCGGCCTATGCAACCGCCACGCAGTCAGCGCCGGATTTTCCGCGCTGGGAATGCGAGGCAGACGATGCAGATCAAGCGGGTCTTTACCATTCAGCACGCCAGTTTCAGTGGTAACTGCGGCACGATAATGATTCTTCACCGCATCGTAAACGCGCGCGTCGTAGGATCCGTTGGGATAACAAAAGAAATCCGCGCCGCGATCCAATTCCTTCTCCAGGAGAATACGGCTGTCACGTAACTCGGAGCTGATTTCGCCGGTGCTCAGGGTAGTTAGAATCGGATGGGTCATGGTGTGCGACCCGATCATGATAAGCCCGGGATCCAGTGATCTGAGCTCATTCCAATCCATGATGTCATAGGCCTGGCGTTGAGCAGCCGTAGGATTGAAGACAGGAGTCGCCAGCCGGATACACTCTTCGGCTCGCCTGCGCTGCGGCAGTCTGAGCGTTTTCATCCACTCGACAATGCCATTTGCCGAAGGATCAGGCGCCAGCAGAGTGGTGCGTATGTCGACCAGGGCGTCATTGCTCAATGTCTTCAGACGGCACCGCATTTCATGGTTCCAGAGCCATTGACCTGAACCAATCAAAGCTGGGCATACAAAGAACGTGGCCGGAAGCTGCAATTCTTTCAAGATCGGATAGACAACGGTGAGATTGTTGCGAAGCCCGTCATCGAAGGTCAGTGCGATCTCGTTGGCGGCGATGGCTCGATTGGCAGCCAGGCGATCGACCATCACTGCGAATGAAACAATTTTGAAATTGCGGGCCAGATAGCGTACCTGGTTTGCCAGCGCCGGAGCAGCTTCCACGCCGACCCCGTGATACATGAGAATGCGTGCGCAGCTTTGCCGGCGGGCCATGGCGGCAGAGATCCCGGAGCGGAAAGAGATTGAATGCCCGAGAGACTTAAGTTCCGCTGATACCGGCAAGCAGCACTCCAAAATGTGGTTTGACTCTGGCTGTTCAGCCAGAGAATGCACCTTCGGTAAGAGCAGCTTAGGTACCTTTCTCTTGACGTGATACGAGCGCTTGGGATGATGGCATGAGGAGGTGTTTTGCTCTGTGTTTACATTCACTTAGCAGCCAAAGGCGAGTTCTGATCGGTTCTTTCTTGCAATGGCGAAGACAAAGGCATTTCCAAATATATGCAATGATTTTCACTCTTCCGGCGATTCTTCTGCTGTGATCCTTTCAACCCGCTGTAGACAAACAGCTTAGCCGGGAAATGTAACGGCATGCTTGTTGCAACGGTAAATGCGGATACCCCTGTTTTGCGGTAAAAACCGCTGAAATTGAGGAACATTGCGACCACAGGACCGCGTCACCAAGATCGAGACGCACGCTGACATCGCCGGAATGTCTCCGCTCACCCACATCCTTAGCGTGGACGTGGAGGATTATTTCCAGGTCGAAGCGTTCGCTGGCCAGGTACCGCGTGAAAGCTGGGACAACCGGCCATCTCGGGTGGTGGCCAACACGCAGCGCGTGCTCGACCTTTTCGACCAATATCAGGCCAAGGGTACCTTCTTTTTTGTGGGTTGGGTCGCCGCTCGCTTTCCTCACCTGGTGCGCGAAGTGCAAGCGCGCGGACATGAACTGGCATGCCATAGCTACTGGCATCGCACGGTCTACAGCCTGAGTCCGGAAGAGTTCCGCGAGGATACCCGGCGGGCCAAGCGTGTGATTGAGGATGAATCGGGCGAGGCCGTACGTGGATACCGGGCGCCAAGCTGGTCCATCACCAAAAATTGTCTGTGGGCGTTGGATATACTGGCGGAACAAGGATTCACCTACGATTCAAGCATCTATCCCATACACCATGATCTCTATGGCGTGCCGGGAGCGAAGAGGTTTCCCTACACGCACAAATGCGCGAATGGCCTCGAACTCATCGAGTTTCCGCCGGCTACACTGCGTTTTCTGGCGACAAACTTTCCCGTCGCCGGCGGCGGATATCTACGCATCTTTCCCACGGCCTACACAGAGATGGCGTTTCGAAAGTTCGAACGAAGTTACCGTGAGCGGGTTGTGGTCTATCTGCATCCGTGGGAGCTGGATCCGGAGCAGCCGCGCATTCAGGGGCCAATTAAATCGCGTTTACGGCACTACACCAATCTTCGGCATATGGAAGCGAAGGTAGGCGCGGTTTTGAAACGCCACAAGTTCGCCCGGTTCAGCGATGTTATGTCGGAAAAAGAATCGGAGGCGGCGCAGGCAGGTTTCGTGCAGCAGGGTCCCCAGACGGTCGTTGCTTCTCCGGCTGGGCTGGCTATGCCGCAGAGCAAAGGAAGCCGTTGATGCGCGACGAAAGAGCAATGACGGAGATGGTTCTTGCGTATCACGAGATAATGCCGGAATCGAGCTACGCCTACTGCGTTCCCAGCGACCATTTTGCTGAACACCTGAGCTTGTTGAGTTCGCTGGATGATCCGGCTGGGCCCGCGATTCGTACGCGAATCACCTTTGATGACGGCGAACAATCACAATCGCGCAATGCGCTGCCGCTTTTGCGCAGGCATGGATTTTCAGCCACCTATTTTGTGAATCCAGGATTGGCCGGCACGGAGCCGAAGTTCCTGAGTTGGGCGCAGCTCCAGGAATTGCAATCGGCAGGGCATTCGATCCAGTCGCATGGCTGGTCACACAAGTTTCTTACGTTTTGCTCAGACGCGGAGTTGAAGCAGGAACTCGGGGGATCGAGAGAAGCGCTCGAAGACAAACTGAGCGCCGCAGTGGAGGAGATTTCGGTCCCTGGCGGCCGGTGGAATCGGCGCGTGATTCAGGCATGCGCGAATGCCGGCTACAAACGCGTTTATGTATCTGATCCGTGGATCGCAACAGAGATCAGCGGCGTGAAGGTGATCGGCCGCTTCATGGTCCGGCGCACAACGAGATTGGCGGAGCTGAAGAAGATGGCGCAGCGTGACCGCGGAGCTCTGTGGGCGCTGAAGATGCGCGCACAACTCAAACGGCGCGTGGTGGGCTTGATGGGTGACGGTTTGTATCATCGCCTGTGGTGCAGGCTCACCGGCTACAACGAATTTGAGGCAGCGCGGCAGCAAGATCATTACTCCTGAGGCACAGCATGAGAAGCGATAAATTGCGGGTCTTACAACTCATCAGCAGCGGCGGCTACTACGGCGCGGAGAATATGCTGTTGAACCTTTGTCTAGGGCAGGAAAAATCAGGATGCCGCAACAGCCTGGTTCTTTTTTATAACGTGCACGTACCCAGCGTGGAATTCTACGAGCGAGCCCGGCGCCGCGGCATCAGCGTTCGTATGGTGCACTGCCAGGGCAGGGCTGACTGGCGTGCCGTTCGCCAGATCAGAGAGTATATCCACGAAGATGGCGCGGATCTCATTCACACTCACGGATACAAAGCTGATATTTACGGCTATTTCGCCGCGCGGAGTGAACACAAGCCGGTGGTGGCAACGTGCCATAACTGGGTTGGCGGAACCAAAGCTCTGGATATCTACAACCGGCTGGATCGCTGGGTGCTCAAAAAATTCAGTGCCATTGCCGCGGTTTCCGCGGGGGTCAAAGAACGGTTGATAGGTTCAGGTATCCCTGCGAACCGAATCAAGCTGATCGATAACGGGATTGACGTCGAAGGTTTTGCCCGCCCGCATGTGGAATCACCCAATACAAATAGTAAAGTGATTGGGGTGGTGGCGCGCCTCGATCTGCAAAAAGGATTCGAGTACCTGCTCGCGGCCATGAGCAGACTCTGCCAGGATTTCCCAGGCCTCAGCATGGTGGTCAGCGGCGAAGGTCCCGATCGCAAGGCCATCGAACAAATGATTGTGAAGTACGGTCTGGAGAAGAATGTGCTCCTTGCCGGACAGCAATCAGATATGCCCAGTGTTTACGCGGCCATGGACATTTTTGTCTTGCCGTCACTGAATGAAGGGCTGCCGATGACGGTGCTTGAGGCCATGGCGGCGGCAAAGCCTATCGTCGCGACGCGCGTAGGCGCAATTCCAAACGTGATCCGCGACGGCGAGACAGGGCTGCTGGTCGATCCCAGGGATGAGGCTGGTTTGAGACATGCAATCACCCGGCTGCTAACTGACCCCGATCTTTGCCGCCGGATAGGAACTGAGGCGCAGGGTTGGGTGGGCCGGGAATACACCTCGGATGCCATGGCTTTGCAATACCGGGCGTTGTACGAAGAAGCGCTGGGAAGAACGAATTCGCTCGTCGCATCGCCAGGCCTGCCGGTGGAAAACTCACACCCCGAGGTGAGGGAAGCATGACCCCAGAGCACAGTGTAGTGGAGGTGAACGGTACGCCAGGCTCACCACAGACGCGTACCGTCGCGGTCTCGATCATTATTCCTGCACTGAATGAGGAAAAGATGATCGGGCGCTGTCTGACCTCGCTCACCACTTTGGACTTTGCGCGCAATCACTTCGAAGTGATCCTCGTCGATAACGGCTCGAGGGATAGGACCATCGAAATTGCCCAGTCATTTCAGGACCGGCTCGATCTCCGAATCCTCGAAAAGACCGGCGTCCGCATTTCCGGCTTGCGAAATCTTGGCGCGCAGTCAGCTCGCGGCGAGATCGTAGCTTTTCTCGACGCCGATTGCCTGGCGCCGAAAGAGTGGCTGCATTGCATTCTTGAACTTGGCCCCGGCGGCAACGTAGGCGTTATTGGCGCACATTACCTGTTGCCGGACGATTCGTCATGGGTGGGGCGCACGTGGCATCGCTATCAGGAAGCAGAAAAGTCAGGCGAGGTTTCGCATGTGCCTGCGGGCGACCTGATCATGCGGCGAGATGATTTTCTCCGGCTCCGAGGTTTCGACGAGACCATCCAGACGAATGAGGACTACGAACTATGCGAGCGCGTACGCAAGGCCGGAATGACGGTGCGTGCGTATCCGCAAATAGGCGTCGTGCACCTGGGTACAGCGCAGAGTTTGCGCGTGTTTTTCCGCAAACAGGCCTGGCATGGTACTCACGTGGTCAAGGTCTTTCTCCGCAATGTATTCGGATCCCACAATCTCAAAGCAGTGGGCTTTGCCGCGTACACCTTGCTTTGCCTGGTGGGCATTCCGGCAGGGCTGGCCTGGGCTCTTATCGCGCATGGAAGCTGGCTGGTCGCGCCAGCCGCGCTCACGGCCCTGCTATTGCCGCCGGCTGCGCTTTCAATGCGGCAGGTAGCCGGTAGCCGAAGATGGCGTGACTTCTTTCCACTGCTGGCGCTCTACACCACCTACGGCATTGCGCGAGCCAGAGCCCTGCTAAATATCAAAAACTTCTTCTAAGCTCAGACACAGTCTAGTGAACTGTGGCGTGAACGTTGGTCGGCGGATTCGGCCGGTTCGAACTGCCCGCAAAAAATTCATACGCGCCAATATCAAAAGCCGTGCCTTGTGGGCGCAGCACGCCATCTTTGTCGTTGCCAATGGTCGGGCCGGGATTCGGCGCAAACGGATTGTTCGGCAGAATCGTTAAACCGGCATCCACCGCCGGGCTGGTGCTGATGAGGTGGAAGTCGCCCAGGCCGCGATTCGCAAACTGTGGATCAACATTGAGGTTACCGGTCGTCTGCGCAGGGCCTGTGCCGATACCGAACCACATGTTGTGGTCACCGGTGATCTGGCTGGTGACGCCATCGATGTAAATCTCACCGGCGTTTTGATAGGCCACGTTGTTCTGCAGGTTCAAGATAAGTGTTGAGGATGCTCCGCCGGCCACACCGAATGCCCCGCGCGAGCCCTGAGCGTTGGCCGAGTTGTTGGCCGCGCAATCAGAGAGGGTGTTGTTGAAAACCTGCACGGTTCCCCCGCCAGCCGCGCCGTTATTCGTAATGTTCGCAAGGTAGATGCAGGAGAAAGAAGCGCCCAGCTGCAAGGGATCCATGCGACCGACGTTATAGACCACGTTGTTGTAAGCCTCAACTGTGCCTTTGGAGGGATCGACGGTGGCAAAGTTGATGCCGTTGCAGTTGTCGCCGTGAATCAGGTTGTCATGCACATGCAGATCGAACTGGTTGAAGCCCGTGGTATCGGTGGCGCCGCAGGCCGGTGTGCAAAGGGGTGAAGAGTGGAACTGCAGCGCGCGACAGGTGAAATTGTCGTGAATATGATTCCAGCCTACGTCGATGTGGTTTGAATCGGTGCTGAAATACACCGCGTGATAGAACTTTGACGATGTTGGATTAATACCGGCGTTGTGGACTTCATTGCCGTAGAACTTGATTTGGTTTCCTCCACTCATCTCAAAGCAGCCAACCTGATCGTCGGCGCCCGGGCACTGCATTTCATTGCCGATGATTCGCCAGCCCTGGCCGCCGAGATCCATCGCCTGCGTTCCACCGATGATGTGCAACTGGGAGATCACCCAGAAGTCTTCGTTCGTGCCGATATTGGGCGTACGAATACCGTAGTGCAGGCCGCCGGCCACACCTACGGTAGCCGTCGCATTGGGATAGGCGATCAGAGCTTTGGGCGCCGCGGCTGTGCCGGAGTTGTCGGCGCCGTTGTTATCCATGCTCAGGTACGCGGTGAAATTGTCTTCCGAAGTCTGGGCAACGCCGTCTTCGATGTAAGCCGTATCGCCGGCGGCGATGGTGTTCTTGGCTTTGGGAATCGTCAGCCACGGCGCGGCGAAGCTGCCGGTATTGGCGTCATTGCCGGTGGTGGCGACAAAAAAGATATTGCCGGCCCGGACCGTGAACGCCAATCCGTTGCTGGTGCCGACGCCTGGTACGTTCACTTGAATGCTGCCTGTCGTCGCGGCTGCACCCAGCTGAAAGATGATTTCGGTATCCGACCAAAGGGGGTAATTGTCCGCCGCGCCTCCACCGATCGTCACCGCGGAGGTCCCCTGCGTAGCCCCAAAGCCCTTGCCCCAGATGGTGACCCAGACGCCCTTGTTGTTCTGACCTCCCGTATTGGGCCCACTCTCCAGGTCAGAAAAGAAAATGCGCGGAGGCGCGACCTGCGCGAACGCCAGCGCCGAGAAGAATACGAACACGCCGAAAATGGAAAGCTTCCGCATTGGAACTCCAATTCAAGAAAAATTCGTTGTTATTTCGGCCAACAGAACCTAGGGCGTCGGTATGGTTACAGCCACTTCTGCTGATGCTGTACTTTCCAGGCCGCTGACATCCACGGCCGTTACTACGTAAAAATATTTCTGTCCTGATTTAGGCGTAGTGTCGGTGAACAGCAAAGTAGTTGGGGAGAGTGAGGATGAGATCTTGGTGTAAGGGCCACCGCTGGTTCCGCTGCGGTACACGTTGTATCCCGATAACGTGGATGTCGTGCTCGCGCTCCAGGCGACGTCCACCGTGTGAGGCAAAGGAGTCAGGCCCGTGCCGGTAAGCGGAACTGAAAGAAGCGTTGTTCCGTTGCTCGATAGCGTCAGTGAGCCGGCCACGGATCCCGAAGCCGCGGGCGTAAACACCACGGGGATGCTTACACTTTTTGCCGGATTGAGCGTGATCGGGACAGTGATGCCTGTGGTGAAGCCGGTTCCGCTAACACTGTCCTTGGTGATGGTAGCCGCGGCGGAGCCAACGTTGGTGACCACGACTGTTAATGTCACTGGACTGTTGATCACCTGCGACCCGAAACCCAGGCTTGCCGGATTGGCATTCAGGCTGGCTGAGCCGGGAGCCGACGGAGTCGGCGTCGGCGTCGGACTTGGTCCCGGAGGTGGGCCACCGTTTGACCTGGTTGCCCCACCACCACCACCGCAACCGACCGCACACATCATGGAAAGAACGAGAAGAAGAACGCCGCAATGCCTGCTCGAAATTCTTGTGTTCTGCAAGGGGAACTCCTCAATACCGAAACATTCAGGTTGAACGGCTGGTGGTACCGAATGCTTCTCTTGGTTACTTCATCAATTCGGCAAACGTGTCGCAACACTTAACTGCTTTGCATGCGTATCGTTCGACCATGCACTCGAGCGCGCAGGGTCCATTGACTTTCAGCAACGCACGTGAGCTGAGAAATTTTCCGCGTCGTGCGTCAGCAGCCGGCCAGTGAATAACCAAAGATCCCGGAGAGAAAAGCTCGTGAAGACAACTGCAGGGTTGCTGAAGTGAGCTGCACGAATGTGGCCAAAACGTTGCAGCTTGCAAACACAGGGGCTTGCGTATACCGGGGGGAATCAAAAATGTAAATTCTTCCAAAAAACGGCGTAGGGGATGTAATTTCGAGATCGGAGATTTATCTGACGCAAAACAATGCGCAGTGTGCAAAAGTTTGCACACTGCGCGGTTGCTGGTAATAGGTTAGCTAGGAGACCCGCGTCAACTCAAGTCGAAAGACGCTTTGGCCGAAGTAGGAAAGCGCTTTCGGCAGTCGGTTGAGCCGGGCGTAACGCAGAAGTTTGCCCGCGTTCCAGCGGATTTGAGGCTGGCCAAGACCGCAACCCGCCAGGAGTTTTGCCCAGTAGGCGGGCTGCTGGTGTTTGAACCATTCGATATTCGGTGACATCGGATTGCGCAGGCCAAGATCGCCGAAGAAATTGCGCCGCGCGGCGTCGATGACGATGAGCTTTCCACCCGGCTTCATCATCCGGGCGATATTACGGAAAATCTGCTGATATTCCTTTTCCGCTTCCGCCGACCGTCCCAGGGCAATGCAGCTTTTTTCATCCAGGTGGTTGATGGAGGCGACGGAGAGCACAACGTCAAAATAGTTGGCCGGACAATCAAATTCCTGGACTGTTTGCGGCAGTATTTTTGCCTGCGGCAAGTCAAGCTGTTCTGCCATCGAGCGAAAGGCGTCGTGGCATTCGCTGGAATCATAGGCGCCTTCCGCCAGCGGTTCCAGGCCAACCACATGGCGCGCGCCGTGTAAGGCTGCCCATAGGCACAGCATTCCCTTGCCGCAGCCGATCTCCAGCATGGTCTTGTCGTGAAAATTAATGTCTCCGAAGAGCTGCCGCGAGAACCGTGGGAAATCAAAGCCGTGGTTCCAGAGACCCATCTTCTGGCCCATAAGCCGGATGCGCTCAGCGTGAGTGATTGCCTGATCTGCGGGAAGACTCTGATAGGTGGTTGACATGAAGTTACTCCGTAGCTTGTTTGTTGCGGCTGTTGGCCGCGGGTTGCGATTTTTCGTGCTGTAGCAAGGTAAGAATCGAGGCGGGCAGATGATTCTTGAGCCATTGCCTGATCTTCAGTTTGCGGTCGTGGATCGCCAGGTACATTCGCCCGCGCCAGGAGCGGCCGAAGCGCAAAGTGAGATACATACCCTGGCTCGACGCGTATTTCATCTTGTAGGCATCAGCGCCGCCGAGAAAATCGTAGCGTGTGGCGCCTGTTCTGATCATCTCTTCCAGAACATGCGCACGCAGCGCGTAGCCGGTTTTTTCCGCAGCATATTTGGGGTGAAAACCTTCCTGCAGAAGATAGACCGTGTTGCCAAAGCGAAAACAGAATTGCGCAGCCACAGTTTCATCATCCAGGGTAAGTAGCCAGAATTCCAGCCAGCCACGCTCGAGAAAAGACCGCGCCATCCGGCAGTAAAAATCCTGCCGTTCAGAGCTGGAAAACGCCCCCGGCTCGCCCTGGCCCGTCCAACGCATCTGGTGCAAAGCGAAGAGCGCTTGCAGATTGGAATCGAGGTCTTGTTCACGCTCGCAGCGGACGATGCGAATGCGGTAACGTGACTGTAAACGCTTGGGATAGCGAGTGAGCAGGGGCCGGAAACTGGATTCCAGCCGGTCAAGATATTCGCGCCATGTAGGCGGCAGATCTATGAAGAAGTTGGGCGTTGTCTCCGGGTAGAGTTTCCCCCCGGCTCGGTAAAGTGCGTCAGCCACGGAGTGCGCCACCAGCGATGCCTGGGGCAAGGTTTCCAGGGCGCAAATATCGCATCCGGATTCCTTCATGATCCAGGCTAGAAAGCTTTCGGCACAAATCTGCTCATATCCCTGAGCAGTAATAAAGTCGAGGTCGTCAGAGTCGCCTGATCCTGCGCCCACCATCCGCAAGCTCCTGATGGGTGCACCCAGAAAATGTTTTTGTTCCTGGTACAGTGGCGCGATTCCGACGGTTTTGCCTTGTGCGTTGATAAAAACCAGCGCCTGCAGAGATTTTCCCGCGCCGTAGGCCTGCCACCAGGTGCCAAGCCACTCCGGCGTTTGAAAGATGGAAGCTCCGGAACGTCCTTGCAGCAGCGTGTTCCAATCCTGTCCGAACTGTTCCAATTCGGTCCAGGTGCGGCACAAATGGACACGCACCGGGGTCGCGGCAGCCGGCACATTCACGAGGAAATCAATTTCGCTCTGCAGGGCAGACATAGGTATCCCGGATCAGAGCATGCAAATGGATGGCCTCTGGCAAGATCGAGGGAAACTTTCTAATTTATTGATAAATATGGTTGTTACTTGAAATCAGAGATTTTAAACATGGAATACGGATCTCCACGACACTGCAATTGTTTGCCTATTATGGGCAACAAAACTTAATCAGGAAGGCAAATTTTAACTTGCAAATTCTTTGCATAGCACCTATAGTGCATTGTACTAACGGACAGTACAAGTAAGAGCCCAAGTGGACGACTCGTACAGCGGGTCTCAAGTGTGCCCCCCCAGGCTGCGATCCCCAGAAAATGAGGGCGCTCCTTACCTTTGAGAACTGCTGGCGTATCGACGGAAGCGGACACATGGAAGGGGTATTCGACAGTTCAGGCACCGCCTGCCTCGGGTGGTGTCAGGCAAATATTGTTGCAATTTTTTGCCAAAGATGAGGACTTCCAATCCATCCGTCTAACCCGCTCTGCAGCAATTCCGTGCTGCATGAAACGGGAACGCCGATTCATTCACTTTATTGTTAAAGCCTGTCCCAGGTTAATTTTTGCGTTGCATGAAAGCTTTGTGATAGCCGGGCAGAGATGCTGGCAAATTGGGCCCGAAAGAACTACGTCCTAGCGTGAGTAAGGTCAGCAGAATAAGTACCGGGGCAAATTTACCATTGCCCGGGTGGCCGCCCTCACTTCGCAGCTTTCACGTGGTTCAGCGTTCTGGATAGATGACCCCGAAGGCGCAGCTTTCGGGCAGCATAAGGTGAGTGTCGATAATCGTGGAAAATGAAATCAGCAACGCCGCGTTGGAGTGCCCTGTGTGCCACAGTTCACTTGTTTCCGACCAGCACGTTTCGCAATGCGGCTTAACTGAGACGCGGCACATGGTGCAAGTTGTACCCCCGGAGCGGCGCCGGCGGCAGTTGCTGTGCGGTCATGAGGAAGTGGATCCCACAGCGTTTCCGCTGGTTTCCGCCGCACATGAGTTCAAGACGCCGCTGGTCGTCATGCTGGGTTATACAGACCTGCTGCGCAGCGGGCACCTTGGTCCGGTCAACGGTAAACAGAAGCAGGTTTTGGAAGAAATCCAGGAGAGCGCGCAGCGCTTGCAGAAGCTGATCCAGGATCTCCTGTTGTTACAGGAATTGAAAGCAGGGCGCGGACCAGTCGAAAGCACCGGTGTCGCCGACGTTAACGAGCATGTTGGACAGATCTTCAATTACTGGTCGGGTACGGCGAAACAGAAGCCGGTGCGCTATCAATTCCGTCCCGCCCACGGCATGCCGAAAGTGCGGATCGAACCGCAAAAACTGCAGCACATTGTTTCCAGCCTGATTGAGAACGCCTTGAAGCATACGCCCGCTCAAGGGTTGATCACCGTCACTGCGACGCCATGCTTCTGGGAGAGACGGAAGGCGCAGAGCGAATTCTTATTTAACGTAGAACGGAAAGTACAACGCAGGAAGGAAAACGCAGTTCGCATTGATGTGGGTGATACGGGGCCAGGCATCGCGCCTGAGCACCATGAAGAGATCTTCGGGGACTTCGTTCAGTTGCCCGGAGGCTCTGCACGCGGGACCGGGTTAGGACTGGCCATCGCCCGGCGCCTGGTAGAAGCACATAGTGGAGTGATCTGGGTAGAAAGTGAATTAGGTAAAGGAAGCAAGTTCTCGTTTTTGTTGTCGCAGTCAAGGTAGGGGAGATGCAACAGATGAGCGCGCCTAATATTCTTCTGGTCGATGATGAGCCGAGTGTGCTTAGGTACACCAAGACTCTGCTCGAGATTGAAAATTATAACGTGGAGACCGCTACCAGCGGAGAAGAAGCCCTGCAGCGGATGAATCGTGGCCCTGCGCCAAGCCTGATCGTGCTGGACCTGGTAATGCCCGGCATGGATGGCCTGCAGACGCTCGAGAGCTGCAAAAGGCTTCGGCCTGAGCAAAAGGTCGTGATGATTTCCTGTGTCAGCGATACCACCAAAGTGGTGCAAGCCATGAAGCTGGGAGCTTCAGACTACGTAACCAAACCTTTCCTGGCGCCGCAACTGCAAGGAGCAGTGCGCCGGGCCCTGACTCCTGCGGCTCAACCTGCACAGCAACCCGAATACGCTGTGAAGGGCACAGAGCTGGTGGACGATCTGGATGACGATCTTTTCTTTCTGGCTGCCAGCCCGGCGATGAAGCAGATTCGCGCCCAGGCAGCGTTGATCGCCAAAGTTGATGTGCCGGTCCTGCTGCTGGGTGAAAGCGGCGTCGGCAAAGAGATTCTGGCGCGATTGATTCATAAAATGTCGGTTCGCGCACATCGCTCGATGGTGAAGGTGAACTGCGCAGCGCTTCCCGCTGATCTGCTGGAGAGCGAACTTTTCGGCTACGAAGCCGGCGCCTTTACCGGGGCCAGCAAATCCAAGCCCGGCAAGTTCGAATTGGCCCACAAAGGCACCATTCTTCTGGATGAGATCGGCGAGATGAGCGCTGGACTGCAGGCAAAGCTGCTCCATGTTCTACAGGATGGCTCGTTCTCGCGACTGGGCGGTCGCGCCAACATCACGGCGGATGCCCGCGTGCTCGCGGCAACCAACATCGACGTGCAGAGGGCCATGGCGGACCGCAAACTGCGCGAAGACCTTTACTATCGGTTGAATGCGTTTACCCTGACCGTGCCGCCGTTGCGCGAGCGCCGCGAAGAGATCCCGGTCCTCTTGCGCTACTACATGAACAGCCTGGCACGGCAGTTTGAAAAGAATCCGCTTCCGGTTTCTGACCGGCTGGTGCAGGAATGCCTGCGCTATCACTGGCCCGGCAACCTGCGCGAACTCTGCAACGTTGTGAAACGGTTCCTGGTGTTGGAAGACGAGAACCTGTTGATCGAAGAGATGCAGATGAGATCCAAGGAAGGCGAGGAAGCAGGCACACCCGCTGCAACACGCGGCGGCCTGAAAGCCCTGGTTCGCAGCCTGAAGGATGATGCCGAGGCCCGGGAAATCCAGCGCGCCCTGGAAGACTCAAACTGGAATCGCAAACTAGCCGCAGCGCAGCTCAACATCAGCTATAAAGCGTTGCTCTACAAAATCAAGCAACACGGTCTATCCCCCGCCGGCAGCCGAGAGTTTGCCATGCGTGCAGCCGTCAACTAGACAAATCGGTTCATCGGTAAGTTGCAGTTGGTAGGTAACCGTACAGCGCGGACACCCAAGGGTGTCCCGCGCTCGTCGGTTGTATTTGAGGACACATTCATATGGCGAAGTATCTTGTAACGGGTATTGCCGGTTTTATTGGATCGTCGATTGCGCGGGAGTTGGTGAATCGTGGGGAGACCGTCCGCGGACTGGATGATTTTTCTACCGGCAAATGGGAGAACATTGCGGAGATTGCATCCGAGATTGATTTTCGCGGCGTGAGCCTGCTCGACCAGGCGGGCGTTGCTTCTGCGGTCGAAGGCATTGATTACGTTATTCATCAGGCAGCTCTGCCGTCGGTGCCGAAGTCGGTCGCGGAGCCGGAACTGACACATGCGGTGAACGTGAATGGCACATTGAATCTGCTGCTGGCGGCGCGCGATGCCCGCGTAAGCCGCGTGGTCTATGCCGCTTCTTCTTCTGCCTACGGCAATAGCGAAGTTTTACCCAAACATGAGGGCATGGTGCCGCGACCGATCTCGCCCTATGCCGTGCAGAAGCTCACCGGCGAATACTACATGCAGACTTTCTCTGAGGTGTACCAGTTGGAAACCGTCTGCCTGCGTTATTTCAATATCTTTGGTCCGCGGCAGGATGCGAATTCACAGTACTCGGCCGTGCTGGCCAAGTTCATCACCCAGATGCAGCAGGGAGAATCGCCCACGATCTTCGGCGACGGCGAGCAGAGCCGCGACTTCACCTTCGTAGCCAATGCGGTTCAGGCAAATCTGAAAGCTTGTGTGGCCCCGGCGTCAGAAGTTTCCGGCGGTGTGTTCAATATAGCGACGGGGACCCGCTTTTCGTTGAACCAGACCTACGAGATGCTGTCGAAGATCATCGGTTTCTCCGGTCCGGCAAAGTATGCCGAGCCTCGCACCGGTGACGTGAAACACTCGTTGGCGGACATCAGCCTGGCGCAGAAGCGCCTGGGTTACTCGGCCGATGTGAGCTTTGAAGAAGGCCTCAAGCGGACGGTGGAGTGGTATCGGCAGCAGGCGGCAGCGCCCGCGGAAGCAGCCATGGCTGGTCGCTAAAGCGGATTGAACTTTTCACTGAGGAAGCGCCGCGGGTTACCGGCTCGTGGCGGCCTACCGATCGCTGGCAAAAGCCGCTTGCGTTGGGTTTTCGGAGGTGACCGCCTCGTTCATATAACGCAAAAAGTGTGGGTGCCCGCGTCTCTTCCAATACTTCGACGTATAAGACGAGGTCTTAACTCCTGATCGCAGCGCGCTCAGAAAAGTCTCTTCTGCCGGATCAACGACAATGCCGACATGCCCCGGCCAGACCACTAAATCACCTGGTTCCGGATCGAAGACACGCTCAAATCCTTCCATCCCGGCGTAGAGAATGCGTGACGGCGCGTAATCGTAATAAAGGCCCGCGCGTTCGAAAAGCCACTGTACAAAGTGCGAACAATCGAGGTCGGTGTCATGAATCTGCTCGCCCATGAGCAACACAATTTCCTTGGGGTCGAGCGGACGCGCGTGCTGATGCAGTCCGGTTGGCTCGTCAATATCGGTGATGAATTTTGTGGGCGCGGGGCCGGGTTCGTCCTGGGCCCAGAGGTTTCCGGCGCCGGTGGTGCCGACAAGGATAGCCAAGCACAGAATATTTCGTCCCCTACGCATAACTGCTAACTTCGATGCGAGCTGTTCAAGATCCAGAGCTGGATTTTTGCAATAAAATTGCGGTCGCGGCGATGCGGTAGGGAATTTAGGGGATGGCTGATGGTCAGCTGAAAAACAATGTCCTGTGTCGGTGATTACACGAATGCGCTTAAGCCCGCCGCTGTGCAGCGACAATTTTTGCTGTCGTAATGGCCTGGCCCACATGCCGCTGCGTGTGATCGGCTACATGGACAAGAAGTCCGCCGACTGAAGCGGGCAACTGTTTCTTGCCGACTCTGCGCTCGTCTTCCAGTTGCTGCAGTGAAAAACTGCGAATCCTTTTGCCGCTCTTGGCGAAAGCTACGACCAGCTCCGCGGTCAGCTCGTTGCGTGTCGCACCCGGGTCCATCTCCTGTTTCATCACGCTGACCTGCTCTGGCGTCAGCTGCTTTCCTTCCGCGTAGGTCAGCAGGCGGTCCATGCTGCGAGCGATGTGGCGCAGATGAAATGCCACGGGAGCGAGGCCATCCGGACGCTCGTTGAGTTCATCGTCGCTCAGGCCGTCGCACCAGCGCTCCAGGTCTTCGCGGGCGAGCTCCAGCGCGTGCAACACCGCGCGTTGCAACGCTGGAACGTCAGTCAAAGTGCCGCGAAGCCAGGGCTCGGGTAAATCGCTTTGCGCCATTCGTTTGTTGTCTCCGTCAATCTATACGTTACAACAAAGTTCGCGATATGTGTTTTGCGGATGCGCAACCGGCCGAAGATTGACTTGCAGAAATTCGGCGGATAGGCTGGCTGGAGCGTGGGCACTGATCGCGAAGAAATGGGCGCAGCAAAGAAGAATTCGGGAGTCGTGGCGGTTGTACTTGCCGCCGGCATGTCTCGCCGCATGGGAACGCCGAAGCAACTGCTGCGCATTGCGGGTAAGACAGTCCTGGAACACACCCTGGGCACTTTGCGCAAATCAGCCGTGGATGAGATCGTGCTCGTGCTGGGCTTTGCCTCCGACGCGGTTCAAAAAGAAATCTCAACGGAGGACATCAAGATTGTATGCAACGAAGACTATCAGCAGGGCATGGGAACGTCATTGCGGGCCGGCGTGGCAGCGGTTGATCCCGACGCGAAGGCCGCGCTGATCGTTCTGGGTGACCAGCCCTTTGTTCTGACGGCCACGCTGAACCAATTGATCGACTGCCACCGCACAACCAAGGCGCACGTTGTGATTCCAATGTACCGGGGATTCCGCGGGAATCCGGTATTGCTGGATTGCTCGATCTTTCCGGAGCTGCGCGAGTTGAGCGGCGACGTGGGCTGTCGCGCGATCTTTGGCAGCCATACGGAGAACATCCACAAGCTAGAAGTGAACGACGCAGGAATTTTGCTGGACATCGACAGCCGCGATGATTTTGAAAAGTTGGCAAAGTCAGCTGCGGGCAGTGGCAATGCAATGGTCGCGCGCGAGGCCGAATTGCCTCTGCTCGAGAGCAGGGAAGGACTGACTGCTGCAGCGCCGGAGCTGGTCGTGGTTGGACGGGATCCCGTCGCACAGGCCCTGGTGAAGCTGGGAAGCCTTATGAAGTTCAGGGTGACGATTGTCGACCCGTTCTTGCGCCTTGCTGAATTCGCTGATGCCACGAGAGCCTTGCATGCGCTGGATTTGTCACTGTTACCGCCGGCGGAAGAACGCTCTGTGGTGGTCGCCAGCCGGGGACAGTTTGATGAAGAAGCGCTGGAACAAGCCTTGCACGCGAATGCAGGCTACGTCGCACTATTGGCCAACAAGAAGCGAGCTCAGGAGCTGACGGCGAGCCTTCGCGTCCAGGGCAGGACGCCGGAGAAACTGGCAGGCATTCGCGCCCCGGCTGGCCTGGAAATTGGCGCGGAGAGTCCGGAGGAGATTGCGCTGAGCATTATGGCGGAGATCATTGCCGAGCGAAGACGACGAAGCAATCCCGCCTGAGAGCAGCTACTCGGTCTTACCGACGTCGCACTGACGGATCACTTTGTCGGACGTCGCAGAGCGAGTGTGTTGACCTTCGGCTGCATGCACGGTTTCTTTTCGCGGTGCAGCGGTGCCGCCCCGGCGAAGCGCGACGATCTGGCTCATGATGCTCAATGCAATTTCTTCAGGAGTGGCCGGCGCCAGGTCAAGGCCGGCAGGCGCCCAAACACGTTCGACTTTTTCCGGGGGCATGCCTTCAGCCAGGAGATAGTCGAGCACCAGTCGCGAGCGATGCGCGCTGGCCACCAGCGCGACGTAAGCCGCCTCGCCTTCGAGAGCGCGCTGCAACCAGAGATGATCGTTTTTGTGCAGCGTTGCGATCACGACGTAGGTGCGCGGGCCGAACGCAATCTGCGTTACATCGAAGTCTTTGTCGATCATGCGCTCGGCATGGGGAAAGCTCACGCGATCGGCCTGAGGATCATGCACGGTGACCGAGAAGTTCATCAGGTGTCCGAGGCCGGCCAGCGTTTCTGCGATGCGCCCGTGCCCGGCGATCACGAGTTCCGGCTGCGGCAGCACCGGTTCAATGTAAACGTCCATGATGCCTCCACAGGGCATGCCGACGCCCAGAACCTCATCCTGCATGTCGAGCGTGATCAGAGTAGGCTGGCCGGAGCGGATGCAATTGAGCGCCTCGCTGCGGACAGCGCTCTCGGCGCAGCCTCCACCGACCCAACCCAAGACGATCTTGCCTGCGAAATCAATAAGCGCCTTGGAACCCCGCCGCGCAGAAGATGAACCTTCCACCCGTACCACTGTAGCGGTGGCAAAAGGCTGGCGCAAGCTCGCGAATTCTGCGGCTTTGGAGTAGAAGTCCATCACGTTAATGATATGCCGCGGGGACCGGGGGTTCAACGCGATTCCCGAGCTTCCGCGAGCCCGTCGGTTGTGTATGATTTCGATCAATGAATGACACGGTGCCAGTTAGGTTGTTGCAAGGGGATGTGGTCCGGCTGCTTCTCGGTGTCCTTGTAGCGGCAGCAGGTATGGCAGCGTGCCTGTTGTGGCTGCTGCGTTCCAAACGCCGTGAACTGGCTCTTTTCTACTTTGGCATCGCTTCGGTTATGTATGGAATCCGGCTGATCGTTAATTCAAATACCATTGCGTATTTGGCGCCGGATCACACGTTGCTCTGGCAGAGAATCAATTGGATCATCACCAGCCTGATTGTTTTCCCGTTCATTCTGTTTTTTGTTGAGACGGTCGCGCCGCAATGGCGCGCGGCTGCTCGGTGGATCGTGGGCCTGGGTGGGGTGGTGCAGGCACTGGTTCTGGCAGGACATTGGTTCAACGTCAACCCGAGCCTGGCCGACCAGTTGAACAGCACAGTCGTCCTAGTGTTGATGCCGCTGCTGCTTTTTATGCTTTTTGTACCGCCCCGAAAAGCGGACCGGCAGTTGTGGATTGTGCGAACGGGTGCGGTGGTGTTTGCCCTGTTCGCGCTCTACACCAATGCCGTGGATCTGAGGTTAATCCGCGGGAACGCCAACATCGAGTACATCGGGTTTGTGTTTTTCCTTTGCTGCCTGGGCTACGTTGCCGCGAGCCAGATGTTCCGCAACGAAGAGCGGCTGGTATCGATCAACAAAGAGCTGGAAATTGCGCGGCGCATCCAATCCGGACTGCTGCCGGAGGGTGATGTGCGGGTTCCGGGATTGGAGATCGCGGCAAAGTATGTGCCGGCATCGTCGGTGGCCGGGGATTTTTATGATTTTCTGATCTGCGATGGCCGGGGATTAGGAGCACTGGTTGCGGATGTCTCCGGGCATGGAGTGCCGGCAGCGCTTTCGGCTTCGATGGTGAAGATCGCGATACGCTCGCAGACGGATCGAGCCGAAAGCCCCGCGGAGGTGTTGAGCGGGCTGAATTCAGCGCTTTTCGGCAACATGCAAGGCCAGTTCGTTACAGCAGGGTACCTGTTCCTGAATGCCGCCAACCGGGAGTTAACTTATGCGGGAGCGGGACATCCTCCGCTCCTGGTGTGGCGGGCGCAAGAAAGGCGGGTAGAGACGATTGAGGAGAACGGACTTTTCCTGGGCACCTTTCCCGAGTGCCAGTACGCGAATATCAAGACTGGGTTCGGGCCGGGCGATCGCTGCCTGATGTACACGGATGGGGTTCTTGAAGCTCCGAACCAGGCCGAAGAAGAGTTCGGCATGGATCGTTTGCGGATCTTTCTGGCAGAAAACTTCAATCTCCCGGCGGGCCACTTTTGCGAGGCTTTGAGCAAGCGAATTGAAACCTGGTGCAATCGTGGTGAAAAAGAGGCGCATGACGATTTGACCATTGTGACAATCGATTACAAGACCTGACAGATCGTCAGCCGGGCTCCGCTGTTTCCCTCGCTCATAGGCGATATGATATAAGGGTGGCCTTCCGGTGATAGCGTCGAGCCCTTCGTCGCTATTGATATTTCGATGTTGAAAGAGGTGGTTATGATCCCGCCAGCTTTCGAATATCTCCGACCCAAAACTATTCCTGAAGCCGTAGCGATGTTGCAACAGCATGGTGATGACGCCAAGATCCTGAGCGGCGGCCAGAGCCTGATCCCCATGATGAAGTTGCGGCTGGCGCGGCCCAGCCACTTGATCGACATCAACCGCATCTCCGGTTTGTCTTACATAAAAGAGGATGGCGGGTTTTTGACGATCGGCGGGCTGACGCGTGAAGCTGAAGTTGAGGCGTCGGCTGTGGTGCGGCAGAAGTATCCAATCGTGCTGGATACGGCAACGGTGATTGCCGATCCACAGGTGCGCAACCTGGCGACGGTCGGCGGAAACCTGGCGCATGGCGATCCGGCCAACGATCATCCGGCGACCATGATTGCCCTGGCAGCGCAGATTGTTGCCACGGGCGCAAAGGGCGAACGGGTGATCCCGATCGACAACTTCTTCAAGTCATTGTTTGAGACCGATCTCAAGCATGACGAGATACTCACGGAGATACGCATTCCCGTGCCTCCGCCCAAGAGTGGCGGCGCATATTTCAAGCTGGAGCGGAAGGTCGGCGACTTTGCCACCGCCGCGGTCGCGGTGCAGTTGACGCTGGATGGCGGGGGAGCAGTGCAGAAGGTTGGAATCGGAATGACGAATGTGGGGCCGACACCGCTGCGGGCAAAAAAAGCCGAAGGTGCTCTGCAAGGCAAGAAGCCCGATCCGGCAGCGATCGAACAGGCAGCCAAGCTGGCGGCAGAGGAGTCGCAGCCCAGTTCCGACTTGCGCGGGCCCGTCGAGTACAAAAGAGGATTGATCAAGGAACTCACCAAACGCGCGATCGCGAAGGCGCTGGAACGCGCGGGCAAGTAGCATTTTGGCATAGAGAGCTGGTGACGGAGGGTTGGCGATGACAAAGAAAGAAGTGGTCAAACTCAAGATCAACGGCAAAGATCGCGAAGCGCTGGCAGAGCCGAGGCTGCTGCTGGTCCATTTTATTCGCGAGGCGCTCGGCCTGACGGGAACTCACGTCGGCTGCGATACCAGCAACTGCGGCGCGTGTACGGTGATTGTGAACGGCAAGCCGGTGAAATCGTGCACCATGTTTGCCGTGCAGGCGGATGGCGCCGAGGTGATGACCGTCGAGGGACTGATCAAAGATGGCGCCCTGCATCCGCTGCAGGAAGGTTTCAAAGAAGAGCATGGGTTGCAATGCGGGTTCTGCACGCCGGGGATGCTGATGTCGACATACGCGCTGCTGCAGAAAAATGCTGCGCCAAAGGAAGAGGAGATTCGCTGGGGAATATCCGGGAATCTCTGTCGCTGCACCGGGTATCAAAATATTGTTAAGGCCGTTCAATACGCCTCCAAAAAGATGGCGCAGGGAGGAAAGTGATGGAACTGCACAAGACATCTCCTGAGATCAGCGGCATGGGCCACCGGATGAAGCGGAAGGAAGACTCCAGGTTCATCCAGGGAAGAGGCAACTACGTTGACGATGTGAACCTTCCCGGTATGGTTTATGGGCACATGGTGCGCAGTCCGTATGCCCACGCGCGGCTCAAGAGCATCAACACTGACGCCGCAAAGAAGCTGCCTGGCGTGCTGGCCATCATAACCGGCGAGGACCTGGCCAAGGCCAATCTGGCGTGGATGCCGACATTGTTTTTCGACAAGCAAATGGTGCTGGCGACGGGCAAAGTCCTTTTCCAGGCGCAGGAAGTTGCGTTTGTGGTGGCGGAGGACCGGTACACGGCGGCTGATGCGGCTGAGTTGGTGGAGGTCGAGTATGAAGAGCTGCCGGTGCTGGTGGATCCGCACAAGGCAACGGACCCGAGTTCGCCGATTCTGCGCGAAGATCGCGAGCAGAAGAGCAATCACATCTTTCACTGGGAGGTCGGCAACAGGGAAGCGACAGACAAGGCGTTTGCGAATGCCGCGGTGAAGTCGAAGGTGCATGCGGTGTCGCAGCGCTGCCATCCTGCGCCGCTTGAGACCTGCGGCTGCGTGGCCGATTTCAACAAGGCGACGGAGAGGCTGACGGTCTATCTGACGTCCCAGGCTCCCCATGCGCATCGAACGTTATTTGCGCTGGTCGGCGGCATTCCGGAGCAGAACATTCGTGTGGTGTCGCCGGACATCGGCGGCGGATTTGGCAACAAGGTGCCGATTTATCCTGGATATGTGTGCGCGGTCGTGGCGTCGCTGACGCTGGGCGTACCGGTGAAGTGGATTGAGACGCGCTCGGAGAATCTGCAGTCGACAGGTTTTGCGCGTGATTATCACATGACCGCCGAACTCGCGGCAGACAAAGACGGCAAGATCAAAGCCATGCGGGTGAAGACGCTGGCCGATCACGGTGCGTTCAACGCTGCCGCACAGCCGACAAAGTTTCCAGCGGGACTCTTTAGTGTTTGTACCGGATCGTATGACTATCCGGACGCGTTCTGCGAGGTGGACGGGGTTTACACGAACAAAGCGCCGGGCGGAATTGCCTATCGCTGTTCATTCCGCATCACGGAGGCGGCCTACCTGATTGAGCGCGCGGTCGATGTGCTGGCACGCGATTTGAAGATGGATCCGGCGGATCTGCGGCGCAAGAACTATATCCAGCCGAAGCAGTTTCCGTACAAAACGCCGCTGGGCTGGACCTATGACAGCGGCAACTATGAGGGCGCGCTCGACAAAGCCATGCAAATGATCGGCTACAAGGAACTGCGCAAGGAGCAGGAGGAGAAGCGCAAGAAGGGCGAGCTGATGGGGATCGGGATCTCGAGTTTTACGGAAGCTGTTGGCGCAGGACCGGCGCATACCTTCGATATCGCCGGGATCAAGATGTTTGACAGCGCCGAGATTCGCGTTCATCCCACGGGCAAAGCCATCTGCCGCATGGGTACCAAGAGTCAGGGCCAGGGACACGAAACGACCTATGCGCAGATCGTAGCGCAGGAGCTTGGCATTCCTGCAAAAGACGTGATCGTAGAAGAGGGCGACACCGACACCGCGCCTTACGGTCTGGGAACGTACGCCAGCCGCAGCACACCGACGTCCGGCGCCGCGACGGCGGTGGCAGCGCGCAAGATTCGCGACAAGGCAAAGAAGATCGCGGCATTCCTGCTGGAGGCCAGCGAAGCGGACCTGGAATGGGAGCCGGGCAAATTCTTTGTGAAGGGTGCGCCGGGCAAAGCGAAATCGATCCAGGAGATTGCTTTCGCCGCTTACACAAACGTTCCTCCCGGACTGGAAGCCGGCCTGGAAGCGGTGGACTACTATGATCCGCCGAATCTTACGTTCCCGTTTGGAACTTACATATGCGTGGTCGATATCGATAAAGGCACGGGCGAAATCAAAGTTCGCCGCTTTGTTGCGGTGGATGATTGCGGAAACATGATCAACCCAATGGTCGTGGAAGGACAGATTCACGGCGGGCTGACCGAGGGACTGGGAATCGCCTTCATGCAGTTGATCGACTATGACGAGAACGGCAACGTCTCCGGCGGCAGCTTCATGGATTACCTGATCCCAACGGCGGTGGAGACACCGAAGTGGGAGACCGGCAGCACGGTGACGCCTTCGCCCCATCATCCGTTTGGAGCGAAGGGGGTGGGCGAATCGCCGAACGTGGGTTCGCCGGCGGCGTTTGTCAATGCTGTGGTGGATGCGCTTTCGCACCTCGGCGTGAAGCACATCGATATGCCGATCACGCCGTGGAAGGTGTGGAACATTTTGAAGGAGAAGGGAGTCACGGGGTAGCGTCACGTGGTGGAATGTGATGACAGACATTTCTTGACAAGCGCAAGGTCCCTCCGGCCTACTCGCGCGCTGATCTGCCCATTCGCGCCAAAAGCGGGCGCTAACGGGGCCCTGACGTCGCGCGCTCGCTTTGCGGCCGTCGGGATGACGATAATTTTTATTGGGGCAGTGTTTAGATATGGCAGTCAAGATTGAAAAGACATTTCAGGTCAGCGAACCGATCGACAAGGTTTGGGTGTTTCTGAGCGATCCGCGCAAGGTGGTTACGTGCGTGCCAGGAGCGCAGATCACCGAGCAGGTGAACGATACGACCTACAAGGGCGCGATCAAGGTGAAGGTCGGGCCGAGCGTGACCGATTTCAAAGGCGAGGTGCAGGTCGTGCGGTTGGAGGCCTCGGCGCACGAGATCGAAATCCTGGGCAAAGGCCAGGACACGAAGGGCAAAGGCAGCGCGTCGATGAAGATGACCGGCAAGCTGCGCGAGACCGGCGGCGGGACTGAGGTTTCAAGCGTGGCCGAGCTCAACATCGTCGGCATTCTGGCGCAGATGGGCTCCAGGGTTATCAATCAGGTCAACGACATCATGTTTGAGCAGTTTGTGAATAATTTCCGCCAGCAGTTGCAGAGCGCCGGCACGGGCAGTGCCGATCTGCCGGCGGCCAAGCCGATCAGCGCTGTGGGTGTGGCATTTTCCGCGCTGAAATCGGCCATCAGCGGGCATGGCGGCGAAGCAAAGTCCGACCCCGAGAAGGCCAAGAGCGACTCCGGCACAAAATAAATGGCAGCTCCCACACTCCGCAAAGACAAGGCAATTCGCGACATCAATCAGGTAATCCAGGGCTTTGAAAGTCTGGGCTACATCACTGACCCTGCTCTGGCGACAGTCGTGTATCTCGCCATCAGGCTTGGCAAACCTCTGCTGCTGGAAGGCCACGCCGGGCTGGGCAAAACCGAGGTGGCGAAGACGCTGGCTGCATTCCTGGGCACACGGCTGCTCCGCTTGCAATGTTACGAAGGCCTGGACGTGAGCTCGGCGGTGTATGAATGGAACTATCAGAAGCAGCTGCTGGCGATCAAAATCGAAGAGAAGAGCGGAGAATCAATCGCCGAGAAGGAGAAGCATATCTTCAGCCGCGAGTTCCTGATGGAGCGGCCGTTGTTGCAGGCGATCCAGGAACCAGACGCGTCGCCGGTACTGCTGGTGGATGAAGTGGACCGCGCAGATGAGGCGTTTGAGGCTTTTCTGCTTGAGCTATTGTCGGATTTCCAGATCAGCATTCCGGAGCTGGGAACGGTGCGAGCGAAACACGCGCCGCTGGTGGTGCTGACTTCCAACCGCAGCCGCGAATTGAGCGACGCGCTCAAACGGCGCTGCCTGTATCACTGGATCGAATATCCCAGCCGTGAAAAAGAGATGAGGATTGTAGAGGCGCGGCTGCCCGGCATTGCCGCGGAACTCGAGCGGCAGGTGGTCGGCTTTGTGCACTCCGTGCGCCGGCTAAAACTCATCAAATCCCCGGGCGTGGCAGAGACCCTGGATTGGGCGCAGGCGTTGATGACGCTGGAAAAGAACGGACTCGATGCAGAGCTGGTGGAAGAGACGCTGGGGTGTCTTTCGAAATCGATGGACGACACAGCCAAGATCAAGGGCGCAGGCATTGAAAAGCTGATCGTGGAAGCTCGATGAGTTGCTGTTCACCACGGAGACACGGAGAAAAGCAGGGTAACGGTTGATGCAATTTCCAAGCTGTCTTCGGATCTCAAAAATTACCGCAGTGGCTGAAGCCGGGTAAATTCCATTGGCTTAACGCAGGCCTAAAAGGCCTGCTCCATAGTGTGGGCCTCAGCGCCGCAGGCGCGAAATAATGGTAGCCCAGCGCGGAAGCGCTGGGTATCGGAGTGAGCATCATGAGCCCCGGAGGGGCGGCACTGGAACACGCCATTGTCGATTTTTGCCGGTTTGCCCAGGCCCAGGGATTGCCTGCGGGCGTGAAAGAAAGCATGGCTGCTCTTGAAGCCGTTGGAGCCGTCGGCGTATCTGAGCGGGAGACATTCAAAGCCGCTTTGCGCGCGGTGTTGTGCTCGTCAAAGGGTGATTGGGATTTGTTTGACGAGCTATTCGACACATTTTGGAGCTCTGACGAACGCAGTGCGGAGCGCCTGAAGCAGCGGGAGAAGCACGGAGCCCCGGCCAAGGCGCGGGAAGCCCGCCAGGAACAGGATGCTTTTGCGGTGCCAATTCCGGGAAAGATTGAAACTGCCGAAGGACAGGAAGGGGAGTCAGTGCTGGGCGCGACAGTGCAAGAGCGGCTCCGGCAGGCGGATTTTTCACAGATTGCAAGCGCCGATCTGGCTGATCTTGAACAGATTGCCCTGCGATTGTTGCGGCAGATGAGCCTGCGTCTTTCGCGGCGGCTCAGAGCTGCAAGACTGCGCGGAAAAGTTGATCTCAGGCGAACAATTCGTCTGAGCATCGGCCGCGGCGGCGATCCCATCGATTTGAGCTTCCGCAATCGTCGCCTGCAGCAGCTGAGGCTGGTGATCCTGCTGGATGTAAGCGGGTCGATGAATCCCTACAGTGTGTTTCTGGCGCGGTTTGCCTATGCGCTGCAAAAGTATTTCAAGCGAGTGGATACGTTTTTGTTCAGCACGCGACTCACCGATATTACTTCCGCGCTGCGCACGCGTCATCTCAGCGATGCGCTGCAGGCGGTTGCGCAACAGGCAACAGATTGGTCGGGCGGGACGAGGATTGGCGAGTCGCTGCGGGAGTTTACAGCAAGGCACGGCAGCTTGCTTTCGCGGAATACCCTTTTTATGGTCCTGAGCGATGGATGGGACACCGGTGAGCCAGAGACATTGGCAGCCGAGCTGAGCGCGATCAAGCAGCGCGTACGCAAGCTGATCTGGTTGAACCCTCTTCTGGGCATGGAAGGATATGAGCCGGTGACACGCGGCATGAGCGCAGCGTTACCCCATATCGATGTGTTTGCGCCGGCGCACAATTTGCAGAGTTTGCTGGAGCTGGAAGGACACTTGAGGTGATCGCCGGTATCGCCGGAATTGCCAAAATCGCCGGAATCGGCGGAACTGAGCGAGCTTGGTGCAACATAAGGTGTTTTAAGTTTTAAGAGTGGCGGTTGTCATGCTGTTATCCAAAACACGAACACTCCTCATGCGATGGTTGGCTCTGGGATTAGCCATGGCGTTCCCGCTGTGCATGGCTGCTCAATTGCTAGATCGCGGTCAGTCAGAACATTCACACCCAAAAACTCAAAGAGAATGGACCCTAACAGGCATGGGTGAAATGGACGCGCACGATGGCACCGAACTTGGCTTTGTTACCTATACGAATCGGGGCGGGATCGGTGTGACGACTATTAGCGGCACTTTCGATTCAGATGAGCAAGCTGTAGCAGAAGTCAATCATCGCATCAAGGATGCAAAAAAGGGTATAGAACACAGTTTCCTTCAAGATGAGTCCGGCAAGACAGTCGGAGAGAGAGTAGTGGTGGTGTTCTTGGGCAAAAGTCCTGAACCGGATGTCCACGCGGTGCTTTGGACGAATGGTCGAGACTTTTACGAGGTCGCATCACGCTCGTTATCACTCGCCCTAGAACGGGAAAAAAAGCTTACGAAACCTAAGCAGTAAAACGGTGACGACAGTTTGTTCTGGGCAACCTTGGCGGAGACTCTAAAATAAAAGCACGATATGCTAGAGCAGTTCCTCAAGAAAACGTCAGAGTTGATCGCCCAAGGCAAGACATTTGCCGTGGCGACGGTGGTGCGTTGTCTGCCGCCGACGTCGGGCAAGCCGGGCGATAAGGCGATCATTTTTGCTGATGGGAAATTGTGGGGATGGATCGGCGGAGGCTGCGCACAGCCGGTGGTCGCCAAGGAAGCTCTCAAAGCTCTGGCGGAGGGAAAACCGAAGCTGGTACGGATCAGTCCGAAGCCGGATGCGCCGGAGGAAGGAATCGTGGACTACACCATGACTTGCCACAGCGGTGGCTCTTTGGACATATATATAGAGCCGGTACTGCCGAAGCCGCACCTGGTGATCCTCGGCCGCTCGCCGGTTGCACAAACGCTGGCGAGGCTAGGCGCAGTGGTTGGTTACAAGGTGTCTATGGTTGTAGAAGAAGCAAGCGGTGATCAGCAACTGGGGGGAGCACTCAACGCTCAGCATTCAGCATTCAGCCCTGAAACAGTTGCGGGGACGGAAGCAGGAAGAGCAACGACAGCCCTAACAACAGATACCGGAGAAGGTTTCGAAGATCTCAAAGTGATTCGAGCGCGCGGCTACAGCCTTGAAGCAGCGAAGGTGACGGAACGGGCATTTATTGTGGTCTCGACGCAAGGCGAAGGCGATGAAGAGGCCCTGGAGCAGGCATTGAAGATGAATGGCGCGTACGTTGCGTTTGTCGCCAGCAAGAGCAAGACGGAAAAGGTATTGGAATATCTGGCGAGTTGCGGCGTCGCGGAAGAGCAGATCAAGCGGGTGCAAGCACCGGCGGGACTGGACATAGGCGCGAAGTCGCCAGAGGAGATCGCTGTGAGCATCCTGGCGCAGATCATTCAAGTGCGCAGGCAAGCAGGGATACTCCGCGCGGGCAATAGCACATCATCACCGCTTTCAGTGCTTGATGCAGCCACTACCGAGGCAGTCGATCCTGTCTGTGGCATGAGTGTGAATCCTGGCAAGGCGAGGCACCGTTCCGATTATGAAGGCGTGTCGTTCTATTTCTGCTGTGCCGGATGCAAACAGGCGTTTGACCGCGAGCCCCAGCGATACCTGGCAAACGCTGGGAAGTAGAGCCGGGCGAGGGTTTGTAATTCGATGCCTATGCAATGGATTGTCCTACGGCGTCGATAGTATTTTGCTGCAACGGGAAGGTTGCCCGCCAAGATGGGACGAGAGAATCCCTTGAAGTAACGAAGGTAATCATTCTTCAGTGTCTCCAGTATATTTTTTGATATACCCGGCGGTACGGCCTGGGCTACTGTAGTTTGTAACGAGGTAAGCAAGAGTATGGCCGAGGTTCCTTCCGGTGCTTTTTCCGACCGTTTGCGTCGACTTTCTACCGAATTACGATCGGTTGAGCTTGAACTTAAATCCGGTGAAGCTCCGCAGACATTGCAGCTGCAGGAGTTCCGCCACGTATTGGATAACGCGCGTATGACCGCCTGGACGGTCAGCGAGCTGCTGAACGCGCGTGAACGCCAGCAGGATCCAGCTAAGGTTGTATCGTTTGTGGTCGCAGAGAGACTGCGCCGTTCCAATCAGATGCTGAAGGATCTGTGTGCCGATATGGAAGAGGAAGGCGTTACCTGGCAGACTGCGGGAATCCAAAGCCTTTTCGAGACAGTGAAGCTGTTACAAGTACAATTGATTAAACTCATCGACGAGCACAGGTCCCGATTTGAAAGGCTGAGCGAGGTCGGTAGATAAGCTGTCAGAAATCAGCCCATCAATATCAGCCGAACGGCGCCTCTTTACGGCTGAGTAAGGCTTCTAAAAAACACGTATAAGCCATTGAAAATAAGATTCTTAATAAGTCTTATCGCTTCTTGCGGCCAGGATTATTGAAAAATAACTAAATAATTAGTTACTATTGGTTGAATTCTGCGTCTAATAGATAAAGAGAAATCTCTCAGGGAGCGAGGAGCAGAGGCTTGCCGCCGAAGAAATCGTCAACCTTAACCGAAGCCGAGCTGCGGCTGATGGAAGTGTTGTGGGTGAAAGGTCCAGCAACCGTGCATTCCATCCTGGAGGAGCTCCCGCCCAAGCCTGCTCTGGCTTACAACTCCGTGCTCACGACGATCAGAATTCTGGAAAAAAAAGGATATGTGCAGCATGTGAAGGAAGGCCGAGCCCACCTCTATATGCCGCTGGTAGGCAGGCAGGAAGCTACACGATTCGAAATCAGGAACCTGGTCGGAAGATTCTTCAAGAATTCACATGAGCTCTTACTGCTGAACATCCTGGAAGACAAGAGCATCAACGCTGAAGAACTTTTGCGTTTGCGGCAGCTGATCGGGGAAGGGAAGGAATCATGAACCTTCCTGAGATTCTTCGCGCGATGGCTCCGCTGACGGCCGAACGGTTACTCTTCAGCTTAGGCATAGGCAGTTTGCTGGCCGTACTTGTATGGCTTCTGCTTTACCTGTTGCCAAAGCGCGATTCAAGGACAAGTTTTGTGGTGTGGTTTTCAACGCTGTTGATCACCGCACTGCTGCCTTTGGTGGGCCTGCATTCGATTCACGGGGCTGGCAGCGCTGGAGGATCGCGCGCTGTGATTACCGTTTCCTCGTCCTGGGCGACAATGATCTTTTTTGTCTGGGCGAGCACAGCAATAGTTGGGCTGGTGCGTGTAGTACTGGCGCTGTTGCAGGTACAAAAGCTGCGATCGAAATCGTTTGCGTTGGATGAGCGCGTGCTGCCTCCGGAGTTGGGTGCGCTGGTCGACGAATTCAGGCGTTCACGGCCGGTGGAGTTGCTGGTTTCAAAGCAATTGGAAGTTCCCACGGCAGTGGGATTCTTTAAGCCTGCTATCGTGTTGCCGGAATGGCTGCTTGAAGGTAGTCCGGCAGAAGAGCTGAAATTCATCCTGTTGCATGAAATGGAGCATCTGCGGCGGCGCGACGACTGGACCAACCTGGCGCAGCAGGTAGTAAAGGCATTTTTGTTCTTTCTGCCCAGTATCTGGTGGATCGAACGGCGGCTCTCGCTGGATCGCGAGATGGCCTGCGATGATGCGGTGCTGGCCCATTCGGGTACGCCGCACGCTTACGCTGAGTGTCTGGCCCACGTTGCGGAAAGAAGTTTTCTGCGCCGGCAGCTTGCCCTGGCTCAAGCCGCGGTGGCTCGTCTACGTCAGTTGACCTTGCGGGTGGCAAAAATAATGGATCCTAGCCGTCCGCAGCCGGGCCGGCTTTGGAAGCCCGCGGTTCCGGCGGTCGTGGTGGTAGCAGGTTTGTGCGTGTTTTCAGGGTCCCAAGGGCCCAGGTTGATCGGCTTCTCGGATGGAACGCCGGTTTCTCGAGTGGCCGCAGCGCAGCCGGCCGGCAGTAACGAGAAACATGCGACGCAGATGCCCGCGGTTCAAGTGGCTGCAGCAGCCAAATCAACGCCAACATCGGCGGCGCTGAAGCCAAAAGTGGTGGCGGCGAAGCTCAGTGATTTGGCTGCGGCGTCTGAACCCAACGTTCGCGCCTGGGATGCGGCGTTGAGATCCAGCGAAACACAGCGAATCGCGCTGAAGAAGCGCGTACCACCGTCTCGCCAGAGCGCGGACAGGAATCCCAAATTGGATGAAGACCGCAGCCTGCGAGCAACGTTGCTTTCTGAGACAATGTTGCCGGCGACATCGCCAGCTGCCCAACGGGCGCCTCAGTACGTTACGGTCCGCGAAGAGTTTTACATGGTTGTCAATCGGCAGACGCCTTCATCCAGGCCGACAACCTTGCAGGTGCATATTGTCCAGATCAGCATAGTGCAAGCGCAGCCGCCGCAAAAACAAGTTCCAAAAAAAATCTAAAAGCTTAGCCGGTCCAGAGAGGATTTTCCTGGCCCGCAAAAACTAAATAACTAGTTACAACGAAAAAGATAGGCATTGAAGTACGAAACTCATACGGCAATGAATCTTTAGGAGATGAAGCGAGCAATGAAGAGACTTATAGAACAGTGGAAACCTTTCCTGAAACGGAGAACGCTGACAGCAGCGTTGGCACTGGTGCTGGCGGGATCGTTTGGGGGCTACGAAATCTTTAAACCTGCGGCGGCAAACGCAGCAAGCACTGTGCCCGCAGCGGCAGCTGCAGCACTTGATGACAGCAGCGTGAGCGCTATCAGCGCGCTTGACCAAGCCATGGAGACCCTGGCCGCGCACGTGACGCCAGCCGTGGTGAACGTGACAGTGACTTCGCGCATGAAGCAGCAACAGATGTCCGATGATCAGCAGGACGAAATCCAGCGGTTCTTTGGACCGTTTTTTGGTCCACAGAGTCCGCAAGGCCCGCAATTCCGCGGACAGCGGCAAGGACCGAGCGTGGAACACGGCTTGGGTAGTGGAATCATTATCTCGCCGGATGGCTACATCGTCACGAACAACCATGTGGTTGAGGGCGCGACCGACATAAGGGTCACCTTAAATGATCGCCGTGTTCTTCCCGCAAAGCTGATTGGCACCGATCCGATGACCGACGTCGCCGTCATTAAGATCAACGGCAACAATTTTCCCAGCCTGCCCTGGGGCGACTCCACCACCCTTAAGCCCGGACAAACGGTTCTGGCTTTCGGCAATCCATTTAATTTCCGATTCACGGTAACGCGCGGCATCGTGAGCGCGCTGAACCGTCCTAACCCGTACAGTGACGACGCGCGCAAGCCGGGCGAATTCATCCAGACTGACGCCGCCATCAATCCTGGCAACTCCGGCGGACCGCTGGTCAACGCGCACGGCGAAGTCATCGGGATCAACACATTTCTCATTTCACAGACCGGCAGTTTCTCCGGCATGGGTTTTGCGATCCCCACGCAGATCGCGCGCCCGGTTGTAGAAACGCTGCTCAAGGACGGCAAGATCGAGCACGCGCGCATGGGCATCGGCATCAATGATGTCACTCCGGAAAACGCGAGCTTCTTTCATTTGACCAATGCCAGCGGAGCCCTGGTAAGCCAAGTTGAGCCCGATTCACCCGCCGCCAAAGCGGGCCTGAAAGTCGGCGACGTAATTACCGGATTGAACGGCAAGAAGATGGAGAGCTCCGGCCAGCTTCAGGCTGCGATCAGCTCTCGCCGTCCCGGCGACAAGATCACGCTCGACATCTTCCGCGACGGCAAGACCACGAGCATTCCAGTCACGCTGGAATCCATCAACAACAAGTCCGAGGAAGCCAGCAACACTCCCGGTGAGCCTCATGGCAAAGCGCGCTGGGGCGTCGGACTGCAGAACCTTACGCCTGATCTGCGGCAACAGCTGCAACTGCCTTCGAACGTGAAGGGTGGCGTAGTGGTGGGCGACGTTGTCCCCGGCAGCCCTGCTGACAACGCTGGAATCTCCCGCGGTGACGTGATCCTGGAAGTCAATCGCCAGCCGGTTCAGAACTCTGACGATGCCAAGCGCGAACTGGGCAACGTACCTGCCGGCAAAGACGCAATGGTCCTCGTCTGGTCGAATGGCGGCAGCTCGTTCCGCGTGATGCACGCAGCCGAGCCCGGCTCTGACCAGAACGGCGACTAACAATTTCCTGATGTGAACTGCATCCCATCCTCTCCGCAATCGACCGCGGGGAGGACGGGGCGTTCCTGGCTTGGCGCACCTCGAAAAGGGGTGCGCCATTTTTTTGCAGACTGAAAGGAACAGCGACGTCTAACCATCACCTCTTCGTAGGTACCAGCTCTCGCGCATTGCCTGCCGGTACGGCAAAGCTGGCGCCCGCGAATCCGTTGAGAACCGCGAAATTAACGCCAACAACCTTACCGTCCAAATCAATCACAGGAC
This sequence comes from Candidatus Angelobacter sp., assembly GCA_035262465.1. Classification (GTDB taxonomy): domain Bacteria; phylum Acidobacteriota; class Terriglobia; order Terriglobales; family Acidobacteriaceae; genus Angelobacter. Next base: position 119,770 of record DATFSU010000003.1, on the reverse strand, counting down.
CGCCCGAACCGCCAGAGGTGGTTTGGGCGTCATACACCAGCCGGTCAGGACGAACATCGCCAATGTGCCCCTGCGTGCTGAGCGGTCGAATGAGCTTGCGTTTTGCCAGTTCGCGCAAAAGGCTATCGGAGTCTCCCACGCTGCTCATGAGCTCGGTGGCAGTTTTCTCGTCCACGCGCGCCATGATTGCTGCCAAAGCCGTGGGATAACCGATCAGAATGATGGCATCTCCGCCATCCACTTTTTCCATTTTGCCGGCCAGGGGCAGCGTGCGCAGGGATGCCGGCAGGTTCGGAACCTTGATCGTAGAGAGATCAGCTTCCTGAGACACCTGCGCAGTGGAAGCGCTGAGCGGAGTTGTGAGTCCCGGGAAATACGCTTCCATGGTTTTGATGACAGGTTTCACGCCGCGATCGAGCAACGGCTTGATCTGTTCATCCTGCCACCATGGCTCCGCGACGTGATGATTGGTGAGAAGAAGGCCGTTGCCGGCGACAAACGCCGTTCCAAAAGAATCCAGCCGGAACTCTGGTCCACCGCCATCCAGTTCGAGGGTTACGCTTTTATCGTCGTCCCCGGAATCGTTTTTTCCGATGGTGACCATCTTGCCGGACTCTACGTGCTGAAAAGCGACCACCACGTGAAGCAAAGCAACAGAGGGCGCATATTGTTCAACAATCCGCCTGCCTGCATTTCTTTCAGCTTCAAGTTTCTGCAGCCGCTTGTCGGCATCCTGCAATTGCTGGATGAGCGCGCTGCTGCCTCCGGAGCTGTTCAGTTGTTTTGTCAGCTGGTCTCGCTCGGCAGTGAGGCGCGTTTGTTCCTCTAACGCCTTGTCGTACGACGTTTGTAATCGCGCGCGCTCATTCTGCACCTGTGACAGGGATTGCTGCTCTTCGAGAACGGAGCGTTGCAGCGTCGCCAGTGTATTGCTCACCTGCTTCGCCTGGCGTCGACTTGAAATGGTGACCACGGAAAACACCACGACCGCCACGACCAGCAGCACGCCGGTAACCGGCAGCAGCCAGCGTTTCAGCGGACCCGTTTGCCGGATCTGGTCCTGTAGTTCATGCTCATGCGCCACCACGCGCTCCAGTTCGCGCTCCACACGCCCCAATTGTTCCGCTTCGCGCAATTGCGAACGGACTTGCGCCAGAAGCTCCGCGGGATGCACGGATTCCGGAACAGCAACGTTGGCACCCAGATCCAGTGCTCGGGCGCGCGCCTCGGCCTCACCCTTTACCAGCGCGATCACACGAATTTCCTTCGTCGCCTCATTCGCCCGAAGCGAGGACAGGACATCACAGCAGAGAAGCGAGGCCGGGGCCAGATTCATCAACACTACGCGCGGAGCAAATGACCGTAATTGCTCAAAATTAGCGTTCGCAGTCATCACCTGAAACCCGGCATCCGTTAGCAGCGTGGCGGTACCTGCCTGCAGGGAAGCCGGCATGTCGATCAGCATGATGCGATTTGTAGAGGTTGCAGGGGAGGACGTAGCGGTGGAAGACAAAGACGATCTCCTGGTCAATTGCCTTCCCAATTATAGTCGTGGCTCTGGAGAAAAGCGTGCTTGGCGCATCTGTGTGGGCTCATCCGCCATGGACGGGCCGAGATCCGTCTTCATCCGTGCTGTTTTTCCGTTGTCCCCATGACCCGATCTCCCGATGTCCCGATCACCTCACGCAGCTCCAGCACCTCCAGCGGGCAATCCTCCCAATTGTGCCTCCAGCACACGATCATGTCGCAGCCCTTCACGTCGTGCAGATGCACCAGGAAATTCCTGCTTTCGTATTCAAATTCAATCCGCACCATCTGGCTCCGTTCATGGTCCACCGTGCGCAGCGCGATGCAGTCCGGAAATTCCATCCGCACCTTCAGCGCGGCATAGCCGAGTTCCCGCGCCATGGAGGCAAACAGGAACATTACCTCCGCTTCGTTGGTCGGAGCGTTCAGTAGCGCCGCCCGCAGCAAAGGCGTTCCATAGATCGGCGCGTTGGGCAATATTCTCGATCTGGTTGGCGTTCCCGAAGGCGTTCCCAAAGGGATTCCCGACCTCCGCCGGCGTTCCGTGTGTCCGGCAATGATCTCCAGTACGTCGCTCCACTCCTCTTGCAGTCCTTCCTTCCGGGCATATTCCAGGAGGCACTGCGGAACGCTATTCCAGGTCTTAAAGCGGGTCATCAGCGGCCTGGCGCTGAATCGGCCACGCAACTCGAACTCAGCGATCGTCGGAATCTTTGCCAGCCTTCGCACTGCGCCCGCCCATTCTTTGAACAGCGTTTCCATGCTCACGTAATAGCCGCAACCGGTCCGTTCCAGCCCGCACGCCTGCAGCGCCAGTACATAGGTGCAGAAATGCTTCCGGATGCTCCGTTTGCTGACCTCCGTCATGCTCTGCAACTCCGTCAGGCTCGGCGCATGCCCCAGCTTCTCCGCGCATTCTTTGATCGCCGCCATTACCGCTTCTTTCGTCATCGTCTTCCTCGTTCCGATCTTGTTTTGACCAATTTCTGGTTGTGTCTTGACCAAATTTTTCTGATTGTGTTCTGACCAATAAAAAAAGCCACCCGCAGGTGGCTGTTAGATTCTTGAACTCTTTGGGTTTGGTCTTCCGATCACGTGCGATGGCGGCGATCAATCGGGGCCCCCCGGAAAGCCCGCTTTTGGCTTTCTGGGGCTGGATTCCGCGCGATGGCGGCGATTCCGGCGATCCATCCGGGCACACTTCAACTGTAGGGAAATTTGATCATGGCAGGCAGGTCGTTCTCATCGCGGACCATGATCTGGTTGCTGGCCTTTTAGAGTTATGGACCGCAGGCGCCCTCGCCTGCGATTACCGGATCTCTCCGACGCCGCTCTCGGTTTAACTCATCTGTATTATAGGCGAAGGTTTATTCGCTGTCAATGAAAAAGCGAAAGAACCTAGTCCCGCTCAGCGGGACGCATGGTAATAGCCCGCCGTTTCAACGGCGGGAAAGTGTTGGGACAACAACCCGAGTCCCCTTCAGGGGACGACTGAACTTCTTGGCACGCAAGCATGTTGCTTACTTTCCCGCCGCCAGCGCTTCTCTCAAAAACGCAGCTACTGACTCCGTGAGAGCCCGCGGCCGCGCCACAATCGAGGTTGCCAGGGCCTGGCTTCTTACCAGACGATGTCCACTCACGCGCATGATCTGCAGCGAACGTCTTGAGCCTTTCAACGCGTATTCCGGCAAAATCGAGTATCCGAATCCGGACTCAACCAGGCCCTTGATCGCCTCCGTATCGGACGCCTCCATGATCACGCGGCGTTTCAATCCCAGATTGTCCAAAAAGCGATCGATCACCGTGCGCATGTTGCTGTGTTTGGGATAGAGCAAAAAAGGAGCGCCGTCGAGTTCCTCGGGCCGTATGGTTCCAATGTGCGAACCGCGAACGCGATGTGTGGCCGGACGCACCACCAGCAATTCCTCGTCGAAAAGAGGAATGATGCGCAGGTTGTCATTGCGCACCGGCAGTGAAATCAGCCCCAGATCGAACTGGCGATCCACCAGGCCGGCCACAATTTCTTCCGTGGCCAGAACGGTTACATGCAGGTCGAGACGGGGATAGCGCTTGCGCAGCATTTTGAAGGGGCGTCCCAGGCGGTAGATCAGCGTTGTGGCGCCGGTGGCAAAGTGAAAGGGACGGGAATCGAGAACGGTATCGTCGGCGAACTCCTGTTTTACCTGCTTGAGCCGCATGCTGACGACGCGCGCATGTTCCGCCAGCCGCAACGCTGCCGGCGTCGGTGTAAGTTTGCGACCTGAGCGCACGAAGAGCTCCGCCCCCAATTCAGTGGAGAGGGATTGCAGTTGCAGGCTCACGGCTGCCGGGGATAAATGGAGAATCTCCGCGGCGCGCGTCATCGTCGGCGACTCCAGGACGGCAAGCAATGACTCGAGCTGGCGTATTTCCATGGATCAGACCTCAGCGCAGCAGGTGTGAATTTTGGCGCGTTTTTCATCATACGGCAATATTTAGTTTTATTAAAAGAAAACTTTAAATCTTTAAAATTGACGAAACGTTAACAAAGGGCGTAGTTTCGCGGACGGCCTTGTCTCGCACAAAAATTGCGTGCACGAGCAGCGGAGATCACCTTAATATATGTCCTGCCGGAATGACCGGTGGTGCTACTCTCAAGCGCGGCGCTGGATCGGAACCGCAAATCTCAAATAGCGAGCCAGGCTCTCAACGAGGAGGGAGTCATGCGAGTTAGGCAAATTCGCGCGATCCTGGTCATGCTTTGCCTTGTAGCATTCATGACCGTGCAAGCCCTGGCCCAGGCCGTCAACAACGCCCAGATTCACGGAGCCATTACCGATCCCACGGGAGCCGCGATCGTCGGCGCACAGGTAACGGCGACCCAAACCGATACCGGAATGGTGCGCAGAACCGTCACCAACTCTGACGGCGCGTTCGTGCTGCCGAATTTGCCGGTAGGCCCGTATAACCTCGAGGTGGCCGCGTCAGGTTTTCAAAATTATGTCCAGACCGGCATTACCCTGCAGGTGAGCCAGAATCCCAAGATTGACATTCGCATGCGCATCGGGACCGTGGCCCAGGTGGAAGAGGTCCGCAGTGACGCTGTCATGGTCAACACCAACGAGACATCGGTCTCGACCGTCATTGATCAGCAAAGGGTGGTTGATCTGCCATTGGATGGCCGACAGGCGACCGACCTTATCCTGCTTTCCGGCGGCGCCTCCAACACGGCGATTCCCGGCAACGATCTTCTCAGCAGCAAGAATTATGGTAACGGTAACGTGACCAGCTCGGTCACAGCCACCATATCCGTGGCCGGAGGCCAGCAGAATTCCAACAACTACCTGTTGGATGGCGGCGACCACGTCGACAAATTTTCCAACCTGAACATGCCCTTCCCCTTCCCGGACGCGATCCAGGAGTTCAGCGTGCAGACGAGCACGCTTTCCGCGCGTTACGGCGAGCACTCCGGCTCAGTGGTGAACGTCGTGACCAAGTCCGGCAGCAATCATTTTCATGGCGACATTTTCGACTTCCTTCGCAATGACGCGGTCAATGCGCATCATTGGATTGCTCCCGGTCTGACGGCCAATCCCAATGACAATGCTCTTCGGCGCAATCAATTTGGTGGCACGCTGGGCGGTCCGATCGTTCGCGACAAGCTGCAGTTCTTTGTCGGCTATCAGGGCACACGCAACTTCCAGATGGCCGCTCCCACCCAGGTGATCGTACCCACAGCCGCGGCGCTGAGCGGCAATTTCAGCACCATGTTCTCCGCCGCCTGCCAGTCCAACAACAAAGTCAAGACCATCAAAAACCCGACCAACGGCACCACTTTCGCCGGCTCACTGGTTCCCACAGGCCTTTTCAATCAGCAGGCGCTGAACGTCCTGAAATTGATCCCGGTCTCCAACAATCCTTGCGGCACGCTGACGCTCTCCATTCCCAATACCGGCGATGAAAATCAGGGTGTTTCGCGCATCGATTGGATGCAGAGCCAGAAGAACACGATATTTGGCCGCTACTTCATCAGCGACTTCTCCGATCCGCCGATCTTTGACGGCGCCAACCTCCTCACCACCACCAAAGCCGGACAACTGGCCCGCAACCAATCGGCCGTGATCGGCGACACGTACACCCTGAGTCCCTCGCTCGTCAATTCGATTCACCTCACGGCAAACCGCATGGCCATCTTCCGTGGTCCGGCCGGAAACGTTCCCAACCCGGGCGCGCTCGGTATCAATGTGCCCAGTCCGGTGGCCAACGACCTGGTCATCAGCATCAGCAACTACTTTAATGTCGAGAGCGGCACCGCGACGGCAGGCCACTTCAACAACAACTCGGTGCATTTTGCCGATGACGTTGACTGGTCAAAGGGAAAACACCAGCTTGCCTTCGGATTCGACTTCATTCACAGCCAGCTGAACGAACTTTCCACCTTCCAGAGCGACGGACAGTTCACCTTTAGCGGCGCTTCCGGCGCCGGCTCGAGCGGTGATGCGCTGGTCGACTTCATGCTGGGCGCAATGTCAAGCTACGCCCAGGGAAACAACGAACAAGAGAACTGGCGCCAGAGTTATTACGGCGTCTACGCGCAGGACAACTACCGATTCCGCCCGAACCTTACGCTGAATTTCGGCCTTCGCTGGGAGCCCTATTTCCCGGCTGCTGATAATTTCAACCGCGGCAGCCACTTTGATCCTGGCGCCTTTGCCGCCGGGACTGTCAGCCAGGTCTTCCCCAATGCGCCTCCGGGACTGTTTTTCTGCGGTGACTCGCAAACGCCGTGTTCCTATGTGAAGGGCCACTGGGCCAACTTCTCTCCCCGCGCGGGCTTCAACTGGGATCCTCGCGGCAAAGGACAGGAAACCATTCGCGCCGGTTACGGTCTGTTTTACGACAACCCGGAAGAGTTTTACTTCGACCGTTTTGCCGACAACAGCCCGTTTGGCAGCGGCATTTCGCTATCGCGCCCGGTGGGAGGATTGACCAATCCGTATCAGAACCAGACCGTGCCGCCGTTCCCGCTGAGTTTCCCGAGCGCCGGCAACGCGTTCTTCCCCAAGAACGGCGTATACATCAACCTGCCCACCACTCTGCGGCCCACCTACGTGCAAACGTGGAACCTCTCCATCGATAAGCAATTCGGCGCCAATTGGCTGGTTACCGCCACGTACTTTGGCAATCGCACCAACCACATCTGGCTGGGCTACGACGCGAACGCGCCGGTGTTCATCGCCGGAAACGATTGCGCCGCTTCCAGCACCGCAATACCGACTCATGGAGCCGGCACCTCGGCGTGCTCGACCACTGCCAATGAGCAGGTACGCCGCGTCCTGAACCTGGCGAATCCTGCGGCTGGCGCCTTCTTCTCCAGCATCTCGACCGCTTCGGATGAGGGCAACGCTTCCTACAACGGCATGCTGGTGAGCGTGAACCATCGTTTCAACCATAACTTCACCTTGCTGGCGAACTACACGTACTCGCACTGCATGAGTCTGGGCGACTTTGGCGGCGAACTTTCCAGCAGCAGGCTGATCACCAATCCCAACAATTTTGCCGCTGACCGTGGCGATTGCTCGTTTGACATCCGCCACATCGTCAATACTTCTCTGGTTGCCAACAGCCCCAGGTTCTCCAATAACCTGATGCGGACCCTGTTCAGCGATTGGCAGCTCTCCAACATTCTCGGCTACCGGACGGGCAATCATTTCTCCGCGCTGGGCGGCACTGATTCATCCCTCACCGGAATCAAACAGGATCGCGCCGACCTGATTGGCGACCCGACCAGCGGCACCTGCCCCAACGGCGCATCCGTGGGAAGCGTGAACTGCTGGTTCAATACCAGTGCATTTACCAACGCTGTTCCGGGGCAATTTGGCGACTCCAGCCGCAACATGCTGGTGGGACCTGGTTTCCTGACGTTCAACACCGGTATTTCACGCCAATTCAAGATTCGTGAAAACCAGAGCCTGATGTTGCGCGGCGAGGCGTTCAACCTCCTCAATCATCCCAACTTCGCCAACCCGGGATCGACCAATGCCGGAACCAACTTCACCACTCCGGCGGTTGCTCCGGCCAAAGCGTTTGGCGCGATCACCACGACTCTGGGCAGCCCGCGAGTATTGCAGGTGGCGATGAAGTACATCTTCTGAAACCAAAGGAAAAGTGATTGAGCGTAGCGGCGATGAACAGCAGATGCTAGCGGACAGCAAGCTAACGGGGGCTTGCTGTCCGCGAGGCGAAGTTCCCCAGGGGTCGGCGATGAACCACGGGCCAGGGCACAACAAAATTCGGATGCACGTGCTCATTGCGTTGTGGATCGGCCTTCCCGGGTTGCTGCAAGCGCAAGACACACGTACTGTTACTGAACCGAAGCTCCCGCGCGTCTGTGCTTCGCTTACCGCTCGCTTGACCGCCGAAAACAACAAACTGCCCGAAGCTGCCGAAGAGAATCGCGACACTGCGCGGATTCAAGAGGCAATCGATCACTGCGTAGCCGGCCGGGCAGTTGAACTTCGCGGTGATGGCACACACAATGCGTTTTTGGCCGGCCCGCTCGAGTTGAAGCCCTCAGTCACTCTGCTGGTCGACGAAAATGTGGTTCTCTTTGCTTCACGTGATCCTCGCGCATACGACGTTCAACCTGCCTCCTGCGGTCTGGTCAATCGCGATGGACGTGGCTGCAAGCCCCTGATCAGCGCCCATAACGCTCCCCACAGTGGCGTGATGGGCCTGGGCGCCATTGACGGCCAGGGCGGGGAGCACCTGCTGCATCAGTCGAAAAGCTGGTGGGATTTGGCCCATCAGGCCAAAGTAGAAGACGCGCGGCAGAACTGTTTTCGCGTGTTGGTGGTGGATTCGTCCAATGACTTTACCCTCTACGGCGTTGCATTGCGCAACTCGCCCAACTTCCATGTGATGGTGAGCAAAACCGATGGTTTTACCGCCTGGGGCGTGCGGATCGATGCCCCGGCCAACGCGCGCAACACCGATGGAATTGACCCGTCGTCTTCCACGAACGTCAGCATTGTTCACTCGTTCATTCGTGCCGGGGACGACAACGTCGCCATCAAGGCAGGCAGCGCCGGCCCGGCAACGCATATCACCGTAGCGCACAACCATTTTTATTCCGGCCACGGCATGTCGATCGGAAGCGAAACCAACGGTGGAGTGAGCGGCGTGCTGGTGTCAGATTTAACGATCGATGGCGCCGACAATGGGCTTCGCATCAAATCCGACCTGAGCCGTGGCGGCCTGGTGCATGACATCGCCTACAAAGATGTTTGCATGCGCGATGTAAAAAATCCCATCACCATTTCTCCTTTTTATACTCACGCCTCTGGCTCGCTCGTGCCGGTGTATCAGGGCATATCGCTCGAAAATGTGCGCTCTGTCTCGCCGGGAAAAGTTGAACTGATAGGAATTGATTCTCAACATCCGCTGGATGTGAGCCTGGATGGGGTCGCCGTACCGCATGTGCACGACGACGATGTGCGCATCGCGCACGCGCATTTCTCTGTAGGTCCCAGGCCGGTTACCTTCATGCTTCACGGAGACGACCTCACGATCGCCAAGAGCGGCGAGCCAAAGGAGCCGTGGGCAGACTCCGGCTGCAAGGATGCTTTTGTTCCGTTTCCATCCGCAGCCACGATCCATGCGGTCGAAAAATCCATGAACGACGAAGAACCAAACGCATTCGTTCCCCGTTCAGGCACGAAGCATCGGGTTACGGTAGCTGCGGACGGCTCGGGCGATTTCAAGACGGTGCAGGAAGGAATTGACGCGCTCAGCGAAGACGGTGGAACCGTCGCGATCAAGCCGGGCGTTTATCGGCAAGTGGTGCACGTCGCCAAGCCGCATGTATGGATGCAAGGTCAGTCGGACGATCCGAGAAACGTTGTGATCGTTTACTCCAACAGCGCTTACAGCGCAGGCGGCACTTTCTATTCCGCCACCGCGTTTGTCACCGGCGATGATTTCCATGCGGAAAACCTGACCTTCCAGAACGACTACAGCAGGATCCATGGATTGCAGCAGCAGGGCTCGCAGGCCGTTGCTCTCTCCGTGCGCGGTGATCGCGCTGTCTTCCGCAACGTGCGTTTTCTCGGCGCGCAGGATACGCTCTTTGCCGCCAGCCGCTCATGCCAGAGTGACGCCGGTCCATGCATTCCCGCGCGCCAGTACTTCCACAATTGCTACATCGAAGGCAACGTCGACTTTATTTTTGGCGACTCGGAAGCAGTATTCGATCACTGCCATATCCACGCCATTGCTCATTCGCAGGTTTACATAACCGCCCAGAGCAAACGCTATCCCCAGCAGCAGAGTGGCTACGTGTTTGATCACTGCACGATCACCGCTGATGGTCTGGCTGGGAAGGTTTTTCTGGGGCGTCCGTGGCGAGCTTACGCGACGGTCGTTTTTCTTGACAGCCAGCTGGACGCTAAAGTCGATCCCGCAGGCTGGGCAGAGTGGCACGCCGGTGAAACCTCGAGGCTGGAGACTGCGTTCTACGCTGAACACGACTCCGTCGGCCCCGGTAGCGGTTCAACAACGCGTGAAGTCCACGCACATCAACTCAGCGACGCCGAAGCCGGCAAGTACGCGGCCGCAAAATTCTTAGCCGGTTCTGATGGATGGAACCCGGCAGCGAGCGAACCACGAATGAACCAGGAGCCGCGAGAGGAATGACTGAACAGAACAAAAATCGCATAGGCCGGCGTCGATTTATCAAAGGTATGGGCGCCACAGCAGCGGTAGTCACCGGCGGAATGCTGGCGGGATCTCCTCTGCTGTCGGCGCTCACAGCCCCTCTTCATCCGAGTTTGTCCGGATACGTTCCCAACCCGGACCCGTGGTCGGAGCTTCCGGCAATACTGGCAAGAATCAAGCCGCCTTCGTTCCCGAATCGCGACTTTGATGTAACGAAATTTGGCGCTATCGGCGACAACAAAACGGATTGTACTGCCGCGTTCGAAAGAGCAATCGCAGCCTGCCATGCGGCGAAGGGCGGCCGGGTGGTGCTGCCCGCCGGAGAGTTTGTCACCGGGGCAATCCGTTTGAAGAGCAACGTCAATTTGTACATCGGCTCGGACGCGACGATCCGCTTCACGCGTGACACCCGCAAATATCCCCTGGTATTCACTCGCTGGGAAGGGATTGAGCTGATGAACTACTCGCCCTTCATCTATGCCTTTGAAGAAGAGAATATTGCGGTCACGGGCGAGGGAGTCATCGACGGTAATGCCGACTGCGAGCACTGGTGGCCGTGGAAAGGCCGCACCAGGTGCGGATGGAAAGAAGGCGAGCCGAACCAGTTCGCCGATCGCGCAGCTCTCTTTGCCATGGCCGAAAAGCGCACGCCGGTCAGCGAGAGAGTTTTCGGCGAAGGGCATTACCTGCGTCCGCAGTTCATCCAGCCTTATCGCTGCAAGAATGTGTTGCTGGAAGGCGTGACGCTCAAAAATTCGCCCATGTGGCAGGTCCATCCCGTGCTGTGCAGCAACGTTACCGTGCGAAGGATGACCATCACCGGCGCTGATCTCAACCGCGACTCCGCACCGAACACCGACGGCTGCGATCCGGAGTCATGCACCGATGTGCTGATCGAGGGATGCAATTTCAACACCGGGGACGATTGCATCGCCATTAAAGCCGGACGGAACGAAGACGGGCGCCGCGTGAACGCGCGTTCGGAAAACATAGTGATCCGCGGCTGCCACATGAGGGATGGGCATGGCGGCGTGACCGTCGGCAGCGAGATCTCCGGCGGCGTGAGAAATGTCTTCGCTGAGAACTGCCGCATGGACAGTCCTCGTCTGGACAACGCCGTACGAATCAAGAACAACGCCATGCGCGGCGGGCTTCTGGAAAACATACATGTCCGCAACATCGAAGTAGGTGAGGTGGGGCAGGCGGCGCTGTCCATCGATTTCTTCTATGAAGAAGGAGAAGCCGGCAAGTTTACGCCGGTGGTCCGCAATGTCGATATTCGCAACGTCAACGTGAAGAAGGCGCAGTACGCGCTCTATCTTCGTGGATTCAAGAATGCGCCCATTGGCGACGTTCAGTTGATCGATTGCAACCTGGATGGCGTGGAAAAACCCAATGTGGTTGAAAACGTAAATGGCCTGCAGTTGAGCAACGTTCACATCAACGGCAAGCTGGTCAATGATCGCGCTGCGGGGCAGTTGGAGAGACCTGATCCGCTGCCGCTTCGTGGCTGAACGCCGGAACGGTTTGTGGAAGAGCGGGTAAGAATGGAAAGCGGCACATGGGATTTATAACGGAACATTTTCTTTTACAGAGTGAGACTGCGCGCTACCTCTACAAGAAGTATGCGGCAGCGCAGCCGATACTCGACTATCACTGCCATCTTTCCCCCAAAGATCTGGCCGAAAACCGCCGGTTCGGCAATCTGTTCGAAATCTGGCTGGAGGGCGACCACTACAAATGGCGCGCCATGCGGGCAAACGGTGTTCCCGAACGCTTCTGCACGGGCGACGTCGAGCCGTATCAGAAGTTTTTGGCCTGGGCTGAGACGGTTCCCCACACGTTGCGAAACCCTCTGTATCACTGGGTTCATCTGGAGTTAAAGCGTTACTTCGGTATTGAGAGGCTTCTGGATCGGGACTCGGCTGCGGCTATCTGGCAGGCGGCGAACGCGCGGCTGATGGATGATGATCTTTCAGCGCGGGGAATTCTCGAACGATTCCACGTGACCGCGCTCTGTACCACCGACGATCCGACGGATTCGTTGGAATACCACCAGCAGCTCAGCGAATCCGGTTGCGGCACCCGGGTGTTCCCGGCCTTCCGGCCAGATCGGGCTCTCCGTACCCGGGACCCGATCAGCTTCAACCGGTGGCTCGACAAGCTCAGCGCCGGTGCGAACATTGAGATTGCGCGGCTGGCTGATTTCCTCGCTGCGCTCGAAAACCGGCATGACTGCTTTCATCAGCATGGTTGCCGGCTCTCCGATCATGGCCTGGATTACTGCCATACCGAGAGCTGTTCCGAAGCCGAGGCATCCGCCGCGTTTGTTAAGGTGCGCAGCGGATATGCCCTCAGCAGCGAAGAAGCGGACAGGTTTTCCAGCTACCTGATGATCTTCTTTGGCCACCTCGATGCCGCAAAAGGGTGGACCAAGCAATTGCATCTGGGCGCCTATCGCAACGCCAATGGCAGAATGCTGAACGGTTACGGCAGGGATGCAGGCTTCGATTCCATCGGCGATTGGCCCCAGGTTGCGTTGTTGGGAAAATATCTTGATTCGCTGGATCGTGCCGGCGCTCTGCCCCGAACGATCATTTACAATGCAAACCCCGGGGATAACTATGCGTTTGCCACCATGATCGGTAACTTTCAGGACGGGAACATCGCCGGCAAAATTCAGCTGGGCAGCGCCTGGTGGTTCCTCGATCAGAAGGATGCCATGGAGCAGCAGTTGAATGCTCTTTCCAATTGTGGTTTGTTGTCACGCTTTGTGGGGATGGTGACGGATTCGCGTTCCTTTATGTCGTATCCGCGGCATGAATACTTCCGCCGCGTGTTGTGCAACCTGATTGGGAGCGACGTGGAGCGGGGAGAGCTGCCCGACGATGAGGAACTGGTGGGAGGCATGATCAAAAGAATCTGCTACCACAATGCCGCCGATTACCTCTGCCTGCCCATGGCGCATAAAGCCGCAGAAGTATCCGCTGCGGTTGCCGCCAACGGACATGGGTTGCCGGCCCGTGGCGTGGAAGCTCCTCGGATCGAACAGATGGAAAAGGGGTCCTAGAGTGGCCGTGATGGCAAAACCGGTTCCCCTGCAGACAGTGGCAATTGTTGTCAACTCTCGCGACAACGTTGCTGTGGTGCGGGAGCGGGTCTCCGCGGGAACGTTCATCCGACTGGATCAGGGAGAAATCATCGAGATCGCTGCCGCGGTCGAGCCGGGACATCGTTTTGCCCTGCGTGACATTGCTGTGGGCGCTTATGTGCTCCAATACGGCCAGCTGATCGGCACCTCATTGGGCATCAAGGGCGGTGAGCCCGTAAATCATGAAAACATGAACGATCAGGTCCCGGTGATTCGCGACGTGCCTGCCGATCTTGCCACGCCTGCGCCCGACTACATTCCTGAAAATCAACGCAAAACGTTTATGGGCTTTCGCCGCGCGGATGGCCGGAGCGGCACGCGCAACTTCATCCTGATCGTACCCACCAGCATGTGCGCCAGCCATGAGGCGATGCAGGTGGCTACATTGGCGGAGTTCACGCTCTTCAGCCGCGAGAAGTTTCCCAACGTCGATGGCGTGAGCGCCATCCCGCACAGCAAGGGCTGCGGCTGCCAGGAGGGATCTCCGGTTGAGCTGCTGCTGCGCGTGCTCTCCAACTATGCCGATCATCCGAACGTGGGCGGCGTGGTGCTGCTGGAACTGGGTTGCGAGAAAACAAACCTCTCCGTGCTTGAGACCTACCTGCAGCGGCTGGGCCGCAAGCTGGAGAAACCTCTGGTAAGAATCGGCATCCAGCAAGTCGGCGGCACCCAGGAAGCGATTCAGGCCGGACTGCGGGCAGTCGAAGAGATGTTGCCTGCGGTGAACCAGGCCGTCCGGGAGCCTATCCCAGTGAGCGAATTGATTCTGGGCGTCAAGTGCGGCGGGTCAGACGCGTTCTCCGGTATTTCCGCGAATCCAAGCCTTGGCTACGCTTCCGATCTGCTGGTGCGCTCGGGCGGGACAGTTTTGATCACCGAGGTCCCGGAGTTTTGCGGCGCGGAGCATATCCTGGCGCAGCGCGCGAAAGACGCCGCCACCGCGCGCGCCGTTTACGAAATGGTTGACTGGTACAAGGACTATGCGGGCAAATGGGGCGCGGTGCTCAACGAGAATCCAAGCCCGGGCAACATCAAAGGCGGTCTGCTTAACATCACGGTCAAGTCTCTGGGCGCCATCGCCAAGGCCGGCACGACGCGCGTGGAAGGTGTGACTGACTATGGCGTGCCTCCAGAAGGCAAGGGGCTGTTTCTGATGCAAGGGCCCGGCTACGATCAGGAGTCGACGCCCGGCCTGGTCGCTGCCGGGGCCAACGTGGTTGTTTTCACGACAGGCCGCGGATCGACGATCGGCAATGCAATCGCTCCGGTGATCAAGCTGGCTTCGAACAATGAGGTTTTCCGACGCATGGCCGGCGATCTGGATCTTTCCGCAGGCGACGTTCTGGATGGAAAGGCGACGATCGCTGGGATCGGTACGAACGTGTTTGATCACATCTGCCGCGTTGCCGGCGGAGAAGTTCAAGCCAAGGCGGAGGTCCACAAGCATCGCGAGTTTCAGGTGTGGACGCAATCGCCGATTTCTTTGTGAAGAAATTGACTCATAAAGTGAGCTAAGGCATAAACTCAAAGGACTGTAGCATCGACTTATGGGATATCCAGCACTGGATCTGAATGACAAAACAGCTGTGGTAATCGGAGGGACGTCCGGCATCGGCCTCACTCTGGCACGCGGCCTGGCCGAGGCCGGAGCCAATGTAGTTCCCACCGGAAGACGTACTGACCTGGTTGAGTCCGCGGCCGAACAGGTGCGCGCCGCGGACCGCAGATCGCTGGCGATGCCGGCAGATGTGACTGACAAGTCCAGCCTGGAAGCACTGCTGGCAGCAACCGTCAAAGAGTTCGGCTCCGTCCAGATCCTGGTGAATTGCGCCGGGCGAACCAAGCGGACGCCGACGCTTGATGTCTCTGAGGACGAGTGGGACTGCATTCTCAAGACGAACCTGAACGGAACCCTTTATGCCTGCCAGGTTTTCGGCCGGCACATGATTGAGCAGAAGTATGGCCGCATCATTAATATTGCGTCGCTCTCTTCTTTTGCAGCGCTGTATGAGGTGGCAGCCTACGGGGCCAGCAAGTCGGCTGTGGCTTCGCTGACGAAGTCGCTGGCCATCGAATGGGCAAAACATGGTGTCTGCGTCAACGCCCTGGTGCCTGGGCTTTTTCGCACCGACATGAATGCGCATCTTCTTGAGGGCACGCCGAGGGGGAAAGAGTTTCTGATGCGCACGCCGATGGGACGCTTCGGGAAACTTGAAGAGCTGATGGGAGCCGCAGTCTTCTTGGCATCTGATGCGGCGAGCTTCGTTACCGGACACCTGCTCGTGGTTGACGGCGGAATTCTCGCCAGCGGAGTCAACCAGTAAGTGATTACATCGCCAAAACACGTTTGGCACATTGATCCAGGAGTATCTATGAGTACGGCTCAACCAGCCTTGCCGTTCGAGCGGATGGTCTTTCGCAACACGAATCGTTACAAGGGACGTCACGTCTCGGTGACGCCCGGTAACAGCACGAACAAGCATCTCTCGTACGGACGAATCATACTGGATGCGGGCACTCGCACCGTAGCCTTCGACAACGGCAATCAGGAGACCGGATTGATCTGTCTTTCCGGGCAGGCGACAGTGAGAGTCAGCCAGAACAGCTTTGATCTCGGCCAGTATGATTCAATTTACATTCCGCGCGACAGCCACATCCAGATCAGCACCGATCTGCAGGTGGACTTCGCCGAGTTCTCCAGCGACGTGGAAAATCAGTATCCTCTGCAATTCATCCGCTACGCAGAGATCGCCAAAGATCCCTCGCTCAAGTTCAGCACCGGAACCCCCGGGCAGTCGCGGCACCTGAATATCTGTCTGGGCAAAAATGTTAAGGCGGGAAGGCTCCTGGTTGGATTTACCTTCTCCGAGCCAGGCAATTGGACCAGCTGGCCGCCGCACGAGCACGCTGCCATGCTGGAAGAGATGTATGTCTATTTCAATATGCCGGCGCCCGCGTTTGGGCTCCAGATGGTCTACAACAACACGGAGTATCCCGAACTCGTGGTGCCGGTGCGTGATGGTGACGCCGTTTTGATGCCCGCGGGTTACCATCCTAACGTTTCTGTTCCCGGACACAGCATCGGTTTTCTCTGGGCCATGGCCGCTCATCGTGAAGAACAAGATCGCCAGTTTGGCGTCGTGAACGTCCAGCCTGCCTTCAGCACGAATGGCTCGGGACTGGAAGCAAGCCGCAAGTAAATCATTTCGCAAGGTGCCGCAGATTTCGAAATGAAGGTTGAAAACAGCATCGCGACCCCGTCCGCCAATGTTGCATCCAACGTTGCGCCGAACGCTGCTGCCGGTCGAGAAACACTAACCCAAGCTGTTGGGCGCTATCGCTGGACCATCTGTGCGCTGCTCTTTTTCGGCACCACCATGAACTACGTTGACCGCCAGGTCCTGGGCCTGCTGGCGCCGGAGCTGCAAACCAAGATCGGATGGAATGAGGTTCAGTACGGATACATCGTTACGGCTTTCCAGGCCGCGTATGCCCTGGGCCTGTTGCTGATGGGGCGTTTGATTGACGTGATCGGAACACGCATCGGTTATGCGCTTTCCATCGGCATCTGGAGTATCTCCGCCGCGGCGCATGCACTGGCGCGAACCCCGCTGGGCTTTGGCGCAGCCCGTTTTGCTCTGGGGTTGGGCGAGGCGGGAAATTTTCCCGCAGCCATCAAGACGGTAGCGGAATGGTTTCCCAAGAAAGAGCGCGCGCTCGCGACCGGAATTTTCAATTCCGGCACCAACGTCGGCGCGACCATCGGTCCGCTGCTGGTGCTTTGGGTCGCCAGCCGCTTCGGATGGCAGTCCGCGTTTGTTTCCACCGGACTGCTGAGTTTTATTCCAATCATTTTTTGGGTGCGCTCCTATCGACGGCCACAGGAACACCCACGCCTCTCGCCCGCTGAACTCGCCTATATACAAAACGACCCGGATGAACCGGTCACGCAGATCCCATGGGCGCGTCTTTTGCCGCATCGCCAGACGTGGGCATTCCTGGCTGGGAAATTTCTGACCGACCCGATCTGGTGGTTCTTTCTCTTCTGGCTGCCCAAGTTCCTCAACACGAGCCACGGTCTCGAACTCACCGCGTTAGGTCCTCCACTGGTAGTGATCTACAACGCGGCCTGCGTAGGCAGTATTGGCGGAGGATGGCTGGCTGCGCGTTTTCTGAAAGCGGGCTGGACCGTGAATCGTTCGCGCAAGACGGCCATGCTGCTTTGCGCGCTGACCGTTGTGCCGATCGTTGCCGCCGCCAACGTGCACAGCCTGTGGGCCGCCGTCGCCCTGGTAAGCCTGGCTACCGCCGGGCATCAGGGGTGGTCGGCCAACTTATTTACCTTCGCGTCGGATCTCTTTCCGCGCAGAGCTGTGGCCTCGGTTGTCGGCATCGGTGGCTTCGGCGGCGCGGTAGGAGGCATGCTTATCGCCACGTTCACCGGATGGATACTGCAGGTTACCCACAGCTACGTGCCGATCTTTGTCATTGCCGGCTCGATGTACATGGTAGCGCTCCTGGTCATCCACGTCATTACGCCGCGCATGGAGCCGGCGCAACTTGAGACGTAGTTGAAACCGACGCAGTTGAAATCGACGCAGTTGAAATCGACGCAGTTGAAATCAAAGATCAATCAATGCCGCTGAATATCAAGCCGAGAAAAGGGAATTGCTGGGATTTTGTGAGCCTGGGCGAAGTGATGCTGCGCTTTGATCCCGGTGATTATCGCGTGGCCACGGCGCGCACCTTCACCGTGTCTGAAGGCGGGGGCGAATACAACGTGGCTCGCGGATTGAAGCGCTGCTTCGGCCTGGAGACCGCCATCGTCACGGCTATCGCCGACAATGCCGTGGGACGGTTGCTGCAGGATCTGCTCTACCAGGGCGGCGTAGACCAGTCGCTGGTGCAATGGGTGGAATATGACGGGGTTGGTCGCACCGTCAGAAACGGCCTCAACTTTACCGAACGCGGATTCGGTATACGTGCCGCTCAAGGCTGTTCCGACCGTGGGCGCACGGCGATTTCACAACTCAGGACCGGTGAGGTCGATTGGGAGGAGATCTTCGGCGAGCGTGGCGTGCGCTGGTTTCACACCGGCGGGATCTTCTGCGCGCTCTCTGAGACAACGCCTGAGGTCGCGATAGAAGCGATCGAGTGTGCGCGCAAGCATGGGACCATCATTTCCTACGATCTCAACTATCGCGAATCCCTTTGGAAGGCTGTTGGCGGCAAAAAGCGTGCCCAGGAAGTGAACCGCCAGCTTGCGCCATTGGTCGACGTGATGATCGGGAATGAAGAAGACTTTTCGGCTGCGCTGGGCTTCGACGTACAGGGCATGAACGAGCACATTTCCAATGTGGAAGCCGAGGCCTTCAAGAAAATGATCTGCTCCGTGTGCACCAAATTTCCGTTTCAAGTGGTGGCCACTACTTTGCGCAGGGCCAAGACTGCAACCAGGAATGACTGGGGAGCAATCTGCTGGGCTGACGGCGCGTTCTATGAAGCGGCCTGGCGCAACGACCTCGAGATTTTTGATCGCGTCGGCGGCGGTGATTCGTTTGCTTCGGGGCTGATTTACGGATTTCTCTCCGGGCAATCACCGCAATGGGCAGTGGAGTGCGGCGCCGCGCACGGAGCCCTGGCTATGACCACTCCCGGCGACACGACGATGGTCACGCTTAAGGAAGTAACCCAGGTGATGAAGGGAGTCGGCGCGCGGATCGCGCGCTAAATCTGCAGACCATGACAAGCGCGCAAGTTCAGCAGCGAATTCTGGATGTCGGCATTATCCCCGTGGTGCGCGCCTCCTCGGCCAGGGAAGCCATTCTGGCCGTGGAGGCCGTGGCTGCAGGCGGCATTCCTATTGCCGAATTGACGATGACGGTTCCCGGTGCAATCGATCTGATCGCCGATCTGGGGCGAACCATGGCAGCAGACGTGGTTATAGGCGCGGGAACGGTGCTTGACGCACAGACGGCGCAACGGTGCGTCAATGCCGGCGCACAATTTATCGTCAGCCCAGGGTTTGATCTCGAAACCGTCAAGCTGGCAAAGCGGCTGGACAAATTGGTGATGGCCGGAGCGCTTACGCCGACAGAGGTGATCACCGCCTGGAAGGCCGGCTGCGATTTTGTGAAGATTTTTCCCTGCGGCAATGTCGGCGGCGCCACATACATCAAGGCCCTCAAGGGCCCGTTGCCGCAGGTCCGCATGATTCCCACCGGCGGAGTCAATCTGGAGACAGCCGCAGAATTTCTTCGCGCCGGCGCCGAGGCGCTGGGTGTCGGCGGAGAACTGGTTGTCCCCGCTGCGCTCAAGTCCGGTAACGGCGCTGAGATCACGCGAATCGCGCGGCGTTTTGTTGAGGCGATCGCCGAAGTCAGAAGGCCGCCGGCCACAATCGCTCAGACAAAATAAAACGTTTTCTGACAAGGATGAAGTATGGATGCAAAGAACCTGGCTGGTGCTGATTTTTACGTTGTCCCTTCAACCTCCGGAGCTGCCACGTTGCCTGAGCCCGGCCTGGTCCGGCGCATCGGAGCATTCAATGACAAGCTTCTGCTGGCTGAGCATCGCATGGAAAAAGGCTGGGTCGGGACCAGGCACCAGCACCCGCACGATCAAATCGTTTATGTGGTGAGCGGAAGGCTCTCGGTCACCATAGGTAATGAGACCTTTGACGCGAGCGCCGGTGACAGCTTTGTGGTGCGTGGCGGCGTCGATCACCAGGCAGCGGCTTTGGAGGACTCGCTCGTGGTGGACGTATTTACTCCTTGCCGCAGCGACTACCTGTAGCGACCACAAGGTGATCGGAGATTGAACCGCTTTGGCTCGCACGATTCGAAAGTCTAAGGCAGCGTCCTTCCCGATGCCGCATCCCAAAACGCGCATTTGTGATCGATCGCGAACGTTGTCTCATTCACGGGTGTTGGCACAAGCGATTGTATTTCTTCTCCCACAACGCTGAACGCAGGCCAGTTTGGAGTGCCCAGGTGATTGGGATTGCCGTTGGCAGCAAATGCCGTCCAGTATTCCACCATATTGCCGGCTAGCTGTTGCTGATCAGCACTGAGGGGCGCGGTGGGAACGGTAGGACGCACGCCAAACAGGTACTGAAGTTCTGACGCGTGCGCAGCGCCATAGGGAAAGCCGGCAAAGGGCAGGAAATCTTCCGGCGCATTTTCGTCGTTGAACTCATAGGCGAAGGTGGGCACAAACTGCGAAGTAAGTGCGCTGGCAAAATGTGCCGGGCAGGCGAAGATTGCATCCGTGCCCAGCGCGCCGAGCGCCAATTCCGTGCTCTCCGTCGTGGTTCCAGGCGGATACAAGGCAACGATCGGTCCAGTAGCCGCGACAGGGATTCCAAGGGTCCCGGCAATCACCTGCGGATAGTTGGTGGGCGTGGGGATGATACCGGCAAAAACATCGTTGAGGGCGACGAACAGCCGCCACTCGTCATGGTTGCTGCCGTTGATCACCGGTACGCGGTTGAACTCACCTGCGGCAAGCGCCGTGTCAATGGACTGCGGGAGCACTCGGCCGTCAATGTTGGTTACGTAGCCGGCGGGATTCTCCTTGGCCAAAACTTGGGCGACCGTGAGAGCGCGCAGACAGGCGGCGCTCTGATCGGTGCAGCCTTCAGCGGTGGCGAATGCGGTTCCCTGTGCTTCCGCCGTAGCCAGGCTCGGCAGATTCAGACGGTAGGCGCCGCTTTCTACGATCGCTCTCTCGAATAAGCCTCTGGCTCGCGGTGAAACCAGATTGCTGAAAGTGCTGAGCCCGCCGGCCGACTCGCCGAAGATCGTCACATTGTGCGGGTCACCGCCAAACGCCTCAATGTTTCGTTTCACCCACCTAAGCGCCAGCTGCTGGTCCATGATGCCGTAGTTGCCCGAAGCGGGCGCGTGGTCCACGTCGTTGTCATTGTCGGGATCGGCGGCTTCAGCGCTCAATGCAGGATGAGCGAGGAAGCCCAAGGCGCCGAGCCTGTAATTGATGGTGACGACAACCACTCCCTGCTCAACCAAATGCTCCGGATTGTAGTCATCGCTTTCGCCGACTACGAGCGCACCGCCGTGCATCCAGAACATCACAGGTAAGCCACGGCCGTGGCCGCGGTTTGCGTCATGATCGTCAGCGTCTTGTCGCGCAGGCGTAAACACATTTAGGAAAAGGCAATCCTCACTGATGCTGGCAAGCCCAAATGGCGACGCCGGCTGAGGACAGTGGTTGGCAAACTGGGATGCATCCTGAATGCCGCGTACAGGCTGCGGCCGGCGGGGCGGGCGCCAGCGAAGGTCTCCTACCGGAGCTTGCGCATAACGGATTCCCAGGAATTCGTTCATCGTGGGTGTCGATACACCGCGGAAAGTACCATCGTCGGCGATGGCCAATGGTCGCGACTGCGCCGTCGCGCTTGCCGCGAGAAGACAAGCTGCTGCAACGGTCCATATCAGCCGTGATGACAGATTCTGTACGGTTTGTTTTCCTGGGAAGGTCATGAGGGGCTCCTTTCAACAATCAGTCGCTTTCGCGCTGCAGGGAGCCGGTGGTCGCTTGTTCCGGCTGGCGAAAGCGCCGCTAATTATAGTTCTGCTCAGGTTGCTGCGGAATCTTCTAAATCCGAATTGAACATCATTACTTTTATTTATGCGGATTGGCAGTGCGCGTCTGCTAGAAACCGAATTGGGAAGAGATACTGTTCCGGGAATCGACGCCGTGGACATTTTTACTCGTAGCGAAGACCCTCAATGGGATCCAATTGCGCGGCTTTGCGAGCGGGATAGTAGCCGAAGAAGATTCCCACACCGGCGGAGAACAAGCCGGCGATGATCATGATCTGGGCTGAGATCTGCATCTCCCAGTGGAGAGTGTTCTTCAGCACAAATGATCCAAGAACACCGGCGAGCACGCCGAGCGCGCCTCCAATCAGGCTCATGACCATGGCTTCGCTGAGGAATTGCAGCTGAATGTCCTGCTCTGTGGCTCCGATGGCAAGCCGAATGCCGATTTCACGGGTTCGTTCTGTGACTGAAACCAGCATGATATTCATAATCCCGATCCCGCCTACCAGCAGTGAGAGAGAGGCCGCGCTGCCCAGCAGGAGAGTGAAGACGTTGGCCGCAGCAAGCTGCGCGCGAATCAGCTCCTCCGGCGTGCGAATGTTGAAATCATCGTCGTCGCTGGCGCGAAGATGGTGGCGTTCACGCATCACGCCGATGATTTGCCGCGTCACCTCCGGGATCGCCTCTCTTGACGCGGCAGAGAAGAAAATATCATCCAGCCATTCCTGTCCGGTGATACGTTTCTGAGCAGTGGTCAGCGGCATGACCACAAAATCATCCTGGTCCTGTCCGGTGGCTGAAAAGCCTCTTCCCTGAAGCACGCCGATCACCTTGAAGGGCACCGCCTGAATATTGATTGTCTGGCCGAGCGGATCGTCGTCGCCAAAAAGGCTTGTTGCTACCGTCTGACCCAGAACGCACACGGGAGCGTTGTGGTCCACGTCGTCCTGGGTGAAGGTGCCGCCCAGCCGGAACTCCCACTTGCGGATCTCAAAGAATTCCGGGCTTACGCCGCGGTATTGCGTACCCCAGTTCAAGTTGCCGTAAACCGCCTGGATGTGCCCATCAACATTCGGCGTAGCGCTTTTCACGCCCGGCACTTGATTGAGGACAGCCTGGACGTCGCCTTCGGTCAGCGTCTTGGTTCCGCGACTGCCGATGCGAACACCGTTGCGGGCGCGGCTGCCGGCTTCCACCCAGATCAGGTTGTCGCCCACTTTGCTGAGTTGGTCTTCCACGCGGCTGGAGCCGGCATGACCGACGGCCACCACACAAATGAACGACCCGACGCCCATGATGATTCCGAGCATGGTCAGCAAGCTGCGAATCCGGTTGCGAACCAGAGCCTGCAATGCCTCGCGAATGATGGTACTCAAATACATGGATAAAAATTCTTATTCGTAGCGCAACGCCTCGATTGGATCCAGCCGCGCCGCTTTCTGCGCCGGATAGTAGCCAAAGAAAATTCCAATCGCCATGGCGACCAGTGCCGCCCCGGCGATCGCACCGCCGGAAATCAAAATCGGCCAGCCCGCGCTGGAGGCAATGACCAGCGACGCGGTCACGCCAAGCACAATCCCCACAGCTCCTCCGATCATGCTCATCACCACCGCTTCGAACAGGAATTGCCGCTGCACGTCGCCTTCGGTCGCCCCAATCGCCATCCGCAGCCCGATTTCCCGGGTGCGCTCGGTAACCGACACCAGCAGGATATTCATGATTCCGATTCCGCCGACCAGCAGTGACACGCCGGCGATCGACGCCAGCAACGCGGTCATAACGCTGCTGGCTTCAGAGGCCAGATCGGCCATGTCGGCCAGGTTTCTGACCGTAAAATCGTTATCCTGTTCGGGGCGGATGCGATGGCGGTCACGCAGCAGAGATTCGATCTGCTGTTTCGCTTCGTAGCTTCCGGCGCGGGTCTTGGCGGAGACCATCACGAAGCGCAGCCATGGCTGGCCGGTGATCTTCTTTTGCAGAGTTGTCAGCGGCACGATGATCGTGTCGTCCTGGTCTTCACTCATCGCCGGCGATTGCCCTTTTGCCTGCAAAACGCCCACCACGATAAAAGGCAGGTTCCCGATACGGACGGTCTTGCCTACTGGGTCAGTGGCAGCAAAAAGATTTTTGCGCACGGTATCGCCGATGACAGCAACGTTGGCCGCGGTGGTCACGTCGTCGTCAGTAAAGCTTGCCCCGCTTTGGAACGGCCAGGTGCGGATCTCAAAATATTCCGGCGTGCTGCCGGTGATGCGCGTGCCCCAATTATCGTTCTCGTACACCACCTGGGCTGAAGTCTGTGTGCCCGGCGCCGCCGTGGCGACCGCAGGACATTCCTTCAGGATGGCCGCAACATCCTCCCGCACCAGCGTCTTGGTGTTGCCCCATCCCAGTCTCAGGCCGCCGAAGTTTCTTGAACCGGAGCTGACGAACAGCATGTTCGAACCCAGGTTGGCGATCTGCTTTTGCACGGTCTGGTCAGCACCCTGCCCGATGCCGACCAAAGCGATCACGGCTCCCACGCCGATGATGATGCCCAGCATGGTCAGAGTTGAACGCATCTTGTTTCGCGCCAGGGCGCGAAGAGCGATGCGCAATGTGGAGAGCAAATCCATAAATGCTTTTAGTCTTCCAGCACCGGCATGGTTTTCAGGACTTCCGCTGCCCGAGCCCGGTTGGTGACGCCTTCATCGCGCCGGACCTTGCCGTCACGGAAGACGATGGTTCGCTTGGCGAACTGAGAAATGTCATGCTCGTGCGTCACCAGGATGATCGTCAGGCCGCTGTCATTGAGCGACTGAAAAATCTCCATCACCTCGACCGAGGTGCGGCTATCGAGATTCCCAGTGGGTTCGTCCGCCAGCAGGATGGAGGGCCGATTGACCAATGCCCGCGCAATCGCGACGCGTTGCTGCTGGCCGCCGGAGAGTTGCGAAGGAAAGTGATCCATCCGGTCGGCCAGGCCAACCATCTTCAGAGCTGCCATTGCACGCTGCTCACGCTCTACCTTGTTCACGCGGCTGTAGAGCGTGGGAAGCTCGGTATTTTCAAGAGCCGTCGTTCGCGCAAGCAGGTTGAACCCCTGGAAGACGAACCCTATCTTGCGATTGCGAATTCCTGCCAGTTGCTTTTTCTCCAGTTGGGAGACGTCGGTGCCTTCCAGCAGATATTGCCCGGAGCTGGGCTTATCGAGGCATCCCAGGATATTCATGAAGGTGGACTTGCCGCTGCCGCTGGCGCCCATAATGGCGACGAACTCCCCGCGCCTGATCTCCAAGCTTACGCCGCGCAGGGCGTGTACCTGCGTTTCACCCAGCTGGTAGATCTTGTGGACATCCCGGGTCTGCAGGACGGTTCCGTCCCTGGTCTCCGGCGCGGCGATGTCGGCTACAGAAAGCGACTTGGTTGGTTGTGGGGCCATGGGTGGCTACCGTCCGCGCGGAACTCCTGGTCCGCCCGGCGGACCGGAGGCACGGCCCTGAGTGACGCCGGTGACCAGATCATCTCCGGTCTTCAGATCGCCGTTCAGCTCCTGAATCATCTCGGTAAACGTATGATCGGTGATTCCGGTCTTGATCCGCACCGGCGCAATCGATTTGTCAGGAAGCAGCTTCCACACCACCTGCGTATCGAATCTTGGGCCCTGGCCCTCATCAACTCTTGCAGCTGCGCCGTTCGCCGTGCCCCCCTTGTTGCCTGCGCTCTGCGGACGACCGCCGCCGGCAGGTGCTCCCTCTGGCCGCGCACTCTGGGGCCGGGTTCCCGCGCCTTCCGGGATGCCATTTTTCTGGTACAGTGCGCGAATCTCATCAGCGGGCAAATCGGGCTTGTAACGCAGTGCGCCGTTGGGAACCTTGACCACGTTGGCTGCCGTGGCTACCGGGATACTCACGTAAGCGGTCATGCCGGGGAAGAGCTTCAGCTCCGGGTTATCAAAATCAATGATGGTGTCGTAGGTCACCACGTTTTGTACCACGGTCGAGTTCATTCGCACCTGTGAGACCGTGCCGGTAAAGGTTTCGCGAGGATAGGCGTCCACTTTGAACGAGACTTTCTGTCCGGAGCGAATCTGGCCGACGTCAGATTCGTCAGTCTTGGCATAAACCTGCATCTTGGTAAGATCCTGGGCGATCGTGAACAGCGTTGGAGCCTGCAATGAAGCGGCGACTGTCTGGCCGACATCCACATTGCGGGCCACCACGGTTCCGTCGATGGGAGCGTGGATGGTGGTGTAGTCCAGGTTGGTCTGTGCGACTTCTACCGCCGCTTCTTTTTGCTGAACCTGCGCCCGGGCCTGGGTTTCCTGGGCCAACGCGGCAGAAACCTGGGCCGTAGCGCTCTCCGCGTTCGCCTTCGCCACGTCCAGCGTCTGCTGGCTGATCACACCCTGCTTGCTTAACCCCAGATTGCGTTCATAGTCGGCCCGGTTTTGAACGTCCGCGGCCTTGGCTTTGGCCGTATTGGCGACGGCGACCGCCAGATTCGCCCGGGCATTTTCCAGATCAGCCTTGGCTTGTGACAGAGCGCCTTGAAACAAAGGGGGATCGATCTGCGCGATGAGCTGGCCTTTTTTCACCCGGGAATTAAAATCGACATACAGGTGCGAGATGGTGCCTGAGACCTGCGAACCTACCTGAACGGTGATGACCGCATTGATGGTGCCGGTGGCTTCCACCACCTGTTTGATCTCGCCGGTTTCAACTTTGGCTGTGTAGTACTCGGCCGGGCCTCTTCCCTTGATATTGAAGGCAGCGAACACCGCAACCGCGGCCACCAGCAGCAGGACGATGAATACGTTTCTCTTGGTCAGCTTCACTTTGGAATTATCAATGATGGCAGAATTGTCTTGAATATACAGTAACTTCCGCGCCAGAGCAGAATCAATCTAGGATATTCAATCCGGACGCCAGGATCAATAGCATTCAAGTCCTAAAATCGAAGAAGCCATCCTCGGCGCCGGGCACCCTGCGCCCAAATACAGAAGAATTTTATTTTCCTGTAACGAACTTCAGACCCTTCTCACTACTAAAATAAGGCGCTGCAGCACGCAGGTGGTCGGCTGGTACCGTGCATCGTCCTCGTATTTTTTTAGACACTTCAGAGAGCAACCTATGGATTTCATCGAGCGCATTTTTGGTATTTGTCCCGACGGCGGTGACGGCCTGCTGGAGCAGGCGGTCATCCTTATTCCTCTCGCTGTGATCTTGATCATGCGGTGGCGATCCGGTTGGAGCGCTGCCCGCAGATTATGTTCTCCATGGACTTCCACCTTAACCAGGCGCTGAAAGGCGCATCCAATGCGGAGCTAAAAAGCGCAATTTCCAAAATGGCAGGGTGTTAATGCCCGACCTCTGCCACGGTTAACCTGGGCCAAACCGATTCCTGATCCTGAGCGAGAGTAGAGGAGGTTTGGGTGTTCTGGTTTATCGTTGCTCTGTTGTTCGGCATCCTGATCGGATTGCTGCTGGCCTGGTGGCTTTTTCGCCATCGAAAAGGGCCTCCAACACCACCGCCGCCACCACCCGGCCCATTCAAGATTCCAGATCAGTTCAACCCGACCACTCTCACGTCGACACTTCAGGTGCGTCTTCCCGGAAGCCCTGCGAACGGCGCCGCACTCGCCTCTGCCGGCAATCCCACGAAAGTGGTGTGGGTGGATGCGGGCGATGAGGTGGTTGCGCATCTGGACAGCATTCAGGTAAAGATTCTCGATCGTCTGGTTCTGATCTCTATCGACCTCGAATCCGACCAGACTGGGCGAACGCCGCTGATCGCCAGCTTTGCTCTTGGCAATGATACTGATCCGGCCGGGTTGGTCGCGGTCACTGACGAATTTCCCCGTGGGGATGGCCGGCTTGCCTCGCGTTGGGGCGAGGCAGTGCAGGCCGCATTGT
This sequence comes from Candidatus Angelobacter sp., assembly GCA_035262465.1. Taxonomy (GTDB): domain Bacteria; phylum Acidobacteriota; class Terriglobia; order Terriglobales; family Acidobacteriaceae; genus Angelobacter. The sequence goes on along the minus strand of DATFSU010000003.1, from coordinate 91,940 downwards.
GGTCCACTCTGCTCGGCCTCGCGCAGGATCACGCTACCGAACGTGGTAAAGCGCCCGCAGGGATCAGCTCCACTGCCGGAACCCTCACTCTCCACGCTGGCGATCCTATCGGGGTGTCGGCATGATCTCAACGCAGGATATCGGCGCGGAGCTCTCCGATCTTGGTCAGGCGATTGGCCTCATTGATGGCGGGGGCGATCTCAACATTCACTGGTTTGAGCATCCGCTTCACGAGCTGGAGAGCGTCTTCAGCGACTCGACCCAACGCGCCGGGCTGATGAAATTTCTGGACGCCTTGCTGCCGCCAGCCAGCGTGGCAGGCCTGCCTCAGGGCGAAAAATGGCATCCGCTGCTGGGCAGCGATCCATCGTTGCGCGGAAACCTGTACCTCACCGTCAAAGACAACGGCTCCAACGTGGTGTTCGGCGTGGCCGGAGACTATTCCACCTCTTCCGGCACAACCCCCGCAGCTACGTTCAGGGCGCGTCTGCCGCTCTTCAGCGCGAACTCCGGCGTTCACGTGGTGGCCGGCACGTCGGACGGTCCGCTCTCGGTGGAGTTGCGGCTCACGCTCGGATGGGTCCGGCCGGCCAAGCCGATTTCGCTGAACTCGATAGTGATCTCCGCTTCGCTTGCGCCGCTCGCGTCCGGAGGTCCTCAGGAGAACCTGGTCGTCACGCTGACCGGACTTGACCTCGACGGCAGCGGAGCCAAAGATACCGTTCTTGATCCGAACCAGCTCGGCTCGGAAGCGACTCATCTGATTCTTGGCCTCATTCAATATGAGCTGGGTCAGCTGAGCGGTGGACTCTCCGCCGAACAGCAGGCGATTGTCAATCACTTGTTGCCCCTGCTTGGGTTGGGTGGCGGAATTCCGCCATTTCCATTCCTGGAAATCGTCAGTGATCCCCTGGCAATCCAGAAATGGCTTGCCTCTCTGCCGTTCCAATCCTGGCTCGGGCAGCTCACCGGGCTGCTGGGATCGGCAACGGCTGTAACTGGGTCGGGTACCGCGGTCGATCCGTGGACTGCGAGTATCTTCACGCTTAATCCAACCTCGACCTTCAACGTTACGCTGGCGCACACAGATAAAGGACTGGATTTCGGCGTGATGGTGCGAGTCGCACCCAGCGGGGCAACGCCGGTTGCGCGCATTGAAGCCCAGGCCATCATTGCGTCAGTACCGTTGCAGGGAACAGGATCGGCTGCGGTGCTGCCTTCGGCATCGGTAGTGGTTCACGCGCCGGGAGCAGGCGGTGCACCAGCCTTGGTGGACAACAAGCCGACCATTGCGGTCGATAGCCTTCGCGGCGGCTTCGTATGGAATGGAACAAGCCTCGCGCCCATACTTGAGCTCGATACCGTAACGTTGGGCGGGGTCGGCTACGACAAGATTGATCTTACGAATGCTGACAGCGTCGTCCAGGCGGCCGAAGCCGCCGTGCTCAACAACATCACTTTGGCTCTCGGTGGCGGCGCAGGACAGCATATTGCGGCGCTGGCTGGAATCGTCAAGCCAACAGGCGATCCCGTCGGTTCGCCCCACCTCATTAATGCAAGCCTGCTGGTAACCAGTCCCGCTCGCGCCATCGGAGCAGTACACCGCGCCGTGCTGGTCGATCCGCTCGATAGCTGGTCATTCATGTTTAGCGATCTGACCGGCCTGCTGGGGCTTGCCGGACCGGTTTCCGGAACAGGGACTGAAGCAGATCCGTGGAGGGTGCAACTCGGAACGGCGGGACCGCTGGCGCTCGAATTTGCCGGGTGGAACGCAGCAACCGCACATGGCGACGGAGATGTACAAAAGCTTCGCCTCGGCCTGCGGGCATCCGCGACCACGGTGCCCTTTCAGTTCTGGTGGCTGGCGGAATTGCTGGCAGTTGATCTCCCGCTGAATGCTGAAGGTTCGATCGCGTTGATGGCGTCGCAGCACGCGATGTTCACGATCAACCCGCTGCCGGCTCTGCCGCCGAATCCCAACTTTACTTTGGCTGCAGATCTTCTTCAGGCACGTATGGATTGGACCCCGGGCGGCAGCATGACATGGTCTGCCGGGATCCAGAATGTCCAGATCACCGTGGGATCCGCGCCTGCGATTGTGATCCCCGCGATCAACTTTCCCGTGCCGGCTCTCGATGTTTCCAATCCGGCCACCGCTGCAGCTGCGCTCGGTGTTTCAGTACCGCAACTTGAGCAGGTGTTGCGAGTGGTGCTGGCCAAGGCCGCTCTATCCTGGGGCGGGATGCCCGCTTATGTCACGGCGGCGTTGCTAGGTGTTCACGCTGATCTTCCCGGATTCCCGGCAAACTGGCCTTTGCTCGCTGATCCGGGAGCTGCCGGCAGTCTGCTTGGCGATCCCTTTACTGCCTTGCGCAATTGGGTAGCCCAACTTGCCACCGCTCCCACGCCGCTTTTGTTTGCCGGACTCAACTGGCTCCAGTCTTTGCTGAGCAACGGTCTGCCTGCGAACCTGCCGTCGCAGCCTCCATCGTTTGATGTCTCTGTGAACGGATCAGGAACCTACGCCGACCCTTGGGCACTTCCTCTGGCTGCGTCCGATGTGGACTCGGTGCAGGCTCTGGTTTGGCTGGAGCCATCCGGACCTCCGGCAGCGTGGGCGCAACCGCTGATTGCCGCGGCTGCCGGGGCGACGGATTTTGGTACGGCTATCGCGATCGCTTCGCAATTGGCTGGATTTATTCCTGCGCTGAGATCCGCGTTTTCAGACAGCGATGTCAGTGCTCACGCCGCGGCGCTCACTACATTGGCAAATCATTTTTCTGGCAGCGACGGCGTCGTGCCGGTTTCCTCGCAGATTCCCACCCAAGGCGCCTGGAGCGCCGGCACACCGATCACTGCTTCGCACGATCAGCAGCCTGCGGATGCGTCGGCGATAGCGCAGATTCAGGCGCAGCTGAACACATGGGCAGGCGCGGGCGCTCGCGCTGTGCTTTTGCTCGGTCCGGGATTCAGCGATCACACGATCTGGACGACCCTGCTTACGGGCCACCCCAGCGCCAACTTCAACTTCCGCACCACCGATCCTGACCCGTTGAGCATCAATCTCAATGCCGTAACCGACGCGGTCGATTACTACACCGCAGACCTGCGCGAGGATGGAACGAGCAATCCGGCATCACTGGTGGCGCAACTAGGCCATGTTGTCGCACGCATCAACCAGCTTCGTCCTGGTGTTCCGGTAACGTTGGTGGCGCACTCCACCATGGGTGTTCCGGCGCGAATCTTTACCGCTGCGAATGCTACGCAAATCAAGGGCCTGATCACCCTGGGAACGCCGCACTCTGGGACCAGCCTGCCCTTCTTCGACCCCGCTGTGGCGAGCGCGGTCAGGGTTCTGCAACAGGTTCTTCCCGCGATGCCCGCCTCCGGTGTGACCTCTGCTCTTGCCCACATTGTTCGGGCCCTCGATGGCTACACTTCGCCGCCAGTTGCCAACGCGGTTGCAGCGGTGGCTCCTTATCCGGTCGCCGCATTCAATTTTACCGGCGCGGGCAACACAGATACCGCGGGTATTCCAGCTCTTGCGCTTGGCGGCGCCGTTTCCGGAACCTTGCTCGATCTGGTGAAGCAAGCACTGGGAGCGATGGCGACAACAACCTCGGGCGCCGTGACTCCGGCGCCGACGCACATGAGCTTCGGCATTCGCGCTGCAGTCGGTCTCGGCTCCATTCCAGCCGGCGGCGTTCAGGCTTCCGCAACGGTCCGGGTCGATGCGTTTCGAGTGGCGTTGACCAAACCCGCTGCAGCCATCACGCGGCCGGCGCAGGCTGCTTCCGTTCGCATTCAGCTCAGCCGTCCCGGCGACTGGCTGATTGGCGGCCCGGCCTCGTACAACGCCCAGGGCGATTTTGTTGATGTGCGGCTTCGCGCTGCTGAACTCGGGGTGGATATTGGGTCGACCGTGACACCGTATGCCGCGCTGCATCAGGGATCGTTCCATGGCCCCATGACCACGGGCGTGATCTCCTTTACTGATGCGGTCGCTCAGCCGCTCATCGGCGCTCTCTTCCAGGGAATTACCTCGACCGCTCCCGCTGCCGGCACTTCACTCGCCGCGCTGATCAAAGCGCTCCAGGCTCTTGGCGTCATGGTGCCTGATTCGCACACAGCCGGCGCATTCGGTCTTTCTGCGGATGCCTGGTCGGCAATTGCAGTCGATGCCGCGGGTTATCTGGGACCTCGCTTTGCGGCTGCGCTGAGTACGGGATTTGCCGGGTTTACGGGCGCCGGTCCGTGGGTGCTCGGAACGTCCGGATTGCCCGCGGAGATGTACGTTACCGCGGCGCCGGCCGTGGTCGGAGTGCGGAGTACGGCGATTCCGCTTTCCTCCAATGCTTCGCTCGCATTTGATTTGAACACCAAATCTCTCGGCGCGACATTGCAGATTGGCGCTTTCAAACTCGTCTGGGGTACCTCCGGCGCGGGGATGAGCCTTACGGCCGCCGCGCAACCATGGCTTGATCCCATCACATTGATTCCCGCGCCGAGTGCCGCGACGCTGCAGGCGGCTCTGAGCCATGCTCTCCCTCGCCTGCTGCTCTCGGGCGCTTTCTCGGCGGTGCTCGAAGGCATTCTAGGACCTGGTTTCCAGATTCCGCCCATCGATTCCTTCTTCTCTGCGCCCGGCCAGACTCTTGGCGGCTCGTCAGGTCTGGGAGGCGATTCAGGCCTTTCTGCGGACAAGATCAACCAGCTCCTACAGATCATCGCGCATGTCCTGCGACTGCCGCTGGGACCCGGGCTCAACCTTCCCGGAAATCTCCGGCTGATTGCGGAAGGGACTGGCACTCCGGCCGATCCAACGTCTCTGCATCTGCTCACGACGGCGAATATCGCTGGGGTTCTTGGTATCGATCTTGCGGCAAAGTTCGATTCAACTTTGCACGTCACGCCGGCCGGGCAGGTCACCATCACAGTGCCACTGCCGGGAAACTGGACTGGCCTGACGATCACCTTCGGAGCCAGTGCGTCTGCGGTTTCACTCTCTCTGGCCCCGCAGCTCGCGGGCGTTCCTCCAATTCAAATTCTTCCGACGTTCAGCGGCCTGGGAGACGCGCTGAGAGGAGCACTGACCGCGCTGCTGCCGAAGGCTCTCGATGATCTGGTGACCGCCCTCGGACCTCCAAATCCCGGAACTGTGCTGAAAGGCGCTCTCGATATCGCGACCGCCTTTGGCATCTATGACGCGGTCAATGGATTCAGCACACATGGGCCGGAGCTTCGTGCTCTCACTCAAGGCGATTTTCTGGCAGCCTTCGGCGGCTCGCGCGCAGGAGTTGCAACCGCAATTGCCAATCTCTTCACGATACCTGCTCTCAGTGGCGGGCTACCCGGCGCCGTATCAGCCAGCGGCGGAACGGTCACATGGAGCGAGACGTTCGCCGGATCGATCAGTGGATCCGCTGCCGTTTCGCTGGGCTGGGATGGAACAGGCCCCACGGCCGCACTCGGCCTCCAGAATGTCAAGCTCGCTTCGGGCGGACTCACGGCATCGGTCAGCGCCGGCTATGCTGCGGGAGCATTGCAGTGTTCGGCGAGTCTTGCCGTAGAGCTGGCATCAACGCTGGGACTGAATGTCTCCCCGAAGCTGCAGGTCAGCTTAACCGGAGGCAAATTCAGCGTGTCTTTGCTGCCGCTTGCAAGCGGCAGCGCCAAGGGGCCGTTGACGGTCAACATTGCGCCTTCGCCCGGAGTATCGCTCGACACAGGCGCAGCCACGCACCTGGTTACCGATGTTCTGCTTCCGTTGGCGGGTAGCCTGGCGCTCGATGCGGTTCGACCCAACCTCACGCACGCGCTCTGGAATGGCGGGCCGACGATTGAAGCCGTCCTCAAAGATGCTCACCTCATCACCAATACTGACGCTCTGGCAGCGCCGCTGCCTGATTTGACGACGATGGTTAGCGGGCTACTGCAGGCTCTTGCCGGCAGCCTGCATATTCCTGTCTCGTCGAATCTCAAGATTTCGCTCATCAGTGACGGTGGCGCAGGCGGCAACCGGTTGGGCATTGCACTGAGTGGAACGCAGGGGTTCGACGTTGGCTCGTACTCGTTGAAAGTTCATTTCGGCGCACCTCAGGAGTGGGGTGCAGGCATGGACGAAGGATTCGGGCTGTATTTGTTTCAGAGCGGAGGCGCGAGCCTTACCTTCAAGCCGGGTTTGCATTGCGTGGGACTTGGCATCGGCATCACCGGCCAGGATGATGCTCCTCTCATCAACACCGACCAGTTCCGGCTCGGCGGAGTTGATTTTTATTCGTTCTTCGACGTTGATTTTCATAGCGGCGTCAGCTTTTCCAATTTCGGCGCCGGCCTGGAGTTAGATGCTTTCGGCATTCCGCTCGGGCAAGCCACGGGCGGAGGCGTGGGAGGAAATCCCGTTGCGGCAGGTCTGCTGCAATCGGGCGGAGCTCCCGGTGACAACCATCCGGCCAACCCCGCGGTCGACGTTGGCGTCTGGATGGTACCGACAGGCATTGTTCCCGGACCAGCCAACGACGGGAATTTTCACATCCGTTTTGGCGACAAGCAGGACCAACCGCTGTGGATCCCCGTTCATGCCGGGTTCGGCCCGATCTATATCGACCAGCTTGGCGTGGGAATTACCAGCGATCCGGGCGTCGAGCTGCTTATCGACGGCAGCGTGAAGGTGGATGGCCTTACGGCGCAGGCAAACGCGCTCGGAGTGACGATTCCTTTCCGCTCGCTGGCGAATCCCGCGGGCTGGTCGCTCGATCTTGGCGGCCTGGCCATCGCGTTCAGTTCTCCGGGAGTGACCATTGCCGGCGGATTGCTCAAGAATCCCGGGCCGCCCATCGAATATGACGGCATGCTGCTGATTCAGATCACGCAGTTTGGCTTCGTCGCGGTCGGCGCTTATTCCCAGCCGACAGATGCGCAGGGCAAATACACTTCGCTCTTTATCTTTGCCGGGGTGTTCATTGTGATAGGTCTGCCGCCGATCATCGAGATCGATGGTTTGGGCCTGGGAGTCGGGTACAATCGCGAGCTGATCGTGCCGGACGACATGAACCAGATTCCCAGCTTCATTCTGGTGGCGGCGCTCGATGATGCCGGCAAATTCGCCAACGATCCCATGGGCGAACTCATGTCGATTCGCGAGTCCATTCCTGCCCGTCGCGGGAGCTTCTGGCTGGCTGTGGGATTGCATGGCACGTCGTTCGTGATTGTGCATGTGACGGCCGTTGTCTATGTGGCGCTCGATCGCGGCGTTGAAGTAGGCGTGCTTGGCGTCGCACGCATGGCTCTGCCTTCTGACGACACCGCGCTGGTTTCAATCGAACTCGCATTGAAAGCCCGCTTCTCCAGCGCTGAAGGAGTGCTCTCCATCCAGGCGCAGCTGACCAACAACTCCTGGCTGCTGAGCCACGATTGCCAGCTCACCGGCGGTTACGCCTACTTCATGTGGTTCCCGCAATCGCAGTTCGTGCTCTCCATGGGCGGCTACAACCCCAACTTCCATAAGCCCACCCAATTTCCGGATGTACCCCGCCTCGGCTACCACTGGTCGCTATTTGGCGCCATCAATATCAAGGGTGAATCCTACTTTGCCCTGACGAACACGTGCGTGATGGCCGGCGCGCGCATGGAAGCCACCTATGGACCGGATTGCATCCACATCTGGTTCACGGCGTACACAGATTTTCTGCTCTCATGGGATCCGTTCTACTACGACATTCAGCTCGGTATCGGCGTAGGGGCTGAGTTCCACATGGAGATCTGCTTCATCGGCTGCGTGGACATCGACATCAGCGTTTCGTTGAGCGCTTCGCTGCATGTTGCCGGTCCGCCGCTGCACGGTGAAGTCACGGTGGATCTGGCCATCTGCTCGGTGACGGTCGCCTTTGGCCCCAATCCCAATCCGAAGCCGCCGTTCATCACCGATTTTGGCGCTTTCACGCTGAAGTACCTTTACGGCAACGATCCACAGGGATACGCCGTAGCCACGCATGTACTGACCGGTTTGCTGCCGCCGGAGCCGGCGGGCGGGCAGCCTGCGCCCGGCACTTCCGATCAGCCCTGGAGAATGGGAGCCGAGTGGAGCTTCCAGACTGAGTCGCGGATGCCGGCGACCACCACGGTCGATTTCGTTCAGGGGGCTTCAGGTGATCTGGGCACGCAGGTTGCCGATGTCGACTTCGCGCCGATGGGTCTCGCCCACCCTGATGTCGAGACGGTTCATCAGGTGGGAATCGAGAAACAGCAGAACGACCAGAGCTGGGGTCCCGTACCAGTGAGCGCGAACCATTTCACCATCACGCGTGTGATCAACCAGTTCTCTGAAGCTACCTGGCACTACATTGATCACGACAATATCCCTGCCGCTGCGCGCACGCTGCCCGCGGTCGGCGGATTGCAGATCGTGGGCTTTGCGCTCCCGGTCAACCAGAGCGCGCTGATTCCTATATCCACGTTGGTCGATGCGGATCACTCCCGTCCGCTTCCGTTCGCGACGCTCACCATCAGCGTGATTGACCAGTTGCTCGTCTTCGGCGCGGCAGCCGATCAACTTGGCCTGCTCAGCGCTTCCAGCGGAAGCAGCGCTACGATCGCAGCCGCCGGGACAATCCTCTCGGGCAGCGCGTTTTTCAGCAGCGCGCGCACGGCGTCGGGAATTCCCGCGCAGGGGCTGCAGCCGGTTGCGTTGAATGCGCTGCAGACACGGCGATCGGCGCCTCCGCTGATCACTCCGATCACCACCGGATTGACCATGCGCGATGTCGGGCTTGCGCCTCCGCCGGCGATTCGCAAGATTCCGCCCGCAAATTCCCTTCCTCTCGAGCAGCCGCGGCTGCGGGCGGTGATGCAGGCGCGCCCGCAACCTGTTTCTGATGCGCCCGCGGCATTCCGCACTACGGTTACAAAAGTGGCGACCGCCAACATGCCTCGCATGACGCCTCCATCTCTCAACGCGGTCGCCGGTGCGCGTCTGCAGCGTGTGGCGGCGGCCAACGCCGTCCGGCCGACAGCGATTGTTCGCGCAGCCAAGACCGTGCGCAACGCTGAAGTGGGATGGGCCGCCTCGCTCGCCCATTCAACGGCCATCAAACAGGCAACTGCCGATTTTGCGGGTAACGGAGTGACGCTGGTTGCAGGCGCGGTCCACGTCTGGGATCTCTCGCCCGGTGTCGCTGCGCTATCACTGAACGGCCTTGCCGGCGTGCGCCTTACCTTCCTTTCCCGCAGCGGCGGAGTGCTCGACGATCGCGAATTCGTGCCCGGACGCGAAAATACCCAGGTGCAGATTCCGGCGAAGTCGGAAAGGGTCATTGCGCAATGCCTCGGCATTCCACCCACGGGTGCACCCCAAGGCTTTGCCGCGATCAGCGCTTCTGCAGCGCCGCCGCAACAGTTTGCTGCCACCGGCTGGCAGAATGCCAGCATGCTCATGCAGGCAGGCTCCTCTACTTTCATCGCCCGAGGCGCGATCGTGCGGCTCCCACGACCCTTTACCGTGACCCGCTCGGGATCCAAAACCAATCAAACCGTGATTCGCGCCTCCGAGGTGATGCGGACGGAGGCGGCGGTTGAGACTTCGTTTGCCATCGAGACCGGAGTGGTGATGCTGCTGCTCGATCGTCAGGATGCGAACGCCTCCGCTGCGGGCGACTTCAGCTTTGCCTGCGACGGAGCAACCCTGGCTACGCCGCTGCGGGTGGAGGGGGGCAACCGGCTCGCTCTTCTATACCAGGTCACCGGGATCGATCAGGGAGCCACAAAGATTGTTGTCTCTTCGGCCAGCGCGTCGGGCTGGCGCGTTTCCGGAGTTATTGGGCTGCCGGGGCAGGCCCAGGAGTGGGCCGTGCGCATGAACGGCGGCGTTCCTGAACATCTTGTGCCGGAAGGGCCTCTGACGCCGGATGGCCAGGTGATCATTCGCGTTGTTTCCACAGCTACAGGAGGTGTTGCTTGAGTGACGATGGACCGCCGCCGGGAAATATGTATCTGTATGACAATTGCACACCGCCTCTGCTGGATGGGTCGTACCGTTTCGACGTATCGACAGCGACCACCATTGATGCCAGGGATCAGAACCTGCCAAGCGCCGTGAACTACTTCAACGTCGAGGGGCCGCGTTTCACCTTGTCGCCCGCGCTGGTAGCCGGTGTTTTTCCCCCGCGCAACGGCCATGGCAGCTTTCAGGACAACCTTCCTCATATTGCGCTGGGCCGTCGCACTCTGCCCTGGGAGCGCGCTCTCGATCCCTCGAACTTGATAGGCACTCCGAAACACCGGCAAGGTGATCCGCCTTCGCCGGTAGGTCCGCCGCCGTGGATGGCGCTGCTTCTGTTCGAAGAGGGCGAGTATACAATCCTGCAAAACCAGAAGCTCCAGGACGTGGTTCCTCCGGATGTCTTCCAGCGGCTTGGCAGGCCGGCAAACATCACCTGTGACGCGGTTCAGTCCACCTTGCCGCTTGTGACCTCGATCATGCCCTCGGTGGAAGAGTTGACGGTGCTGGCGAACGTTCGCCAGGTCAATAAAGAGGATCGTGAATTGGCGGCAGGATCAGGCGACGGCTGGTTTTCCGTGGTGATGTCAAACCGCGTACCTGCTCCAAACGCAAAATTCTGCGCTTGCCTGGTCTCGCTGGAGGAGCGCTCTGATATTGTTCCTGCGGATCCACCCCCGGACGCGAGTATTTTCGGCCTGCCGCCACACGACGTTGCACCCGTTGTCGCGGCCGGCAATCCGCAACCTTTCCAACTCGCCGCGTCGGGGCCGCAGATCACCGCCGGCCATCTGGTCAGCCACACTGGAACGTCCATCGGCACGGCGCGCACGCCCGTGCTGGTGGGAATAGACAAGTTCCCGTTTCATCGAGTCGTCACGCTGGTGCTGCTGTACAGCTGGAAATTTGAATGCATCGGCCCCGGTTCGTTCCGCGATTTGATGCAGGGCCTGAACGTAGCCATGTTCGGCACCGTCGCTGATCCAGGACATCCGCCCGTGGCTGATACGGGGCACATCAAGATCTCACTCGGAGACCGCGCAGGAGTCGAGGAGACTGTTCTGTACCGCAGCCCGCTGGCGCCGTTTCAGTTGACGCGCGATGACAAAGGGCCCTACCACAGCGCCGATCAGTGCCGCCGTGTGACACCGGAAACCGGAGCGGAAGACGTGACCTATGCCTGTGCTTTTGAAGTCGGCCGGCTTCTTGCCGCCGCTGATCCGCGCCTGGCGCAGGAGTTGATGCGATGGCGGCGTGAAGCTTTCCGTCAATCAGCTCGCGGCGACACATTCAAGGCGGTCTCTGCAGCCATTCCTCTTCCCCAGCCGATTGATGTTCATACTCCTGCCGTGCCGGTGGTTGCTGCCGGCGCGACCGAGCGCATGCTGACCGGGCGCAGCCCGTCGGCTGATCCGTACAGCTTTAATCCGATTCAGCAGGTGATCGGCTTGAACGCCGCAGCTGTGAAAGACACCTGGGGACTCAGCTCGAACGAAGAGGCCGTCGCGATTCTGGGTGGCAATGCCGGCACGATCGGTGCTTCCGTCACGGCGCCCCCGGCGACTTCGCGCCCGGCAACAACCATCGATGCGGTTGCCGCGGACACAGCCTCGCTCAAAAACCTGAGCAGCGCTCGCGATCGCTTGATCGCTAATGCCGCGCAGAAACTGGGAGGGAAGCCGTGAGGTTGGCGTGGGTCAAGTCCAAAGACGCGCTGCGATTGCGCATGACGCAGCCACAGCAGGTGGCGCAGGGCGAACCTGAAGCGGAGATGCCGCCCTACATGGAGTCATTTCTGGCATCCCTTCGGCTGCTGATCGGAGTGCCGTTTGAATATCTGGTGCCTGATCCCCGGTTGTTGCCGGACGAATCCATCCGCTTTTTCTACCTCGACCGCTCCTGGGCTGATCGCGTCGTGGATGGAGCGGTGGCGGTCGGCAAGATTGGTACGCGCGAGCAGGCGCATCATCAGGCGCATGCGCCGGCGGTACAGCAACAACTGGATGTGACAGAACGGATCGTGCGCCAGATCCAGATGCGAAAAGGCCCGTTTGGCGATCTGAAATCCGCGAACGATTCGGACCCCGCCACCAATGGCACGGCGCAGGTGATCACCGGATTCCTGCTGCGTTCCGCCGCGGTCAGTGGATGGCCGGCCATGGACGTGCGCGCTTACAGCGTGGATATCCCTGAGATACTGCAACCCTGGACGGCCGACGCGCAGAAGGCTCAGCTCAAGACATTGCGACTGGAGCGGCTTTCACCATCGGTAATGATCGCGTTGTTCCAGGGAATTCCCCAGCTGGTGACCATCGAAGAGCCCCACCATGGCGTGCAGTTCGGCGTGGAACCGGTATTCGGAGGCTTCCAGATTGATGAGCGCGGCCCCGATGGCAACAAGGTAAAGGTCGGGACGCCACCCAATCAGAAAACCAAGCCCGTTCCCGTACACGTGCGCCAGTCGAACTCGCGTGTGCTTTCGATTGCCTCGTTGCGGCGAGCCCTCTTTCAGGTGCCGGCGGCTGATCACTTGCCGCCGCAGACGGGTGGCGCTTCATTCGCGGTGGAAGTCCTGAATCCTCCCTGGCGACAGCGGTTCGAAGGAACCCAGGACAACGCCGGACCGGCCGGCCAGCAGTCGTCCGGGTTCTTATCTTCAATATCAATCGCTGTGCGCGTGACGAACGATGCAACCAAGGTCGCGCTCCAAAGCGCGCTTCAGTCGGGGGTGCCCAAATGAGTTCGGCTAAATTTGCGCTCGCGGCAGCCCACAACATCACGCCAAGAATGATTGCGACATGGGATCCGTATCAGCATCGCACGCCGCGCGTGATGGTTCCGGTTCATCTTGACGTGATGATGGTGCGCGATGACGGAGAGAAGTGGGCCAACTGCAAGATGACCGATCCGGATCCAAACGCAGGGCTCCAGCAGCGGCGCGATCTGCTGCCACCGCCCTTCAGCGAACTGGATAAGCCGCGGCCGCGAGGCGCCTATCTGCACTGGGCGCTTCCGGATGCGCTCACGCACGGAACCAGCGACGGCAAGACCGGCAATTTTCCTGTGGTTCCGGATCGCTGGCTGGTGCTGCGCCTGTATCCGGGAAGCAATGGCGCTCGCCGCGCCGTCGCCGGGTGGGTCATCCGCGCAGGAGATAAAGTTCCATCAGCCACTACGCTGGACCAGTGGAAGGAGACTGGTCCATCCGGCGACGTGGTCAAGAATGCGCTTACCGCGCTCGGACACGGTGATCCGGCATGGGCGGCGTACTATGACAACGTAGTTACGGCTGACGCGCAGGGCAATCAGCTTCCACGCCTGGGTTTTTATGACAGCCTTGCCGGCGTCAAAACCGGCCCGCTCGCTTACATTGTCTGCGGATGGTATTCCGACCCGGCATCGGACGATCCTCTTGGCGATGCCAACGTAAAGTCGCTTTCGGATTTCGATGCGGCGATGAACAAGCTGCTCTGGCACATCGATGACGGTGAATTCAGTGAAGCGCTGTTGAATATCCACCAGAGACTGCAGGTGGCGAACATGGCCGGGCTCTCCACCCTCGAATACACCGGCATCAACGTTTCCACGGCTGCGATTGGGAGAGCCGGCGTGGCCCCGGGCGCAGCGGCAATCTTCAAGCGCGATGAGTTGCGCACTTCAATCGGCGCCACACCTGCACCGCTCGATGGCGACGGCAAGCCCGTCGGCGGTTCTTACGTCACGAATGGAGCGTGGTGGCCGAAGCTGAGCTTCTACCACGGCGCCGTCGTGGGCATTGGCTGGCCGGGGGTTGGATGGCCTGGCGTTCCGGATGGAGTTCTGGGCAAGCCGCCACAAGCGTTGGGTACGGCCGGCGGCGAGTTTGGTGGTGCGCCGCAAGCTTCGTCAATCCATGTAGCGGTAGGGAATACCCTCACAGAAGCGCTGGGTGCTCTGGTGGCTCAGGCTAACAAGTCACCCCAGGAAGCGCAGATGCTGGAAGCATTTTTGCTCGGCGGAGTGGCCGAAGTCGATAAAGCCGATGGTCAGGCGCAAGTGGATGCACTGTTGCACGCGGCATCTTTTGCAACCCGCGACGACGGTTTTACCAGTGAAGATATTCAGCAGCCACCGATGCCGGACCTGGCTCCTCCCAAGCCCGCTCCGGTGACTCCCGATCCAGGCATCTTCGCCAACAATCAAACTGTGCAGGTGAACACCAACTTCAAGGCGGTGAGCACACTCTCCAATGCCGTCGGCATTGGCGAGCCGATTCACAATTCATCTATCGAATTTGTGCGTGAATCGACGATCATCCGGGGCGGTCTTTCCGCTGTGATGGGAACAGTATTCCCGACTCCGGCGGCGCCCACCACGCAGCCCGGAAAAACCGTGACCGTCAATCGCTCCAAGCCCAGATTCTTTCAACCCGCCGATCCGGTGTTACTGGTAGAAGGCGCAGCTCGGTCCTTCAAACACGGCGGCGACGGTCGTTTTACCCAGGATGGAAAGCTCATATGCCGGTTGACCGGCTTCTGCGTGACGGAGTTGACCACCAACACCGGCCAAACGGTTCGTCCATCGGTTTCCGGCGACGACATTCTGGAACGCGGCGTGGAAAACGGCAGCGTTCCTTATGAGTGTGAAGATATCCTTCGCGAAGTTGCGCTCGCTGATCCCGGCTCTGCCGCTGTGGCTGCGCGGGCTTCCGGAGTCGGAACAACTCAGATCCCGCTGGCGACCACCCGGTTCATGGTGGAGCAGACGGCGATCTGGGCTGCCCGCGATCCGCGCTTTGATGCGGCGCCATTGCTGGCGCGCAGCGGTTTCCGGGGAACATTGCCGTCACCCATCTCCATCAATCTTCCCGTGCGGCCCTGGAATCCAATCCATCTCGACTGGGAGCTCGAATATGTCGCCTCGGCCGGCGGCGCCGCTGATTGGACGCTGGATGAGACCGACTACGTGACTGACAAATTTCCTGACACGCCGGGGATTGTCCTCAGCGGACGCGCCCACCTGACCGCAGGCGCGGCCAGTACGGCGGCGCAGTCCGTGCGCACGGCTCTGCAGCAGGCCGCAGCAAGCGCTGGAACAGAACAGTTGGCGGTTCACGGACCGGAACGATCCTTTTCGCCGCTTTCGCTATCCCTGCTTCTGCATCTCGATAGCCTGGCCACCCAGGTGGCGACGAATACTTCAGGATCGACCGGAACCTCAGATGGTCCACCAGCCATTGATCGCTCAGCGCTCAATGACATTGTCTCCGCGCTGGACAATATGGACGTCTTAACCGGAGCGCTCGACAATTTTCATACCCGCCTGCGCGGTGGTTTGAAGGGCGATGGCGTGAGCGTTCCCAACGGGCCGGTGCCTTCACCATTTATACCGATACGTGCCGGCTTCCTGAAAATCCGGCGTCTTCGGCTGGTTGACGGGTTCGGACAATTCGTCGACCTGGCGGGATCGAGCGATGCAGCGAATGTCGATCTCACGCAAATCCTTACGACAGGTCCGGCTGCGGTGCCCAATGAGCCGGGCATAGCAGCCTTGCCGCCGCGCTTTACTTCCCCGGCGCGCATCTGGCTGCGTTATCTCAATGCCACCGATGATACGCAGGACGCAACTACCAGTGCTCCTCCGGTATGCGGCTATCTGGTTCCCAATCACATCGACGGTGCGTTGGAATTTTTTGACAATCAGGGAGCAAACCTGGGAATCGTCCGCCCGGACGCACAGGCGGGAATCGTATGGGAAGACGCTCCGGGAACTCCATCCACCGTCGGCACCGATCCTGCTCACGCGGTTTCAGATGCCAGGCTCGCCGGCATTGCCCAGGGGCTGATTCAGTGGGGGCTCTCCGATGCGATGGTCGAAGGCAAGAGGGAAGACGCGCTGAGCGCTCTGCTGCGCGTGATCGATTCAACGCTCTGGGCGGTGGATCCATTCGGCCATTTCGGTGACGAGCACATGTCTCTGCTGATCGGACATCCGGTTGCCGTCATGCGCGCTCGCGTACGGCTGGAAGTCCAGGAACCGGTCACGCCGGATGTGATCCGCACCACGCGCGTGCCGCTGCGGCTGGGTGCGTTGATTCACTGGCAGGATGGGCTTCTCGGCTACTTTGTCAATGATGACTACACCTCGCTCTATTGTGCTGACGCCGCTGCCGCCGGTTTTGCGCGCGAGGTCGGTCCGAACCGGGGGTTCCTGCAACAGATCAACCTGGTTCCGGATTTTTACCAGCAGTTTTCGAACGATCTTGGCGCGGATGTGACCGAAGGAACTTCTCCTGTCAACCATCCATTCGTTGATACGTCAGGGATCCTCTGGATTGCTCCCAACCAGGACTACTTCCTCACGCTGCTGGTAGAGCCGCACTGTGTGGTCCACGCGACCACTGGGCTGCTTCCGCGAAAGGACATCGGCATGCGCCGGGAATGGGTTGCCGACGCGCTGGCGAAAATCAGTCCTACGTTTCGCTTTGGCCCATTGCTGGTTGATCCCAAGCGAGTGCGCATGCCGGTGGCAAATGAGATCAAGGGCACATGGAGCTGGGACCATCGCGCTGACGTTGCTCATTGGGAGGAAGATCCGGTCATCAATTCCACCGGCGATGCGATCATCCCTCCGGACCCGGTGAATGGCACAGAAGGCTGGTTGAAGCTGGGGCCGCCACCGCCATCGACCACGGGAACAACTTGAGGCTGAAGCCAAGATGATTTTTTTGGGGTCCATTGACATGAGAGTTGGAGACTGATCTATGCCGGACTTTACCGAGCGCAAAAAACTGCGTGAACCCGGTGACAGCGGCGACGATGCCATTGGCCGTCGAGAGTGGCTTTTAGAACAGCGCCGGCTTCCTGACGGCACTGTGCCCACGGGTTTGATTGCGCGGGCTTCGCGCCAGAAGCGCCTCATGCAGAGACAGATCGCGGCGAGAATGGTTGCTGAAGTGAGGTTGTCCGCTGCTCCTCCTCCCATTCCACCGTACTGGACGCCGCTCGGGCCATCGGTCATTGCGCACGGACAGGCTTCCGGGCACCCGATCGTCAGCGGTCGAATCACCGGGCTTGCAGTCGGTCCGGGCGGAAATCGGGTGTATGCAGCGACGGCCAACGGCGGTGTCTGGTATTCCGAAGATGCGGGCGCCCATTGGACGCCTATCGATGACCCTCTCTCGGGGCACGCAGGTACTCTGCATCTGGAAGCCGATTCTCTTTCCACCGGGTGCATTGCTGTTCGGTTCGGAGCCAATGCCGCCGCGGACCAGATCTTTGTTGGAACGGGAGAGACGCAGGCCGGCTATTCCGGAGTAGGGATCAAAGTTTTCACTCCGGGGAATACGCCTGCTTGGACGCTGGAAGCGCCTGGTCTGGCCACAGATGCGAACCCTGGTCTGGCAGGGGCAGGCATTTATAAGATCATCATCGATCCTGCTCATCCTGAAATCGTATTTGCCGCGACTACACGCGGTCTCTTCGTGCGTCCCCAGGCCGCCCCATTTGATACCTGGACGTTGGTTGCGGGAGGAATCCCGGCTTCAACCATCACTGATGTCGTGATCGGTGTTGCAGGGATTTACTTTGCTGCTGCCCAGGGCGGCAATATTTACAGGTGCGCAAACCCGACTGACGTTGGGGGCGGCACCTGGGCAGTGGTGCCGGGATTTGCTGCCGCAGGACGCGTGATCTTGGCAGCCAGCGAAGGCGGCGGATCACACATTGTTTATGCGCTCGATCAAAACGGTCAGTTAGGAAGGCTGGATGACCCAGGTGCAGGAAGCTTTGTTCTGGTCAGTGGCGTACCCAAGGCATTGTTTTTCAGCGGAAATTCAAATCAGGGAAGCTACGACATTACCCTGGCAGTAGATCCATCCAATCGTGACACCGTGTACGTGGCCGGCGCCGCCCTTCTTGCGGACAATGAGTGGACCCTTCCTCTCTTCAAAGGAACGATAGCCATTTCCGCGGGGAAGTACGTCTTTCCCTTCAACCCGTCCAATGACATGTTCCCTGACTCCAATGGAAATAATGACTCCAGCCATGTGCAGCGCGATCCAACCTGGATTGGCACAGGCGTGCATCCCGATGGCCACGCCATCGTCTTTGCCACCAACGCAGACGGTACGCATGACGCCACCAATGTGTGGGTGGGATGTGATGGCGGTGTGTTTCAATCGACCCAGAGCGGCGCCAAAGGGAGTTTCCAGGCACGCAATCTCGGACTTGCCGTTACTCAGATCAACTACGTGGCGCAGCACCCCGCCGCGGATGCAATCATGGTTGCCGGTACGCAGGATCAAGGACTGGTTCGTTTTCGCGGTGATCAGGTTGGATTTGAGGACCCGGAAGGAGACGGTGGTGGATGTACATACGATCCCAACAACGGCTACCGGATCATGCGCCAGTACACCCATGCTGCGCTCTACACGGCAAGCGATGGCGGCAACAATGGAGATTCGAGCTGGACTGATCTCAAGGCGGCAAATAAGTTCCCGCCGATCGGTTCGAGTGCCACGGCTGCGCAAAAGACCGCTGCTACAACCGAAGACGGGGTGACCGGGTTTTATGCGCCGATCGCTGCCGTTGCAGTGGATGACACGCACACCCTGGCCGCTTTCGGCACCAATCGCCTCTGGATCACACCGGATTGGGGTGATAGCTGGGTTACGTTACCGTCCAACAACAACCCCTATGCCGGCGGTGGCGTCAACGCCGCGCAGGACGTGCTCGCAGGAGGAGCCGTTACCGCGATTTCATGGGCTTCACCGACGCGAGTTTATGCTGCCACGGCAACCTCTATATACCGTTTCGATCAGAGCGGAGGCAATTGGACGCGCACTCTCTTGCCGGGCACCAATCTTCCCGGCGGCCGCATCATGTCCATCGCCGTCGAGGACGCGACTGCCGGCAAGATCTACGTCTCGCTCGGCGGCGGCAACATTGATCATGTCTGGTATTTCGATCCGGGCGTCGGCAACTGGGTGAGTGCTGGACTGGCGCAAGCGACCCTCGATGTTCCTTGCCACTCCATCGTCGTTGACCCAGCGCATACCGATCACATTTATCTCGGCTGCGATGTAGGGGTCTATCAAGGCGTGAAAACTGGTGCGGCGGCCTGGAGCCCTTGGACGCCTTTCAGCACCAATCTGCCGGAATGCGCGGTCTATCATGTCTCAATCCATCCGCAAACGCGCATGTTGCGAGCGGCCACCTTCGGGCGCGGTGTGTGGGAGATTCCTCTGGATGCCGCCAATGTAGCCGACCCGGATGTGTACCTGCGCGCCAATTCCGCCGATTCCGGCCGCGTGCCGCGCCCGTCATTTCTTCATGGGCTTCCTGATCCCACGCATCAGGGGACAACGCTTGACCTGCTGTCCAGCCCGGACATAAAAGTGTTGCGCAGCTCTCGCAGCCAGCCCGATGCCACGCCAGATTTCTTTGGGTTCGCGTCCCTGCGCGACTTCCAGACGGACCTGAATACGTTCGATACGCTCGGCACCAACCAGGTTCTCATTGAGGTGCATAATCGCGGCAAGACCGCCGTTCCCGGCGCACAGGTACGCGTGCTCCTGCTGCTGGCGGACGGATCCGCCTCGCTGCCGGCTTTGCCGGCGGATTTTGCCACCCGCTTCCAGAACGGCGATACCACATCCTGGCTCAGCGCCGGATGGCACTTCGCAGATCCCACAAACCCATATCGCACCTTGCCGGGCAGCCTCGATGCCCGCACTCCGCAGGTTGTGCAATACAACGTCGATTTTGTCTCCCTCAATTTCACGCCGGACAAGATTGCTGCCGTGGCTTTTGTGACTACGGATGGCGATCCTTACACGTCGACAGAAACTAACGCGAACAACCTGGTCGTCTCAGACAAACATTTTGCAGTGCGCGTGCTCGAGGTCGGTGTGGATTGGCGCGTGGTGCTTGGCATCGTACTTGTGGCTGTGGGCATTGCCGCTGCCATTATCGTCGCCAAGGAAGTGTAGCGTGGAGGGCAGGGACTTCGAACCGTATAGGCTTTATGCTTCTTCGCTCACGGCGAGGTTGAATGCTTCACGCAGGTACGGCATGATCGTACGCAACTCTCCCGCGGTCCGGACGAGTGCGACATGTGAGACACGCTTGCCGCTGGGCCCGCTTTTGATGAAGCACGGAGCGCTCGCCCTGCGATCAAGGTGAATCACCACACGAAGTGCATCCCGCATTACCGTAAGATCGGTGAAGATGCGTGTCGTCCGGAACAGCGCGTACCGGTCACGTGTAACGATCTCTACTTTGCCAAAGCGCCTGACCGCGGTCTCGAGTTTCCGGTAGAGATCCGTGAGTTCCGGCGACCTGCCTTTGAGCAAGCTCGCTGCGCTGCCAATCCCGCACGCGTGACGCTGGTTTACCTGGCGAAAAGCCCGATCGCACTGCGGACATGTCCAACTCATAAAGTTTTCAACGCAGTCACCCGCGACAGTCTACATTAACTTGCCATTTCACACCTCCGTTGAGGATTTCTGTTAGCTTGGATTTGGATGATCTCTTTTTCCAATATCAGCAAGCAATACGGTAAGCAGCTGGTGTTTGTCGACGCGTCGTTTCAGCTTAACCCGGGCGAGAAGGTTGGCCTGGTGGGGCCGAACGGAGCAGGCAAGACAACTCTCTTTCGCATGGTGGTGGGCGAGGAAGTCCCAGACGATGGCGAGGTCTCTGTACCCAAGCGGCTGACCATCGGGTATTTCCGTCAGGATGTTGAGGAGATGGCTGGACGATCCGTATTGGATGAAGCTATTGCCGGCAGCGGGCGCATGGGCGATCTGCACCATGAACTGGAAGCCCTGCAGCAGGCGATGTCCGATCCAGACAGGGCGGACGAGATGGATCGGGTACTTCAGCGCTTCGGCGAAGTCCAGGAAGAGTATGAGCATCTTGGCGGGTATGCGCTTGAGGCGCGGGCACGGGAAGTCCTCCACGGGCTGGGTTTTGAAGATGACCAGATTGACGGCGATGTTGGAGCGCTCTCCGGCGGTTGGAAGATGCGTGTTGCGCTGGGCCGTGTTCTCTTAGGACTGCCGGATGTATTGCTGATGGACGAACCCACCAATCACCTTGATCTGGAGTCGATTATCTGGCTGGAACAGTTTCTCAAGTCTTTTCCAGGCGCGCTGCTGATGACATCGCACGATCGCGAGTTTATGAACCGGCTGGTATCCCGGGTGGCGGAAATCGATGGCGGTGAGATCATCACGTACTCCGGCAACTACGATTTCTACGAACGTGAACGCAACATCCGCGCCGCGAATCAGCAAGCAGCCTTCGCCCGGCAGCAGTCGATGCTGGCCAAAGAGCAGCGCTTCATTGACCGCTTCAGAACGCACGCCGCCAAGGCTGCTCAGGTGCAGAGCCGGATTAAAGCGCTGGATAAGATCGAGAAGATCGAGCTACCCAGGAGACGCCAGATCGTAAAATTTGAATTTCGGGTTCCACCGCGCTCCGGCGAGCAGGTGGCCGTGCTGGAAGATTTACACAAGAGCTACGGCCCCCGCGTAATCTATGAAGGGTTCAATCTCACCATACGGCGCGGTGAACGATGGGCGGTGATGGGCAGAAATGGCGCCGGTAAAACCACGCTCCTCAAAATGATTGCCGGCGCAATCCGGCCTGACGCGGGAAAGGTCATTCTCGGAGCAAGCCTGATCATGGGCTATTTCGCGCAGCAGTCGCTCGACGTACTCGATCCGGACCTGACCATCATCGAACAACTGCAGAGAGATTTTCCCCATGACAGTCTTGGAGCCTTGCGGACGCTCGCGGGCGCTTTCCAGTTTTCCGGAGACGATGTTGACAAGAAGATTCGCGCTCTTTCCGGCGGGGAAAAGTCGCGGTTGGCGATGGCGCGGATGTTGTATAACCCGCCCAACTTTCTTGTGCTGGATGAGCCGACCAACCATCTTGACCTGGCAACCAAAGAAATGTTGGTGGAGGCGTTGAAGGATTTTGAAGGCACGATGGTCTTCGTGTCGCACGATCGCATGTTCTTGCGCGGGCTGGGTTCACGGGTCCTGGAACTGGGCGGGGAAAGCGGAAGAGATCGCAATCCCCATGTGTATCCGGGTTCGTATGTTGAGTATGTGCAAAAAATCGGCCATGAAGCGCCGGGAATCTACGTTTAAGTTGACCAAGAGTCGACCAAAATCTTCCTGACGCCAAAGCATGTCCGTCAGCCAGTTCCCGTATCAAAATCCCGGCGGGCGTTCGTCCACCACGCCGAAGCTGTGCTCCAGAGCCAGGCCAACGCGCCCCAGCGTGCCCTCGTCGAACAACCGCCCGATCAATGTCACGCCGTGCGGGACGCGCCGTGGCGGTGAAAATCGGGGAAGCGGGTGGGCTGGATCCGGCGCCCAGTCGCTGCGGGCTTGCGAGACCTCGATAAAACCTGCGCGCAGCGTGAGTGAAGGGTGCCCGGTAAAGTTGGTGATGGTCAGCATCTCGTCACGGAGAGATGGCACCAGGAGCACGTCCACCTCTTGGAAAACTCGCATCATCTCCTGGGCCACTTTGCGCCGCAAGCGGTCACACTGCACGAAATCGACGGCGGAAAGGAAGCGGGACTGGCGGAAAACGTTGGGCCAGGCATCCGGCACCTGGACTTTCAGTTGGTCGACCTGATGGCTGAGCGTCAATTCTTCGAAAGCGGCAGCCGCTTCGGCGAACAGGATGACATCGAGTGAGTCATAAGGCCAGTCGGGAATCGACACCTCCACCGGAACCATACCGATGCTTTTGACTTTCTGCAGGGCCATGCGATCCACTTCCGTAGCGGGGTTGGTCTTCATCCACTCCGGAAAATAACCTACCACCAAGCCGTTTACCCCTAAATTTGCGTCGTAATCCAGTTTGCTGGAAACGCTTGAAAGATCGCCCGGATCGGGGCCGGTAATGCTGTGCAAAACCAGCATTGTGTCTTCCACGCTGCGGGTCATGGGGCCGAGCTTGTCAAGCGACCAACAGAGCGTCATTGCGCCGGTTCGCGGAACGCGCCCGAAGGTGGGCCGCAGGCCGTTCACGCCGCAGCGCATGCTGGGACCTACGATACTGCCTCCGGTTTCACTGCCGATGGCAAAGCCGACCAGGCCGGCGGCGGTTGCCGCGCCGGGGCCTGCGCTTGAGCCCGATGATCCCTCTTCCAGCAGCCATGGGTTCATGGTCTGGCCGCCAAACCAGATGTCGTTGAGCGCCAGAGCGCCGAGGCTTAGTTTCGCCACCAGCACCGCGCCGGCGGCGTGGAGCCGTTGCACCACGGATGCGTCGGTCGTGGGGATGCGGTCCCGAAAAGGCTCGGCGCCCCAGGTGGTGCGTATGTTGGCGGTATCGAGCAGATCTTTGGCGCCCCACGGTATGCCGTGCAAAGGGCCGCGATAGTTGCCGGCCGCGATCTCCTGATCGGCCTGCTTCGCCTGGGCCAGAGCCAGATCGCTAGTCAGAGTAATGACGCAACGCAGTTTGGGATCGAAGCGTTTCAGTCGCTCGAGATAGATCTGCGTGAGCCTCGTGGACGTCAACTGGCGCGTCTCAATCCAGCGTGCCAACCGGGTCACAGGGGCAAACGCAATGTCTTCATCGCGTGAAGGCAGCGGACCGGGAGCGGTCTTGCTCCAAATGAATCGATCGCGGGCCGGTCCGGCGATCTCGCCGCGCAATACCGGGTTCCATTGCGAATAGGGAGCAATCGTCTCCTCAATTGCGACTTTGTGCGGCCCGGTGCGACGCTCGTAGAGCGGTGCCATGGCGCTCCGCCAGTTGCCGGCGGCTTCGGCGCGCTCGGCAGGCGTGAATTCAACGCGCATCAGTTTTTCGGCTTCCGCAAAAGTGGCAGACGACACCATCGGGCCCACCGGCGGAGCCGTTCCAAACGCAGGCGGTGTGCCTGGTGCAGGCTCAGGTGTCTGCGCCGGAGTTGCCGGCGTCTGCTGCATCTTGCCGCGAGAAGCGACGGCTGCTCCCAAAAGACCCATGGACGTACTGGTCAAGAATTGTCTGCGCGATTGCGACATTATTCCTCCGCCGCAAGATTATAGCGGGTTGCTGGTCGTCGGCGTGGTTCCGGACTAGCGAGTGTTTCAACTCATCGCGCACCTGCCGGAAGATGGTCGGTCAAATAACGCGCCAGCAAGTGATACAGGTGTACGGTGGTGCCCGGACCTTCAAAGATTCCGTGCGTGCGATCGGGATAGGTCATGAAGTCGAAAGGCTTCCCGAGCTCGATGAGCCTGTTCACCAGCAACTCCGTTCCCTGGTAGTGAACGTTGTCGTCGCCCGAGCCGTGCACAATCAGCAAATGGCCCTTTAACCCTGCGGCGAAATTGATCGCCGAACCCTGCTTATACCCTTCGACGTTGTCCTGGGGCAGGCCCATGTAACGTTCCTGGTAGATCGAGTCGTAGAGACGCTGGTCGGGCACGGGCGCGACTGCCATGCCGACCTTATAAAGGTCGGGTGAGCGAAACACCAGGTTAAGAGTGTTGGTGCCGCCTCCGCTCCAGCCCCAGACGGCGACGCGATCCAGATCGACGAAGGCGTCCATTTTGCCGAGCGATCGAAGAGCCTGTGTTTGCTGTTTCGACGAGAGAACGCCGACAGCGCCATAAACGGCCTTGCGCCACGCGCGGCCGCGTGGCGCCGGGGTGCCCGAATTGTCGAAGCTGACCACCAGGTATCCGAGCGAAGCGATGTAACGGTGGAACAGCGCTCCGCTACCGCCCCAGCGGTCGAGCACCGTCTGCGCCGCGGGTTCGCCATAGATATTCACCAGGACCGGATATTTCTTCGCAGGATCAAAGTTGGGCGGCTTAATGATCCAGCCATCCACCATTACACCATCGCCGGCATCCGCCTTGAAGAATTCCGCCGGCGGTGTGAGGAACTCTGCGATCTTTTTCTTGTATTCGGTGCTGTCGCTGCTCATGCGCACAAGCTTGTGATCCGGCAGAGACACCAGTTCGCGCAGCCCGGGATCATTGATACTCGAGAAAGTGTGAAAAGCGTACTTCCCGTCGGGCGAAATATTGTAATTATTGGCGCCGGTGAAGTTGTCCGGAGTGATACGCACCGGATCGGCCGAGCCGTCGAGAGGTGAGCGGTAAAGATAACGCTGGGTTGCGTTATCGGGAGACGCGATGAAATAGAGCCACCCGCCTTTTTCATCGACGCCCTCAATCCCGGCGGTATCCACGTTCCCGCGGGTAATCAGCGTTTCATGGCCGCTGCGATCAATAGCCCACACGTGCATCCAGCCGTCCTTCTCGCTGACGACGAGAAACTGATGGCCTTCATGAATCGGCTGCGCTTCCGGCAGTCCGCCAAAGCCGATGGTGATGAAGGCACCGTCGTGATCACGCCACATCTGGTGAACGGCACCAGAGCCGGCGTCAGCGAGGAGATAATTGTCCGTGTTCTGCAGCCGATTGAGTTGCTGGATGAGAAGCGTGTTCGCATCAATCCACTGCAGGCGCGCGATGTAGTTTTGGCGCGGGTCGCCGGGGATGTCCATCCATTTCACGCTTCCTTTGCCATCGGCGTTGGCTACGCCGGCGCGTACGGCTGAATTGGTGGTACCTGCCAGGGGATAGGGAACCTGCATCTCCACCGGATACGGGCCGGTCTTCGGATATGGAACGTCGGTGACCACTTCGCGTTCTTTGCCGAGGTAATACATGAGCGCGAAATCTCCGACGCCGTGCAAGTCAAATTGCCAGAACGCGATTCGCTTTCCATCCGGGCTCCAGCTGAAACAGTCGTGCAGATCCAATTCTTCTTCGTTTACCCAGTCAGAGCCGCCATTGATGACAAGGTCGGACCCGTCATGCGTAATGCGTTGCATTTTCCCACTCGCCAGGTCCTCGACGTAAATGTCATTGTTCTTAACGTACGCGACCTTGGTGGAGTCTGGATTGAATTTGGCATACATCAGGCTGGCCTCGGGCGCATCTCCGCCCAGTTTCTTGAGCTTGCCGGTCGTACGATCAAGAAACCAGTAGTCTCCGCGAGAATTGGTGCGCCATACACGGCGAGTATTCGTGAAAATCAGGACGCGTTGATTGTCCTTCGACCAACCAAGCCCCGCTATCTGTAGCGGCTCTTTCGCACCTTCCGGAGTGAGTTGCGCGGCTGTGATCAGGAGCTCGCGGTTCTTGCCCGTCGCCGTATCGTACTTTACGAGATCACGCCCATGTCCGCCCGCTACCGGCTCCGTTGTAATGTAGGATTGCCCGCCGTCGAACCAGCGGGGTGGGGGCGAAGGCCGCTCGCTGAACTCACCAGTGAAGATGCGGGTGATCGTATCCTTCGGTTCCGGGGTCGGTGCAGGTTGCTGCGCGAACGACACGGCCGGCAACACCAGGATTGAAATAAGGACAAAGCGACGCAGGGCATGGTGGTTCATGGGGTTCTCCGAATGACTGTGGAAAAGTGATGGTACGGGAGACGGCGGGAGAATGCAATTTCTTCAGCTCGGGGATGGGCACTGTGAGGGGTTGGACAGATCGGCCTTCTTCTCCAGATCAAGGATGCCAGCTCGGCTGCGCAGAATCGATATTGAGATGTGCAACCTTGGTGACAGGCTTTTGTGCTGAGCCATCGGCATTCATCACCCAGATGTTCACAACGGAATTGGTGTTAGGAGTATCGCTGCCGTCCAGAGGGCGTGCCGAGGTATTTCTAAGCTGCAAAGTCCAACAAGTCCGGCCGTGGCTTGCGGCCCAGTTCGGCGGTGGCGAGGTATACGGCGCGCAAAAGAACTCCGGTATAGGTTGGAAACGCTAGAGGAATGCGCGTAACTTCGTCAACCTTCACCCCGCCAATCATAGCGATAGAGGCCATCTGGATGATCTCCACCGCTCGTTCGCCAACGATATGACAGCCAAGAATCGTATGGGTCTTGCGATCGACGATCAGCTTGCAGAATCCGGTTGTGCGCCCATCGATCAGCGGACGGCTCGCATCCTCATACGGGACTTTCGAGACAAGTATGTCGTGTGTTTCGCGGGCTTTTGCCTCCGTGAGGCCGACTTGCGCGTATTCCGGATCGGTGAAGCTGCCAATCGGATTCACCGCGTTCTCGTCCACCGCGTGCTCGCGGTGCACGGCATTCGTTGCAGCGACAAAGCCATCTCGCGCAGCTTGAGGAACCAGCATCAGGCGTCCGGTGATGTCGCCTGCGGCAAAGATGTGTGGGGCCGAGGTTCGAAGACGGGAATCGACAGATACATATCCCCGCGAGTCCAAATTCACGCCTGCGGCCTGGAGATGGAGTCCCGCGGTGTCGGCGGCCCAGCCGATGGCTACGATGATGACGCTGGCTTCATCGTTCACACGTGTTCCATTCTTCGCATACGTCATGCGCACGCCCGTGGGACTCTTCTGGAATCCCTCGATCGTCCCAAAGTTCTCATGAACGGTAATGCCCGAATCACGAAATGCCTGGGCAACGACTGTGGAAACGTCTTCGTCCTCGGTGGGCAGTATGCGCGGGCCGGCTTCGTAGAGATGGACCTTCGATCCAAATGCATTGAAGATCGATGCGACCTGTGCGCCGGTTGCACCCGCACCGATTACGAGCACCGATGGCGGAATCGAAGTGAGGTGCCACGCATCGCTATGAGTCGCGGTCAGTTCGCTGCCCGGCACCCTGAGCTTGCGGCTGCAGCCGCCGGCGCAGAGAATTATTTTTTCTCCGGTAAGTCGCAAGCCGTTGTCGCCCTCGACCGTGTGCGAATCGACGAAATGCGCGTTGCCGGTGTGCTCATAGAGGGTGACGCCGAGCCGATCCAGATCAGCTCGAAAAGCCGAGTGAGAACGCACCTGGTTCACGACCTCGCGCACACGATCGAGCAGCCGTGGATATTCGAGGTGCAGGTCGGAGACGGCAACGCCGTAGCGCCCCAGCTGCCGTGATTCACGCATGAGTCGAGCTGCGTGGGCCAGGGTTCGCACGGGAATAGGCCCGTCATTTGCGGCCATGCCGCCAAACTCGTCGCGAGTGATAAGGGCGGTTGCGGCTCCTAACTCGGCGGCCCGCATCGCCGCCATCACTCCCGCCGGACCAGCACCGATGACGATGACATCGGTCAAGAGGACCTCACTTGGGTGAGACAAGAAGACAGTGTCGCAAAGTTCGATGCAGTTGGGCGGGGAATTGGATTGCCGACACGTTGTGGATCCGCTGTCAAAGCTCACATTCCGCGACCCGCCGCAAGAGTCGAAGAAGCGTCTCGCGCTCCTCTGGAGTCATTTGTTGCCGGACCGCCTCGTCCGCGTCCACCCTGGCCCTGATCAGCCGTTCTCTGTACTTGTTTCCTTTGGCCGTCAGCTGCACGTGAATAGCTCTGCCCGATTTCGCTTTGTGCTCCGATACGAGTCCCTCTCGAGTCATTGACTTGATGGCTCGATGCACGACCGTTCGGTCGAGGCTCAGGAGCGTGGCGATCTGATTCCCGTTCAGCATCACACCGCCGCGCAGCGTGGACAGGATAAACCCCCGAGTCGCCGAGCACTCCGTCTTCCGTTCCAGCTTCTTTCCCACAGAAAAATACGCTGCTGCGATATGGGCAAGGACTGAATCTTTCAGAATGTTCTCAGGAATCTCTTTCTTGGGAATGCTCATAGGACCGTGACCGTTGTTTCGAGAGGTCTCCGCCACTGCGGCGGCTGAACATAAGCAGGCGATTTTTTCCCGATCGCAATTACCATCACAATCTCATGATACCGGTGGGACAGCCCGAGATATCGAGACAGCCTGCGGCCATCAAAGCCTTCCATTGGACAGGTGTTAACTCCCAGCGCCTCGGCAGCGGTCATCAGGTTCTGGCAGGCCAAAGATGTACTCTTGGTAGCCCATTTGAACAAGTCGTGGCGGGAGAGCGGCGGCATTCCAATCGTCATCCACAAGTTCAGCAACCAGAAAACCGCCCGTTTGATGGCTGCAAAAATACCGAATGGCCCTGGCATGAACAGGATTCGGCCGATTTTTGCTGTCCGTTCATAATCGCGAATCTTCTCTTCGCTGAAGTTGCTCGCGCGCATCCACTCCAATTGGCCTTGTGTTGTCGCTGACATCGATCCAATGTCCGCAACGACGACGACCAGTGCTGAAGCGGTTTCTGCAGGGCTCTGTCCCATGCAAAGCTTCGCCACTGCGGCTTTCTTTGCCGCAGTTCCCACCCAATAAAGCCTGTACGGCTGGGAGTTGAAGCTGGAAGGGGCATGGCGAGCTGCCTCGAGCATTTGCTCGCGTAACCCTTGGGAAATTTCTACCGGTTCAAAGACCTTAACCGCTCGCCTTTGCAAGATCGCGTCCAGGATGTCGTTCATGGCGTTCCCTCCATGTTGCAATTACAATATACTTATGTTGTCATTGCAACATAAAAATTTTGACGCGATAAAGCTGGGACCGGGAACGTTCTTCAGGCTGCTGCCGTCCCAAAACGCTGGGAAACTACGTTAAGGTGGTGCAGCGGATTCCAGTCAACAGGCGTTTCGTCGATCGGGGTTGCGGCGAGAAGACATTTTCAGAGCTTGCTGACAGATATATCATTCAACGCCTCCCGTATCTGCCAGTGAGGCAAGACGCAACTGCAAAGTAGAGGCCCAGGAACGCTAGCGCCTGGGCCTATGCCACTAACCGAGTGGAGCATGTGATTTGAATCTACGGGTGAAACTCAATCAGGGTCGAGTAGTTGCTCTTTGACGTTGCGGTTACGCCCACAGCCCACATTCCTCCACCGGGAATAGTCGTGATGGCGGCGAAGCCACTATCGCCTCCACTTGCAGGGTTGGGGACCGGCACCAAAGAAAACGTACCGT
Source organism: Candidatus Angelobacter sp. (assembly GCA_035262465.1). GTDB lineage: Bacteria > Acidobacteriota > Terriglobia > Terriglobales > Acidobacteriaceae > Angelobacter. The sequence continues at coordinate 62,117 of DATFSU010000003.1, read as the reverse complement.
TGACTCCCTGCAGTACGAGCGGGTCATGAAGGTCGCTTGCGGGATTGATGGCCCAGCCGACTATCCACGTTGTACCATCGTTGGCGATGGTAACGGCGAAGGGATCGTTTTCACCTGTACCGAGTGTTGGTGTCGATTGAATTGAGAGAGCAGTTGGCGCTCCGTTTACAACGTAGCTGGTGTAGGGCGCGTTGTCAGTCTCCTGCTCGCCGACCAAGGTCAGCGACGCGCCGGTTGCCGTGAGGCCGAGCGGTAGAGCCGTGGCTGAATCGGCTGGGCTGTTCACTATGCTCCAAGCCGTCCCATTCCAGTGCTCGATAAGGGCCTGGCTGGGGAATCCGGTGTTTGCCAACTGTCCAACCGCATAGACATTATTCGTAGCGAGCGCTTTGACCGCATAGAACTGATTGCCGTTTGTGCCCGTGTCGATGGCGTTGACGACCGACCATGCGGAGCCGTCCCAGTGTTCAGTGAGGGTGTGCCAGACTTCGTTGGCGTCTTCGGACGCACCCACAGCCCAGACGTCGGTGTCGGTAATAGCCGCAACGCCATACAGAATGTTCTGCAGGGCGCCAGGGCTTGGGCTTGGAACCACCGCCCAGCTCGTACCGTCAAAGTGCTCAATCAGGGTCTGCTGCTGGAATTTGCCGTTGATAAAGTCGCCCACGGCCCAAGCCTTCCCCGGAGAAGGCATCGAGACCGATTGCAGAATATTCTGTTGTGCGCCCACGTTCGGCAAGGGGAAAGCGGTCCAGCGAGTGCCGTCAAAGTGGTGCGCCAAAGTGTTCAACACGCCGTTGAGGCTCGGAATATAGGCGCCCACAGCCCAAACGTCTGTCGCTGTCGCGGCGGAGACTCCTGTCAGGACGTTGTCTTGATTGCCAAAGTTGATGGTCGGGACCTGGGTCCAACCGGTAACGCCGTTCAGCGACACGGGTGTGGCCGCCTTGCCTGAACCCTGGGCGGAGGTTGTGTCAGTGCTGGTGGGGAAGACGAAGGGTGGAGGAAGGGTAGGAACGGTAGCCGAACCGGTGATCGCAAAGAGCGGCGTCATCAGGTTGGCGGTGCAGGCGTTGGCGAGGCACCCGAGCCCGAACGTCTGCTCGAGCGAAGCCAGCAGGGAAAAATGGTTCAGGCTTATCTTGTCGGTCACTCCGCGCGGGCCGTGACTGGTGGCGACGATTGTGGCAATGGTACTGGTGGCAGTGTTGCCCTCATCGAAGGTGATGACGATGGCGTTGTTGCCGGACAGCCAAAGGGTGGAAGAAGTAATTTCATTTACCACGCTGCCCACAAAGGCGTCGCCTTGCGCGATCAAGAAGCTCTGCTGCAGAGACGATGTGGCACCGGAATCCACACACCACGGCGGAGCGCCGTGCATGTCGTGGCATTCGTCCGGGATAATGTAGCTAAAGTTCGGGACAGTTCCTGCCTTAAGGTCGGTTGATAACTGGACGAAGGGAAACATCTTTCCGAGCTCGGTCGGGTTCTGCATGTTGGAAAAATTCACGATGCCATTGTGCTTAGCCACGTACTGCGTATCGGCGTCAGGTATGCCGTTGCACTTGTCGGGAAAACAATAGCCGCGATAACCGGCGTACGGCATATTTTGGAAGTAGCCTCTCCATGTCTTGCCCGCCGCTTCGAGCTGAGTCATCAGGTTGGAGGCGTTGACGGTCTGTCCCGGAAACCAGTACGGATCATCGCTGCTGATTCCAAAGGTGTCGCCACCGAGCATGGCAACATAATTTGGCTCGCTGGGATCGCCGACTCCGGAATAGTTGGTCGCCAGCCCGTAATCCTGCGCCAGAGCGTTGAGGATGGGAGCGTTCGGATTGCCGATGACTCCTTTGAATCCTTCGTTCTCCAGGATCAAAACGAAAACGTGATCATACTGCGGGAAGGTTTGCGCTTTGAGTGGAGACGCAAATGAGGCAAAGGTCAAAAGGAACGCAACTGCTGCCCAGAGCAGCCGCGAAGAGGAACCGCGCTTCCTGCTGTTCATAAAACTCCTTTCAGAAAGTGACTTTGTCATTGACCGCTTGTGCTGGCTGATACCAGCGTCATGCGACGGTGTGAAGAAGAGGGGTATCGACCGGAACCGGCAGCATGTTCCGAGGTTGGCTAGGTTGGCACCCTTTTTGGCAGGGTCTTTCGGTCTCCATCACTGTGCAGCAATTGATTCAATGTGGAGTCTGTGTTGATGGCTGCGTGGGTTCATGTATGCGACAGAAGACAGCATGGACCGAACCTGAGGTGAAAACGATACTGCCATCCAACATCTCACCCACGCGAATATCTCTGGTGGCATTTCCAGATCCGAAATGGCGCGACCGCAGGACTTCCCGGCTTCAGAGAATAGGCGAGGAGGCTGCGTTACAGGTTATGCACACGTGAAGATCCAATGAATTTCACGTGGACTAGCTCAAGGGCTTTCCCAAAGAGGAAAAGGTTGTTCCGAAAAGGAGCTGGGCAGTTCCAATCGATCGCACTGCATTCAGGAGGAGAGCTTCGGCACGGCATTTAGGAAAAAGGAAACTGACTATGGTTGGGTTTCGAGCGAGGCATGACGCCCGGCGAGTGACTCAGCGACGAAAGGGACGGCATATCCGGAATCTCGGTTCATCTATTTGTAAAGATGTTTTAACTATTCCTTAACCAGGTATTCACTGAACTCTCTTAGATTCTTCGGTCGAGTCCAACTTACAAAGGAGAGGCCTTTCCTGGTTCAAGACGGGCGTTCCTCGTCTGTGGAACCGACGTTTTGAACCTGCTGGGGAGATCCCATGGGGTCACGCCGTTTGCGACGAGCAGGGTAGGCCTCGTCGTTCCTCAGAAAGAACGATCGGGTTTCCTTTGGAAGATTGCTGGGTTCGCTTGACCATCAACCGCGGGGGCAGTGGTGTAGTTTGTGGTGGATTCATCGCTAGCGCGATGAACGTCTGCCTGAAGGCCCGCGATTCGCAAGCGAAGCGCTAGACGCTGATACTGCTAGTGGTTCAGTTTTTCAAACCGAACCACTACCACCACGGACTGCGATTTCCGGCCGTAAGGGTTCACTCGACAAATCGATTGGAGAAGGAGAAAAGAAGACATGAAAGGTCTTGTCGCAGGAATTGTGCTGCTGACAGCATTAGCAACCGTCGCCTGGTCCGTGGAGGATCATGATCGCGACGACCAGCCCGTACGTTGGACAAAAAACGGAGTACCCACTGATACTTCGATCACCGGCGGTCCCTGGACGTTGGAACAATCGGGCGCTGCCAATGGCCTGAAATCTGTGGGCTACTGCGACAGCAACCTGAAGCAGATTGGCAATCCTGGCACCGAGCGCATGGAACCATATTATTTCCCCAGCATCGTCGGCCATGGCAGGCACCTGCAAGGCTACTTTGATTGGCGTCCTAAAGATACGGATGAAGGCGTAGCCGCAGCTTTCTCTGACGATGCCGGGCAATCGTGGACTTTTCAGGATCTGGTACTTGAGCTTCGCACTCATTGTCCCGACCAGGCCAACAAGGAGCCCGACGGCGAGAAAGACGGCGTAAACGGAAACAACGACGACAACGGCGACGATGACGGCCAAGGCCACCAGTTTGTCATCAAGATCAACGGTCACGTCTACCTCTATACTCTTGTGCGCTCCACCGGCCACATCGATAATGATGATCTCGCGATTCACGACCTATCACCCGTGCCCGGGCATCCGCTGAACGGGGCCCCGGCGCTCAGCGAAGCTCCCACCGACGCGTCGCCTGCCGGTACGCCGGAACTCTCACCGCACACCTTCGGGCTAAGGAACCCGGATGGCATTCTGGGTATCGTGCCGGGCAGCAACCCGTTGACGATCATCTACGAGCAGAAAATCCTGAACGGCGACAACACCGGCCAGACGGCTTTCCCCGCATCGCAGCAGTGCAATACGTTCTGGGCCAATTTCTATGCGGCCAACGGCGGACTCGCTCCCAACGACGACATCACCTTTCTGCGTCTGGCTTCTACTACGGATGGGATTCACTTCACCGATCTGGGTGCGCTCCAGGGTCTCAACGATCCAACGACGGTCTCAATCAACGGCACGCGCTGGCTGGCCACGGCGGGCACCATCATCAAGCTGCACGATGGCCGCTTTGGGCTGCTTTACTCCGGGGGCAATTGCATTGATGCCGACTCGGATGCGTTCCACTTCATCGGCTACGCTGAGTCCACCGACCTCATCCACTGGACGGTGATCAACGGGCTCAACAACCCCATTGCTTCAGTATTCCCGGCGAACCTCTCGGTCAACGCCCAGGGCGTTCCCGCCACTGGCGCCGGCACTTCGCTCGTGACCATACCCGCGCACACTCCAGTAGTCGGAGATGCTCAGGGATTCATGGCTGGCCGGGTCTATGCACCCAGCGCCACCAAATTTGACGATCGCAACATCACTGTCATTTTTGCGGGCTATCACACGCAGAAGCCAAAGAACGGGTTGGGCGACTATCGCACGATCGGCCGCTTCAGCTTGCATTCGTCGCAGCATTTGATTGCGGTCGGGCAAGACGATGACAGCAACAGCGACCATAGTGGCGGCGACAAATAGAACCGCCTCGTTGTAAGAAAACACGAAAGGGCCGGCAACACACCCGGCCCTTTCCATTTGTTGTCTGCCGGCTTCAGCATCGCATGCGAGGTACTAAAAGCTGAAGCGCGCCCCGAGCTGAATTTCCCGCTTGGGAAACGCTGACGTGAAGCCCAGCGGCTCGCTCGGCAAAAGCTTTGCGCTCCCATGCGGATTGAAAGGAGGAGCGAAGGAGGCTCCAACTTCATCGTTGATGGTGGCATAGTTCGTCCGATTCGCGACATTGAATGCCTCCGCGGTGAGCTGCAGGTCGGCTTTCTCGCTCAGCCGGATGCGGCGGCTCAAGCGTAAATCCAAATCAGCATAGTTCGGACCAATGCCGGTATTGCGTCCGACTCCTGGCGGACGGTCTGCGAAATCCGTGCGGTCACCGTTGACATCGGCTCCGGCATAAAGGTTAAACGGATGCGAACTGCCATACTCCAGAACCGGCGCCAGTTCGAATCCGGCCAGCCCCCAGGACTTGAAAGGGCTTTCGATGATACTTGCGATGACCAGTCTGTGCCGCTGATCGAAGGACGACAGGGCACGCTCCGCTCCCGGCTGAACCTGGTTACTGGCCCAATAGAGGACGTCTTCCACATCGTCCATGGCTTTGCTGAAGGTATAGTTGGCCATGACGGTGACATGGTGGCTGTATCTTTTCTTTACTTCCAGAGTCGCTCCCTGATAAAGGGCCGCCGCGGAGGAGAAGAACACATTGTCCGCCGCCCGTAAGGGATCAGCGAAGCATGGATTGTTGACTGTGACCTGGCACTGCGGGGCGCTCCAACTCTGGAATGGCAGTCCATTGGTACCGGGGATGCCGGAAACTATCGGTGCGCCGGAAAGAATGTTCGCATCGATCGTGCGGCCCAGGTGAAGCGTATGCACGTACACATAATTCGCGGAAACGGACAGGTTGGGCGCGAGCTCCCGCTCAATGCCCAACGACGCCTGCTGAGAATAGGGATTTTGAAAGTCGGGCGCAGCCCGGAACGTGAGTGCGTCAACGGGCAAGGCACCTGACGAGCTGATGTTGATACCAAATGGAGCCAGATCAGCCGGCGTGATGCAGCCAACTGCCCCCGGCGCCGGCTGACCACAGTTGATCTTTCCCTGCGCAAACAGAGTCTGGAAAATTGCGGCGGAGTTGACCGATGGATTGCCGGGAAGGCCGGTCAAGGGAACCGCGAACACGGTTGCCAACCGGCTGTTCGTGCCGTTATAAGTGGCCGTCGCCGTATCCGTCTGAAGAATGATGGGGGCATAGTAGATACCAAAGGCGGCACGCACTGCGGTCTTGTGGTCGCCGAACGGGTCCCAGGCAACAGACACTCGCGGGGCTACGTCGTGATACGTGGTGTTGATGTAGGAGCGCTGGTCGATTTCGTAGCGGATGCCCATCTGGAGTTGCAAGTTGCGGCGAACACTCCAGCCATCCTGTAAATACAAGCTGGTCCAGGGCATGAATGTCGACACGACGGGGTCGCCAAAGCCCTGTATGTACAGCCGCGGCAGCCCCAACGCCAGTGACTGTACCGCATTAACGGTCGCGGGCGCCATGGAGAGTCCGCATGCGGCCGGAACTTGCAAGCACGGGCTCAAGACCCCGCCCGGCAGATCGCCGAAGCGAAATCCCCCGCCCATGAAGCCGAATGCGCTGGTCCTCTTGCCGCGCAGAATTTCATCTCCTCCGATCTGGATGAAGTGGTCTTTGTGTGTATCGATAAAGTTGTCGGCGAACTCGTAGTTTCGTTCCCGCGAAATATTGGGAAGCGTGAAAGCCTCGCCAAAAGTGCCGAAACCGGCGAGAGCAAGATTCGTCATGCCCGTATTGTTGGGAGTAATGCTGTATTGGTTTATATTCCACTGGGCTCGCGCGTCGTTCAGTCTTTCAGCGCTGAACGTATGCAGCCACGAGGCTTGCAGAGAACTGGTCCATTGCAGTTCAGAAAAGTTATTGCTGGAACCGGCCACCGTCTTCGAATTCGGATCGCTTTGCGACGAATGGGCTGCAATGTAGCGCAGCGACGACTGATTCAAGTCATTGAATTGGTGATCCAGCCGCAGCGATCCCTGATGGGTCGTCATGGGAAACGGCAGAAGGCCACCGCTGGTCTCGAACTGGTTCACCAAAAACCGGCTCAAAGAACTGGACGCCGGGTTCACTGTCAGCACGTTCTGCAGAATGGATGCGCAGGTAGCAGCAGGTAGCGCGGGTTGGCCGGTCAGGCAGGGCACCGCTGTGCCTCCCATCGCGGCCAGCCCGTTGATGATCGCTTGTTGGCTGCTTTGTGGAGCGAAGATATTGCTGTTCGTCAGCAGTGGGACTGAGGCTTCCTTGCTCTGGAGCAACCCTTCATATGCCGCGAACATGAACGTCTTGTCTTTACGGATCGCAAAGCCCTCCGTTCCCCCGAATTGCTGTCGGCTGAGTGAATCCTTGACCGGCTGGCCCTGGGCGTTGAGGGAAAAGGGCTCGCCCGGCGTCAGCGCCTGGCTGTAGGCGAATGGATCGCGGGCGTCGAGCACGCTGTTGCGGAAAAACCCGTAGAGGGAGCCATGCGCAGTATTGGTTCCTGATTTAGTCACGATGTTGATGGACGCCCCGCTGGCCCCGCCCAAAACCGCGGAATAATCGGCACGATTGATCTGAAATTCCTGAACCGCATCCTGGCTTACATTGGCCATTACAAACTGCGATGATCCATTGAAGCTGCCGCCATCTACAGTAATGTTGTTGCCGCGGCCGTTGCTGCCGTAGAACGAAAGACCCGACTGCGGTATCTGCAAAGGACGCAAGTCGCGGCTGTCACCAATCGTCACGGTCTGAGTGACCCCGGGCATCAACAGGGCAAAGCTGAGATAGTCGCGCCGGTCGATGGGTAATCCATTGATATACTGCTGGTCCAGCGTGGCGGACTGAGCAGTTCTTTCAACATCCACCACCGGGGTTCTGTCACTCGTCTCAACCCGAACTTCATCCGTAACCAACGAGAGTTTCAGGTTGAAATCCACGGTCGTGGTTTCACCCAGAATTACGGTGATGCGGTGCGCTTGCGGAGCGAATCCCGGGACCTTGACCGACACGATATAAGTGGCAGGAGCCAGGCCGCCGAACCGGTAGCGGCCTCGTTCGTCCGTCTCTGCGGTGGCCTGAATTCCCCGTTGGTCTTCAATTGCCACCAGTGGTATGTTTGCCAAAACTGCTCCGGTCTGATCAATTACCGTACCTGAAATGCTGCCTGAGGTGCCTACTCCCTGCGCGTGCACCTGATTTGCGCTCAGGAACAGGCAAAGGAATGCTCCAGCCAATACGAACTTCAACCGCATGGGTCTTCTCCTGCTGCCATAAATTGTGGGCTTTCTCTGTCGCTTGCGATGGTGGGCCTATTTGCGGTGCGCCACGTTTCACTCGAATGCACTGTCCGCAGAAACGCAACGAGTAGGCTTCGCAAAACTGGACCTGGACAACTTTGCGCGGAGTATGTCTTGTGGCGCGCAGGGAATCAAGTTCCTTTAGTACCATGGCTGCAACCAAGGATGCGTGCAGGCATTCGTCGACGAGGAGCTTCATTGTCGACCCGCAGGGGCTGCGAGGCTCGCGAGTCACACCCACAGTTCTTCTCTTGGCTCAGGGGCGGCTTGCCGACGGCCACCCTCCGCCAACCTGATTTTTCTCAACCGAGTGCAAGCTTGCTATTCTCTTGGCCGGCACTTGATGATAAATTCTTCGCTCAGTCAACAGATGTTGCAGCCGTATTCACGTGTGCGGGCAAGCCATGAACTCCGGAACGATCACAACGATCACACCACGTATCATTATTGAAGAGTGCGTGCGGCTCGGCATAAAGGAAGAACACTTGCTTATCGAGGCCGCCTTATCACATGACTGCCTGGACAATACATCCCGCCGCATCCCCGTAAAAAGCATGTATCTCCTCTGGGAAGCGGTCATGCGCTGCCAAAGAGATCGGATGTTCGGGGTTCATGCGGCCGTGAAAGTGCCTTTTGGCGCGTACGGCGTGCTTGACTACATGCTTGCAGCAAGTTCTTCGCCGAAAGATGGTTTGGACCGCAGCAGCCGTTCCTTCGGTTTAATGAATACCGCATTCCATTTATCGCTGGGGCACTATCGTGATGTGTCTTATCTCGAACTGTCCAGTCTCGACGATCCTCACTGTCTCTCACGTCCTTATATTGAATATATTTTCATGAATTATCTCGTCCGCCTCCGGCATATCACTCGGGTGGCATGTAATCCGTCTGAAGTTCAATTTACGTATGGGGATCCGGGCGGCGCACCAGCATATGACCGGTGGTTCAATGCGCCAGTTCGCTTTAAGCAGAAGACCAATCGAATGATCTTTTCACGCCACACCATGGAACTGAGGCATCCGTCCGCAGACCCAGAACTATGCGAGGTGCTCGAATCCTACGCGTGTCAAAAGAAGAACCATTCACCCGACGCAAAGCAACCACTGGCTCATCTTTATGAAGTTTTGAATTATCAGCTTGCGAACGGGATTCATTCACTACCTGACCTTGCGCGCTATCTCGGCAAGAGCCAACGCAGCCTCCAGCGTGAGTTATCGTCACATGGGATGACTTTCCGCGATTTGCTGGATCATGTCCGGCTAAAACGAGCCAGTATCCTTTTAAGCCATCCCGGCCTGCCGGTCGCAGAGATTGCCGCCAGATTGCACTACTCTGATATTTCTTCCTTTTATCATGCGTTTAAGAGATGGACCGGCGTTTCCCCACAGCAATACAGGAAGAGAAACGGATACAACTAGCATTCGATCCCCAGGGGATATGGAGCCCGGCAACCTGCACCGATTGGTTGAAGCTCATCGGTTTTCAGGAGCGATGAAAAGATTGCATTCTTGAAGGATAGTGCGCCAATCGGCTTGCGATCCACATCAATCTCTCGCTCAAAGAGCGCCGGCCAGAATCGCGGTGCCATGACGCACTTCCCACACAGCTGCGTCGCAGCACTCACTGCAGTTCAGAATCACAGTTCTTATCGTCCACAAAATAGTAACCGTTGACAGGATCAGCAAGGCATCGTTGTCCCTGGCTGCATTGGAAATACCGCACCACTACACCATTTCTGCAGCATCCCCGAGTGTCAGTGCAGCCGTCCAGGTCAGTGATCGAGAGATCGTTTTGTCGGGCCAAAGGGAGCGTTCCGTCGATCGCTGCCGCATGGAGCAGCTGACTGATATCCCTCTCTATACCGCGATCCAGTAGATTGATCGCAGCGGGATTTTCATTCGCTGCAGGTTGAGAAAAAGAGCCTGTCGCAAGCGTCAGGGCAACCGCAATCGAGAGCAATAGTTTCACGTATTTTCCTTTCCGCGGGCAATGCCCGCAAGAGAAATGGCGCTCAAGATAGCACGGGGTGTGGTTGGATCAATTGATCTCGTGCGCCAGTTTATTGCCAGAACACGCCAATCAGCGTGTTTGCTTTTCTGTCCCGGCAAAAATTACAGAGCGGTCCGCAACCTGGACAGCCATGGGTGACCGTAACCAGCGAGATTACCTTTGTAATGCTTACAGCGTTGCCCGCTGCTCCTAGAATGGGAATACATCTGTATGCGTCCAGTTAAAAAAACTTATTGCTTCATGATGTGTGTACTTGTCTTCATGGGTCTCGCCGAAGGCTCATCAGCGGCAAAACAGATGGCGGTCATCGTCAACAAAGAGAACGCGACCCAGGGCCTCACAGCAGCAGAACTCACCAAGATATTCAAATGTGATACGGCAAAGTGGGCCTCCGGAGGAGCGATCACCATTGTTTTGCGTGATCCTACCAGTCCCGAAATGGAGCTGTTGCTTTCGAACGTCTACAAAATCTCTCCCGACGAGCTGCGTATCTTTATTGCCGTCCATCATGCCAACGTTCTCGTTGTTGATTCCAATGAGGCGATGCTGAAAGCCGTGGCAACCATCCCAGGCGCAATAGGGTTGATTGATGTCTTTCGCATTACTCAGGAAGTTAAGGTCTTGAAAATTGACGGGAAACTGCCTGTCGAATACGGCTACCTCCTGCGTGGGAATTGATAAAAATGAAAAAGCTCTTTCCTGTTCTTCACCGTGTTGTTCCGGCTCTGGTTCTGGCCGCAGCCTCGCACGCTCTTGTGGCACAGTCGCCGGCAACGGCAGCGCCAGACCGAATGCCCATCACCACCAGCTCGCCTGAAGCGCGGGCGCTTTTTGATCAGGGCATAGTTGCCTGGGAAAATCTTCGCATCCCTCAGGCCCTGCAGTGCTGGCAGAAGGCAATCGAAAAAGACCCCAATTTCCTGCTGGCACATCTCTACATCTCTGAGCGGATTCCGGATCCCGACCAACAAGCCCAGGAACTGAAAAAGGTTACGGCCCTGATGGATTCAGTCACTCCTGACGAGCGGCTCATGGCCGAGTGGATTCTCGAGCGCAACCGTGATAACACGATCGGGGCTCTGGCCGCCATGAACGAGCTGCTGAACCGATATCCCCGCGACAAGCATCTTTACTGGTTTGCTGCTCTTTTTGTCGGAACCAACTACCACCAATGGGACCGCGCGGGAGAATTGGCGGCGCAGGCGGTACATGTAGACCCGGATTTTGCGGGAGCGCTGAACAACCTTGGCTACGACTACGCCTTTCAGGGCAAATTCGACCAGGCCTTTCCGGTAATGCAGCACTATATTGAGGTCCTTCCGAATGAGCCCAACCCCCAGGATTCTTATGCGGAAATCCTGAGGATGGCCGGACGCTTCGACGAAGCCGTGGACCATTATCACGCTGCACTCAAACTGGACCCAAATTTCGGCGAATCGCTGCTCGGGCTGGCAGACACCTTCGCGCTCATGGGGCAGGAGGACAAGGCCAGAGCACAGTACGACATTGCCATTCAGCACGCCTACACCAAGGCATACGCCGTCGAGTGGAAGCTGAAATGGGCTGCAACTTACCTGCGTGAGAAACGCTTCAGTGACGCCGATGCCGCATTCCAGGCGGCTGCAACAATGGCTCATGAAAATTCGGTTGGCGTCCTTGAAGCCGAAGCGTATCGGGTGATGGCCCTTTACCATAAGGATGAGGCATCGTCGAGACGGTGGATGCAGAAAGCAAAAGAATCACTTGAACATCCTCACGACACTTCACGGGGCGCCCGGCAGGAGGCGCTGGGTTCCATCGATCGCGTCATCATTTATAACGCGATACGATACGGACATCTTGCCGAGGCCGAGACTACATTGTCACAACTCAGCAAAATAGCGCAGGATTCCAACAACCCCAATCTTGATATCACGTTCCACGCTTCCGCCGGAATGATCCTGGCTGCGAAGCAGAAATGGCTGGAAGCGATTCCCCATCTGGAAGAGGACGCGAATGATCCCTTTTCCATGGAACTGCTGGTGAAGGCTTACCAGAAAGCAGGGCTGCCAGCCAAAGCGGAACGGACTGCGCGCGAGTTGGCGGCGATGAACGCTCCTTCGGTGGAACAGGCGCTCATCGTTCCTGAGTTCCGGGCCGCGAGGAACACCGCGGCTAATAAGCTCCCGGAACGCTGCTGCCGCTAGAGATAGGCTACGCTCGACAAATTGAAGCACAGCTCCAACGCCCGCATCGTTGAGAAGATCCTGCGGCGGGCTAGATGCTGTCTCCGGGGAGAGCAACATGCTTTTTCGCCGAAATGTGGTTTTGATTTTATGCCTTGTGGGCGCCACCGTTGGCCCGAACCTGGTGCTGGGTCAAGACACAACTCGCCGCCAGGCCGATGATTCCACAATCATTCAGCCCAAAATGTTTGATGTGACGGCGATGGATACCACGGCCGATCCCTGTGAAGACTTCGACCAATATGCGTGCGGCACATGGCGCAAGAACAATCCGGTGCCCTCTGATCAGGTGTTCTGGGCTCGTTACAATCAAACGGGCGAGTACAACCGCATGGTGCTGCGCAAGATTCTGGAACAGGCAGCGTCCCCCGGACCGGGAAAAAGCAAGACGGCAAAGATCGCCGGCGATTTCTATGCGTCATGCATGGACGAGACATCCGTGAATCGTGCCAGCGTCTCTCCGCTGGAACCGGAATTGAAGCGGATCGCGGCAATTTCCAACCGTGAGTCATTGATTGATGCCCTGGCACGCCTGCATTCCATGGGCGTACCCGCGTTGTTCGAATTCAGCGCCCATCCTGATCTGCACGACGCCACCAGGGAGGTTGCCGTAATGGTCCAGGGAGGTCTCGGCCTGCCGGATCGCGAATACTACCTCAGTCAGAGCGAGGAATCTAAACGCGTCCAGAGCAAGTATGTGACGCATGTTGCGGCTATGCTCGGACTTGTGGGAGATACTCCTGAGTTAGCGGAAAAAGAAGCTGGCGCAGTTCTGGAAATCGAGAAAGCCCTGGCTGCGGCGTCTTTGGATCGCGTGAGCATGCGCGATCCTAAGAATCACGATCACAAAATAGCGCTGACGCGCCTGGATACGCTGGCTCCGAACCTCCTCCTGACACGTTATTTCAAGGCCATGGGCGCGCCTTCGTTCCAGGAGGCTTATGTTACGCCACCTGATTTCTTTGAAAAACTCAGCGCGTCGATCGCCTCCATGCCGTTGGATAAATGGAAGGCGTATTTGAAATGGCATCTCGTCCAGGCGAATGCCCCGTTTCTCTCCGATCCATTGGTCAAGGAAGATTTCGAATTTGAACGGCGTTTTCTGAACGGCCAGAAGGAAATTGAGCCGCGCTGGAAACGGTGCGTTTCCGCTACCGACCGCCTGCTGGGGGAAGCTCTGGGCCGTCTCTACGTTGAGCAAAACTTTACTCCAGAAACCAAACAGCGCACGCTGGAGATGGTAAAGCTGGAAGAGCAAGCACTGGCCGAGGACATCGGGCAGTTGCCCTGGATGACCGCGGAAACCCGTCGCCAGGCGTTGGCCAAGCTGAATGCCATCATGAACAAGATCGGCTATCCGGAAAAGTGGCTCGACTATAGCTCGGTGCGAATCGAACGCAATGAGCTTGCGGCCAACGTCCGCAATGCGCGCTCCTTCCAGGTGCACTACAATCTCCAGAAAATCGGGCAGACGCGGGACCGGAATGAATGGATCGTTACCACTCCCACGGTCAATGCGTATTATTATTCGCCGGAAAACAGCATCAATTTTCCCGCCGGAGTTTTTCAGCCCCCGCTCTTTGACCCGACGATGGACGATCCAGTCAACTTTGGGGCGATTGGATGGCTGATCGGACATGAGTTAACCCACGGCTTCGATGATCAGGGAAGCAAGTTTGACAGCCAGGGCAATCTGGTGAACTGGTGGACCCAGAACGACCGGGAGGAATTCGACAACAGGACGAGCTGTCTGGCGGATCAATACCAGCAATTTGTTGTGGTGGATGACATTCACCTGAACGGCCGCCTCACGCTCGGTGAAAACACCGCAGACAACGGTGGTATCCGGATCGCTTTCGCTGCGATGCACAAGGCTGCCGAAAAAACCGGCAATCCACAATCCATTGACGGCTTCACTCCCGAGCAGAGATTCTTCATCAGCTTCGCCCAGCAATGGTGCGCGAACGTGACGCCGGAGCGGCTGCGCGTCATCGCTAAGATCGACCCCCACGCACCGACACGTTTCCGCACTCTGGGCACTCTTGGAAACTATTCTGAGTTTGGCAAGGCCTTTGGCTGCAAATCGGGCCAGAAGATGTCTAGTGTCAATGCCTGCCGAGTTTGGTAGATCCTTCTACGGGCAAGTTCAAAAACGTAGACATCGCGCCTGCTCTTGAGGCAGCTGGGTATGTCAGTTCCGCCACGGAACGATCCAGGCGCTGGAGAATTGGCTCCCACGTATCGCTGACAGAGCAGGGCATGACCAGCGGCTGCACGCGGGTCAAGGATAACCGGTATCCTGGTTCCAGCAAAACGGCCGCTCTGCTGCTTCGAGTGAGCATCCAATGCCGCATCAGCAACCGGCGAACTCCCTGTTCCTCTTCGGCAGTACACGGCTGTAACTGGACTGAAGCTGGGTTACAACAGCCACTGAGTGAGACATCCTCAGTCAACAGATAAGTCAAACCACCGGTCATCCCCGACCCCAGGTTCACGCCGGCCGGCCCGAGAATCACAACGACTCCTCCGGTCATGTATTCGCAAGCGTGGTCGCCCACGCCCTCGATCACCGCCAGAGCGCCGCTATTGCGGACCGCGAAGCGTTCTCCCGCGCGTCCGGCAATGTACAACTCACCCGACGTTGCTCCATAGAGAACAGTATTACCGGCCAGGACATCGCCGCGCCGCGATGCTTCGCCGCCGCAGGCAATCACAATCGTTCCGCCGCTCAATCCTTTGGCTACATAATCATTGGCGGCGCCATTGAGATGAAACTGAACGTCTGGGGTGAGAAAGGCTCCAAAGCTTTGGCCCGCTGTGCCCCGGAAATGAACATCGAGCGGTGGATTGGCCTGTTTCGATTTCTCCCGGCGCACCCGTTCGCCCGCCAATTCGGCGCCGATGCTGCGATCAGCGTTGACGATGGTTAAGATCGGGAGTCTGGTTCGTCCAGCCGACTTGGTGATTTCAAGCAGGCGCTGCGAAAGCTCCCGTCTTGGCTTGCGGCGCTGAGGAGCTTGCGTAACGCGGGTTGTCGACTGCAGCAAACCTCTTGTCCATGGATAACTTTCTTTCGTCCGCGGCGATAACAGCTCAGCGCGTCCAACGATCTCTGCGATCGAATGCGCGCCCAGACCGGCAAGCAACACGCGCGTCTCAGCGGCTACGGCCCGAAAATACTCCTTCACCATATCCGGGCGTCCGGCAAAGCGGGTTCGCAACGATTCCACCTGAGTAGCAATTCCAACCGGACAAGTATTGAGGTGGCACTGACGCGCCATGACGCAACCCATCGCCAGCAGCGCGGCTGTCCCGAACCCGAACTCGTCGGCCCCGAGCAGCGCGGCAATGACTACATCGCGCGCGAATTTCAGGCCGCCGTCGACGCGAAGGCGCACGTACGGTCTCAATCCCGCCTGTGTGAGCGTGCAGTGCGCTTCGCGAAGGCCATATTCCCAGGGCACACCGGTGTTCTTGATCGAGCTCAGCGGCGAAGCTCCCGTCCCGCCGTCGTGGCCGCTGATGGTGATTACGTCTGCTCCCGCCTTGGCTACTCCGGCCGCAATGATTCCGACTCCGGCGCCCGCCACCAGTTTCACTCCGACCCGCGCCGTGGGATTGATCTGGTGAAGATCGTGGATCAGTTGCTCCAGGTCTTCAATGCTATAGATGTCGTGATGCGGCGGTGGTGAGATCAGCGCCATCCCCGGAATGGCATGACGCAGCCGGGCAATATATGGAGTTACTTTAGAGGCGGGAAGCTGTCCGCCTTCTCCGGGCTTTGAACCCTGGGCCATCTTGATTTCGATTTCTTTGCCGTTGACCAGATACTCCGCCGTTACGCCAAAGCGGCCGGACGCCACCTGCTTGACGTGGCACGCAGCTTCCGGAGTTGTCCTGTAGACGTCAGGATCTTCACCGCCTTCGCCGGTATTGCTGCGGGCTCCCAATTCGTTCATCGCAAGCGCAAGGGTGCGATGCGCCTCCGGGCTGATGGCGCCGAGGCTCATAGCCTGAGTGCTGAAACGGGAAAGGATGCTTGTCTCCGGTTCGACCGACTCAACAGACGCGGGGTTTGCAGCCGTGATTTCCAGCAGGTCGCGAATCGCCACGGCCTCCCGCTCCAGGGCAAGCGATTCGAATTCGCGGTAATGTTGCGGATCAGGATGCCTGACGTGAGCGTGCAGCTTCCGCAGCAGATTGGCGGACGTGGCGTGTTGCTCGCCCCCTTTGCGGAACCTGTACATCCCTGCGTCCGCGGGCGACTTGAATTCAGACCGGAAGGCCCGTTCGTGGTTGGCTAGGTAATCTCCAAGAATCTGTTCAAGGGACCTGGCTTCAGCCCAATGGGGTGCACCTTCAAAAAAATCTCTACACACATCCTCGTCAAGTCCAATCACCTCGAACAACTGAGCGTTGCGGTAGCTGGCCAGAACCGATATTCCCATGCGAGAGAGCACTTTTTTCAATCCGGCATTGACAGCGTTGCAGTAGTTGAGTGCGCCGCCCGGGGTATGGTCTTCGGCAAGCTGCAGCGCCAGATACGGCAGAACAGCGGTTGCCCCGGCTGCCAGCAACAAAGCTACATGGTGAGTTTCAATGACCTGCGCCGTTTCAACGATGAGAGGAATGCGAAAATGGCCGCCCAGCACCATCTCGTTCCATATGGCAGCCGCGGCGAGCAGAATGGGTAAAGGCGCCCGCCGATCACTCACTTCCCGGTCAGTGATGACTACCATCGAAGGCGCAGTGCCAGGGCTCCATCGCACTTGCCTACGAATGAGCTCAATGGTTTCGAAAGCCCCGGCCACTCCGAGAGCAGAGTTGAAGGTCGCGTCAACGCAATGAAAACCGGGGAGACGCAGCTGCAACGTTTCCATCTGATATTCATCGATGACCGGTGACTCGGCGACCAAGGAAGATCCGATGCGGGTGTCGAGAGACATCACGTGCGCTTCGCGGAGCGGATCTATGGGAGGGTTTGTTACCTGAGCGAAACGCTGCTTGCAATAATCCCACAAGGTCCGGCGCATCCTGGAGAGGAAGGCAGGCGGCGTATCATCGCCCATGCTATAGAGCGGTTCTTTTCCTTCAGCAAGCGGATGCAGGAGGAAGCCGATCTGGTCTTCGCTCCAGCCTGATGCAGCCGCCAGCCTTCGTGGCTCTGCCACACTCGGACACTTGAGATCCGCGGCGGGCTGGGCACGGAATAAACGCGCCGGTTTCCGTTTTTGCTTTGATGCTGATGTTGTGGGCGGAGCTGCGCAAGGCGGGAACACGCTGCCCGATTCGAGATCAACCAGCAGGCCTGCACCTGGACCCAACCTTCCCCGCTCGATGATTTCTTTCTCGTGAAAGTCCGCAAGACCTGTTTCTGAACCTGCTACGAGCCAGCCGGTCGAAGTTCGAATATAGCGCATCGGCCGCAGGCCATTGCGGTCGAGTTTGGCCCCCAATAATCGGCCATCCGAGAACGCCAGTGCGGCTGGGCCGTCCCACGGTTCATATTCACAAGCCGCGGACTCGGGCACTTCGGTGGAACTCAAGTCCGGCCGGGACGCAGGCACAGCCACCGGGGGAACGAGACTGAAAATGGCATCATCAATGCCCTGACCTTCCCGTATCAGCACCTCAAGCGCATTATCCAGACTGGCGGAGTCGCTGGCGTTGTTCTCCAGAACGCTGAACCAGCTGCCTGCATTCAGGCGGCCGCGGATTTCATGTTGCCGTGCTCGCATCCATCGCCGATTTCCAGTGATGGTGTTGATTTCGCCGTTATGTGCCAGCAGGCGAAACGGCTGCGCCAACCGCCAGGCCGGCTGTGTATTGGTCGAAAACCTTTGATGAAAGATGGCAAATGAAGCCTCAAAATCCGGCCTGCTCAGATCGGGGTAAAAGTCCGGTAGTTGCCACGGCGGGAGCAGACCCTTATAGACAACGGTCCGAGATGACAACGAGCAGAAATAAACGGCATCGGCCAAATCGGCTTCTGCGCGTTTGCGAAGCAGGAACAGACTGCGGTCCAATTCATCACTCTGGTTGATGGCTGCAATGAAGCATTGCCAGATCGAGGGCGCTGAATTCCCGGCACTGGACACGAGAATGGAGTGCTTGACGGGTACTTCTCTCCAGCCGAGAAGACATAGGGCCATGCTGGAGGCAAGCGCCTTGATTTCTGCCTGGACGCGAAGCTCTTCCCCTGGCTGAATGAACAGCATTCCCAGGCCAAATTCTTCAGGTAAGACAACACCGTGGTCGAGTGCTGCCAGAGCGAGCATCTTCCGGGGTAGGGCCGTGAGCAGGCCGGCGCCATCGCTGGTGAGGCCGTCCGCATCGACGCCACCGCGATGAGAAAGCCGTTGCAGCGCAACCAGCGCACGCTCCACTACCTCGTGGGTCGCGCCACCACCGAGCTTTACAATGAAACCGGTACCGCAAGCGTCATGATCAGGGTGGTCCCGTAAGAACGTTGGTTCCATGGTCCTTGATAAACGCGGAGAGGGAAAAAGGGAAATCGAGAATTTGAATTCTTGCTATTTGAGTTTGTTATGCCAAATTGGAAAATGTGAACGCTCGCATCCCGGCGCAATTTGTGAATGCAGCGGCCTGGCAGGGATTTACTTCGCCGATTGCACCGCGAGTTCGCGGCGCGCCAGCTCAACAAATGAGGACGCAATCCGAGGAAGGCTCCGGTCCTTGCGGTAGACGAGCGCCAGTTCGCGCCATAAGGTGAGCCCTTCCAGTGCCAGGAGCTTTACTTCGTTTCGCTGCACATCCCTTTCGGCAAAGCTGCGGCAGATCAAGGAGACGCCAAAATCCGCGTGCACGAATCGCTTGATCATCTCGACACTGGTCAGTTCCATGGTGATATTCAGCTCGTCACGGAACGGCCGCAGATGCTTTTCAAACAGTCTTCGGATCGACCCTGTCCTGGGCAGAATGATGCGCTGGGCCGCGACTTCCTCGAGCGTGGCCGATGCTTTTCTGAACAGCGGGCTGGCGGGGCCAACCATCAGCAGAATTCGATCACGAAAAACAGGCACCACTTCCAGGCTCTGGGACTTCACCGGCATTGTCACTACCGCAAGATCGATTGAGCCGTCCTCAACTTTTTCCGTCACTTTGTGGGTAAAGCTGCGGTAAACGCTGATTTTTACCTTGGGAAATTGCTTATGGTACTTTGCCAGCGTCGCCGGAAGCACATAGAGAAACGTGCCTTCATTGGCGCCGATGGAAAGCGTCCCATTGGAATTACCGGACTGCTCGGAAACCGCATACAGAGACTTCGTCTGCAATGCAAGAAGCTGGCGGGCATATTCCAGCACCACTTCGCCGGCGCGGGTGAGCCGGACTGACTTGGCATTGCGATCAAACAATCGCTGACCGTACTCCTGTTCCAACTGCCTGATCTGCGCGCTGACCGCTGGTTGCGAGCGGAGGACTTTCTCCGCGGCCCGGGAAAAGTTTCCCAGCTTCGCGACCTCCATGAACGTTCTGAGATTGTCCAGATCCATATGTTATGCGAGCGTACCGGCCTCGCCGATTTCGTCAACTCAATCCGTAATTGCTCCCAGACTGCTGCTGGAAACTACTCTGGCATATTTTGCCAGCACACCGTGTTGAACCCTGCACACAGGTGGTGTCCAATGCGCTCTTCTGTGCTCCAGTTCTGTCTCGGAAACGTGCAAATGCAGAAGTCCGTCATCGGCGTCGATGGTGATCTGATCATCATTGCTGACCAAGGCGAGGGCGCCGCCGCTCGCCGCTTCAGGCGCCACATGGCCGACTACCATTCCATAGGTCCCGCCGGAAAAACGGCCATCGGTAATCAGGCCAACGGAATCGCCCAGCCCCGCTCCGATCAAGGCCGCAGTGGGTGAGAGCATCTCCCGCATCCCTGGACCACCCCTGGGACCTTCGTAGCGAATCACAACGATGTCGCCGGATTTAATTTCTCCGCTCAAGATCGTGCGCAGGCATTCCTCTTCCGAATCGAAGACACGCGCCGGTCCGGTGATATGTTTGGCCTGGATTCCGCTGGTCTTCGCGATCGCGCCTTCCGTAGCCAGGTTGCCGCGCAAGACCGTGAGATGCCCGCGTTCGTATACCGGCTGGTCAAAGGGCCGGATCACATCCTGGTCCGTCGCAGGTGATCGGGGTAGGTGAGCCAGAGTCTGCATGACGGTATCGCCAGAGATGGTAAGCGCATCACCGTGAATGAAGCCGCGAGCCTGGAGGATCGCCATTACCTGGGGAATGCCGCCCGCTTTGTGCAGGTCTGTAGTCACGTGCTTGCCCGAAGGTTTGAGATCGCAGAGCACCGGAACGCGCGACCCAATCCGGGCAAAGTCGTCGAGTGAGAGTGGGACCTGGGCCGCATGGGCGATTGCCAGCAGGTGAAGCACGGCGTTGGTGGAGCCACCCACCGCCATCACTACCGCAATGGCGTTTTCGAAACTCTTGCGGGTGAGCAACTGCCGGGGCAGGATCTGCCGGCGAATCGCCCTTACAAGCGCATGAGCGGATTGAACCGTGCTGTGTTTCTTCTCCTCGTCCTCGGCCGCCATGGTGGAGGATCCGGGCAGGCTCAGGCCTAACGCCTCAATCGCCGATGACATGGTATTGGCGGTATACATGCCTCCGCAGGAGCCGGCGCCTGGACAGGCGCGCCGCTCGATTTCCAGAAGCTGTTTGGCATTGAGCTTTTTGGCGCTGTACTCTCCCACAGCTTCAAAGGCGCTGACCACGGTAAGTTTCCTGCCATCGTAATCGCCTGCCTTGATAGTGCCGCCGTAGACAAAAATCGCCGGGATGTTCATGCGGGCGATAGCGATCATGGCTCCCGGCATGTTCTTGTCGCATCCGCCAATGGCCACCAGGCCATCCATGCATTGTGCCTGGCAGACGGTCTCAATGGAATCGGCGATCACTTCGCGCGAAACCAGGCTATAACGCATCCCCTCGGTGCCCATGGAGATTCCGTCACTCACGGTGATGGTGCCAAAAGTTTGCGGCATGGTTCCGGCCTCACGCAATGCAGCATCGGCGTGCAAGGCCAGATCGTTCAGGCCCGCGTTGCATGGCGTGAGATTGCTGAAAGCGTTGGCAATCCCAACAATGGATTTGTCAAAATCACCATCGGTGAATCCCACGGCCCGCAGCATCGCCCGGTTGGGAGAGCGCTCCACGCCCTGGGTGATTTTTCGGCTGCGACAATTGCTCGTGGCGTTTGCCGGCGACGCCGGGGCGTCAGTTTGAGTCTGCGGCTTTCGACCCTCAGGCATAAGTCCTCCTGGACGCCGCGACCGGGTGCAGCCAGGCGCGATAACGCGAATCGCGTCCCGCGGTAACGTCACTGAAGATTCTCTGGATCGTGCGGGTGCAGGGTCCCGGCTGCCCGTCACCGATGCGCTGACCATCCACCTCGGTAATGGGCACGACCTCCGCTGCTGTCCCCGTAAAAAATGCCTCGTCGCTGTCCATCAGGTCTTTCAGCGATAGGGATGAGGTTTCGACTTTCCAGCCGAGGTCAGAGGCGATGCGAATCACACAATCGCGGGTAATCCCCAGCAGAATGGAATCAGAATGGCCATTGGTCAGCAATTTGCCATCCCGCACCAGAAAGATGTTCTCTCCTGATCCTTCGGCAAGCTCGCCGTCGATGTTCAAAAGCAGCGCCTCATCAAATCCCCGGTCACTTGCCTCCTGAGCGGCAAGAATGGAGTTGAGATACTGTCCACAGGCTTTGGCAGTGGTGGGCATCATCTGTGAACTGAATTTTTGCCACCGGGAGATGGTGATGCGCGCGCCTCGTTCCGTTGCCTCGCCGAGATACTTGCCCCACGGCCAGACCAGAATGGACACCTCCACCGGGCAGCTGCGCGGGTGCAGATTGAGAGAGGAACTCCCGCGATAGCTTATGGGCCGTACATAGCAATCGGTGAATCCATTTTGAGCGATGGTTTCACAAATGGCCTGCGCCAAATCGCTTTTCGAATAAGGAATGACCATCTGGTACGCATGGGCGCTGGCATCGAAGCGCTCCAGGTGAGCGTCCAGGCGGAAGACCGCGGGTCCCTCCGACGTCTGATAGCAGCGGATGCCCTCAAACACACCGCTGCCATAGTGCAGGGCGTGAGCGGAGACGTGTACAGTAGCCTCGGCCCAGGGAACGCATTTTCCGTTCATCCAGACCCATCGGGTATGTTCAAACGCCATGGTTTACAGATCCTCACAAATGTGAAACGCCAACATGAGCTCTTAGTTCGCTGCCCGATCGACCAGCAGCCGTTGTTTGAGCCAGGGCATCATGGCGCGCAAGCGCGCACCCACGGTTTCAATCGGATGTTCCAATCCCTGGCCCTCCAGCGCCTTGAAGCGGGGCTTGCCCGATTCGCATTCCGCCATCCACTCGTCGGCGAAGCGGCCTGACTGAATGTCCTTGAGCAACTTTTTCATCTCGTCGCGCACACACTGGTTAATCACGCGAGGTCCACGTGTCAGGTCACCGTACTCCGCCGTGTTGGAGACGGAATACCGCATGTTGCCGATCCCGCCTTCATAGACCAGATCGACAATGAGCTTCATCTCATGGAGGCATTCAAAATAGGCCATCTCCGCCGAGTATCCGGCGTCCACCAGAGTTTCGAAGCCGGCCTGGATGAGTGCGGTCAGCCCGCCGCAGAGCACAGCCTGTTCGCCAAACAGGTCAGTCTCGGTCTCTTCTTTGAACGTGGTTTCCAGGACTCCGGCCCGCCCGCCTCCGAGAGCTGAAGCATAGGCGAGAGCCACGTCGTGAGTGTCTCCTGCCGGATCCTGGTGGACGGCAAGCAAACAGGGAACTCCCCGCCCCTGGGTATATTCGAAGCGCAAAAGGTGGCCGGGAGATTTGGGCGCCACCATGAAAACGTTCACATCTCTTGGAGGAACGACTTTTGCGAAATGAATGGAAAATCCATGGGCAAAAGCCAGATATTTGCCGGGCACCAACGCGGGCGCAATCTCATCCCGGTAGATCGAGGGGGCGATCTCATCCGGCACCAGCATCATTATTATGTCTGCCCAGGCCGCGGCCCAGGAGGTGCTTTGCACCCTCAGACCGGCCTTTTCCGCCTTGCTCCACGACTGGCTCCCGGGATACAGGCCTACGGTTACATCGTGACCTGAATCCCGCAGGTTGTTGGCATGAGCGTGTCCCTGGCTGCCATAGCCAATGATGGCGAATCTCTTGCCTGCCAGAGCTCCAGGCTGTGAATCCTTGTCGTAATAGATTTTCATAAATGAATCTCTTTCTCTCCGTCTTCCGTTTTGGGAACCGCCGGGTTGGGCGGCGTGCGATGCTGCTGGAGGTGCGCTACCGAGAGTTTCACAACTTTGTCATCCGGGCTCTTGGAAACGGCAACTGTACCAGTGCGAACAATGTGGCGAATGCCCAATGGCCTGAGTGCCTCCACCAGCGTATTGATGTGCTTCCACTCGCCGGTGGCTTCGATGATCAGGCCATCATTCATGACTTCGGCAACCCGGAGGTGGTCCTGGGCCACCAGCGAGAGGACAGTCTGAAGCGCTGCGCTGCTGCCCGTGGTTACATTAATGAGCACCAACTCGCGTTCCAGGTGTGCGCTGCCGGTAAGATCGGCGACGTGGAGAACCCGCACCAGCTTGTCGACTTGCTTGACGATCTGCTCAATCGTACGGTCGTCCCCTGCGGTGACCAGGGTGACGCATGAGATGGAAGGATCGAGAGTTTCCGCCACAGTGAGGCTTTCAATGTTGTAACCGCGCGCGCTGAACAAACCGACGATGCGGGCCAACTCGCCGTAATGGTTCTCCACGATGATAGAAAGCGTATGTCTCATCCCAGCACCATGTCGGCGATGCCGCCACCCGGGGGAACCATGGGAAAGACGTTCTCTTCGACTTCCACGATGATGTCCATCACCACAACCCCTGGTGTCGAGAGGCCCTGCTCAAGGACCGTGCTCAACTCCGCGGGATGCCGGGCACGCAGACCGGTTGCGCCATAGGCTTGCGCAAGCTTTACGAAGTCAGGCTGCCACTCCATGTCCACATGTGAATAGTTGCGGTCATAAAAGATCTGCTGCCATTGGCGAACCATGCCCAGCGAATTATTGTTCATGACAATCACTTTGATATTCGTTCCATATTGAACGGCGGTAGCGAGTTCCTGGGCGGTCATCTGGAATCCTCCATCGCCGACGAACGCGATGACCTGGCGGTCGGGATAAGCAAGCTGCGCTCCCAGCGCGGCCGGAAAGCCGTATCCCATCGTTCCCAATCCTCCCGACGTCAGCGATTGGCGCGGACGGCGAAAGCCGTAGTACTGGGCAAGCCACATCTGGTGCTGGCCCACATCGGTGGCGATGATGGCTTCGCCGGCGGTAAGGCGGTCCAATTCTTTGCACAGGTGCTGCGGCTTGATCGCATCGATCGATTCGCCGTAGGAGAGCGGCGCCTGGGTTTTCCAGGTTTCAATCTGACGCCACCATGGATCGAGACGGTCTGCAGGCAATTTCCTGGCTTCAGCGTTCAGAAGGTCCAGCATCTGATTGATGACCGTCCGGGCGTCACCTAATATCGCGTTGTGCGCAAAGACATTTTTGCTGAGAGAGGAGTTATCGACATCGATGTGGATAATTTCGGCATCACGAGCAAACTTATCCAGCGCTCCGGTCACGCGGTCGTCAAAACGCACGCCAATGGATAACAACAGGTCCGCTTGCGCCACCGCCATATTGGCCCAATAGGCTCCGTGCATGCCCAGCATCCCCAGGCAGAGAGGGTGCGCCGCGGGAAAGCATCCCAGGCCCATCAGGGTGGGCGTTACGGGAAAATGAAGGATCTCGGCGAGACGAACCAGCTCTTCCGAAGCGGCCGAGTGGATGATGCCGCCACCCACGTAGAGCACGGGTCGTTTGGCGGCGCGGATCTTTTCCAGGGCGCGCTCCAGTTGACGCTCGTCGGCGCGATGCGAGGGACGATATCCTGGGAGACGCAATTCATCACACGGCATGAAAGGGGCTGTTTCGGCCGTCACATCTTTGGGAATGTCGATCAACACTGGACCAGGACGGCCGGTTCGCGCCAGATGAAATGCCTCATGCACGATTGCGGCCAGTTCCCGCACGTCGCGCACCATATAGTTGTATTTGGTGCAGGGGCGCGTGATGCCAATCGTGTCCACTTCTTGAAAAGCATCGGTGCCAATCATTTTTCGCGGTACTTGCCCGGTGATCAGCACCAGCGGCGTGGAATCCATGTAGGCGTTGGCGATTCCAGTGACCGTGTTGGTCGCTCCAGGTCCGGAAGTTACCAGCACAACGCCGACCTTCCCGGTCGCCTTGCTGTACCCCTCCGCCATGTGAACCGCGCCTTGCTCATGGCGAACGAGGATGTGCCGCAGGCGAGACCGCATCCTGGCCAACTCGTCATAAATGTGCAGTACCGCGCCGCCGGGATAGCCAAAGATCGTGTCGGTGCCTTCCCGTATGAGCCCTTCCAGCAGAATTCGGGCTCCCCGCAGCTCTTCCGGTATGGGCTCCCGGCCCATTGCAGCGGGGCTTGAATCCTGTCTTACCATCAATGGCATAAAGTTCTCCTGAAAACGTGAAGGCCGCCATTTTGTTGGCGGCCTTTGAAAGTTCTTCTGGTTCTTCAGGCCGTCATGTGATGCCCCTAATAACAAGCAGGAGTACAGTGACAGCCGTGGATCCGCACATGGCGACGCTTGAGTGGTCGGCTCGTGTCGTTTCGGAATGGAATGTGCAACAGTGGTTCATGCTTCGATTCCGCTTGTGTGCGCCGGCGTACAGCAGCCGGCAAACTCACCAGGCTCATACATAATCCGAAAGGATCCTTGGATAGTCAAATTAATAATTCGTATAAATGGATTAGACATTGCTATACAGAGCGCGAAAGTGATGGCTGGTCAAAGCGCCGATTCTTGTATGCATTTCCCGGAGGAAAGTACTTTCGACGAGGTTGGTTGCAATGAAAATGTGCTTACCGCAGGTGCGATCCGACGTCCAACTATATTTATAAACGTATTTGGTGGAGCAAGACTCATGAACAGACTGTTTGCAAATGCTCTTGCTAGCGGGTTGGTTGGACTGCTGTCCGTGTTGGCGATGGCGCAGAGTCCTGGCGGCAAACGGTGGATCGGAACGTGGGGCACGGCGCCGCAACCGCCTATGCCAGGGCATGTTCAAAGCTTTCAGCGCCAGACACTACGGCTGATCGTTCACACCAGCGCTGGCGGGACAAGGGTAAGGATTAAGATCTCAAACACGTTTGGTGACCGTCCATTGGTAATCGGGAGCGCACACATTGCCCGCCGAACGGAGGCTGCGGACATCGATCCGACGTCCGACCGAACCCTGAAGTTTCACGGAAAGTCCTCTACAACAATCGCGGCAGGATCGATGATTGTGAGCGATCCGGTGGTGTTACAGGTGCCGGCTCTGTCGGACCTGGCGGTGAGCCTGTTCCTGCCCGCGAGCACCGAGGCGAAGACCACGCACGTCCTGGCGATGCAGACAAGCTATGTGTCCCCTGAGACCGGAGACTCTACGGCCGCAGCGAACTTTCCAGTGGCAAAGAAGATTCGCACTTGGCCGTTTCTAACCGGGGTTGATGTCGAGGCCTCGTCTCGCGGAGCAGCCATCGTCGCATTTGGCTCTTCGCTCACGGACGGCGATGGAACCGATTCAGACAGCAATGGACGTTGGCCTGACGTCCTGGCACAGCGCCTGCAGAAAAGTTCCGGCGGGAAGTTGGAATTGGGAATCTTGAATGAAGGCATCATCGGCAATCGGCTTTTGAACGACAGTCCTGTGCAAGCGGTAGGCGGCAGCTTTGGGTCAGTCCTGGGGCAAGCGGGCCTGACCCGTTTCGATCGCGATGTGCTGGCGCAATCCAGTGTTCAGTATGTGGTTGTTGGTCTAGGAATCAATGACATCGCGTTTCCCGGCTCGTTAACACCGGCCACGGAGGGTGTCACAGCGGAGAGTATCATCGCTGCCTATCGGCAGCTGATTGCACGGGCGCATCAGAAGGGAATTCGAATCATTGGCACGACTAACCCTCCGTTCGAGAACGGGTTCTTGGATTTGGGGCCCCCGGGTAGAATCGCTTTCTACACTCCTGAAAAAGAGAGCGTGCGACAGAAGGTCAACGTTTGGATCCTCAGCAGCGGGGAATTCGACAGCGTGGTGGATCTCGATAAGGTTCTACGGGATCCGAGTCATCCTTCGCGACTGCTCCCAAGTTATGACAGCGGAGACCACCTCCATCCCAACAATGCCGGGTGCCGCGCCGAGGCAGATGCAATTCCCTTGACGTTGTTCGAACGCCACCAAGCGACGTCTCTCAGTAACGCGGTTAGTCATAAACAATAAATTAAGATAGGAAGAAGCCAATGAAGGAAGCGCCCTCCGCGGATGGCCTTCGCGTTCTCAAGAGAGTCGCAGTTCCCGGTTCTAAAGATCAAGCATGATCCACACTGGAGCATGGTCGCTCGCGTTTATCTCGCCACGCACCCACCGGTCCACACCTCCGTCTACGAGCCGGTCCGATATTTTCGGTGAAAGCAGAAAGTGGTCGAGCCGCATGCCTTTGTCCTTCGCCCACCGTTCAAATTTGTAGTCCCAAAATGTCCACAGGGGCCCGTCCGGGTGCAGCTTCCGCATTGCGTCGGTCCAGCCTTGAGCCCGCAAACGCGCGAAAGCCCGGCGGCTTTCGGGTTGGATCAAGGCGTTGTCGTCCAAGGATCGAGTTGGATAGATGTCCTGTGGTGTCGGGACGACGTTGTAATCGCCGGCCAAGACCACGGGTGCGCCACTCGCCATGAGTTCGGCGGCATGGGAAATGAGGCGTTCGAACCAAGCCAACTTGTACTGGAATTTTGGTCCGGGTTGCGGATTCCCGTTGGGAAGGTAGATGGAAGTGATCAGGAATCCATGAACGGCGGCCTCGATGTAGCGGGCCTGGCGATCTTCAGGACTGCCCGGCAAATTTGTACGGGTCAGCACCGGAGTGTGATCTCGAGCGAGAATAGCAACCCCATTCCACGAACGCTCACCCTGCCAGACGGCTTCGTACCCGAGATTGCGAAGGGCATCGACGGGAAATGCTCCCGCTTCGGCCTTGAGCTCCTGGAGGCTAACCACGTCCGGCTCAGCCCTGGCTAACCAGGTCAAGAGGTTATCGAGCCGCTTGTTGATGTTGTTAATGTTGAAGGTGGCGACTTTCAACAAGTCCCTCGCAGGTGCTGTAGCCCCGGCGGCTTTCCTCAGCTTGTCCCGGGTGGAATTATGTTACCTCGTGAAGCTTCCTTTCCAATGTTGTGGATAAGAGCAGCCGATAGTAAACAGCGGAAACGTTATCTCCTGATCTTCTGGTCACAGCCGTCTCTGATGATGGCATCATCATGGCTCGCGAACACCGTTTTCTTCCGCTTGCTGCAGTGCAGTTTCATCCGTATCGATTATGTCGCTCAATGAAAGCGTGGGGCTGCGCATCATCGAAAATGCCCTCAAATCCCTTAAAGCCAATTTCTCCACCTCAGCAGCATGATGTCTGGAAGGGAGCACCCTTGGCCGCTGGAGGGCCGGTTGCAAAGATGAAAAGCTTGACGGCCAGCCTGAGCTTCCCGATCCCCGGTCCCATTTGCCGGTGCAACGCCAAGAACGAATCGATTTAATATTTTTATTGAAACGTTTCGCCAAGTCGTGTATTTTTGTAGCCGCGCGAGAAGTTACGGCGCTGTGCTGGTAAACAATTGATGTTGCTCCTGCCAAACCTGGGTGACATAGCCTCACCTCTTTGGTTGTCGAGCTGAAACTTGAGAACCTGGCAAAAGAGCTATGGCGCGACTCCCGTACGTTGAAAGTCAGCTCCTCTTTTCCGAATACCGTCATTAGGGCTCCGAAAGCCGAAGCGATACCGGAAGAATCACCGATAGTTCGTCTTCGCCCGCCCCGTAATACGGTGATCAAAAGGGAGCTGCTCATGAAATGGATGTCTCTGCTCTTGGGCCTTGGTTTTCTTTCGGCCGCGCTATTCTCAGCACCATCTGCCGCTGCGCAAACGGCTTGTGCTCCGCCCTGGCAAGTCGGCATGTCGGTCACTACGGGCCAGATTGTCTCCTTCAACAACGACAACTGGAGCGCGATTCAACCGGAGGTGTCGGCTGCTCCCAACTGGCAACCGCCGAATGTGCCCGCTCTCTGGTCTCTCGTAGGACCGTGCCAGGGGAGCGGAGGCGGCAGCTGTACGGCAGCGCCAGGTGCGCCTATGGGGCTGGCATCGGCCAATGTTACGCAGACCGGCGCGACGCTGAATTGGACGGCGGTTACGCCACCGGCGAATTGCACCATCACCACGTATACCGTCTTTCAAAATGGCGCGTCGATTGGCACTGCTGCAAACCCCACCTTCTCGGTAAGCGGGTTGTCTCCGGGGAGCACGTTCACGTTTAGTGTTGCCGCCACAGATTCCGCGGGCACAGGAAGCCAGAGCGCATCTCTCCAGGTGACAACGCCGGCCAATACCTGCACAGCTGTGCCGGGCGCGCCCTCCGGCCTCGCGGCATCTTCAACCACGGCTACCAGTACGACATTGAATTGGAAAGCGCCGACTGTGAGCTCAGGTTGCACCGTAACTGGTTACACGGTTTTTCAGAACGGATCATCGGTCGGCACTGCTACCAATACAAGCTTTGTTGTTACCGGCTTGGCCCCGGCGACCGGCTTTACCTTCACGGTTGCAGCTAATGACACCGCAGGTTCATCCGCGCAAAGCGCGCCTCTCACGGTCACTACGGGAAATCAGACGGGAGGAGGAAATGGAAATGGGCGCCTGCTGGTTGGTTACTTCCACGATTTCGACAACGGCTCAGTGGATCTTCCTCTGGCCAAGGTTTCGTCCAATTTTGATGTGGTGATTGTCGCCTTTGGCGGAACAACCACGGATTCCAGCACCATCTCGTTCGACGTGGACCCGGCGATCGAGACCCAGGCGCAGTTCATTGCCGACGTACAGACGCTGCATGGTCAAAACAGGAAAGTATTGCTTTCACTGGGTGGGCAAAACGGTCATGTCGCAATCAATACCGCGCAAGACGTGACGAACTTTGTTCAGTCGGTTTCCAGTCTGATTCAGCAGTATGGATTTGACGGAATCGATATGGATATTGAAAGCAACGCTTTTGTGCTGGCTTCCGGCGACAACGACTTCATGAATCCCAAGACACCCGCGATCGTAAATACGATCAACGCCTTGCATCAGCTGGCAGCTAAGTTTCCCGGGTTCATGCTTACCTTTGCGCCACAAATTGAGGATGTGCAGGAAGCAAATGTTGCTTTCGTCTCATCTTTCGGCGACCAGTTGCCGCTCTTGTGGGGTTGCCGGGACATCATGTCCTGGGTCCATGTACAGGACTACAACTCGGGCGGCACAAACGCGCTGGACGGCAAAAACTATAACCAGGGCACAGCGGATTTCCTGGTTGCCATGACAGAAATGCTGGTGCACGGATTCACGCTGGCCAACGGTCAATCATTCCCTGGGTTCCCGCCAGGCCAGGTTGCCCTTGGCGTTCCCGCAGGCCCAGGAGCAGCAAACGCAGGTGTTGCGTCTCCAACCGCCGTTCGCCAGGCTCTGGATTACCTCATCAACGGCAAGTCGTTTGGAGGACAGTACGTGCTCCAGAACGCCAG
This sequence comes from Candidatus Angelobacter sp., assembly GCA_035262465.1. GTDB lineage: Bacteria > Acidobacteriota > Terriglobia > Terriglobales > Acidobacteriaceae > Angelobacter. The sequence continues at coordinate 31,161 of DATFSU010000003.1, read as the reverse complement.
CGGCTATCCGGGGCTGCGCGGCCTGATGACGTGGTCAGTCAATTGGGACCAGGTGAATGGATTTGCAATGTCGAATACGGTGGCTCCGTTCCTGCACGGACTACCGGCCATTCCACCGCCGAAATAGAAAAAGCGCTCCCGGCTGTTCCTGCGGGTTGATCCGCAGGAACGGCAGGACGCCCACTGAGGCCGTCTTCCGATAGGCAAAGAACTAAGTCTCAACTTAAGGAGATCCCCATGAAGTCGACTTTCGCGATGGTATTTTTTTTGACGCTCGCCATTTGCCTGCTCAGCACAGTGACCTCGGCTCAGGCCGTTCCCGCCTGGCAAAACAATACGGCCTACAAAGTCGGGGACCTTGTGACATTCAATGGACAGGAATACAAGTGTCAGATCGCGCATACGTCGCAGGCAGACTGGACCCCGGATGTCGCCCACTCGCTGTGGCTATTGATTCAGGCCGGCACTCCCGATTTCAGCGTGGCAGCTACTCCGGCGCAGCAATCGGTTACAGCCGGTGGTGCAGCCAGCTATACGGTCAGCATGGCGGCGCAGAGTGGATTCACGGGAACAATCACACTGAGCGTTACCGGCTTGCCCACGGGAGCTACTGCCAGATTTAGCCCATCGACCATCAGCACATCCGGGTCATCGACTCTGACTATCTCGACGGCCAGTTCGACCGGCGCCGGGAATTCCAGCCTTACCATCACGGCCCAGAGCGGCAATCTTAGCCATAGCGTCACGGTGACTCTCAGTGTCAATACTCCGACTCCGGACTTTACCATGGCGGTATCTCCGGCCTCGCAAACTGTGTCCGTTGGGGCTAGCACAACGTATGCGGTTTCTGTGACGGCGGTGAATGGATTCAGCGGCACTGTGTCGCTTAGCGTGACAGGCTTGCCGGCTGGCGTTGCGGCCTCATTTAGCCCGGCGTCTGTTGCTGCTTCCGGATCGTCGACGCTCACTGTTTCCAGCTCGGCCACGACTCCTGCCGGCGCTGCCACACTCGTGGTTGCAGGAGCCGGCGGAGGCATAAATCACAGCACCGCCGTCACTCTGAATGTGGGTGGCGTCCAGCCGTCCGGATCGACCGGCACAATTCATTTCCATCTTCTGCTGGGTGTGAGCACCGGTCCGCAGGACAGTCTGACGCTGGATGGCGATAACTACACCGACCTCATCATGTCGAACATGATTGGCGGCGTGATGTACGGACATATGATCCAGGAATATGCGCCGATTCCAGGCGTACAGTTCAACAAGGATTACCTCTACGGATCGTTGATGGGACAGCTGCTGCAGGAGAACATCAGCACGCAGGAATACCAGGCCGGAACGAACCTGATCGATCCTGGAACCGATCAGCAGGCAGTGATGGCAACGGGCCAGGGTGGACCGTATCAGATCAACAACTACGCGGTTGATTTGGTCGCGGGAGGCACGGCGCCCGCGGGTCATTCTCTGATCAACTATATCGCCATACAAAAGAACATCGGATTTACCATCGCGAACGCGGCAAACCAGTTTAACCAGCCGACTCCGCAATCCTTCAACAACAAGTTCTACGGCCCCATGCTGACTGCTTATTTCCACTACAACGACTTCGTATCACTCAACGTCATCGGTAAGGCAGTCGATGGTGCCTTCACCCCGCCCTGGCAGCCGCAATACGACCAAGCTGTGAACAACTTCGTAAACCTGCCGAACAGCTTCCTCGACATCATTTTGAACGAAGCCTACAACCAGGGTTTCTACGGAGGCCTGGTGGCGCAGAGCAGCAAACAGGGCGCCACGGCAAACGCCGCGACGGTAGCGGCAGTGAACTCGTACAGTACCGTGTTCGGAAACACAAGCACATTTGTCCAGTATCCCTACCAGGTGCATTATTACCTGGACCAGATGTATGACAATCCTATTCCGACCACGAGCGCGACCACGCTGGTCACGCCAACCAATCACATACTCTTCAGCATGAATACGCTGGCTAACGTATTCTCGAACGTCTTCCAGACGCTCGCCCATTCCGACGGCACGAGCCCATCTCAATTTTTCACGGCAACCCAGGCGCAAAATGCATTCAATTCCGCGCTGGCTGCAAACGGCGTTTCAACAACGGCCACGCTCGATCTCAGCAACGCTGCTGATCGCGCAAAGATCTTCGCTGTGATCGATACGGCCATCAGCAACCTTGAGACGGCTGGCGGTATGAAATTCAATGCCACCACGACTTCACAACTCTAACCCTGCGCATCAGCTGCGTTTCTTGATAAGCTCAAGATTGCTGGGGGACCGCAGCCGTTGCCTCCGATCATCAATGGGCAAAACATCTCGAAGGCATTCGGAGCGAAGGCGCTTTTCGAAGACGTTTCTTTTACAGTCTCCGAAACCGATCGCATTGGACTGATTGGACCGAACGGCTCGGGAAAATCCACATTGCTGCGGATTCTGGCGGGGCTGGAAGAGCCTGATGGCGGCGATCTCGCAGTGCGCAAAAGACTGCGGCTCAGTTACGTGGAACAGGAGTCCAGGTTCGTCGCGGGAGCCAGCGTGCGGTCTGTCCTCGAGAGGGCGCTGGAACTTTCCGCGCCACCTCAGGCCGAGCGTGGCACCCACTTTGCTGAGACGGTGGGCCGCGCAGGTTTCGAGGATCTCAATGTGGACGCGGCCGCGTTATCCGGGGGCTGGCAGAAGCGACTGGCCATCGTGCAGGCGCTGGTTCAGTCGCCCGACGTCTTGTTGCTCGATGAGCCTACAAATCATCTGGATCTGGCCGGAATCGAATGGCTCGAAGATTTACTGGTGCAGGCAGCCTTTGCCTGCGTCGTCGTAAGCCATGACCGCTACTTTCTGGAGAATGTGACCAGCGAAGTGGCGGAACTCAACCGCATTTATCCCGATGGGTTGCTGCGCGTGCACGGAAATTACAGCGCGTTCCTGGAGAAGAAGGAAGAATTCCTCCATGCGCAATCGAAGCGCCATGCAACCCTGGAAAACCTGGTTCACTCCGAAATCGAGTGGCTTCGGCGAGGAGCGAAAGCTCGTACTCGAAAATCCAAGGCACGCATCGATAAGGCCGGCGAACTGATGAGCGAACTTGCCGATCTGAACTCCCGAACCCGCAGCGCCACCGCGCAAATTGATTTCTCAGGGACCGAGCGGAAGACCAAGCGCCTGATCGAACTCAAGGATGTCACCTGCGAAATTGGGGAGCGTACGCTGTTCGAGCGGCTAAGCTTCGTCGTCACCGCGGGAATGCGGGTCGGGCTGGTGGGACCGAATGGTAGCGGTAAGACCACGCTGCTGCGAATGCTCCGTGGCGAAGTCGTTCCCGTGCGTGGAGAAATCCGGCGCGCCGATTGGTTGCGCGTTGTGTATTTCGACCAGACTCGCCAGCTGGATATGAACATGACTTTGCGCAGGGCACTGGCTCCGGAAGGAGACTCAGTCGTTTACCAGGAGCGCGTCATTCACGTTGCATCCTGGGCCGCGAAATTCCTGTTCACGAATGAACAACTCAGCCAGCCTGTTGAGCGGCTTTCCGGAGGGGAACGGGCTCGTGTGCTGATCGCGCAGCTCATGCTGCAGCCCGCCGACATCCTCCTGCTGGACGAGCCCACGAACGACCTCGACATCCCCACACTGGAAATTCTCGAAGAGAGTCTGCTCGAATTTCGCGGCTCCATCGTATTGGTCACGCATGACCGCTATCTCCTGGATCGCGTTTCAACCGTGGTGCTGGGCTTGGATGGTCAAGGATCCGTCGAAAGCTTCGCGGACTATGCGCAATGGGAATCCTGGCAGGAGGAGCGCAGGCGGACTACGAACGAGACTGGTCCCTCGAGGCAAGTTGTTCCGGGTTTCTCCGAACCTCAGGCGCGGGCTCAAAAGAAACTCTCGTACCTGGAAGCGCGGGAATATGCCGGCATTGAGCAACGCATTAGCGAGGCTGAGCGGGTGCTCGAAAGCAAGCGGGCTGAGTTTGAAGACCCGGCGATTTCGAGCGATGCGTCCAGGCTCGTTGCCGCCCAAGCGGCCATGGACGCGGCGCAACGAGATCTGGACGCACTCTACGCACGTTGGGCGGAACTCGAAGAGAAAGCTCGCGGTTTTCTACCCCAGTAGAGTGACTGAAAGCCAGGTGTGATTCGGTTTTCGAGCTCCGTGAGCTCCCGATGCCATGCGTGGAAAGATCGCTTGCGACGTCGCGTTGTGTTCATTCCGAGGATCATTGCTGGCGTAACATCGTCATTACACCACCAAAAGCTGCCACTCTCCAAAGTTGTTAATATTTCATAAAGATCGTGCTTACTTTGGATCACATCCGGTAAAATCACTTTCTAGTCAGCCCCTTCGTCGTACCCGAAAGCAACTCCGCGTGCATCATGAGCGAATTAGAGTAACTCATCCCGGAGTTCGCGACACTTCACCGATCAAGCCATAAAGTGAGGGAAGCAGATGAAAATCCGACGAACCGCCAACATTGTTAATACATTCGTTCAGGATTCAATGAATTGGCTAGCTTTGGCCATACTGTGCTGGATTGAAAAAACACCGAGTAACAGCGAATTTCCTCATAGGGGGTAGTGCTGGACTACAGCGCCGCCCCTTTTGTGACGATGTAACAGTCATAACATCGCGATTACACCAGTTATCCGGTTTCCGCGTAGAGCCTCTCATCGATTCTGCGCTGATGCATCGGATCTCGCCCGCTGTTTCTGCCGCGCAATTCGCGAACGATAGGTTCGTGCGAGAAAGTCGTACAAAACCATCTCTTGCGCGTTGGCAGCCGAGCGAAAAAGACGATTCAAATGCATGTGAACGTAGCTTCCGGCGAGCTCGGCAACGGATTTATTCAACTCCCCCGCCTGCTGGGCGCGTTCAAGGTCGACCCGAGCAGCTTCCAACCCTTGGGCAAACCGCGATAGGGCCAAGCGCGCGCGCGAAGGAACCTCGCCCTGGCTGGGATCGTTGAGCAGGGCTTCGAGCTGCTCCCGCTCGCTGCGGAACTTTTCCGCAAGTTGGTCTTTGTAACGTTGGTCGAGCGAGAACTTCTGTTCATGCGCCTTTCCCAGGTTATTGACCAGACTGAGCCTGGCGCCCGGGTCGAGCCCCAGACTGCTCAGCAAGGTATCAACCGTTAAGAACCCCAGCCGCCAACGGAGGCTGGTGTTCAAGCGGTCAGCGATTGCAGACAGGAGTGCGAGCACGAGTTCACTGTCAAGCTGGAACAGGCGCTCAGCGATGCAAACTCCGGTTAGTCCGCCATAGCGCTCCACCTCGCGCTCGTAGGTATCCAGTTGAACGCGCCATACCCTGGCATGCTGTTGCCGGTCGAGGCGCTCCCATAATTGAGGAAGCAGCCGTGCGCCCAAAGTTTTGGGATTTCCGCGAAAACGCAGGCGCAAGTGCCATTGCGGATCCGCGTAGCGGATGAAGAACCAGCCGTCAGCATCCCCTGATGCGAGCACTTCCTGGATTAACGGCTGAACGTCCTCGATAAGCAGTCTGTCCACTTGTGCTGGGCTGGCGTAAATCTTGGCAAATAGCCATTCCGAACCCGGAATAAAACTCCGTTGCCGATCGATTACGGTGGCAGATCGCGAAGCAATGGCATGGCGGGCAGATGCATTCGATAGCCCCGCTGCGACTGGCTGCTCCTTGGCGCGCACGAGGGGAATCACGACTTCATGGGTAAAGCTGCCCTCAGGCCCGTACGCGCACAGCGAATCGGGGCCGGGCAACATTTCCAGCAGCAGCGCTCTCTCGCGTCTCTTAATAAACTCGATGAGTGTTTCCACGCTCAGCACGTTGTCGAAATCGATCAGGAGCCGGTTATCTGCATCCGCCAACAGGACAAAACGCGGCACGCGGGCATCGATGCGCCATTCGTGAAGAGCCCGGAGGCGGTCCGGCCCGCGGCGGCCGGCAAGCTTCTCGATAAGATCTTTATCCATCCGCCAGCGAGCAGCGGCAAGAATGATGTTGCCCTTGACGACGCGAGGCAGAAACGAAGCTTGCTCAAGAATGCCCCAGTTCCAGCCGAGGGAGCCGGCAACGCCCTGATGTTGCAGCAGGCAAAGAAATTTGTAGAGCTTGAGATTCCCGCCGCGTGTATAGGCGTGGGCCGAGGTCAGTCGTGGAAGCACCTCGCGCCCGAGCCGTTGTGAACGCAGGACAATACGATCGTCTACAACCGAAATCATCAAGTCGCTCATGTCGATTTGGCGGTCCTGATGGGCACGAGAGGTGGCGAGAAAAGGGATCTCGTACTCACGGAGCCAGGGCCGGCAGAGGATGTTTCCGACACGCCCTTCGGGGAAATGCGCGATCTCTGCAAAGACAGCTTTGCCGCCTGCCCTCGCCTCTTCAGCCCGCAAATGGTTCCTAACGCATGCGGTAAGCTGATGATCGGCGTGGCAGAACCTCCCTAGCAGGTTGGCTCCGGATGGTCCTGAAGCGCTCTGGAGATAAAAACCCCATTTCGCTTGCGCACCGGAGCCAGGCGATCTAACGAGAGTTCCCATGACTGCAAATGCATCGGGTAAAGGCAGAGACGGTTCGGTATGCAGAGACTCCTGAAATTTTGCCTCCAGTTCCAGGACTGTATCTTTCCGGCGAGCCAATTCCTCCAATTTCCGCATGAGGATGAACTCGCGCTCGGTCGCTTTGATTTCGATTTTCGACTCTCGTCCGCGAACGTTCAGGTCCTGAATCAGGGCTTCGGGCATTCCGGTCGGATTGTGGTTCCGGTCAAAGCCGATTCCGACCTCATCGTCCAGCGCCATCATCAATGGAACTTCCTGGTCCTGGTATCGGTCTCGAAAATCATCTTTGAATTCCCGCAGAGGGTCAGGTGCTGAGGAAGAGAGCGTGTGGAGCGCCTCAACCGCATGGAGGATCTCCTCAACCAGCTGTTGGCTCAGGTATGCGTTCTCAGCGGGCTTCACCATGTCCACCTGGACGAGGTGTTCGCTCTTAAACTCGGCGGGAAGGCGGGAAATTTGATTGACGATTTCCTCATACCGGAAGGGATCGTTCCCCACGCCTTGGCGGTCCAACTCGTAAAGGTCCTCGATGACGGCGCATAGCTTCGTCCTGAGTGGAGAAAACTCCTCCCCCTCAAGGCGCGCGAGCATGTCATCCATCGGCTCCGCGCCCGTGATAGGAGGGACCAGGTCAGAAATCAGGAGTTGCGACTGAATGAGCTGTTGGATAAACTCTCGCGCCTCGTCCGTCGTTATCGCCGGGCTGTCCTTTGTCAGCGCAGACGCGAGCGTTTCCACGCTCGCGCCAGCGGAAGCCTGCTTCAAGGTATCTGTCAAATACGAGGTCTCGTCAGTCCCAATCAAGCGATACGAGCGGACGTTGTCCGTGAGATAACTCTGCGCGTGGTGATATCTGCCGGCGGCGAGATAGAGGCTGGAGTTCGGCCGGAATGAAAGCTGCAATTGGAGCACAGGATCGAAGCTGATCTTTTGGGCCAGGTTGCAGAGGTATTCCATGTCCAGCCGGCTGCGGCGCCGGTACTCAGTGCGAGGGCCAATTTCTAATCGCGTGGTTGTCCCGATCGCTCCAACGGAACATCCTGCAAACAGGCCAAACGGGGTTGCGCGGCTCGTCATTCGGGCCATATAGCGGTAGAGCGCCCGCTCGAGCCTTTGACCCTTTTCGCTTTCCGGATCCCGTCTCCAGGTGGCCAGCAGGGCAAAAAAGTCCGGAGACGCCAGCCACAGGGCCTCCTTTACCTCTGCACGCTCGGCGAACTCACGCAGCCGCGTACGCAGCAGTTTACGATCAGAAGCACCGGCAGCAGCCAGGTCGCCGCCATTGCACAAAGTTTTCGAGACAGATAGGCCGTCGGAAAAGGCCAGGAAATCCTCTATCGGCAGCAGCGGTGTCCGTAAGACGAAAAAACCTGATGTCGTGAATTCCTTCATGAGGCGGGTAGTGGCGGAATGTCCAGAAGGAAAATTCGGTCCCAGTTGGGTTCGACAGCCGAAGTTGCTGCGATTAGACTCAGTCCGATTCCTGCAATTCCCATAAGAACGCCGTACTTCTCCTGGAGTTCTCTCCCCCCGGCGTGGTTGGGAGTGATGATCCGATATCCGGCCGGCCCGTTTCCTGGGCTGCTGAACTGAAGCGTGCGTTCGGTCCAATGGCGCGACGCAAGGGCGAAAACTTCATCATGTGTTGCTTGAAACAACCGGTTGAAAATATGTGCGAGCCCGGAGGAACCGTGACAGAAGCAAGCATCCACTACGCCGCAGGTCTCCTGGTTGCGCGATGCGGCTCTTCTGCCGATCGCGAGGGCTTCCCGCTCCCAAGATGGTTCGCCCACGCAGCGGGCAGCTAGAAGTAGAGTTGCCGCTACTCCGGCATCTCCGTAACACCAGGCCAAACGGCAGCTTTCCGGCGAACGACCTGGAACGTTCAATGCCGCAAAACTTGATGGGGCTGTGGCGGGTAGTCGCTGCCGCAGGAGCCATCTCACAGCGCCTTCCAGAAGCCATCGGGTTTCTTTCTGGGATATTCCGCTGGCATAGATTTTGCCGAGCAGCGCAATGACTCCAGGCACACCGTGAGCCGGGCCTAGATTGTAATAGCCTTGAGGATAGGCTTGCCGTCGTTGCGGGGACAAGAGATGAGTGTGAGTGTGCCAGCACAGGCCGTCACTCGAAGATTCCACCAACTCGGAAAGGCGGGCAACAATCAGTTCCAGACATCGCCTCGCGGTCGGTACTTCGGCGCGCTCTAAGCAGTAAACGCCTATACCAACCAGGCCATGCATGAGATCGAAATGATGGTTCCAGGGAGAATGCTTCAGATAGGCTTCCAGTGCAAGATCAATCTCGCTGCCGAGGTCGTTCGTGGAATCGCCGAGCAATCTATTCAGGTGCTCGACAGTCCAGGTGATTCCGGTCAAACCAGCAGCGAAGGAAGCGGTCATAGAACGGGCGGCCAACGCGTCGACTGAGGGGGCTAGGCAATCGAGAGCAAGGTCTCTCGCCTGCACCAAAGCCGCCGCGTGCAGATACGCAAAAAAGAGAGAGATTCCCGCTGATCCTTCTGAAAGGTAGAAATTGCCGGTAGCCTCACAGCATTTGAGATGCGACACAAGAGCGCCTTCTATCGCTTCGATAGAAGCACGCGCGACCTCCCGATGATCCTCATCCAGCAGTACCCGCCATGGGCGCTCGGCGGTAGAAGGTATGACCATTTTTCCGGACCTTGAGACCCTCGTGAGCCTCAGTTTTCTTGCAAGTGCGGCTTTGTAAAAGCATTCTACATTCTGAAAGGCCAGTAACTATCAGCATTCTCCAGGTTAGGGTATGGATACAGGTTCGTAGTTTTGTCTAGCTAAAAAGCGCTGTACTTCAGTCACAGGACAGGTGCAGATGGCTAGCTTAGTGAGGCGTACCCAGAAACTGCCCCCGCCTTTTCCCAATCTGGAATTAATGTTGACCAATTTATCCTGGTGGCCTATGATACCCGGCAACAATAAGAACTCTTTAAGAATATTTCTGTTTTAGAGAAGGGGAGGGTTGGATTATGCGCAAAGAGAACCAGAAATTGGTGCTGAATCAAGAAACGTTGTGGCAGCTCACAAGCGATTTGCCTGCTAACTGCTCTTGCTCTACGCAAATCCCGACAATGTCGGATCCGGGCGAGTGCACGGAGGGTGTTTGTCCCACTTGGATGTGAAGAAGGGCTTTTTGGGCGATTTGATGATGCAGGTCGGCAGGATTTTTGAGCGAGAGCTCCGTGCCACTTTGCTCGCGGATTTTTCCGGCAGTATTGAGCTATCTCTGAGACGGATTGGCGGGTTCTCCGCATAAAGTTTTCAGAGTCGGAAATTGCGATGGTGTTCCAGTGAAACCCCCAAGTGCGCTAGTTTCCCTTGTTCTATTATTGGCCTTGCAGACTTTTGGCCAAGCGGGATCCAGCGTTTCCATACCTATTCGTCAGGAAGATGAAACGTTAGCGGTGGCCGCATCTCTTCACGGCCTGGGGAAAGCTGCCCTCCAGCGCGACGACCTCGATGGCGCAGAGAGATATTTCCAGGAATCACTGCGCATCTCCGAAAAGCTTGTCCCGAACGGTCTGGCCGTATCCCGGGACCTGAACAGCCTGGGCGACGTGGCGCAAAAACGGGGAATACCGCCGGTCGCTGAAACCTACTATCAAAAAGGGTTTGCCATTCTGGAGAACCTTGATCCGTCGGGCGCAGACGCCGCGAACAGTCTCGACGGGCTTGCACGCATAGCCTGCGACTTAGGCGACACAGCTAAATGTGAAGGATTCGCACAACAGGCTTTTTCGATTCGACAAAAACTGGATTCCAGCGGTCTGGACTTTGCCCGGAGCCTCGTCACCAGTGCAGAGATCCACGTAAACCACGAAGAATGGGACAAAGCAGAGGAATCGTACAAGAAGGCCCTTAGTATTCAGGAAAAGTTGGCCCCGGAGAGCCTGGAGCTCGCCGAAACCTTGCGAAACTTTGGCCGTTTCCTCTTCATGCGGCGGCGTTATGACGATGCCATCGCAAACCATCAACGAGCATTGACGATTCGCGAAAGGATAGCTCCTGATAGTTTGGCGGTAGCTGACAGTCTGCGCTGGTTGGCCCAATGTACACAAGGGAAACCGAATGAGCGAGAACACTATCTCCGCGATGCACTGACGATTCAGGAGAAACTGGCCCCAGGTAGCCTTCATGTTGCCAGAACATTAGCGCAGCTTTCCGTACGTTCGCAGGGTCGAGGCGATCTGAAAGCCGCTGAAGTTTATGACCGGCAAGCGCTAGCGATATGGCAAAAACTGGCGCCTGGTTGCCGCGAAGCAAGTGGAATCGCGGTTGGCCTTGGCTATCTTCTTCTCCAGCGAGGTGACTTGGACCAAGCGGGGGAGGTGGCCCACAGGGCTTTGGATGAAAACCGTAAGGAAAATCTCTGGGGGGAAGCCTGGCTCCGGTGGTTGCTGGGCAATATCGCTGTTGACCGAGGCGATCTAGGGGCCGCGGATGTGTACTACCAACGGGCGCTGGAGATCAGCCAAAAGATCAATCCCGATGGCACCTTGTCGGCTGTCATGATGCGAGCACTTGGACTGACCGCGGAAGATCGAGGTGACCTGGCAAAAGCAGAGGACTATTACCGCCATGCCTTGGCGATTTGGGAAAAAACCGATCCCGGCAGCCACACCTATGCGGAAGGCATGTTTACGGTTGGTATGGTGGTCCATGATCGAGGAGATCTGGCACAGGCCGAGCAGTATTACCGTCGCGCTTTGGCAATCTGGGAAAAAACTGTTCCCGACACTCTTTACGTTGCACAAGCCCTGGGAAGACTAGGAGAGCTGCTACGCGAACGGGGAGACCTGGCGCAAGCAGAAGAGCACGAGCGCCGGGCCATCACGATCGCAGAGAAATCTGTCCCGGGAAGCCCTGACCTGGCCCAACTATTGAGCGATCTGGGGGACATTTTCCTGGATCGGGGCGACTTGTCTGAGGCGCTGAAATACCATCAGCAGGCGCTCGTAATCCGCGAGAAAGTTGTTCCCAGTACTGCCGACCATGCAGCCAGTCTGGCTGCTGTGGCCGGTATACTGCGTCGTCAGGGTCAATCGGATGCTGCAGCGCAAGACTATGGACGGGCGATTGAGGCACTCGAGAACCAGGCGACTCGACTCGGCAGTGGAGATGAACTGCGTGCGGACTTCCGCGCCAGGCATGCCGGCTACTATAAGGACTACATAGATTTGTTGGCGGAGCAAAAGCGATTCGATCTTGCTTTTCAGGTGCTGGAGCGACTCCGGGCCAGGACCCTGTTGGAGACCCTGACCGTGGCTCGCGCCGAGATTCGCAAAGGCGCAGATCCGGCGTTGCTGCAGCAACAACACGGGTTGCAGCAGTCGCTCGCAGCCAAAACTCAGCGTCGAATCCAGCTACTGGGAACAAAAAACCACGATGCGGAACTGGCCGTTCTGGACAAGGAACTCGGGAGTCTACATTCGCAGTACGAGGAAGTAGAAGACCGGATTCGTGCGAGCAGTCCCAGCTATGCCGCCCTGATGCACCCGCACTCTATCAGCGCACAAGAGGTTCAGCAAAAGTTGCTGGACGAAGACACTGTGCTTCTCGAGTATTCCCTGGGAGAGCAAAGAAGTTACGTGTGGGTAGTGGCACGCGATTCATTGTCAGCCCACGAGTTACCGAAGCGGTCGGATATCGAACAGGCTGCGCGTGAAGTTTACGTTCACTTGACGACCCGAAGTGAAGTTCGCCCTCAGGAATCTCCGGCGCAAAGACAAGCTCGCTTGCAGAGCGCGCAACGAGCGTATGCAGAGAGTGCAGCGGTTTTGAGCCACATGGTGCTGGCACCGGTTGCAAGACAGATCGAGGGAAAGAAGAAACTGTTGATCGTCAGTGACGGCGCTTTGCAATATATCCCGTTTGCAGCGCTGCCAATTCCGGAACGGACAAGAGCCAATAAGAAAGAGACCCTACCCCTGCTGGCCAGTTATGCAGTCGTGAATCTGCCTTCCGCGTCCGTTTTGGCGTTACTGCAGGACCGGCCTGATGAACGCAAGAAACCAACGAAAGAAGTTGCTGTTCTGGCGGATCCGGTATTTGCCAAAGACGACGCGCGAGTTGAAACAGGACAGTCAAGGCCCGCAGCGGCAGATCACGGCGGAAGCGGTACTTCGCGGTCAATAGCGGCGGAACAACTATCTCGCGTGTTAGCGGACGTCCCTTCGGCAACTCGAGGAGAAGGCTACCTGAGGCGGCTTCCTTTCTCGCGTCAGGAAGCGCGAGCAATTCTGGCGCTCGTTCCTTCCGGAGAAGCCATGGAGGCCGTGGACTTCGAGGCCAGCCGCGCGACTGCGCTCGGCCCGGAGTTGGCAAAATACCGTATCGTGCACTTTGCCACCCATGGACTGCTGGACAGCGGCCATCCGGAGTCATCTGGTCTGGTATTCTCGCTGGTCAATTCGCGCGGCGAACCCGAAGACGGTTTTCTCGGCCTGGAAGACATATACAACATGACACTCAGCGCCGATTTGGTCGTGCTGAGCGCCTGTAATACCGGGCTGGGCAGAGAAATCCAGGGTGAAGGACTGGTTGGACTCACTCAGGGATTCATGTACGCAGGGGCTCCGCAAGTGGTTGCCAGTTTGTGGAGTGTAGACGATGCGGCTACCGCGGAGCTGATGGGCAGGTTCTACCAGGCGATGGAAAAGAAAAAGCTGTCGCCGGTGGCCGCCTTGCGTCAGGCACAAGTCGAAATCCTGAAGCAAAAACGCTGGAATGATCCATACTATTGGGCTGGATTCGTCATTTATGGCGATCAGCGATAAGGTTGGACATGTCCAGCTCATTTGACAGACAAGAGCCTAAACCCGGTTCGCGCGGAAGGCGCGAAATCCAGGCAGAGGACTTTCGGCGGCTGCTGGCGCGTCTTGATTCCGATCCGTCCCGCGCCTCAGAAGCTTACGAAAAGCTGCGAGAACAGCTGGTGCGGTTTTTCAACCGGAACCAAAATCATCTCGAAGCGGAAGAGCTTGCGGACAGGGCCTTGGATGAAGTAGCCAAGAAGCCCGAGTCATATGAGATCGCGAACGTCTACCAATTTGCAATCGGCGTTGCACGCTATCTGCAAATGGAGAAATCGCGAACCAATGCCGCGAGACTTCACATTGTTGACGATGACAACCTTCCCGATCCGGAGAGAGATCCGGAAAACGCCGCACTTCAGCGGATTGACCATGATCGTAAGATCCAATGCTTCCTGAAGTGTATGGAGGGCTTAAGCCCGGAAGAGCGTTGGCTGGTCCTCAGCTACTATCCTGCCGAAGGCGGAGATTTGGAGGGCAGGAGACGCCGGCTTGCCGCGCGTCTTGGCATTCACGCGGGTGCGCTGACCAGCAGGATGAACCGGCTCAGGGCAAAGTTGTTGAAGTGCTGTGGCACCTGCTACCAGCGGTAGGGTAGGTACCCCTGACAGTGGGCGGGGTGTTTGGAGTTACGGAAATACTGAATAATTCGAAAAAATGGTGAGATTTGCCGCGCAGATGACACTCTTTATAGGTTCGAATGCTGGAAACCAGAGATGAGTTCGAATGCTGAAAACGATAGTTCGGGCCAGAAGCCGGCGCTTTTTGATTAAGTACTTTCAATCATTCTAGTTAGGGAGTGGAATTGGGAACTACGGACAAACAAACGCTTACGCGGTATCTGCTGGGAGAGCTTTCGCCGCAGGAGCGTGAACAGCTGGAACGGGAACAGCTTGCGCAGCCCGAGTTCCGTGAAGATCTGATCGCGGTCGAGAACGACCTAATCGATTCCTATGTGCGCGGCGACCTTCCGGACGAGCAGCGCAGGCAGTTCGAGAACCACTTCCTGGATTCACTCGAGAAGCAGGAGCGCGTGGAACTTGCGAAACTCCTCATGGACTCCAACCTACGCCAAATGATTGAGGTGAGACCTATCCATGAACAACCGGAAGCGGGTTCGTGGCTTGCCTGGATCGGGGAATCCCGACCGCGGCGTTTCGCAATGCTGAAGATGGCGCTCGGTGCTATAGCTGCCTGTGGGCTGGCCGTTCTCGCAGGATTCCTGCTCCTGGAAACTCAACGTTTGCATAGAGAGCTCGCGCAGCTTCAATCTCAACAAACTGCCTCTCAAGAGCACATCCGCCAGCTAGAACAGCAGATCGTCAACTCCAGGGCGGGAGAGAACAATCCTGTGGACCACTCGGGACCTTCGGCCCGGCGCGAACTGACAGTTTCCGCGCTCCTAATCCCCGGTCTTTCACGGGGAGCCGGCGAGCACAACACGAGCGGCCGGTTAGAGATACCCGCTGCAGCGTCCTGGGTGCGGCTCATGCTGGAACTGGAGCGCGATGACTATCCGAGATATGAGGCCGTAATCGAGACGCCGGAAGGCAAGCGCGTAAGCCTCGTTGAAGGGCTGGCCAGCGAGCCTGGCGAAAAAGGCGGCAGAATAGTCTCGATGCGTCTGCCGTCACGGGCGCTGAAAAATGGAGATTATGTGATTACCCTCTCTGGTCAGAAGTCACGTGGCAACGTGGAAGCAGTTGACTCCTACAGCTTTACCGTCCGCCGCTAATCCCAACCTTTTTTCCAACGAATTGTGAAGATTCTTGCGTGAGGTTTGGCCTGCTCAGATCAGTAAAGGTACAGCAGCCAGAAGGCGCTCAAGGCGCGCGCTGGACGCGGGTGTGCCGATCCGCATCCATCCGCGTGCCTTACAAAACACAGGGCCAGGCCAAATGGACACACAACAGATCATCGCAGAACTGGAAGCCCAGAGAGATCGTTTGCAGGAAGCTATCGCCGCGTTGCGCGGGTCAAGCCGGAGCAGGCGCAACGATAGAAGTCGGAGTCAACAGAGTCTCAGGCCGAAGGACGCAGCGCCCAGCGTTCGTATGTCGGATTTGATGCAGCCAACTCAACAGCACAAGAAGCAGGAGACGCGCATCCCTGATCCCAATCGCAAAATGATTCATCTGGTCTACAGCAGTTCACGCGCATCCGGCACAGAACGGAATGGAGCGCTTCTGAGAACGCCCGTCACCCATTCGGGCACCTAGGAATTAGATCGGCCGCCTCGTGCCACCGTGGAATGCCCGTGGGTAAATGTGGATACCATCATTTATTGTGAACGTGATATGGAGTCAACTCCCGCGCTTCATCCACGTGCTGACGCACAAAATCGATATTCAATCCATAATTGTTGGGATCGTCACGGTGTTGAGAGTAGAGTTGGGCGTTGATTCGGGCCTCCGAGTCGTTCCTGAGGTAAGCGTAGACAATGGAGAGGTAGTAACAGGCGGTTACGTCATCTGGATTGAGGCGTTTAGCAGCCTCAAATTCATCACGGGCTTGTGAATAATCTTTCTGCAGATAAAAGACGTACCCTAATTCCTGATGTCCCTGCCGCATTTGAGGATATTGCCGGACCACCTCCTTCAGTTGTTCCGCTGCCGGGCCAAGGTTATTCTGAAGCCGTTGGATTACTCCTTTATAAAACATGGCGCGAGCATAACCGGGCCTCAATGCAAGCGCCTGATCCAGTAACCTGAGTGCAGTAGCAAACTTTTCCGGGGAAGCGTTGGCGTTATTCAGAGAGAATATACCAGGGCCATCGGGGCCTTCCTTCTTCGATTCGATCCATCGAGAATATTCCGCTATGGCCTGATTCACATAACCATCAACATACTTCGGGTCGATTTTTGCAGTCTCCGCGAAGGCATTAGCAGCTTCAATCCACTGTTGCTGCCCCAGTAGGGCAACACCATAGTTGTTCCAGCGCAGAAGCAGTTTGTGCGGATCGAGTTCAGGGCGCGAAGCGTTTTTCCCGATCGCCAGGGAAAGCGAAGCAGAGCCAAGATCAAAGACCGGATAAAACGAAGATGTTTCCAAAATGAAATCGCTGTATTGTTTGCGGAACCGGCGATAGCGAACGGCTGCAGTCATCTCAATAGAGCCGTGTGCTCCGGCAGGCACCTGAAAGCGATAGCGAACAAGGTCAGATCTTCCAGAACCAATGGTGTTGTCATAGCTTTTAAGCCGGGTATTCCAGACCTGGTGCAGGTTCAGGAGCTTTCCGGTGCTATCAATCAGACGATTCATATAACTGTGCGCACTGGGATCCAGCATGCCATTGCTATCCAGTGCGCCACTATGCAGTAAGTTGGTATTGCTATTAGTAGCTTTAAACTCCACCCAGCTTTCATAAAAATCACGTTGTTCTGGTACTAAACTATGCCCTATATTCCTGTTTTGTATAACTAAATCTATAGTAATCCAGTCGCCAGGTCTGACTCTAAATGCATTTGATCCCAGAGGGCTTATTTCACTGCTGCAGCCCTGATGTTCAATAGTAGCGCGAAAAAAATCAACCGCGAGTGAGTCGCGCAGCCGGTCACGAACAGCTTGTAACTGATCCGGATACGAGTAGTATGCAGGAATAGCGGTATTGGCGCTGGCAAAGCGATGTGAAGGTATAGTTCCATTATGGGAAGTATGGTCACTATTCGCCGCGCTAGGCTGCATGTGGCAATCCTGGCAGGTTGAGACTTTGTCCTTCTGATAAAAGGGAAGGGCCGACTGCCGTGACCATGAGGACTGTTGCCATTCATCATAGACAGAGAAAGCGCGCAGCCACTTATAACCATTCAGCTCAGCAGGAATCGCCGCCTTGTGGCATGCCGAACAGAACTCAGGAGTTTTCAACAGTTCGCGCATCACCGCTTTTTTGTGCCTTTCCGGGTTGCTCAGAATTTCACTGAACGTGGGGAGACCCTGAAGAGGCGTCCCGTCAGGATTCAGCATAACCGCCGGATAACCCATCACGTAGCTTCCCGTACCACTTGTGCCTTCAAGGCGGGTGATGGAATGACAAACCGAACAAGTAACCCCCTCTTCATCAAAAGGCCGAGCAGCCTTTGAACCTGTGGTAAGAACACCGGAAAACAGGGCAACCGGATTGTGACAGCCTTCGCAATGACGCGAGTACGCAATACCTTTTTGATCGATCAGGAGCTGCACATTTTTCAGGTAAAAAGGCTCCCGGAAGGAATTGGCGTGCGCGGACTCTCTCCACTCCCGGTGTACCTCGCGATGGCATGAGGCGCAATAACTGGCGGGAGGAAACTCGGCTTGATCCAGGAAACCGGGAAAGTCTGAGGTCGCCCGGCTCGGGGCAAATGGATTCGGGCCAAACGGCAAGTCATATTCAGACACGGAACGACTAGCCGTTCTCGATTGCAGCGCAGCCGGTGACTTCACAAATAGCGGGCACAAAATAAGAATCACGGATAGAGTGAAGTATAGGAAGCGCCGCATCATTCAAGCCTCACACTCGGATTCATATAGTACGGTCTCCAGCCTGTCAAGGATAACTTGCTACAGATCCTAAGCTATATGCCTTCTGATGAAGCGGAGGATAGTTAGAACTATAGCGTCGGGTGCAGTGAGTTCCAAAACAGATTCATGCTTGGTGCGAAATACATTGTGGATAACTATTTTTCAAATTAACAAACTTTTCTGTTGCGCGGGCTATGGCTGAGTGCTATACCAGCAAGTCAACCTAGCAGAGCAAATGGACTCATGGTTTGAAACTACACCGAGTGCACTATAAGTCCGAAGTGTTGGTTATCAGCTGTTGTAGTGGAGAAAGAGTGAGCAACAACGGATGTCTGACAGTTAGATAAGGAAGGATGGATAGAGTGTACAAGGTGCTTTCTGCGTCGCTAATTGCCTTTTTGCTGCTTATGGGCGCTAGCTATAGCGCGCTGGGTCAGGGCGGCACCACTCAGTACCTTTATGATGCGAATGGCCGCTTATCCGCGGTAGTCGCGCCAAGCGGCGCGGCTGTTATCTATCGTTACGATGCCGCCGGCAATCTGACGGAAATTGACCAAATCGCTGCCGGCGGGCTGGCAGTACTTTCATTTTCTCCTCAGGTCGGTACGGTGGGCGATCAGGTGACCCTGACCGGGACCGGACTGGATACAGTGAGCACGGTCTCATTCAATGGAGTTCCAGCTCAAATAGCTTCAGCAACAGTTAGTTCATTAACGACGAGCGTGCCGACTGGCGCGAGCAGCGGCCCGATCACCGTTACCGGAACACGGGGCGCGTTTACCACCACAGATTCCTTTACCGTGGTTGCGCGTGTTGACGTGTCGCCGGCGACAGCCCAGATTCTTCCCAATGAAGCGGTGCAGTTTCAGGCCGTGGTCGTTGGCACAGCCAATCAACAGGTCACATGGGCAGTGAATGGAATTGCTGGGGGAAATTCAGCAGTTGGCACGGTCAGCGCGAATGGCCTTTACATTGCGCCAAACATCAACACCGGATTGACGGTAACCGTGTCGGCTGCCAGCGGAGCAGACGGAGCAGTTTCCGGCCAGGGCACAGTCAGAATTCTTAACCCCAATACGACATCTGAAGTCAGGTCTTCCAGCCTGATCGTTTCGCGAGGACTTGCGGCCAACAGCCAGGCGTTCGCAACTTCGGTCAGTGTCGCGAGAAGCAATTTCGCCAATGACTTTCTGGCGGCAGTGAGTGTGACGGTAGAGAAGGGAAATGCCGTTGCGACGCTTGCACGCCTGGTTTCCGTGGAATTGGGGCCGGTAGTGCCACTCAGTTCGCCGCCGGTGTCCACCACAACCGGGCCGGTAATCGGCTCGATTGCGCCGGCAGCCTTCACTCACGGAACGGCTGTGTCCGTCACCATCACCGGGCAGAATCTGGTTGGAGTGAGTGGAATTTTGTTTCTTACGGCCTCCACTGGCGCCCCGGACAGGAATATCACCGTTACCGGAATTTCATCTTCGCCTGACGGGGGCACTTTGACCTTTACGGCGACGTCGGCTGCGGGAACTGTGCTGGGGACTGACGTGATTCAGGTAGTTGCGCAAAACGGTTCAACACCGATTACGAATCTTGGGAACAACGTGATGCAAATCCAGTAAAGCGGAATTTTGAAACAAGGAGAACAGGGCGCATGAAGCTACGAATGATTTGGATGTGGGCAGCGATGAGTGTCGCGGTTGTTTCTGTTCCACTGGCGGCGCAGGGCAATTTCAGCAGCGGATCAACCGGGGCCGATGGAGCCTTCGCGCCGACGGCGAGCCAGACCATCGTGGTGCCGGCGTCCGGCGTTTTTAACTACACGACGGTTACGATTCCGACTGGCGTAACCATTACTTACCTTGCGAACTCAGGGAACACAACGCTCACCATACTGGCCACGAGCGATGTTCAGATCGTAGGCTCCATCGTGTTAACCGGCCAGAATGGAAGCTCAACAGGATTTGGCGGTCTTGGCGGCCCTGGTGGTGGACGAGGGGGAAATGCGGGCGTAAATGCTACCGCGGGAACCACTGGTGATGGACCAGGTGGAGGCAAGGGCGGTCCCGTGACCCTCGGTCCGCCAGTAAGCTGCGGCAACGGCGGCGGCGGGGGAGGCGGTTTTCAGGTTCCCGGCGCCGGTTCTCTGGGTGGAGCTGCATATGGCACCAGGAGTCTGATTCCTCTCATCGGCGGTTCTGGGGGTGGTGGCGGTTGTGGTTTTACGAATGATTCGGGCACAGGCGCGGGTGGCGGAGGCGGGGCCTTACTTTTGGCAAGCTCGACGAGCATCTCGATTACCGGCAGCATTGTCTCTCGCGGCGGTGTTGGCGGTGGAAAAGCAGGTTCGTCCGCCGCAGGCGGCGGCGGTTCAGGCGGCGCAATCCGACTGGTGGCAAACACCATTACGGGAAGTTGCTCTTTGGATGTAAGCGGGGGATCCGGTGGCTCAACTAGTACCGCGGCGGGTTCTAACGGCGGATTTGGCTTCATCAGAGCCGAGGCATTCAACCTGACTGGATTCTCACCCAGCACCAACAATCCTGTAAGCTCAGGGCTTCCCACTTCCGCCGTACCCGCGAATCTCCCTACGCTGCAGATCGTTTCTGTAGGCGGAGTGGCGGCTCCGGCAAACCCGGTAGGATCATTCCAGGGTTTGCCAGACGTTGTTCTTCCCGCCAGCCAGCCTAATCCAGTCGCAGTCGTGGTCAATGCCACGAATGTTCCCAGTGGCACGACCGTAAATCTGACGGCAACGCCGGCGTCAGGATCTTCCAACACCGGTTCATCCACTCTTTCAGGGACCACAGCAGCTTCCAGCACCACTGTAAGTGTCTCGCTGCCAACCGGTCTCAGCGTGCTTACGGCAACAACATTGATCGACTTAGCCCAAACAAGCGATCTGCGTCCAATTTTTATCAATGGGGAAAAAGTGGAAAAGATCGAAGTGGCAGCGCAATACGGCGGCGGAAGTGAATTGACGTACATTACCGAATCCGGAAGAAGGATCGGCTCACGTTCCTTGCGGTAAGAGGCGGGTAAGGCAGTTAATTCCGGCTGAACTGGAAAGGATCGAGGGAAATGCTGGCTTCTTTGCGTCGGTTGAATGTCGTTGTCCAGGCTTTGAGGGTGTGTGCTTTCACCATTCGTCGTTCAGCCCGGTCGGTTGCGCGTAAGGCTCTGGCGCTGGCGTTGGTGGAGGTGATGATCGTCAGCAGCTCATGGTCATTGATGGCCGGCCCAGGCTTTCGTTCGACAGGCAGGGTGCGGGCATTGCTCAATGACGAACTGCTCTCCATCCTTGGCAAAGGGGCAGCTCCGGGGCGCGGCACTCTGCCATTCATTCCGGACTCGACAATTGCGGGGCTTGCTTCGCTCATGCCCAGCCCTTTCGATCCGTCATCCGTGGGCAAGCGCTTCAATCCCACAGGCGCAAACCCGCTGGTGAAAGGTCTGATGCAAAGTGGAGCGTTACCGGGGATCAATGGCATGCAGCCAGGCTCGGGCTCGCCGGGCACGGCCGTTACCATTACCGGAACAAACTTTGGCGCTTCCCAGGGAATCGGTACCGTGGCCTTCAATGGCGCTGCGGCCACAGTTTCCAGTTGGAGTGACACGGCCATTGTAGTAACCGTACCAACCGGGGCAACGACCGGAAACGTTCAGGTAACCACCGCTGCCGGCAGCAGTGGAGGCGGCCTGTTTACAGTTCTCAGCCCTGGATTGTCCATCGACCAGACGGTCTCGACTCAGGTAACTTCAAGCGTCGGCACCTTCACGCTTCCCGGATTCTCAACCAACAGCAGCAATGAAGTGCTGGTGGCTTTCATTTCCGCAGCGCAGACCCAGAACGGCGCTACGACTTCCATCAGCAGCGTTACAGGTGGAGGGCTGACCTGGGTCCTGGTGCAGAGATCGAACGCATCGGGAGGCAGCGCCGAAATATGGCGGGCGTTTGCTCCTTCGGTTCTCAATAATGCTGGCATTACCGTAACCGCTAATAATGCAGGAGGCCTGGGCGTCAATTTCGCTTTGACGGTCGTAAGCTTTATCGGAGCGGACACGACGGGAACGAATGGTTCGGGAGCGATCGGGGCGACCGCCACAGCCAGCGCTCCTTCAGTCGCCCTTACTACTACTCGAAATAATTCCATTGTCTTTGCTGTCGGTGCGGACGCCCTGAGCGATATGACACCCCTGACCGCGGGCCAGAATCAGGCAATGCTCAACCTGTTCAATGTGCCGGGAAGTTCCGGCAGGGTGTTGTGGGTGCAGCAGGTAAGCACTGCGGTTCCCGGCAGCGGAACCACTGTTACTCTGAGCGATACAACCCCGGCCACTGATGTCGTGGATTTTAATGCGGTGGAGATCCTGCCCGCTACGACACCGGTTTCAACGCCTCTTGTCACCAGCCTGTCTGCCGTTTCAGGTACAGCTGGGAATCCAATTACCATCACGGGTGCAAATTTCGGCGCGACCCAGGGAACGAGCACGGTTACGTTCAACGGCAGCACGGCCACGCCTACTTCATGGTCCGCAAACAGTATTGTGGTGCCTGTTCCCAGCAGCGCAACCAGCGGGAACATAGTGATTACCGTTGGTGGCCAGGCCAGCAATGGACTTCATTTCGTTGTTACCAATGCCGGCGGGCTGGGAGTTGATCAAGTCGCTTCAATTGATGCAGATATTGGAACAGACGCCCTCGTTAGCCCGCCGTTTTCTACTGCATCAGGCAATCAATCCCTTCTAGCGTTCATATCTGTGGCGTCGCCTAATCAGTTCACCTCCAGCGTTTCCGGTGGACAGCTGACCTGGACGCTGGTCAAGCGGACTAATACGCAGCAGGGGACGGCAGAAATCTGGAAAGCATTTTCGCCCTTCATGCTGAGCAATGTCTCAGTTAGTGCCGGCGTGTCCGGCAATGTCAACGTCTCCATGACCGTCGTCAGCTTTTTTGGAGTTGACTCTTCGGGAACGAACGGCGCAAATGCGATTGGCGCAACGGGGACGGGCAATTCAGCTGGGGGTACTCCTTCTGCAACACTTACTTCGACACGAAAGAACTCTTTAGTATTTGGTGTTGGCGATGATCCAACGCATGGCGTAGCCCGGACCCCGGGTTCAAACCAGTCACTGGTACACCAGTTTGTTAATGTATGTACGCCTCAACCGGGGACGCTATGCCTCCAAAATGCCTCCAATACCCTTTGGACGCAAAGGCTGAATACCTCCGTTTCGAACAGCGGCGTTAATGTCACCATCAACGACACCGCGCCCACGAACGTTGTATACAACCTGAGTACGGTTGAAATCCGTCCTCCCACAGTCACAGCCCCCACAATCACAGACCTCACGCCAAATGCAGGCGGGGTCGGGACGGTGGTAACAATTGCCGGGTCAAATTTTGGCACGACGATGGGCACCAGCACGGTTAAGTTCGGCAACGTACAAGCCACGCCGACGTCATGGACAGCAAGTGCAATTGTGGTGCCTGTGCCCTCCGGAGTTCCGAGCGGCCCGGTTTCGGTTGTGGTGAATGTTGCCGGAGTAGGCCCCAGCAACCCGGCAACGTTTACCGTAAATACGCCCCTGGCGATCACATCTTCCATTGCTCCCCCGGCGAACGCCGCTGGTTGGAACAGCACGAATGTAACGATCTCGTACACATGCACCGGAGGGGTTGCGCCATTGCAATGCCCAAATCCACAGACAGTGACGACGGAAGGAGCAAACCAGTCCTTTACGGCGACGGCCACCGATGCGGCTGGCGGGAACGCGAGCGTTACGACGACCCTCAAGATCGACAAGACACCGCCGTTGATCAGTATTACTTCGCCGGCGAATAATTCATCGGCAAATGCCGGCAACCTGACCGTGAGCGGAACTGTTTCTGACGGCTTGTCAGGAGTGACTGGGGTTACTTGCAACGGTGTTGCGGCAACCGTGACGAGTGGAACATTTTCCTGCTCCGTCCCGGTGGTTGCGGGATCGAATACGATTACGGCGACAGCATCTGACGTGGCCGGGAATACCGCATTCCAGACGATCACCGTAACCGTTGGGCCGATGATCGCCGACTTTACGCCCAAAACCGGTCCGGTCGGAACCGCGGTATCCATTACCGGAACCGGGCTTGCTATTCCTCCAACGGCAAGCACGGTAACTTTTGCCGGACCCAATAGTACGCAGCTTTCAGCGAGGATTAATTTTTCCAGCAGCACGCAACTAGCTGTAGTTGTGCCCAGCGGCGCGGTTACCGGCCCTATCACCGTGAACACTCCGGCCGGTTCGGCGGTCACGGCCACTCCATTTACGATCGGTCCTGCGCAGGATTTCGCTGTGAGCGTTGCTCCCGGAACAGGAACGCTGCAACAGGGATCCAACGTTGCTTTTGCAGTTTCACTGACCAGCCAGCAAACCGACTTTACCCAGCTTGCTGCCCTTTCCGTTACGGGACTGCCTCAAGGTGTGCTGGCCGTATTTAATCCCGCCCAGATTACGGCAGGCGCCAGTTCAAGCCTTGGGGTTGATTTAAGCGCAACCAATCTGGCAGTTGGCACTTATCCATTTGTTGTTCACGCGGTGGCAAACGTGGCTGGCGCGTCTGTGGAGAAAACCGCATCCGGTACGCTCAACGTAATTGCGGCAGGCCAGACCACGCTCGCAGGACAGGTGCTGAGCACCTCAAATCAGCCGATCGTTGGCGCATCCGTTTCGATTGACGGCCAAAGTGTTCTCACCGATCCTTCCGGCCACTTCTTCCTTGCTGGTGTGCAGCCGGGAACCAATCGCTCTCTGAGTGTCGATGGCCATTCTGCTACATCGCCGAATGCAACTTTCCCGCTGATCTTTGAACCGGTCAACATCATCACCGGCAGAGCCAATGTCGTCTCCACACCGTTCCACCTTCCGCCGATCGATACGTCGCAGGAAGTAACCATCAATCCAAACGGAGACACGGTCGCGGGCAACGCATCAGTGACGAACCTGCAAATGACGATCCCCCAGGGCGCTCACCTGCGCATGCTGGATGGCACGCTCGTCACCAGGACTTCCATCACGCCGCTGGCTCCAGACCGTACTCCCGCGCCTTTGCCGAGTGATGTGGGCACAAACATCGTCTACACCAGCCAGCCTGGCGGCGCGATTACCGATATTCCGATTCCTGTCGTGTATCCCAATCTGGCCGGCCTCAATCCAGGGACGGAAGTCGAGCTTTACGCTTTTGATCACGCGCACGTGAACTGGTTTGTTTACGGCAAGGGGATGGTTTCAGCCGACGGCCGGACCATCAATCCGGAAATCGATCCCACAACAGGAAAACCTTATGGGTTGCCGGACTTCTCCTGGCATTTCCCGAACACCGGGCCGAATGGAAACCCCAGCGATCCGAATAGCTGCCCCAGCGCGCGCGGGGCGCACCCGGTCGATTACTCGACTGGCACCAAAATTGAAAATGTCCAACAAGCTTCCTGGGGTGGTGCACGCGGCGGGCTGACGTTCAGCCTGGTATATACAACGGATAAAGCTCAGAACTGTGATAACTGCCCATTCGGACGCGGGTGGACGCACAACTGGGATATTCGCATCAGCGGATCGTTTGCTCCTGGCGGAGCAGGCCGCCTGATCATGCCCCAGGAAGTGACGGGCAGGCTCTACAACTCTTCGGGGACAGATTCATCCGGGGCGGCGCGATTTACCAGCACAGCAACCGTTTCAGGCCTGGGCGGCAGCATGCGGGTGATCGGCGGTGCAGCGCCGACTCAATACCGCGATACCGACGGCACGCTGCTGAACTTTAATTCCGCGGGCAGACTCATTTCTAAAGTCGACCGTAACGGCAATACCACGACACTCACCTATTCCAACGGTAATCTCACGCAGATCACAGATCCCGTGGGCCGCTCGCTGACGTTTACTTACGACAGCAGCAATCGCGTAAGCAGTATGACGGATCCTCTTAACCGGACCTGGCATTACACCTATGAAGGCACCCCAGGTGTCGCCGGAGTACCGGGGCTTACGACGATCACGGACCCGGTTGGAAACGTAACGAAATACACATATGTTACGGGAGGCCGCATCGCCGCGGTGACAGACCCGCGCGGCAATGTAGTCAAGCAGATTACTTATGATGCCAACGGCCGCGTAGCCACACAAACACTGGCAGATGGCGGAACAGAGACGTACACCTACTCTCTTGCTGGAACGGTTGTTTCGCAAACCACGATTACAAGTTCAGTTGGAAGAAAGGAAAGCCGGCGCTTTGATTCCAACGGCTACACGCTTTCCGTCACTGACAATCAGGGCCAGACTTCAACCATTACGCGTGATCTGAATAGCGGTCTGCCGATTGCCAGCACGGGACCATGCGGATGCGGCACAGCAAGTCGTACGTTTAACAGCGCGGGCAGTGTTACTTCCACGACTGACGCCGGCGGGGGACAAGTATTACTCAATCGCGAGCCGGTATTTAACGACCCAGTCCAGATCACCGATGCACTTGGGCATGTTACAAACCTGGTCTACGATCCGAACGGCAATCTGCTCACCGTCACCAACGCGCTCCATCAGACAACAACTTATACTTACGATGGGTTCGGAGAGCTGACTAGCAGCTCAGATCCATTGGGAAATACCCGCCACATTGAATATGACACGCACGGAAACGCTTCCGCCGTTGTCGACGCGTTGGGAAATCGCGCCACCTTTACCCATGACATTCTTGGCCGGACACTTACCAGCGTTGATCCCCTGGGGCATGGAACGAGTTTTACCTATGATCCACGCGGACGCCCCGCCACTTACACAGACGCCGCCGGTGGTGTCACAACATTTGGATATGACGCAAACGGAAATCTTACGTCCACCAAGAATGCCTTGGGAAAAACAGTCTCCAGTCAGTATGACTCCAGGAACCGATTGGTATCGATAACGGATGCGATCGGACGAATCACTAAGCTGAATTTCAGTACCGATAACGAACTGAAGGCCATCACTGCTCCATCAGGCCGAACGCTCACGTTCTCCACCGACTCCGGCGGCCTGCTTTCTGGTATTTTGGATCCCACAGCTGCTTCTGTCTCGTTCGGGCACGACAGCTCAGGAAGAATGACTTCCCTGAGCGACGAGCGCGGGAACACGGCTACCGTTAGCTATGACGTTGTTGGTCGTCCCATTTCCCGAACCGACGCGCGCGGCAATACCTCGACTACGGCGTACGATCTTGGTGGACACGTAACACACACCACCGATCGCTTCGGAAGACGCACCTCATTTACCCGTGACGTTCTCAATCGGATGTCCAGCGTCAACTATCCTGATGCGCTTGTTACGTATACCTATGACGCTGCCGGCCGCACAACTCGTGTGGATGACAGCGAGTCAGGATTCATTGCATTCGGCTATGACGCCAACGGCCAGGTGCTTAGCGAGACTACTCCGGCAGGCACCGTTCAATATGTTTACGACGCCAGCGGCAGAGTCACCTCGATCACCCCCGGTAATCGGCAGGTAATTACCTACGGCTACGACTTGGCCGGCCGGCTCTCGACGATCACGCAGGGCGCAAATACTTTTACCTACACCTATGATGCTCTGTCTCGCCGGACCAGCCTGCAGAGGCCCAACGGCGTGACGACAACCTATACGTATGACGATGCCGGGCGACTGAGCCGTCTTACCCACACGAATGCCAACGGGCAAGTGCTGGAAGACCTTGGTTATACCTTCGACCAGGACGACAGGATCATCTCTATCTCTTCACTCGCGTCGGCCACTTTGTTGCCGGTTGCAGCCACTGCTGGCAATGCCGATGCGGATAATCGCATCACGCAGTTTGGAAATCTGAATCTGACATTCGACGATCTGGGGCAAACTCTGTCGCGGACAACCCCGGCTGGGCCTACGCAATATGTTTGGGATGCGCGCGGCCGCATGACCCAGGCGACGCTCCCGAACGGTCAAACAGTCACGTATTCCTACGACCCGTTGGGAAGACTGGCTGCGCGAACATTCAATGGAATCACCACGCAGTTTCTCTACACCGGCGCCGATGTTGTTCTGGACACAGGAAGTGACGGCAGCGTCGTCGACTACATCAATGGCCCAGGCGTCGATAACAAGCTTTCCCAGACCACTGCGCAAGCAGGCCCTCTCTATTTCCTGAACGATCATCTTGGCAGCACCATTGCCCTGACCGGAGCGAACGGCTCTGTTCTGGAACGCGAGCAGTATGAACCGTACGGATTCAGCCCCGGCAGCGCCTTTACCCGCTATGGATACACAGGTCGCGAGTTAGATTCAGCCACAGGCTTGATGTTTTACCGTGCGCGCTGGTATGACCCGCAACAAGCCCGGTTCCTGGTTCAAGATCCGGCAGGATTCGCTGGCGGCAGTACCAATCTTTATTCGTACACGGATGGCGACCCGCTCAACGGAAATGATCCTTCGGGAGAGTTCCTGCATATCCTGGTCGCTGCGTTGATAGGCGCCGGCGTGGGCGCATTGGCTACGACGGCCTCGACGCTGATTTTTGCTGGAAGGCTTCCCACCGGAGCCGAATTGGCAAACGGAGCGATTTCAGGGGCAGTTACAGGTGCGCTTATTGGACTGGCCGGCCCCCTCGCGGCGCCTCTCGCGGGAGCCTTGGGTGGGGGCGTTTTGGGAGCTATCGGCTCAGGAGCCATCATCGGAGGGGTAGCGGGTGCTATTGGTGGAGCGGCCGGGCAAGGGGCAGCCAATCTCATTGATCCTTGTCATCGAGGCAGCATAGGCAGGGCAGCTCTGTTTGGTGGAATAGGAGGCGCCGTCGTGGGCGGGGCCACTTCGGGCATAGCCGCTGGCTTGTCCTCGGGTGCGGCCCCCGCACTCGAAGATGCAGCGAATACCCTGCGAGGTGCTGGTGAAGCAAGCGATGCAGCCGGAGAAGGTGCGACCTCTGGTGCGAACCCGGCCCAAACGGATCCCAATGTGCTCAGCGGTCACGGCACATGGGATCCAGCAGATGGTACTATTATTGTTCCTGAAGGAACCTCTATTACCTTGCCGACAGAAATGGGCAATGTAATCAGTGATGCCTACGGGCAGGCCATTGAGACCGGCGCCGATTTAACACCCTTTGATGCTGTGACAGGTAACGGTGAAATGGCAGGTGCCACAACGTTTTTACCAGGCAGTGAGATTCCTAATTTGACACTTATACCGCCCGATTATCCCGGGTACAGTCCCATAAACATAATGGGGAACCCAACAACCGTTCAGACGCCTACAACGCTCGATCAGCTTTTGCGATCAGGAATGGGCAATGTAAAGTGGGCGGCATGCTGCGAGATCGGGCCGGTAGTGCACTAGTATGCTCTCATGGCATATTTCGCGGATCTGACGCTGTACTCTTACATTCGAGGGAATGCTAAGGGTGAATTGAACATTGGTTGGCTGGACCGCCAATATCCTTTCCAGACCGGACCTGTTTCCGATGGCGTGCTGGACGTCATTTTTGAATTGTGTAAGACACCAGTCAACCTGACTCGTGGTGTACATATCTGCAATTTGTGCACAGAAATCAAGGCTAACATTCACGAAAGAAACGGAACTAAAATCACTCTCGGCGGGGCAGAAATTCGAGTTAAGTCTAAGTCTGGTCGTGAATATGCAAGCCCCAACATGATCTACCACTACATCAAGGATCACGGATATCAGCCTCCGCAGGAGTTCATGGATGCTGTGCTGGACATGGTGCCCTCAAATTACTTGAGAGATGATAATTTGAGATAGTGAAAGCCTTTTTAGCTGCACTTTTTTAATTCGGCCCAAAAGCCCGGGATCCAACTCAGCAATCTACGATTCAATCAGACCAGAACATACCGCCCTGCCCAAACTGTTTGGTTATGTTTCCTGGCAAATTCTAAAACCAATGTCAAATGCAGGATGATGAAGACTACCTGCAAGAAACGGCACTGGTTTGCCGTGGATGAAGCCGGCCATATCGTCATTTTGCAGACGGAGGATTGACTTCGACAACCTTCCCCAAATCCGTCATGACAGCTGACGCGGATTGCCCGATTCATCCACCGATGTAAGGCATGGGCCGTTCACGCTGCCAGTACCAAGAGCGGCATACAAGTAAACAGCTCTACTACCGCGCTGTTTCATGGTTTGGTGGACGCGCGCGAGGGCATCGTAGAAATATGCCGTAAGTCGGATCGGAGATGCTTTGGCGGACCCTGATCATGCGCACGCGTAAGCTTGGACACTCATGATTTGACCATTGTTGTGGAATGTTGTGGGAATTACGGCCAGGACGCTGCAAACTTCTTGATTTTCTGGCGTCCCCGACGGAAGAATTTTGAACCAGATTGCCAGGGCCAGAACGACACTGTTGAGGTGTAGATGCACCGCCGGATCATGAGTGTGATGGCGGTGCTACGCCAGCTACTTAACGATCTGGTTCCGCAGTAGCGTACAGATTGTGGCGAATGCGGCTATTAATGCAGCATCTGCAACGAGTCCAGTCCACACAAATCCTCCACCTCCGGCGAAGCCGCCTTCTAACAGTGTGAATGGTCGTCCGTACGGGAAGAATCTTTGCTGTTGCCATACGGCTTGATTTAGTGGAACGCAAGAGTGCCATCGGACCAATACGGCACTTCGATTGGGACGGTCCGCAGCGGCGGCAGCTCTTTGTTCAGTGGACTATCCGGTTTGTCAGGGTCCGGGAACCACATAGACGTGGAAGAAATCGGTGAGTTCTGATCATTGGCGTCCAATTCAGCAGGATCTTTCATCGGCAAGAAAAACATCACGTGGCATAAATTGTGCGTATGGCCCAAATGGGTAAGGTATGCATCCTTGGACATCATATAGCTCATTGCCCCCGGCTCCACCGGCGGAATCTCCTTGTTCGCATACGCCTCTTGAATACCCGCGATGCGCTCTTTTACAGAGGTAACTCCAGCCAGCGTCATTTGTGTCAGCTTGCGAAAAATCGGCAGGATCGACCGCACAGCCGCTGGATTGAGGCAAATCGCCCCTCTCTGCTTCGGACTCCAGACGTCATAAAAATCAATGCTGGCCGTCCATGACGGCCCCGCCATGCACACAAAACCGTTCGTACCTTTGACCGCTGTTTCCCAGCCATTGGGCGTCAGCACCAAAACAGACGCATCCTTTGAAATGCCCTCTGGAGCGGCGCTTCGCGCCAGCGCGATTGCCGCATTCCGGTCCATTAAATACTGCGAAAGTGGCAGCATCTTGGGATAGGGCCTTTCTGCATCCTGT
>DATFSU010000002.1:0-3320 GCA_035262465.1 Candidatus Angelobacter sp. | reverse complement strand
TGCCCTTGGCTTTGGCATGAATCTCCATGAAGTCGTGCACGCCGGACGCTCTGGTTTTCTCTACACGGCGGTCAGCATTACCGTTGCGATGTCGCTTGGTCTGGGACTCGGTTACCTCATTCGGGTTGGCAAGAAACCGGCCTTTCTTATCAGCGCCGGGACGGCGATCTGCGGGGGCAGCGCCATCGCCGCGGTTGGTCCAATTGCAGAGGCCAACGAAGAGGAAATGGCGGTCGCCCTGGGTTCAGTCTTCATCCTCAATTCGGTGGCGTTGTTTCTCTTTCCGGTAATCGGGTATCTGCTTCACCTGAGCCAGGAGCAGTTCGGCCTCTGGTCAGCGCTGGCGATTCACGATACCAGCTCAGTCGTTGGCGCCACAGCGAAGTATGGGCCCAGCGCACTGGCTGTGGGCACCACAATCAAGCTGGCCCGCGCCCTTTGGATTGTTCCCCTATCTTTTGTCACCGCCGCCACATTGAAGTCCAAGGCGCGAATCCACTGGCCATGGTTCATCTTGCTGTTTTGCCTTGCCGCCCTGCTGAATACCTTGCTGCCCGCATGGAATCGGGCCTTTAGCACCATCAACCAGCTGGGCAGGAGTGGCCTGACGGTGACGCTCTTTCTGATCGGTACAGGGCTCAATCGGAAAACACTGCAACGCGTAGGGCTTCGTCCACTTCTTCAAGGGCTCACTCTTTGGATCATCGTAGGCACAAGTACTCTGGCACTCATTGTGTTGAATTGGATTCATGTTTAAGGAGTTAGGAAAATGCCACGGAGAATTCATACTGTTGCCGTCAGTCGCGGCCAGGCAGGACTCGCCGTTTAGCTCGGCGGCAATATCGCGTGGATCCATCCGTCCTTCCGGAGATGTGCTGCCTGGGATTTCGGTTCCGTCCCGATGTCGCGGCAAAATCCGGGCCCCTCTACAACTCCTTATGCTTTACTTCTGCAATCTCTGTATCAGGCAAGGAGTTGCACTTTCCAACTCTGATGTCTTTCGCGTCATCCAGAATGAACGTGGGCGTATTTGCGGCCTGATCCGCCTTGACATTAAAGAAGTCTGCCCGTTGGACGTCGTTCAGAACGAAGCATGGTCTGGCGTCCTCCGCAGAAGAGATTACTTTACAGTTAGTGATCTCAATGCCTTCTGCGTGATGAATTAGAAAAGCGTGCGCAGGAGTATTGCCGAACATGGTCGGCTCGGGATATTCCATTTCCTTCTCTCCCAGCTGACGGGCCGCATCGATCTTTGTTCCGCCGCCGGAATGCTGTAACAGGAGGTTGGTCAACTTTATATTTTCAATTTTGTGGTTCGGGATTCCGGCAATCATCGAACAGATGAGCGATGATGTGCTGGACGAAACGACATTCGAAATATTGACTCGCCGTATGGCGCCGACCGGCACTCCCGCGGGACCTCGCATGCGCGAACCAAGGCGAAGGAAAATCGGCGGGCCGACGGTATCGCGCATCGTGATATTCGAGATGCTCACATCTTCGATGATGGCTCCATCGACGCTCAATATGGCCAAACCAAAACACCCGTCAAAAACGCAGTTCGTAATGGCAATGTTCCTGAAGCCACCGTTCGATTCTGTGCCGAACTTGATGCGTCCAAGGCGGTCAATATCGGCGTCTGGACGAAAGCGTTTAAAGGTCCCATCGAGGAGTGAGCCTTCTTCAAAACTGCCGCTGACCATGCAATCGCTGATGGTGATCATTTCGGCAGCGCGCGGAAAACCCAGCGCATAAGAACTCTTCAGGCATATCGCGTCATCCCACGGGGCGTTGATGCTGCATTTTGTAAGCCGCACATTGCAACAACAATCCAGGTCAATGCCGCCGCGGTTGGTATCAATTCTCAGGTTTTCAATGGTCAGGTTATCCACTCCGGTGGCGAGTATTGCGTCGTGCCCGCCGTGAAGAATCGAGAATTCGCGAAGAATCACATTACGGCAACTCTTTAAGCCGATGGCTTTGTTGGCCACTCCCGGTATTTCCGCGATGGGGCCTTGAAACTCGCCGCGGCTGATCCCTTTGCCCCAAATCAGGCCCGGACCGGAGATGCAGATGTCTTCCAAGCCTTCGCCCCAGATCAGACTATTACGACAGTGATTGTGGCCGAAATCCTGATAGCCTTCCCAGGGCTTGTTGGACTCCGGGAGATCATAACCTTCCGCACCGCTTTCTTTGGGCGGATCCGCCGCAAGGATGACGGATCCGTTTTCCAGTTGAAGCCGGACATGGCTCTTCAGCCGAATGGAGTAGCACAGGTAAGTGCCCGCAGGCACGTGAACCGTGCCCCCGCCGGCTGCCGCAGCGGCGGCAATCGCCTTGTTAATCGAGGGCGTATCGAGTGTCTTGCCGTCACCCTTCGCGCCAAAGTTGCGAACGTCAAAATCGGCAGCTATCTCGCGAGCCGGCCCAGGTGTGTGTGCCCCTGCGCGAACTTGTGCACCAGCGCCAAGGACCGCGGCACCCGTGAACTGCAGAAGGTCGCGCCTGGTGTTCCCCGTTTTCTGCATGTACGTTGCTTTCTCCAGCGTTGCTGCAAATCGTAGCAACTCTCCCGGAAATTACTCAGGCTGAGCGCCGGTTGAACACTCTATCAATTGCCCACGGAGCCGGGAAGAAAAACTACCTTGCTCCCCATTGTGACCTTCGCTGGAAATGCCAGCATCGTCATCTGGTCGATGTCGAAATACTTATAGAGATCCAGGCAAAAAAGGTCAGGAGCGGTCCGGTAAGGAACTGGGGCATCGAGAAGATAACTTAAGCTGCTCATCGCATGTTTTGATTCGATCCCGGAAAACAGATCCGGCTCCAGTGCGGCTGCAGCAAGCGCAACCACCTGACTGCGTATTCCATCCGTCATCAAGCGGATATTCTTTGGGCCAGTGGGCGTTTTGAACGACTTCGCAGTTGCGATCAATTGGGCGACTTCGAGGCCCAAGGCGCGATCACCTCTGCTTGCCACCAACATTTCCCAATAGGCAGGTTCGGTCTCGTCGGGAGATGTCGAGCCAAAAAACAGTGGCTCGAAGGCAAGCACCGGCTCGCCGCGATTAACCCCCTCGACCACATCTTGCCCGGACGCTTTGTATCCTTTGTCATTTAGAAGGATCGTCAGTGGAGCGTTCGTGGCAGCAAGCCGGCTGGCCACCCAAATACCCGTTGCGCTGAGTGAATTCGAGAAGTCGAAGCGGTAGGCGAAAGACTGCAGGCCGCCAGGTCTCGTGCTCCTCAGCTTCCATGCACCGTCAACCGAGACCGGCGAGTAGCGGATGATGGACTTCAGTTGCTCCCGCCGGGATATG
>DATFSU010000001.1:0-3934 GCA_035262465.1 Candidatus Angelobacter sp. | reverse complement strand
GGCAGGAAGCCGACGCGGTTCTGCGCATTGAAACCTCCCTGGCGAAAGCTTCGCTCACCCGCGTGGAGCGGCGCGACCCGCAACTGCTCTACCATCGCATGACCAGTGCACAGCTGCAGACCTTGAGCCCGGCCTTCCCATGGAAGATCTACATGACCAAGGTTGGACTGCCGTCGGTCGACTCGCTCAACGTGGCCACGCCCGAGTTCTTCAAGGGAATGAACGCTGCCATCGAGAAGGAAAGCATTGCCAGCTGGCAAGCCTACCTGCGCTGGCACCTAGCGAACGCGAACGCGGAATTTCTCTCCACGCCGTTTGTCAACGAAGATTTTGCTTTTTACGGAAAGACGCTGCGCGGTCAGGAGCAGCTCGAACCGCGCTGGAAGCGATGCGTCGGCTATGTGGACAACGACCTGGGAGAGGCGCTGGGCAAGGCCTTCGCCGACCGCACCTTTAGCCCCGAGGCCAAGCAGCGCGCACTGGTGATGGTGAAGCAGATCGAAGCCGCCATGCAGCAAGACATCAATTCTCTCTCCTGGATGACGCCCGTGACCAAGCAGCATGCCCTGGAAAAGCTGCATGCCGTGGC
Organism: Candidatus Angelobacter sp.; assembly: GCA_035262465.1. Lineage (GTDB taxonomy): Bacteria > Acidobacteriota > Terriglobia > Terriglobales > Acidobacteriaceae > Angelobacter. Next base: position 3,345 of record DATFSU010000001.1, on the reverse strand, counting down.
CAACAAGATCGGCTATCCCGACAAGTGGCGGGACTACAGCTCACTGGCGATTGCGCCGGACGACGAAATGGGCAACGTGCTGCGCGCGCGGGTTTTCGAGTTCAACCGCCAGCTGGCGAAGATCGGCAAGCCGCTGGATCGCGGCGAGTGGCAGATGACCCCGCCGACCGTCAACGCCTATTACGATCCCCAGAAGAACGACATCAACTTCCCCGCCGGCATTCTGCAGCCGCCGTTTTTCGACCCCAAGTCAGACGACGCGCCGAACTATGGCGATACGGGTGCGACAATCGGCCACGAACTCACTCACGGCTTTGACGACGAAGGCCGCCAGTTCGATGCGCAAGGCAACCTGCGCGACTGGTGGACTCCGGAAGACGCCAGGCAGTTCACTGACCGCGCGGCCTGCATCTCCGATCAATACTCGCAATATGTCATCGTCGATGACATCAGGATCAACGGCAAGCTGACGATGGGCGAAGACGTCGCCGACCTGGGGGGAACCATCCTCGCCTACATGGCCTGGAAGGAACAGACGAAAGATCAGAAGCTCGAGCCGCTCGAAGGTTTCACCCCCGAGCAGCGCTTCTTCATCGGCTATGCGCAGGACTGGTGCGGCAACATCCGTGACGAAACCAAACGGCTGCGCGCCACCGTCGACCCGCACTCGCCAGATAAGGACCGCGCCAACGGCGTGGTCTCCAACATGGCCGAGTTCCAGCAAGCCTTCCAATGCAAGCCGAGCTCAGCCATGGTCCGCGAGAAGCGTTGCCGGGTCTGGTAAAGCCGACTCAGGCACGGGCAGGTGTCCGCCTGCCCGGCGCCGCTAGCCCGATGTCTCCTGCTCGTAAGCGTGCGCCACACGCAACACCGTTGCCTCGTCAAAATGTTTTCCCAGAATCTGCAGACCGATAGGCAGCTTCTGCCGCGTCTCGCCGCAGGGCACGGAGATACCCGGGATCCCCGCCAGATCCGCCGTCACCGTGTAGATGTCGGCGAGATACATGGCGAGCGGATCGTCAACTTTCTCACCCAGCGGGAACGCAGCCGTGGGACTGGTGGGCGTCAGGATCGCATCCACTTTCCCGAAGGCCTGTTCGAAGTCGCGCGTCACCAGGGTTCTGACTTTCTGCGCCTTGAGGTAGTAAGCGTCATAGTAACCGGCGCTGAGGACATAAGTCCCCAGCATGATGCGGCGCTTCACTTCGCTGCCAAATCCGCGATCACGGGTTCGCCGGTACATCTCGGGGAGAGTGCGTGCATCCTTGGCCCGCAATCCATAGCGGACTCCATCGAAGCGTGCCAGGTTTGACGATGCTTCCGCAGTCGCGACCACATAGTAAGTGGGAATCGCGTACTCAGTATGCGGCAGGGAAACCTTGACGATCTCGCAACCAAGGCCGGCGAGCTTCTCGATCGCTGCTTCCACTGCCGCGCGGACTTCGGGCTCCAAGCCCTCGCCAAAATATTCCCTGGCTACTCCCAGGCGCAGGCCTTTCACCGGCTTTTCCAGTTCGGCGACGTAATCGGGTACAGGCACATCCGCGGAGGTCGGATCCATGGGATCGCGTCCGGCGATGGTGCGCAGCACCAGCGCGGCGTCGTTCACCGACCTGGTAAGTGGCCCGACATGATCGAGCGACGAGGCAAATGCAATCAACCCGTAGCGCGATACACGCCCATAAGTCGGCATCAGGCCAACCACCCCGCAAAACGATGCCGGCTGACGAATGGAGCCGCCGGTATCTGATCCCAGCGCCGCCACCGCCATGCCGGCGGCTACTGCGGCGGCGGATCCGCCGGAAGAGCCTCCCGGCACGCGACTCAGATCGTGGGGATTGTGCACCGGGTAGAAAGCGGAATTCTCGTTCGACGATCCCATCGCGAATTCGTCGCAATTCAACTTGCCAAGAATCACCGCACCCGCAGCCTCCATGCGTGCCACCGCGGTCGAATCGTAGGGAGGAATGTAGCGGCCCAGGATTTTCGAACCGGCGGTAGTGCGGACGCCGCCTGTCACCAGCACATCTTTGATGCCAACCGGAACACCGCCCAGAGGAGGCAGCGCGTTGCCTTGCTCCACCCGGCGATCCATGCGCTCGGCCTGCGCCAGCGCTCGCTCCTTCGACAGCGTCAGGTAGGCTCCGATCGGCGGATCGTCGCGCTCGATCTTCGAATAAAATGCCGCGGCCAGTTCAACCGCCGTGGTCTTTCGCTCCTCGACTGCGGAGCGCGCCGCGTCGATGGTGAGCGAGTGCAGATCCATAAAAATAAAGTGAATTTCGCCGCAGGAGCCAGGTCTACTTCGGGACGGCCGCCACGCCAACCCAGCGCTTCAGCCCCGGAACAGGCCGGCAGAGCGAACCAAGTCCCGGGAAGACGGTCGACAACCCGGGCTAGCGCTCAATCACCTTCGGCACTTTGAAAAACGTTCCGTCTGATTCCGGCGCATTCTCCATCGCCACTTCATGGGGCAGCGACTCACGCAGCCCGTTGTGAATGTCTTCGCGGCCGGCGTAGGCAAAACGCTCGCTCCCCTGCCTGGAGGCATCCCCGCCAAAACGATCCGACACCTGCGCCATGGGCTCCACGTTCGCGGTATCCAGCCGGTTCAACCGGTCCATGTATTCAAGAATCGAATTGAGATCGCGCACCATGCGTTCGCGCTCCGGCTCGGTCAACTCGAGGTTCGCCAGTTCGGAGACGTAGGCCACGTCTTGTTCAGAAACGTTCATCGGATTTGCCCCGGGACTACAAACTCTATCCGCTTCACGCTCACGTAGCGGTTGATGGCCGCCAAGTACCGCGGCGCCAGCGCCTGCAATTCGTTGCGCCAGGCTACATCGGGAACTTCCACCCGCAGCACACCCTCGGCGCAGGCCAGGGCGCGCGTGCGCTCGGCCACCGCGTGCCCGCAGGCCAGCGGCCAGGCCAGCAGCGGCGCATCGGCCGGGGGGGCGTGGTCGAGACTCCTGGCTACCACTCTCTCGAGTCCGGCGGCAGCGTGTTCGAGCCAGCGATTCATCGGCGGGAAACTGAAGAACTTGATTCTAACATCCACCCACCCGGGGAAATTGCCGGCGTACAAATTCCAAGGCGTCGTCGCGTGAGCGCAACCGTTCTTCCAGTTGCCCGTCCTCCACCGCGCCCAGAATCTCCTTGAAGCGCGGTCCGGGCTGGTAGCCGGCGTCAATCAGATCGTGGCCCGTGATCAACGGCGCGGGACGCACGCTCTCCGGCGGCGTGTTGGCAATTTTTTCCCGCGTGAAATTGTAGGAAGTCAGATCGCCGTGACTGGCAAGACAATCGATGCGATGCAGCTCGATGTGCTCATCAAATCGCGGA